>DATAXP010000169.1:0-42062 GCA_036272935.1 Pirellulales bacterium | reverse complement strand
GGGCCTGGAGGCTAGGAATTGGGGAAGACGCCGTGTCGACAACGATAAGAAGCTACCGCGATCTGGTTGTTTGGCAACTTGGCATGAATCTCGTAAGAAGCATCTATGAATTAACGGGCCCATTTCCGCGCGACGAACTGTTCGGTTTGACCAGCCAATTACGTCGCGCTGCCATTTCGGTTCCATCAAATATTGCCGAAGGAGATGCACGCGACTCCCGAAAGGAATACCTGCATCATTTGTCCATTTCGCTTGGTTCTCTCGCAGAGGTTGAGACGCAGTTGTTGCTCGCCTCACAACTTGGGTATTGTCCGCGCGAGACCATCGATCGCGTGCTGATGGAAACGAACGAACTTGGTCGCAAACTTCGCGGGTTACAAAAGTCTCTAAAGGCAAAGGTTTAATTGCCGGTATGGCTCCCTCCGCCCCCAGCCCCCAGTCCCCAATCCCCGCTCCCAAGCACCCGTACCTCGTCGGCATCGATTCCGACGGCTGCGCGTTCGACACGATGGAGGTGAAGCACAAGGAGTGCTTCATTCCCAACACGATCAACACTTACGGCTTGCAGGGCATCAGCAAGTATGCCCGCGAGGCGGCGGAGTTCGTGAACCTGTATTCCAAGAGCCGCGGCATCAACCGCTTCCCGGCGCTGGTCGAAACGATCGAGTGGCTGGCGAAGCGGCCCGAGGTGATCGCCCGCGGCGTGAAGATTCGCATGCCCGAGGGACTGATCGAGTGGATGAAGGTCGAAACGAAGCTCGGCAACCCGGCACTGAAGAAAGCGGTCGAACAATCAGGGCACCCGGACCTGAAGCAAGCGCTTGAGTGGTCGGAGTCGGTGAATGCCCAGGTGGAGCGCTTTGTGCGCGACGTGCCGCCATTCCCTTATGTGCGCGAGTGCTTGCAGAAGCTGCAAGGCAAGGCCGATTGCCTGGTCATCTCGGCCACGCCCAACGATGCGCTGAACCGCGAGTGGGAAGAGCACGACATCAAGAAATACGTGGCGGCGATTTGCGGGCAGGAAGTCGGCACCAAGAAAGAAGTGCTGGGCGTGGCGAGCAAGTATCCGCCGGATCACGCGCTGATGATCGGCGACGCGCCAGGCGACCACCAGGCGGCGATCGCCAACAAAGCGTTGTTTTTCCCGATCAATCCCGGTGCCGAAGAAGCGAGCTGGAAACGCCTCTACGAAGAAGGGATCGACAAGTTCCTGGGAGGCACCTTCGCCGGCGAATACCAAAAGAAGCTGCTCGAAGAGTTTGAGAAATATCTGCCCGCCCAGCCGCCGTGGGAAATGGGAGCTAGGGGCTAGGAGCTGGGAGCTAGGATGGACGAGATCTGTAGTTATCGCGATCTTCGCGTCTGGCAGAATGGAATTGCCTTGGTCAAATCGGTGTACTTGCTCAGCAGATCTTTCCCGAAGGAAGAGGTTTACGGGCTGACCAGTCAAATTCGACGCGCGGCGGTCTCGATCCCTTCAAACATCGCTGAAGGGCACACGCGAGGCTTCACCAAGGAATACCTCCATCCTCTGGCAATCGCATTGGGATCGCTCGCTGAGGTTGAGACGCAGCTAATGCTTGCGCGTGAGCTCGAGATTTGCGGCAAAGAGTCGGCTATCGATACTCTCTTGGCTGATTGCGACGAGCTCGGTCGACAACGTCGTGGCTTGATCAAATCATTACGCACTAAGGTTGAATAGAATATGCCTTCCCCCAACTCCCAGCCCCCAGCTCCCAGCCCCGCGGCCGCCGATTTTGGTCTGATCGGCCTGGCGGTGATGGGCGAGAACCTCGCCTTGAACATCGAGAGCCGCGGTTACCGCGTCGCGGCGTTCAATCGCACGACCAGCGTGGTCGACAACCTCATCAACGGCCGGGCGAAGGGCAAGAAGTTCGTCGGCTGCCACAGTGTCGAAGACCTGGTCAAGGCGGTTGCCACGCCGCGAAAGATCATGCTGATGGTCAAGGCGGGGCCGGCGGTCGACGATCTCATCGAGCACTTAATTCCGCTGCTGTCGCCGGGAGATGTGATCATCGACGGCGGCAATACGCTGTACAGCGACACCGAACGGCGAACGAAGTACGTCGAGTCGAAGGGCTTGCAGTTCATCGGCACCGGCGTCTCCGGCGGCGAGGAAGGGGCATTGCTCGGACCCAGCATGATGCCCGGCGGCAGTAAGGCGGCGTGGCCGCTGGTGAAACCGATCTTCCAGGCGATCGCCGCCAAGGTCGGTCCCAAGAACGACATTCCCTGCTGCGAATGGGTCGGTCCGCGCGGCGCCGGGCACTACGTGAAGATGGTGCACAACGGCATCGAGTACGGCGACATGCAGCTCATCTGCGAGGCGTACTTCCTGCTCAAACAGGCGTTGGGCCTCTCGAACGACGAGCTGTACGACGTGTTTGCCGAATGGAACCGCGGCGAGTTGGACAGCTACCTGATCGAGATCACTCGCGATATTTTCAGCGTCAAAGACCCCGACGGCAGTAATCCTGACAAAGGCGGCTACCTGGTCGACGCGATCATAGACAAGGCCGGGGCCAAGGGGACCGGCAAATGGATGAGCCAGTTGGCCCTCGATCTCGGCGTGCCCAGCACGCTGGTGACCGAGGCGGTATATGCACGCTGCCTGTCGGCCTTGAAGGACGCGCGCGTGCGGGCGAGCAAGGTGCTCAAGGGCCCAACGGCGAAATACTCGGGCGACAAGAAGCAGTTCATCGAAGAGGTCCGCCAAGCGCTTTACGCCTCGAAGATCAGCAGCTACGCCCAGGGCTTCGTGCAGTTGCAGGCCGCGGCCAAGGAGCACGATTGGCCGCTCGACTACGGCAGCATCGCACTGTTGTGGCGGGGCGGGTGCATCATTCGCGCCGCGTTCCTCGAGCGCATCAAGGAAGCGTTCGATAAAGACCCGAAGCTCGAAAATCTGCTGCTGGCCCCATACTTCACCGCCGCGGTGGAGAAGGCCCAGCCCGCGTGGCGGCACGTGATCACCGTGGCCGTCGAGTTGGGCATTCCGGCGCCGGCATTCACCACCGCGCTCACCTACTACGACGGCTACCGCACCGCGCGGCTGCCTGCGAACCTGCTTCAGGCGCAACGCGACTACTTCGGTGCCCACACCTACGAACGCCTCGACAAGCCCGGCAGCTTCCACAGCGACTGGCTCCGCCTGCGTCGCGAGCCGAAGTAAACTTCGTCACCACTGCGGGCCGCGCAAAAGCAAAGGGGGAAACGACCATGGCTGATGCCTGTCCGTTGTGCGGGCGCGACAAGTACATGCACAAGGCCAAAAAGCTGTACGGACAGCTCGTCTGCAGAAAATGTTACTACGGCTTCGCCAATCGCCGGCAGGCTGCGTTCATCATTGACGTGCTGATCAGAGCTGCGCTCGCCTTCCCGCTTGGCTTAGGAATAGGCATCATTGGCCAGGCTACCCAAAATGCCTCGCTAACAACCGGCCTGTTGGTGTTCGGGCTGTTCGTGCTCGATATGGCGTTCGGAGCAAAAGACGGCTTCGACGGCCGCTCCGCGGGAAAATACATCTGCGGCTTGCAAGTGGTCGACCAGACGACCGGGGCTCCGATCGGTTTTCGGCAATCGCTTTTGCGAAACACCATCCTTGTGGTGACCGCGGTGGCGTACGACTTCACTGGGGTGCTGGTGAAGCAACCGCTGATCCCCATGCTTGTATTGCTCGTCGACCTGGTTGTGCTGTTGGTGATGGCGTCGCAGCTTCAGAAGGGTTTTCGATGGGGAGATCGCAGCGCCGGGACCAAAGTGATCTGGCTGAAGTACGCCGATTATCCGGTGTTCGCGGTCGCCGGCGCCGGGGCGCCTCCGCCGCTGCCGGTGAACGTGCCGATCCGCCCCGCCGTCGAGACAGGCAATCCATTCCAGCCGCCGACGAACTAACCTCGTGGGAGGCGAATCCTTTCGCCAACCGAGCAGGACCATGTCTCGACGATCCCCTTCGAGTGCGATGCGCCGTGGCCGGTCGTCCGAGCAAGGGCGTTGTTACGCCATAACAAAATGCGTGCTGGACAGGTCGATGACGCTGGCGCGCCCCGAGCGCGCCGCTATCATTCTTGGAGCGATCGACTTTTTGCGGCGCGAAGAATCGTTGAAGCTGCTCGCCTTTTGCATCATGCCTGACCATTGGCACATGCTGTTTGTGCTGACCGTTCAATACAACGTGTCCGATCTGATGAAGCGAATCCGTCGATTCAGCGCGCGAGAACTAAATCGGCTGCTAGACCGGTCCGGACCATTTTGGCAAGAAGGGTTTCACGACCACTGTTGCCGTGATGACCGTGACATCGAAGAACATCTTACGTACATCGAACTGAATCCCGTTCGCGCAGGACTGATTCAAGCGGCGATCGACTGGCCGTTTTCGTCTGCTCATCCTGCGAATGCCCGATTGCTTGACCGTCAGTGGTATGCCGAGGTGCATTGAAGGTGTCCCAGGGTCGGCGAAAGGATTCGCTCCCACAACCAGTAGCGTGCCATTTTTCGACCTATGCCCCTGCCCTCCACGTTTGTTATCTTCGGCGCCTCGGGCGATTTGACGAGTCGCAAGCTCGTGCCGGCGCTGTACCAACTGCATCGCAAGCAGCGGTTGCCAGTAGGGACGCGCATCGTCGGCTCATCGCGCACGGCATTCACCCATGACGAATTCCGCACGAAGCTGGCTGAGTCGACCGCCAGGTTTGCCGGCAACGATTTCGATCGCGCCGTATGGGACCAGTTCGCCGCGAACATCTTCTATCAGCCCGGCGATCTCGATCGTGAAGGGGATATGGCGGCCTTGGCGGCGATGCTCGACAAGCTGGAGCAAGGCGGCGAAACCATCCGGATTTACTACCTTGCCACCGCCCCGCAGTTCTACCAGGAGACAGTCGCTCGGCTGGGTGCGACGGGGTTGGCCGATGAGAGCCGCGGGGCACGACGCGTGGTGATCGAAAAACCGTTCGGCACCGACCTGGCCACGGCCCGGGCGCTGAACGCCGCGGTGCACCAGGTGTTCGCCGAGCGGCAGGTCTATCGCATCGATCATTATCTGGGCAAGGAAACGGTGCAGAACATCCTCGTGCTGCGGTTCGCCAACGCAGTGTTCGAGCCGCTGTGGAATCGCAACTACGTCGATCACGTGGCGATCACGGTGGCCGAGGAAGTGAAGGTCGGCCAGCGCGCCGGCTATTACGACACCGCTGGCGTGCTGCGCGACATGTTTCAGAACCATCTGCTGCAACTGCTGATGATCACGGCCATGGAAGTGCCGTCGCGATTCGAGGCCGACCTCGTGCGCAACGAAAAAGTGAAAGTGCTGCAAGCGGTGCGTCCGCCGCTCGACGTGGCCAGCGAAACGTTGCGCGCGCAATACGACGGTTACCGCAACGAGCCGGGGGTCGCTGCGGGCAGTCGGACTGCCACGTACGCTGCCTTAAAGCTGTTCATCGACAACTGGCGTTGGCAGGGCGTGCCGTTCTACTTGCGGAGCGGCAAGGCGATGAGCTGCCGCAGCACGCAGATCGTGGTCCAGTTCCGTGCCCCGCCACACATGGTCTTCGCCGGCACGTCGCGCGCCTGCGAGGCCAATCGGCTGGTGATCCACATTCAGCCGGCTGAAGGCATTCAGCTTCACCTGCAAACGAAGGTGCCCGACGCCGGCATGCGGCTGCGGCTGACCGACCTGGGCTTCCGCTTCGACGCCGAGTTCTCGCAAGCGATGCCGGAAGCCTACGAGCGGCTGCTGCTGGATACGATCATCGGCGATGCGAGCCTGTTTGCCCGGGCCGATGAGGTCGAGCTGGCCTGGGGCATCATCGATCCGATCCAAAAAGCGTGGGACGAACAACGAGCGCCAACGCTCTTGACGTACGAGCCGGGGCTATGGGGCCCGCCGGCAGCGCAAGAGTGGATCGCTCGCGACGGCTGCCAGTGGCTCGATGTCTGCCCGCTGCTTTAGGCCGGCAGGTGAGCGAGAGTGAGTGAGTGGAAGGAAGTAACAAGAAGCCACTCACCTACTTACCTACTTACCTACTCACTTCCTCCGCCCAGCGGCGAGTTGGTTCGATAGTACGCTTCGCCACGTTCCGCTTGGTGGCGCAGCGCGTCTTCCACCTGCGCGGCTTCCTGCTGCTGTTTGGTGGTCGGCGCCTCCCGCTGATTCGCATGGCGGACATGTGCCTCTTCCTCGTAACCAAATACGGCCACTCCGAGCAAGACTACTGCCACGACCAGGCCGCAGGTATTCCGGAACCGCAGCTTGTGCGGGCGAAAGAACGGCACGCCGGCCGAGCCGCCGGTCATCATGTTGAACAAGCGGTGCTCAATTTCTTGCTGCGACTTGGGATTGTACACACCCCAGCCGAAATAGATCACCGCGACGACGGACGCGAGGCCTAGATAGAACTCGACCATGTTCTTATCTTAACCGATACAAAGATTTTCATTCGCCCGATCTTCGGTCCGGTTCGCCAAATGTTCAAACCGTTACACATCGGCTCCGTCGAAATCGGCTTTCCGGTGGTGCAAGCTGCGCTCAGCGGATACAGCGATCGGGCGATGCGCGTGATCGCGCGCCGGCTTGGTGCCAGCTACACCCTGGCCGAGGTGGTGCTCGATCGGCTGGTGAATCAAGGGGGGAAGAAAACTCGCCGGTATTTACAGATCGGCGACGACGAACATCCCGTGGGCGGCCAACTTATGGGGAGCGATCCGGCGGAATTCGGCCCCGCGGCGCGACAGCTTGCCGAGGCCGGCTTCGACGTGATCGACATCAATTTCGGCTGCCCGGTGCCCAAGGTGCTGGGGCGCTGCCGCGGCGGCTTCCTGCTCAGCACACCGGCGGTGGCGCTCGAGATCGTCGAGCGCGTGCGCGCAGCCGTGCCACCACAGGTGCCGGTCACCGTCAAGATGCGCCGCGGGCTGGACGACAGTCAGCAGAGTCGCGAGAACTTCTTTACGATCTTGGACGGCGCCTTCGAGCGCGGCGTTGCGGCAGTCACGGTCCACGGCCGCACAGTCGAGCAGCGGTACCTCGGCCCCAGCCGCTGGGAGTTTTTGCGCGAGGTCCGTGCGCACGCCCCGGAGCGGACGATCCTCGGCAGCGGCGACTTGTTCACCGCGCAGGACTGCCTCGACATGATCGCCCAAACCGGCGTCGACGGTGTCACCGCCGCCCGTGGAGCGATCGGCAACCCGTGGATCTTCGCCCAGGCGCGGGCGCTCGCCGCCGGGGTTCCTTCGCCAGAGCCGCCCACGCTGCACGAGCAGCGCGATGTGCTGCGCGAGCATTTCCGACTGGCCGAGGAAGTGTACGGACCTGAACTATGCGGCCGGCAGATGCGCAAGTTCGGCATCAAGTACTCGCAACTGCACCCCGAGCCGCTCGTCGTGCGCGATGCGTTCATCGCCGTCAAGCGCCCCGAAGATTGGTCGGGTGTGCTCGACCACTGGTATGCCGACGACCTGCCCGGCCGCTGGCCCGAAACCATCGGCGAAGAGACCACCTGCGAAGCGTAACGGCCTTCTTCTCCTCAATCGGAAAGGCAGAGGTGGAGATGTAAAGCGAGGGGGGATGATCAGCGCGCCGTTCTCCGTCATCCCCACATCGCTTCGTATCCCCACCTCTCCCTTCTCCGCCGGTGCGCTACTTCGTCGCCCCGTCCCACTCGATCTTGCAGTTGGGCAGGGCTTTTTGCAGCGCGGCGACACCAGTGGCGGTGACTTTCGTTTTTGTGATAGCCAGACCTTTCAGTCTCTTGCAGTTTTCCAGCGGTGACAGGTCTGACACCTCAGTGTTGTCGCAATATAGATATGACAGAGGGCTACCCTGTAGCGGTGAAAGGTCGGTCACTTGCGTGTCGTAGCACCACAACGTATCCAGAGGCATCCCTTGGAGCGGTGACAAATCGGACACTTCCAAGTTAGTACATTTAAGGTTCAGCAGTTGCATGCCTTGCACTGGCGACAGGTCGGATAGTTTTCCCTTGCCAGTACGGCTGCCAGCACAAACCAGAGCCTTCAATCCCACCAATGCACGCACGGGCGAAATGTCCGTCACGTTGTCGGAGAGAAATGCAAACGACGTGACCCTGCGCTGCACTGTCTTGGGCGTGCCTGTTCCATCTGCTCCCGTGATCTTCCCATCAAACCCCGGATTCAGTTCCATCAACTTCTTGCTGACGGCTTCGACCTGCTGCTCGGCAGGCAGGGCTTGCGTGGCTTTGACCCAGGCTGGGAAGGCCGGGTCGAGGTAGGCGAGCTTTGCCGGGGCAGCGGGCTTGCCGAACTCGCCAGCGTCGTAGCGCTTCCAAAACTCGTCGGTCGGAAACCTCTTTTGGCTGTCGATGCCGATCGTCTTCAGGCTTTTCATCTGCCGGATTACGTTCATTCCCCTCGTGATGTCCTCAGGCGTGAACAAAAGGTAGTCTAAGTTCGTCCCTTCCAATGGTGACAAGTCAGATACCTTCGTGCCTTGGCAATCCAACCTCGTCACTTGCATACCTTTTAGCGGCGACAAATCGGACACTTCCGTGTGAAAACAACTCAGAAGCGTCAGCTTCATACCATCGAGTGGCGACAGATCGGCAACTTGCGTGCTACCGCAAATCAGTTGTGTTAGTGGCATTCCTTCGAGTGGTGATAAGTCGGAGAAAACACATTTGCTTGCAACACCGCTTCCATGAGCATTAAGACGGCTCAATCCTTTGAATACGCTTAACGGAGAAATATCGACCACTTTGTCCGTGAGAAGCTGAAGCTCCGTTACCTGCCCCTTTTCGATCTTGGGCGGGCCCTTCCCCTGAAATCCCGTCACCTGCCCGTCAAACCCAGGATTCAATTCCATCAGCTTCTTACTGACGGCTTCGATCTGCTGCTCGGCAGGCAGCGTTTGCGTGTCGGCGACCCACTTCTGAAACTCGGGCGTTTCCCATCGCCTCACTGCCTGCTGTCCGCTGCCTGCTGCCGGCTGCGTGGCATCCAGCGGGCGGACGATGCGAAAGCCGTGGTGGAAGTTACGATTCGACGGCGGGCTGGAAAGGCGAGCCGCACTGCGACAGTGGGAATCGAGGTAGTACCACGAGCCGCTACGGATCACGCGCTGGGAGCCGGAAGCTGGTCCATGGGGGTCGATCGGTGAGCTCTTCTCATACCACTTTCCGTCGTACCAATCCTGGCAGCACTCGTACACGTTCCCGTGCATGTCGAACAACCCAAACGGATTGGGCAGCTTCGACGCTACGGGCTGATCGCCGCGCGCGCGCGGGAGGCGCGGGCTGTATTGTTCCAACTGCGTCTTGTCATCGCCGAACGAATACTGCGTCGTCGTTCCGGCGCGACAGGCATATTCCCATTCCGCTTCGGTCGGTAGCCGATAACGAGCGGAGGCCGTAAGGCCCGCGATGGCATCGGGAGGCTCACGCCTCCCGCTCTCTTGTTGACTCAACCACTCGCAAAACGCGACCGCATCGTTCCAGGTGATTTGCGTCACCGCCGTATCGCTGGTGATTGAATAGCCTGGGTTCTTCCAGTTCTTTCCCTTGTCGGTTTCTTTGGCCTTTTCAATCTCCCGTTCGTGACTGTTGCCGAAGCCATACTGCTCCGCTTCGGTGACGTACTTGCTGGCCTCGACGAACTTGCGGAACTGCGCCACCGTCACTTCGGTGCTGCCGATCAAGTACGGCTGACGGATCGTAACCTTGTGCTGCGGCATTTCTGCGAGGAGCCAGCTAACAAACGCATCCGTCGATGGCTTCTTCTCGCGTTCGCCACTCGGGCGCCACTCGGCCAGTTGTTCCGGCGTGCTGCCCATCAGGAACTCGCCGGGCGGGATCAGCGTCATCCGCATGCCGACGCTGTTAGTCGTTTCGACCTGCGTGTCTAGATATTTGGCCCAGGCGGCTTGATGGGCCTTGGCCTGCGCGGCATCGAACGGGGCATTCGCCATTGGCGGTGCAGCGGCATTGGGCGACGTGTCCCATTGGCAGACGAATCCTGGCTTTCGGTAGTTGTCTGCCGGATAGTCCCACCATTTGCCGCTCGTCGCATTAGAAATTGCCAAATAGTGTTCCGGCCGCCCGCCGACACTATTGTTCGGCTGCCCTTTGTCCCAGTTGGAATACTGCATCGCCGTACCGTCGACCCAGATCCACCGGCCTTCTTTTTTCTCGTCGGTTGCGCCGAGCCAAGCTTCATTGACCCCGCCTGATTTCATGAGGTCGGCGATGAATTGGTTCTCATCGGCCGAGTTGACCACGGCCAAGTGACCGCCCAGCGCGACGCAGTTGGCTTGGGCCTCATGCCAGGACAACACTTCCTTGAACACCTGATACGACTTGCCCGCGAAAACTCGGGCATCGGCCGGCGGCTGGGAGCCGCCGACGCTCGCCGCCGCCACCCACGTTGCGCCGCTGATCTTGCCGTCGCGATGATGCGGCGAAGAATCTTTCGCGACCGTGCCGCTGCCTTCGTCGAAGTGGTAGAGCACCTCGGTAGCGGCGTCGGGCTCGAAGCGCTGCTGCGGCGTGAAATCGCTCGTGTAGCGCGCGACCGATGAAATACGCACTTCGTCAATCGTGCCGTCGAAGACCCCGGCAGCACTAGCGCCAGGAGCAGCACCGATATTCGTCAGCTGTCCGGGAGGCTTGATTGGCAATGTGACCGTGCGCGTCGATTTTTGTCGGTGACCGTCGACGAATACGATAAGTTCTTTGCCGTCGAACACGCCGGCGACATGGGTCAGCACGCTCGCCGCGCTTGCTTTATGAGCGAGGGCGGGCTCATAGGCCTCGGTGCCGTGCATCGTGAATGTCCACAAGCTGGCAGTGCTTCCCTTCAGGCCGAAGCCGCCGCCCGCTTGAGACGAAATCACGCTATAAGACCGGTTCACAATGCGAGGCGTCACCCACGCTTCGACCGTCAGCGGCGTGCGGCCATCATATTTCCAGTCGGGCACTTCGACGTAGCTCTGGCGCTCGGGGCTGAAGTCGAGCGCGAAGCCGGCACTGGCGGAGCCGGTGGCAGCCGCTTTCAGTAGCCCCTCGCCCCCAGCCCCTCGCCCCCGTTCCGCCCCGTCCCAGTCGATCTTGCAATTCGGCAGCGCCTTTTGCAGCGCGGCGACACCAGTGGCGGTGACTTTCGTTTTTGTGATAGCCAGACCTTTCAGTCTCTTGCAGTTTTCCAGCGGTGACAGGTCTGACACCTCCGTTTGGATGATCGTTAAATCTTCGAGGGGCATTCCTTCCAGCGGCGATAGGTCGGAGATCAGGGTAAAGTTGCAGTTCAACTCTATAAGCGGCATTCCTTTGAGTGGCGAAAGGTCAGACACTTTCGAGCGTCCGCAGTACAGGAAGTTCAGCGGCATTCCTTGCAGTGGTGAGAGGTCCGAAAAACTTCCAGTGATATTGTCGTCCACGTTGCCACCTGAACAGCCTAGCTTCCTCAGTTTCGTCAACGCACGAATGGGAGAAATGTCATTTATACCGCCAGTCTTAACCGAGAATTCTACGACCTCCCCTTTTTCGATTCTATGGATCTTAGAGCCATCAAGACTTGGGTTAAGTTCTTGCAGTTTCTTGCTGACGGCTTCGATCTGCTTCTCGGCAGACAGGGCGGCGACGGTCTTCATCCATTGCTGAAAGGCCGGGTCGAGGTAGGCGAGCTTGGCCGGGGCGGCAGGCTTGCCGAACTCGCCAGCGTCGTATCGCTTCCAGAACTCGGCGGCAGCAAGTCTGTCTTTCGAGTCCCCGGTCGTTTGAATGGTCTTGAGGCTTGTTATCTGACGCAGAGCGTCCATCCCTTTGGTGATGTTCTTCGGCGAGATGGCTATTTCACGCAATGGCATCCCTTGCAGGGGCGACAGGTCCGAAACCTGGGTGCCAAGACAACTCAAGATCGTCAGCGGCATTCCCCTGAGCGGTGAAAGATCGGTCAATGACGAAAGATAGGCGCAGTTTAAAGTCGTCAGCGGCATGCCTCGCAGTGGTGTCAGATCGGATACCCTCGTCAAGCCGACGCTCAGGTATTCCAGCTTCATTCCTTGAAGCGGTGACAGGTCGGACAAGATGCCGCTGGCGGTGCTGTTGCCGCCGCATCTCAGAGCCTTCAATCCTGTCAACGCCCGCACTGGTGCAATGTCCGTCACGTGCTGGGAGGAAAACCCAAACCCCGTCACCACGCCGGCTTCAATCGTCGGTGCGAGCTTCCCATCGAAACCGTTCACGTTCCCATCGAAACCGGGATTGAGCTCTACCAACTTCTTGGCGACTGCCTGCACCTGCTTGTCGGCAGGCATGGCGGCGACCGTTCTCATCCACGCTTGGAAGGCGGGGTTGTCGATTGTCGCCACAGGCTTTGCAGGCCCGTACGTGCTTGGAAACATCGGCTCGGCGTCGTCCTTAGCCGGTCGCACGTGCACGTCGGCCGTGTGGCCCGGCGGAAGCTCCAATCGCCCGACTTCTTCGCCCTTTTGATTGCGGATCACGACGATCACGCCCAGCACCAGAACGAAGAACCATGCCGCCCCGGCCGCCGCGAGCACCTTGGTGTTTCTCCAGGGTGGCGCCCCCTCACCCCCGGCCCCTCTCCCGCGAGGGGAGAGGGGAGTGCTGCGAATCGGCTCGATGCGGAACTCGTCCTCCATGCTGAGCGAACGCAGCGGACGGCTGGTCATCAAAATCGACAGGTCCGAGGGCTCGTTCGTGGGTGCCGACTTCCACACGCTAGTCTCCGGCGTTGCCGATGCATGGAGAGCAGCCTGGCACTTCTCAAGATCGGCCACCACGTCGCTCACCGTCTGGTAGCGATCGTCGATCTTCTTGGCCACCATCTTCTTGAAGACGGCTTCGAGTTGCTCGGGAACCTCGGGCTGCGCGGCACGCAGATCGGGAATGGGGTGCGTGTGATGGGCGACAAGTTTTGCCGCGACGGTCTCGCCGTCGTAGGTCGGTTTGCCTGCGACCAGGTAGTACAGCGAGCAACCTAAGGAATAGATGTCGGCCCGTGCATCGGCGTGCTTGGTGCTCATGCCTTGTTCGGGAGCCATGTAGTCGACCGTGCCCATCACGGCTCCGGTGCCGGTCAATTCGGCCTGAGCCGCGACACCACCTGCGGCATCGATGCGCGCCAAGCCCATGTCGAGAATCTTCACCGTGCCGTCGCCATCGAGCAGCAGGTTGGCAGGCTTGATGTCTCGATGCACGACGCCTTTCTTGTGGGCGAACTCGAGGCCACGAGCGGCTTGCAGAACGTAGTTGATCGCCTTGGCGACTGGGAACGCGCCGTTCTTCTTGACGAGCGCCGAGAGGTCGCTCCCCTCGACGTATTCCATCACCAGAAAGTGAACGCCGTTGGCCTGGCCGGCATCGTAAGCGGCGACGATGTTGGGATGACTCAGCTTGGCGGCCGCTCGGACCTCTCGTTCGAAGCGGGCAACGGCGGCGGCATCCTTGGTCATGGCCGGCGGCAACATCTTGATTGCCACCGTGCGATCCATGCGGCGATGCAGCGCCTTGAACACCTGCCCCATCCCGCCGGCGCCGATCTTATCGAGGATGGTGTACTCGCCGAGAATCAGCGCCTTGACTTTGCCTGCCGCAACTTGTTGGGCTTGGAAGCGGGTGAGATGGTTCTGCTTGACCAACTCGGCAACCAGCTCAGCGACGTCCTTGGGATGCGCCTTCGGAGGCACAAAGTTTTCGAGCTTGCCCGCAGCGACGATGCCGCTGTCTTCGAGTTGCTTGACGACAGTTTCCAGGGCGACGGCCATCGGCGGCTTTCGGACGGGCGGTAATGAAGCGTTGAGTATAGCACCCCCAAATCGGGCCGGTGAAAGCAGTCCGGCGAATGGGCCGCAATCGGCGGCGCTGGCCTATTTGCACCGTTGAGTGACGCGGGGCGAAGGCGTACCTTGGCAACCATGTGTCGCGGCGTTCGGCAGCTCGCACGAGCCGAGAACTAGATGGCGAGCGATGGCCTTCATTGGTCTGGACACACCAAAGAACGAGGCGAGTTTATTGGTCTATACCCCCCCGGGACCCTCAGGAACCAAACAATTAATTTCGAGCGTTTCTTGGTCTGAGGCTCCTAGAAAAGCGGCGGCGATCCCAGCGACTCAACGATGCCCGATTCGCAGCGACAGGCTTCTTGGATAAAATACCATCGATATGTTTCCGCAGCAGTTCCGGAGTACGCCATGACCTCCCGCTCATCGGTTTGTTCGCGGCCGGCCCGCAAGGCAGGGGCTGCTGTGCTCGTCGTCGTCGGGTTGCTGGCGAGCATGCTTGGATGTGCCGAGGACGTTGTGCCGACCGAGGCTCTTGCCGTCGAGCCGCCGGCGAAGCCCAAGGAGCACGACCTGCGCGACAACCCGTTTCCGCGCCGGCTCAAGGCCCCGGGCTTCGAGGGGGGCGTGGCGTGGATCAACACCGCCGGGCCGTTGGAGCTGGAGCAACTGCGCGGCAAGTTCGTGCTCGTCGATTTCTGGACCTACTGCTGCATCAACTGCATGCATATCCTGCCCGAGCTGAAGAAGCTCGAGCACGAGTATCCGCGCGATCTGGTGGTCATCGGCGTCCACTCGGCGAAGTTCGAGACCGAGGCCGATTCGCAGAACATCACCGAGGCGGTGCTGCGCAACGAAATCGAGCATCCCGTGGTCAACGACGCTCGCCACCAAATCTGGAACCGCTTCGGCGTGAACAGTTGGCCGACGCTGATTCTTATCGATCCTGAAGGTTACGCCATTTGGGTTCGCAGCGGCGAGTCGACCTTCGAGTCGCTAAACACGGTGATGAAGAAGGCGGTGGCCTACTATCGTCGCAAGGGCCTGCTCGACGAGACGCCGCTGCGGTTCGACCTGGCGGCGCACCATGCTGAGCAAACTCCGCTTCGCTATCCCGGCAAAATTCTGGCCGACGAGGCAAGCCAACGGTTGTTCATCGCCGACAGCAATCACAACCGCATTGTCGTCGCGGGGCTCGATGGCAAGCTGATCGACGTAATCGGCTCCGGGGCGATCGGCGCGCATGATGGTGACTTCGCGGCGGCGACATTCCATCATCCGCAAGGCATGGCCTTGAACGGCGACGTGCTGTACGTCGCTGATACGGAGAACCATCTGCTGCGCAAGGTGAACCTGAAGCAGAAGACCGTGAAGACCATCGCTGGCCGCGGCGTGCAGGCTCACGCGCCATTTCCCGGTATGGACAATCACGGGCACACTGCCGCAGCGAAACATTGGCTCGGCCGGCCGCTGGCCTTGGCGCTAAACAGTCCCTGGGACGTGCTGGTACATGGCAAGTACCTGTACATCGCCATGGCCGGGCCGCACCAGATTTGGCGGATGACGCTCGATGAGTCCGAGATCGGCCCTTACGCCGGCAACGGGCGCGAAGACATCGTCGATGGGCCGCTGTTGCCGCATCTGCCGTATGAAGAAGGTTTCGCCAGCTTTGCCCAGCCGAGCGGCCTGGCGACCGACGGCACCTGGTTGTACGTCGCCGACAGCGAAGGGAGCAGCATTCGCGCGGTGCCGTTCACGGCTGGCAAGGTGCGGACGATCATCGGCACCTCGCACCTGCCCGACTCGCGATTGTTCACGTTCGGCGATGTCGATGGACAGGGCGATCTCGCCCGATTGCAACACGCCCTGGGCGTCGCTTGGCACGAAGGCAAGCTGTACGTCGCCGACACGTACAACAACAAGATCAAAGTGATCGATATCGGCAAGGACACCGTCGAGACCGTTGCCGGTACGGGCAAGCCGGGGCACGACGATGCCGCCGGTCGTTCGGCCCAGTTCGACGAGCCGGCAGGCATCTCCGCGGCCGCGGGCAAGCTATATGTGGCCGATACCAACAACCATCTGATCCGCGTGGTCGATCTTCGTTCCAGCGATCAGGTGAGCACGCTGCCGATTGCGGGACTCCAGCCACCGCGCCCCGCCGAACCCGCCACGCCTCCGATGGACGACACCAAATACACGGTCGTCTCGCCGATGCGCCTGGCGGCGCGCGATGGCGCGGTGACGATCGGCGTGGTGGTCGAGCTGCCCGAGGGTTGGAAAATCAATCCACTGGCGCCGATGCAGTACCGCGCCGAACCGGGCGGCAGCAAGGGGCCGATCGATCGCGCGGCACTCGGCAAGGCAGTTAAGCTCGACAGGCCGAGCCAACGGCTCGAGATTCGGCTGCCGGTGACCGCGGCGGCTGGTGATGACCGCGTACGCATCGCCCTGAATTACTACTACTGCCAAGACGGCCGCGAGGGGCTGTGCAAGGCCGCCACCGCAGCGTGGGAAGTGCCGCTAACCGTCGCCGCCGATGCCCCGGCAACCGCCGAGCCGCTGGTCGCGAAGCCGGAATGACGAAGCGGACTCACCACAGAGGCACCGAGGCACGGAGAAAAGCACGGACAAAAAATTCCTCTCCGCGCGTCCTCTGTGCCTCCGTGTCTCTGTGGTTATCGCCCATGCAGAGCGGTAACGCTCAGCCGCCGGTGGGTGGCGGATCATCTGCGTCCAGACTGCGGAGCTGATCGCGCAGCCGGGCGGCGTCTTCGAAGCGCTCTTCGTGGATCGCCCTCTCAAGCGCCTGTTCGAGTTCCAGATGCCGGTCGACCGTTTCCGCAGCTTCCACTGGCTTGTGGTCGGGGTGACGGGCCAGAATCTGATCGCGCCAGCGTTCCAGTTGGGCCAGTTCAACACACTGGTCGGCCCGTTCGCTCTGCTTGTACTCGTCGAGGAACCGTTTGATGCCGGCGATCCCCGCCTCGACGGCGCTGAGCGCCGCCTCGATCTGCCCCATTTCCACCAGCGGCGTCGCCACCGCCCGGCTGTGCATCATCGTGACGTACGGGCGCCACTGGTCGAACCGCTTCTTATCACGGTCGTGACGGGCGTGTTCGCAGACGAACCGGAACAGCTTGAGATTGCGATTCGTGTCGCGAGCGCACAGCTCATAGCGCTTCAGATGCCAAAAGCTCAGGTAGCGGTGGTAATATTGAATTGCCTCGCGCAAAAGCCGTTCGCAATCGGCGCTTTCGAGCAATGGGCCTGCCCGGTCGGGCTCGGCGGTGTCGGCCTCGCGCTGGCGATGCACGTAGTACTCTAGCCACGACTCGTAGCCCTCGGGCTTTTCGCCGTCGGGCCGGCCGTCGACCTCCATCTGCATCAGCCCCAGGTCGAGCCGCATCTGGATCTTTTCGCGGCCGTCCTCGCCGGTAACGATCCGCACCGAGATCTGGTCCGGCTCGTAATCCCACCCGGCGAGAATCCGCGCAATATCGAGCGACACGTTCGGCGCCTCAAAATCCGAAGGCTCGGCCTTTCGGTCAGTCTACGAAGCGACCGAATCCGAACAAGGGGGGTGCCGGAGGAGGAGTAGCCGCCTGGCTAGCCAGCGCCGTTACTCGTTGGCGTCGCGCACGAGCGGTTCCATCACCTTCGTGTTCCGCTCGATCGCCAGCACGACGGTGCGCTGCTCGAGGCCATTGGCGCTGCACGCGACCGCCGGAATGACCTGCCGGCAATTCGGCAGTCCGAACCGAACCGTGAAACTGCCATCGGGACGCAGCTTCACCGGATCGCCCTGGAGCGTGACGTGAGCATCGGGCTCGCTGACGCCGTAGACGATCAGCTCCGCGTCGACTTGGAAATCGAACTCTTTGCGGCGGGGCATCAAGGCGTCGGCTCCCGAGCCGTACTGCGTCACCATCGGCGAGCCCATCGGCCGACGCAGCCGCTCCTCGAATAGTTCTTGCAAGTGGCTGCCGCCGTCCTGAGCGTAGCCGCCGCTCATCGCGTAAATCTTCTCGTAATCTTCGGCCACGGCCGTCCAGTTTTCGTCCAAAGCGTCCTTCACCCCCGGCTTGGGAGTGCTGACCACGTTGCTGCGGGCAAGCACGAACATCTTGCCGTTCGACGATACATAGCCGATATCGAGCCGATAGCTTTTCGGCGGATGCTGCACATCGATGTACCAGTTGCTCACGCCACCGTGGATGTCGATGTCGCGCACGATGCTCTCGGCCGCGCTGGTCGTTCCGCCTTCGGAAACTTCAAACAACCGTAGCACCGGTTTCGAAGTGTGCCATTCTTGCCCCATGGCAGCCTGGGCACGTTCGACACCATGGCGGCTAAGCTCCCAGTTCGCGTGCAGCCAATAGGCGTCGCGAACCATCACGACCAGCCGATCGCGAACGCCGCCGGGCTTATCCTGCGGGGTGTTGCTCGACAGGTTCTTCAGACGATCGGACTTGGACTTGATCGATTGCAACCGGCGGGCAACGGCCGATTCCTTCTTCGGTGGCTCGACGACGCGCTTCGCCGGTTGCGGCAAACGGCTCGCAACCTTGTGTGCCTCGCCATTGCTCGCTGCGAGCTTCGCCACCGCGCCATTGCTCGCATGGCCGTTCGTCGCTCGGGCAAGACTGCCGTTGGCGGCAGGCGACTTCACCGCTGGAGGCTTCACGGCCGACGGCTTCGCTGCAGTAGGCTTCACGCTAGCCGCCACTGCCTTGGCTTGTCCCTTCGATACCGCTGGATGCTTGGCGACGATCGCCTGTCGTCCTACCGGCATCGAACGGCGCGCCGGAGCGGTGTTCTTCGCCGACACTGGTTTCGCTTTTCGCTGAGCCGACACTGCAACCCCGCTGCGTTGCTTGGCTCGCAACAACGCACGGATCAGTTGTTCCTTGCGCATCTCGCGCCAACCTTGCACCCCACGACGCCGGGCCATCTCGGCGAGATCCTTGCAGTTGTACGAGTTGAGTGTCTCGGCGGTCATTGAGGCGATCTCACTTTCAAAGGGGGGCGGCGATGGAAGTTAAAGTCAACAACGCTGCCCAGCGCACAGAGGAACACTGGGCTGACGCGTCGTCGGTTGGGGATTTGAATCACCGGGGAGCGAAAATCGGACTACTCAAAACAAAGGACGCACGATCCCGCCGAATTGTTTGACCACGGATGCAAGTTGCAGCTCAGGTTTCGATCCGGCGGCTGCCGCCCACGCTATGCGGGCGAAACAACAAACACCTTTAGGGGATGCGTTTTCCACGCTTTGCGACTGTCAAATTCGGACGGAAAATATGGCTAAGACCGAGTTTAACTGTCGCCTAAAAGAAACGCAATTACCAAGCAACCCGACAGAGGGGTTTCTGTGCGTTTTGTAGCTTTCGAGGATGCTCCCTCGTCTCGGGGCTGAATCACCCGCGGCGAGGGCATGTTTTTTCTCGTGAACGTCGTCCGTAAACCATTGATGCCGCAAGATTAAATGACCGCCTGGCCGACTTTGTGAAAAAAAACACGAATTTGCCGCCGCGGATGATTGACAACGGCGGCGCGACGCGATTACAGTTCCGTAACGCCAAGCTCGCCATTACTTGCTTCGACTCGCTGGCCGCGCCAAAGGTGTGGTCTTTCGCCTCGGGTGGTCGGCGGCTTCGGATCGTGGTCCAAAGCACGTGACGCCGTGACATCGCCGCCTTCCCAGCCGTCGCCGATGGCTGAGGCCCTGGAATGGGTATCTCGGATCGCGACAGTCGCTGCGGTCATGGTCTTGCCGGGTTTGGGGGGACAGTGGCTCGATAAGCGCTGGGGAATTGGTTTCCTCGGCCTTACCGGATTTATGTTCGGTGTCGCGGCCGGGATTTGGTATTTGCTCGTCATCACGCGACGCCCCAAGAACCGTTAGGCGTTGAACGTTAGAAAGCGCGAACGTGAGCACGCCGACATCGCACACCGTCGCTAGCGCCCAGCGTCGCCGGCAAATCGCCGTGTCGATGGCGTGGCTGGTTGCGGCGATGCTCGTCGTTGCCGTCGGATCCGCGGCATGGGCATCGCTTACTGGCACCGCAGAGCGCTTGCCCGCCATCGCGCTGGCGGCGGCAATCTGCACGGCAAGCTCCTGCGCGGCGCTGGCCATCACTGCTTGGTATCAGAACACGCTGAACGCGATCGCTGGTGTTCTCGGCGGCACCCTGGTGCGAATGTGCATCCCTTTGCTGGCGGGTGCGGCGAGCGCCGCGCAACGTGGGGTACTGTGGCAGGCAGGATTTCTGGGGCAGCTTGTCTGGTTCTTTCTCGTTTCGTTGACGATTGAAACTGCCCTGTTGCTGCGGCTCCTGCGTCCGGCGACGACAAACGGTGTGGCCACTGGCCTGTTGACGAATAGCGTAAGCGATGGCTGACCCAGTTCTGCACATCAAAGATTCGTATTACTTCGAAGTGCCGAAGGACCTGTGGCGCTATCGCTACAGCGACTACGGGCACGTGCCAAAGTCGATGGACTTCCTGGTCCACGACGCCGAGCATCAGCACCTTTCGATCGACGAGTTCAACCGCGAGTTGTCAGGGAAGGTTCTCATCCCGCAGCCGTTCGCCACGCTCAAAAACCTGTACGAGAAGCAGTCGGGCTTCGCGATTTCGAAGTACATGATCCTGGAGCTGCTGGCGGCGGCGCTGGTCGCGTTCTTCTTCATCCGCATTGCGCACCGCATGAGCGAAGGCCACGAGCCTCGCGGCCGTTGGTGGAACCTGCTCGAATCGATGCTAGTGTTCATCCGCGACCAGGTGGTGCGCCCGAGCATTGGCAGCAACCACGAAGAACATGTCCCTTCGCCAGTTCAGACGCATTACGAGCAACGCGAAGTTCCCGGCCATGAAAACGACGACGATCCTTTCAACGACCACGGCGCGGGACACGACCATGTCCCCGAGCATCATGCCGGCGATTGGCATCCGCACGACGCCGACAAGTTCTTGCCATTATTCTGGACGATGTTCTTTTTCATTCTCACGTGCAACTTGCTGGGGCTGATCCCGTGGCTCGGCGCGCCGACAGGGGCGTTCGGCACCACGTTCGGGCTGGCATGCGTGACCTTCGCGACGACACTGGTTGCCGGCATGTTGAAATTTGGCGTGTTTGGGTTCCTGTGGAACCAGGTGCCGACGATGGACCTGCCATGGTACATGTTTCCGCTGAAAATTATGATCTTCGCGATCGAGATGCTCGGCCTACTGATCAAACATGCGATTCTTAGCGTGCGTCTTTTGGCCAACATGGTTGCCGGGCACCTGGTGCTGCTGGGCATCATTGGGCTGATTGCCGGTGCCGCAGCCGCCTCGACCGGCACGTGGACGACCGTCACTATTATCAGTGTCATCAGCTCAACGTTATTCAGCCTGCTGGAGCTATTCGTCGCGTTTCTGCAGGCCTATATTTTCACCTTTCTTTCGGCCTTGTTCATTGGAGCGGCGGTCCACAAGCATTAGGCCCCGCGAGCGCATCGATTCCGTCCATTTAACGTGAAGAAGGAGAGTACATCCGTGAGTAAACTCGTTCAGGTCCTGGCGATGGTGGTGGTGTTCGTGCTGATGGCGTCGCCGGCGATGGCACAAGAGGCCACAACGCCGACGGCCTTGATCGATCTGACCGGCGCTTTTGGCGCTGGGCTAGTCGTGATCGGCGCCGCGTTGGGCATCGGCAAGCTGGCCGCCGCGGCGCTCGAGAGCATGGCCCGACAGCCCGAGGTGGCCGCAAACATTCAGGTTGCGATGATTATCGCCGCCGCCCTCATCGAAGGGTTCACGTTCTACGCGTTGTTCATTTGCTCAACGGGCGTTTAACGCTTCCACGATTTAGCGAGGATCACGTGATGATTCGCGTTCGGCTGACGTGCGCGGCGCTGGTCTGCGGGATAGTGGCATCGTCGGTAGTTGCCGCCGAGCCGGGCAAGACCGTCGAGGTCGAGCACGCCGGACATGCCGCGGGCCACAGCCATTTGGGCATGCCCGAGCCGGGTTCCGAGGCCACGAAGCCGTCGGAGCTGCGCGCGGATCTGGCCGTGTGGTCGTTCGTGATCTTTCTGTTGCTCGTGGCTGTGCTGAGCAAGTTCGCCTGGGGACCGATCGCCAAGGCGCTCGATGCCCGCGAGAAGCGGATCGCCGACGACCTGGCCGCGGCCCGGCACAGCAACGAAGAGGCCAGGCAACTGCTCGCGCAATACGAGAACCGGCTGGCCACGGCCGGAGATGAGGTGCGTGGCATCCTCGACGAAGGTCGCCGGGCGGCCATGATGCTGCACGAGGAAATGCTGGCCAAGGCCCGCGCCGATGCAACCGCCGAGATGGACCGCGCCAAGCGCGAAGTCGAAACGGCACGCGACCAGGCGCTCCAGCAGCTCGCGCAAACGAGCGCGAACCTGGCGGTCGAGCTGGCCGGCAAGATCGTGCGTGCCAAGCTCAACGCCGCCGACCACGCGAGTTTGATCGAAGATGCGGTGCGACGTTTCACTCCCGTTGGCGAAAGCAGGAACTGACCACCGATGCCGAGCACCAACGGCGACAACGACGAAGTCCTGTTCTCCGATTCGCTGACCACGCCGGAAATCGACGTCGGCGCATCGCGCGTCGCCACCGTGTATGCCGAGGCACTGCTGGGAGCGGCCAAAAAGCAGGGGAAGGTCGATGAAGTGCTCGCAGAGCTTGACGAGCTGGTCGACGAGGTACTGCTCAAGCTGCCAAAAGTCGACGACGTGCTGGCCTCGGGAATGATCGCTCCCGATCAAAAGCAGCAACTCATCGATCGCGTGTTCCGCGGGAAGATCACGCCGCTGTTCCTCGATTTTTTGAAGGTGCTTGTCGGCCACGGCCGCGGCGGCTACCTGCGAGCGGTTCGGCATGCCGCCCACGATCTCAGCGATCAAATGCACAACCGCGTGCGCGTCGAAGTGACGACCGCCGAACCGTTAAACCAAGAGTTATCGAAAACCATTGCCCAGCGGCTGCGAACCGCATTGAAAGCGGAACCGATTCTGCATCGCCGCGTCGATCCCGGGCTGATCGGCGGCATCGTGTTTCGCGTAGGAGACACGGTGTACGACGGATCGGTCGTCGCCCAGCTCGAACAAGTTCGCCGCCAGATGATCTACAGGAGCGTCCATGAAATTCAGAGCCGACGAGATCGCTTCAGTCTTACAGGCTGAAATCGAGCATTACGAAACCCAGATCGACGTCCGCGAAGTGGGACGCGTGCTGGAGGTCGGCGACGGCATCGCGCGCGTTTACGGGCTCAGCGGTGTCATGGCCGGCGAAATGGTCGAGTTCCCTAACGGCGTCAACGGCCTGGCGTTCAACCTCGAAGAACACTCGGTCGGCGTGATCATCCTCGGCGATTACCTCACAATCGAGGAAGGGGATGAAGTCCGCAGCACCGGCCGGCTGCTCAGCGTGCCGGTTGGCGACGCACTGATTGGGCGCGTCGTCGATCCGCTGGGCAACCCGCTTGATGGCAAAGGGCCGATCATCGCCCAGGAGCGACGCCCGGTGGAATTCATGGCCCCCGGCGTCGCGTTCCGTTCGCCAGTGCGCGAGCCAATGCAGACCGGCATCAAGGCCATCGACGCCATGACGCCGATCGGCCGCGGTCAGCGCGAACTGATCATCGGCGATCGCAAGACCGGCAAGACCGCCATCGGCATCGACGCGATCATCAATCAAAAGACCTCGGGCGTGAAATGCTTCTACGTGGCGGTCGGTCAGAAGGAGTCGACCGTGGCCGGCGTGGTCGAAAAGCTCCGCGAGCAAGGGGCGATGGACTTCACCACGGTGGTCGTTGCCGGCGCCAGCACTCCAGCGCCGCTGCAATACGTCGCTCCGTATGCGGGGACCGCCATGGCCGAGTACTTCATGTACAAGGGCGGCCACGCGCTGATCGTGTACGACGACCTGTCGAAGCAAGCGACCGCCTACCGGCAGTTGTCGCTGCTCATGCGTCGCCCGCCTGGACGCGAGGCGTATCCGGGCGACGTGTTCTACGCACACAGCCGACTGCTCGAACGCTCGGCCAAGCTTAGCGAGGAACTCGGCGGCGGCTCGCTCACCAGCCTGCCGATCATCGAGACGCTGGAAGGCGAAGTGTCGGCGTACATCCCCACCAACGTGATCAGCATCACCGACGGGCAGATTTACTTGCAGCCCGACTTGTTCTTTGCCGGCCAGCGACCTGCGATGAATGCCGGTATTTCGGTCTCGCGTGTCGGCGGCGCCGCGCAGATTCCGGCCATGAAAAAGGTCGCCGGCGGTTTGCGCCTCGACTTGGCTGCGTTCCGCGAGTTGGAGGCGTTCGCCCAGTTGGGCACCGACCTCGACCCGGCCACGCAATCGCGGCTCGACCGTGG
Organism: Pirellulales bacterium; assembly: GCA_036272935.1. Taxonomy (GTDB): domain Bacteria; phylum Planctomycetota; class Planctomycetia; order Pirellulales; family PNKZ01; genus DATAXP01. The sequence continues at coordinate 17,876 of DATAXP010000169.1, read as the reverse complement.
CTACCGCATGATCGAGTTGCTCAAGCAAGGGCAATATGCCCCGATGGACGTGCTCGACGAAGTGCTGAGCATCTACGCCGGCACCCGCGGCCACCTCGATAAAATCCCGCGCGAGGAAGTCGCCGCGTGGGAGAAGCAATTCCTGGAGTTCATACACAGCCAGAAAGCCGACATCGTCAAGAAGCTGCGCGAGACCAAGAAGCTCGACGACGATCTGGCCAAAGAGATCGAATCGGCCATCGCCGCGTTCCAGAAGCAGTTCTCAGGCGATCGCAGCAAGCATATAGCCCGCGTGTAACGTATGAGCGACACCATACCACCGACCGACGCAATCCCGCCGCCGCCTGTTGCCGAGCCCGACAAATACGTGCGGCAATGGGCCATGCTCTGCCACCTGTCGGCCTTAGCCATGTTCCTCGGTCCGACGCTCGCCAACATTGCTGGACCGCTGATCGTGTGGGTGCTGAAGCGAGAGGAGCATCCGTTCATCGACGAGCAAGGTAAGGAGTCGTTGAATTTCCAGATTTCGATGTCGCTTTACACCTGGGTGCTGGGGGCCGTCATGGCGGCGACGTGCGTCGGCCTGGTGTTCCTACCGCTGCTCGTGATTATCCCGGTGGCCGATGTCATCTTGGTGGTTATCGCATCGCTGAAGGTCAGCAACGGCATGCCGTTTCAGTATCCGCTTACGATTCGTTTCTTGAAGTAGACACGCGACATGGCCAAGGCCCGCGCCCTCGATAAACGCCGCAAGAGCATCAAGAACATCCGCAAGATCACGCGGACCATGGAGCTCATTGCCACCGCACGGTTCAAGAAGGCGATGGACCGCGCCCATGCCGCCACCGCGTACACCAAGCGGATCACTGCCCTGGTGGCCGACCTGGCCTCGGCCGGGCTCGACGTCAGCCATCCGCTGCTCGAGCCGCGCGAGGAAGTGAAGCACGTCACGCTGCTGGTGCTCACGGGCAATCGCGGCCTGTGCGGCGGATACAATTCGAACGTGCAGCGTGCCGGGCTGGCGCGGCTCAACGAGCTAAAGATCACCGTGCCAAACGTCCGCCTTGAGGTGTCCGGCAAGCGCGGCATCGCCTCCTTCCGCTTCCGCGAAGTGATTCCTGACGTCACGTTCACGCACTTCGAGGACAAGCCCTCGTACGAAGAAGTTGAGGTGCTGGCTGACCGGTACCTGGAAGAGTTCGTGACCGGCAAGCTCGATCGGCTCGACGTGGTCTACACGCGGTTCGAGACGATGTCGCGCCAGGCGGCGACGGTCGAAACTCTGCTGCCGCTGGGATCGCTGATCAGCGCTGGTACGTTAGCGCCCGGCGAGGCGCCCGGGGCCCAAGCGGCCCGCCAGTATGAGTTTTTCCCCTCGGCCGAGAGCATCTTGGAAGAGGTCGTGCCGACGAGCTTCAAGGTGCGGCTGTTCAAATGCTTTCTCGACGCGGCCGTCAGCGAGCAGATTGCCCGCATGGTGGCGATGAAAGCCGCCACCGAGAACGCCGACAAGATCATCAAACAACTGTCGATGACCTACAATCGCGCCCGGCAAAGTCAGATCACCGGCGAGATCATGGAAGTCCTTGGCGGCGTGGAAGCACTGAAAGGATAATTGAAACCATGGCAACGACCGTAAGCGCCCCGAGCGAACATTCCAACAAGGCGTCGACTCCCGGCGTCGGGCACGTGACGCAGATCATCGGCTCGACGTTCGACGTCGAGTTCCCCGAGCACCAACTGCCGAGAATCTATAACGCCGTCAAGATCACGTCCGAGAACAAGGGTATCAAGGTGAACCTTGTCGGCGAGGTGCAGCAGCACCTGGGGGGCGGACGTGTGCGCTGCGTCGCGCTCGGCGGGACCGACGGCCTGGTGCGCGGCCAGGACTGCATCGACACCGGCGCCCCGGTGACGGTGCCGGTCGGCAAGGCCACGCTGGGCCGTGTGTTCAACCTGCTCGGCGAGCCGATCGACGAGCGCGGGCCGGTCAATGCCGAAGAATACCGGCCGATCCATCGCGATGCCCCGGCGATCACCGACTTGTCGACCAAGACCGAGCTGTTCGAAACCGGCATCAAGGTCATCGATCTGCTCACCCCGTTCGTCCGCGGCGGCAAGGCCGGCCTGTTCGGTGGTGCGGGTCTCGGCAAGACCGTCATCCTGCAAGAGTTGATCGCCCGCGTGGCCAGTGCCCACGGCGGTTCGTCGGTGTTTGCGGGTGTCGGCGAGCGCACGCGCGAAGGGACCGACCTGTGGATGGAAATGCAGGAGGCCGAGATTGGGCAGACCGGCCGCAAAGTCATCGAGCAGACGACGATGGTGTTCGGCCAGATGAACGAGCCCCCCGGCGCGCGGTTGCGCGTGGCCCTGTCGGCGCTGACAATGGCTGAGTACTTCCGCGATACGACCGGCGCCGACACGCTGCTGTTCGTCGACAACATCTTCCGCTTCTCGCAAGCGGGCAGCGAGGTAAGCGCGTTGCTCGGTCGTATGCCTAGCGCCGTCGGTTATCAGCCGACGTTGGCGACCGAAATGGGTGCGCTGCAAGAACGAATCGCCTCGACCAGCAAAGGGGCCATCACCAGCGTGCAAGCGGTGTACGTGCCGGCCGACGATCCGACCGACCCGGCGCCCGCCGCCGCATTCGGCCAGCTCGACGCGTTCTTGTACCTCGAGCGTTCGATCTCCGAAAAAGGCATCTATCCGGCAGTTGATCCGTTGGCCTCGTCGAGCCGCATTCTCGATGCACAGTACGTCGGTGACCGGCACTACGCCATCGCTCGCCGGGTGCAGCGCACCTTGCAGCGCTACCGCGAACTGCAAGACATCATCGCCATCCTCGGCGTCGACGAACTGAGCGAACAAGACAAGCTGGTGGTGCACCGTGCCCGCCGCATGGAACGGTTCCTGTCGCAGCCGTTTTTGGTGGCCGAGGTGTTCACCGGCAAGAAGGGCGAGATCACGCCGCTGTCGGAAACGATCCGCAGCTTCGAGGAAATTGCCGACGGCAAGTGGGACCACCTGCCCGAGAGTGCGTTCATGTACGTCGGGCCGATCGAGCAGGCCGAAGAGCAGGCCAAGAAAGAGAAGAAGTAGTGGAAGCCAATCCCGCGAGCACGACAGCCCACGGCGCGCTGACCAGCGCCCACGGTGGGCGCCTACGCTGCGTCGTCGTCACGCCTGAGACAACCGTGAGCGAGACGACCAGTGATTTTGTCGCCTTGCCGTTGTTCGATGGTGAGATCGGCATCGCGCCGGGGCACAGCGCCATGATCGGCCGCTTGGGCTACGGCGAGATGCGGCTCAAGAACGGCAACGCCACCGAGCGGCTGTATGTCGACGGCGGGTTCGTGCAGGTGGTCGACAACCAGGTGTCGGTGCTCACCAACCGCGCGCTGCCGGTCACTGCGCTCGACATGCACGTAGCGGCGGAGCATCTTTCGGCGGCCCGCAAGCGCCCGTCGAACACGCCTGAGCTGATGGCGATCCGCGATCGCCTGGAACTGCAAGCCCGAGCACAACTGCGCGCCGCCCGCCGGACCCGATAGGCAGAATAACCACAGAGGCACAGAGGACGCGCGGATGGGATTGTTCGGGGCCGCTGCTCTCTCTGCCCTTCTTCTCTGTGTCTCTGTGTCTCGGTGCCTCTGTGGTTTTTCTCAGATCTGGTAATCCAGCTCTTGGTGCATTTCCTCCAGCGGCTCGGCGCGGATGCGTAATTTTGGCTTCTCCAGCACCACGGTCGAGTGCGGCTCGACGCTGCGGGTGAGCCACACGCTGGAGCCGATCACCGAGTCGTGGCCGACGATCGTCGCCCCGCCGAGAATCGTGGCGTTGGCGTAGATCACCACGCGGTCTTCGAGCGTTGGATGGCGCTTCAGGCCGCGGACCAGGTTGCCGTCGGCGTCGAGCGCGAAGCTCAACGCGCCGAGCGTGACGCCCTGGTACAGCTTCACGTGCTCACCGATCTCGCACGTTTCGCCGATCACCACGCCGGTGCCGTGGTCGATGAAGAAATGCCGGCCGATCTGCGCTCCCGGATGGATGTCGACGCCGGTTTTGCCGTGTGCCCACTCGGTCATCATGCGCGGGATGAGCGGCACCTCCAGGTCCCACAGCAGATGGGCCAGCCGATAAACCGTCACCGCTTCGAGTCCCGGGTAGCAGAACACAATCTCGTCGGTGTGGCGGACCGCGGGGTCGCCTTCGTAGGCGGCTTGCACGTCGAGCGCGAGCATGTGCCGCAGCTCGGGAATCTGTTCGAGGAACTGGATCGCTTTCGCCTGGCCGAGCGCCTCGTAATCGATTTCAGGATCGCACGGCGACGTGGAGATGCGGGCATCGTGCCGCAAGGCGCGGCCGATTTGCTGCGTGAGCTTGTCGTGCAGCCCGTCGATCAGGTCGCCGACGTGGTACATCACGTTCCCGAAGTGCAACCCCTCGCGGCGACGGTAGCCGGGGTAGAGAATCTCCTTCAGCTCCTCGACGATCTCGATCACCGCGTCGTAACTGGGCAGCGGACAGTGGCCGAGATGGTTGATGCTACCGATCTCGGTGTACGTTTCGACGATCCGCTTGGTTAGCTCGGGAAGCAGTTCTTTGCGGCGAAAATCGGTGGCCATCGACAGCCTACTCCCGCGCCGACGGATGCTCCGGCGGCGCGCAATAGAACCTGAAACGAAAACCTCGGACACGGGCGAATCTCCAGGCGGAAGAAGAACGCTTGGCGTCCGGCACTAGGCCGAACAACAACAGCACCGCGCCGAGCGGCATGCAGCCAAACGGCTGCGAACGTTGTATCGCACAAGACGTACCATCGCGGTATGGACGAGCGGCGGCCACCCGTGCCCGGAGCTTTCAAGAAACCGAACCTACCTGTCCCGGCCATCATAGGCGCGAGAACTGGCGCAATCAAGCTATCTGGAAGTCTCTTCGGCAAGGCAACTTGCCGGGGTTGAGGCATTTTCCGCGCTTCGGGCGGCGAAGTGGCTACAATCGCGGCGCTCGAAATAAGCACCACGAACAATGCGTCTATGCGTCGAAGCGACGTTCTCGTTGGCGGCATCGAAGGAGGCGGCACCAAGTGGGTGTGCGCCGTGGGAACCGGACCGGGACGCGAGCTGCTGGCGCGGGCCGAATTCGCCACCGGCGACGATCCACCCCGGCTGCTGGCAACGGTCGTCGGCTGGCTGAGCGAACAGCAGACGCGGCATGGCCGGCTCGAGGCGATTGGCATCGCGACGTTCGGCCCGGTCGATTTGCATCCCAAGTCGCCGACCTACGGGTTCATCACTTCGACGCCCAAACTCCCGTGGCGGAACACCGAGGTCGTCGGCACGTTCCGGCGCGCGTTTCCCGGCGCGGCGATCGGCTTCGATACCGATGTGAACGGCGCGGCGCTGGGCGAGCACTTTTGGGGAGCGGCCGCGGGGTTCGACGATTTCATCTATATCACGATCGGCACCGGCATCGGCGCCGGAGGCATGGCGCGCGGCCGGTTGTTGCACGGCCTGGTGCATCCGGAGATGGGGCACCTGCGGTTGCCGCGCGTCGCCGGCGATACGTTTCCGGGCGTGTGTCCGTACCACGGCGATTGCTGGGAGGGGTTGTGCTCGGGCGTCGCAATGCAGGCGCGTGCGCGCATGTCGGCCCAGGACATTCCGCCCGACGATCCTGCCTGGCGGTACGAAACCGATTACATCGCCGCCGCGATTGCCAATATCGTCTGCGCGCTCTCGCCGGAGCGCGTGATTTTGGGCGGGAGCGTGCGCAAAGGAGGCCGGCTGGGCGAAGCGAAGTTCTTCGATGCCGTGCGCCAAAAGACCCGAGCGGTGCTCAACGGCTACGTGGTGGCGCCGGCGCTCGACGAAGCCGGGATCAACGATTACATCGTCCCGCCGCAACTTGCCGACGACGCCGGAGTGTGCGGCGCGATCGCCCTGGCGCAATGTGCGGCGGCCAAATAACAACACTCGTCGATGAGTCACGTCAGTTCGTCCCAGAACGTGTCCTAGTCCCAAGTCGCGGGGGCTCCCCTGCATCTTCGTGTCCTTCGTGACTTGGTGGTTTTTCTTGAAACACGAAGGCACGAAGAACACAAAGGAAATAACTCAAAAACGAGCGCGCAGCGCGGCACAAATCGCCGCGCTGCGGCTCGCTGGTTACGAACGTCTGTTTGGACTCCGGGCCCGCTTGTGTGGCCGAGACGTTCTTGTGGGGTGTTAAAAAATGCCTCGGCCACTGGCAGACGACCGTGAGGCGACAACCACCTCGATAGCCGTTGGTTTCCCCGAGGGGAAACCGCGCCTGGTCCTGGGATGACGTCCTCGTCGAAGGAGGTCCGCATCAACCGTTTCGTCATCCGCCGATCGCCGATTGATCACGCACGGTCCTCCGGAACGCTCGATGTTGGCGGCAACGCCCTGCCAGAAGCGAAATACTGTTCGGCCACTGCGGAGGGAGGTTGGAGGCTGGAGACGTGAGGCTGGATCCGAGCCTCAAGCCTCCAGTCCCTTGTCTCCTCCGCAACGACCGACGGAGCGGTTGTCGAAGCTCACGGCCCCATGCCGAATTGGTCACGACGTCCTAGCGGCTAAGAACCGAGCCACCGACGCCGCACTTCTCGCCTCGACGGACTTCTATGGCTGTCCTTCAACCTCTCCCGGCCGCCATCGACTAGGAGCACATTTCATCAAGACCGCGGCCAATTGTCGAGCGCGAAAGTAGGCCAGGGCGAACCCCCGGCAACTCGCCGGGGCTAACGGGCGGGCGCTTGTGCGTTACTCGGCGGCAACGTCGTCGTTCGGCGGCTGGACCCAAACCAGCCGCGCGTCGGCGATGAACTTTTCGCGCCACGCGTCAACGATCTTGCGCTGATCCAATCGCGACGCCTGGCTCACTTGCTGCGGCGTGCCACCCTTATCGGCGAAGAACGTGTCGCGCAGCACCGACTCCGCTGGCTCGAGGCTGGTGAGCCGCACGATGTACGCCACCGTTTCGGGATTGTTCATCGCCACACCCACGTCGCCGACGCCAAGCGAGAACACGGCCCGCATGAAATCGGGCCCGGGGTCGACGACCCCTTGCACCTCGCCGATCTGCGAGGTCGGGCTGGCGTTGAAGTCGCCGGCACTGCTGGTCAAGAGCCACGAGAACGGCTCGGTTTCGGTGACGGTGTAGCCCTGACTGCCGAGCGTCTCTTTCAACGGTTTCGCAGCGGCGCGGGCCTTGGCCGCCAACTCGTCGGCCTTGCCGCGGACCAGCTCACGGGCCTGGATCATCTTCCAGGCGCGATCGACATCGCCGCGGACCTCGGCCAACTCGGGAACATGTGCCGGCACATCGTCGGTCTTCCAAAACAAATAGCGGTCGCCGGCCGAGTCCTGGGCCTGCACCGAGGTGTAGAGTTTCAGTCCGCCGTAGGCAAAGTCGGTGATTGAATCGCCGCCGACCGTGGTCTCACCAAGCCCAGGGTCCTGGCCCAACTCGTAGGCCGAGGTAAGCTTCATCGAGCCGTTCGTGATTCCTGGGCCGCCTTCCTTGGCCAGCGTCGCCAGATCCAACGGCGACGGCAGCGGCTCGCTGCGGAACTCGGCATCGGCGCGGCGGCGAGTGTACTGCCGCATCTCAGTTTGCAGCTTCTGCAACACGGCATCGATCTTGGCTACCGCACGCGCCCCGGCCAGCTCTTTGCGAATCCGCTCGCGAACCTGCCACAACGGGGCATGCGTCGGCGATTTGCCGCCGGTGATCTCCTGCGGCAGGGCAAAGCGATCAAGCAGCATCGGCGCGGTCGAAATCTTCGGCGCTGCCGGCGTGGTCGGCGCGTTCTCGGGAGCCTTGAGATCGAGCGCCTGCTTATCGGCGGTAGGAGACTGCTCGCCGGGAGGTTGGTAACTGAACGGCATATCTGAGGGGGGTCCAGCGTGCGTAGGCGTCGGCTCGGACTTCTTGGGCGGTTCGTCTGTCTTTGCCGGCTCCTCCTTTTTCACTGGCTCAGTTGCCGCCGCGTCTTGAGTAGCCGGCGGTTGATCGTCCTTCGCCGGATCGCGATCGACGAACTCGTCGTTATCCGAATCTGAACTAGTGTCGTTGGATTGCTTTTCCGGCTCCTTCTTGCTCGACGGCTCGTCGCTCGGCTTCTCTTTGCCTGCCGGCTCGGATTGCTTGGTCTCGGCTTGGTTCTTGTCGCCGGCGGCTGGTTTCTCGTCCTTCGTTGCCGGCTCCTCGGGCTTGGTTTCCTCGTCTGTCTCGGGTTCGCTGGCCAGCGACGAGTAGCGGTATTTTTCGTCCTTGTGTTTTTCGTATTCCTCTTCGAGCTCTTTGTCGCTGATCACCGCTTCGTCGTAGAACTTCTCGTAGTCGGCACGCAGATATTCGAATGCCGCCTTGTGAGGCACCTTGAATCCCGGCTTCGGCGATCCAGGTACCGCCTCCTCTTGCTTGTGTTCGTCGAAGAACGCGACCAGCTCGCGCTCGCTGGGTTCCTTCACCTGCGACAACATCTCCGAGGCGGCCAGCGGCACGATCTCGGCACTGGCCCGCCGCTTGAGCCGAGCGTAGTACTCCCAGCGCTCGGCCGGGGTCATTTGCATGCCTAGCAGGAAGAACTGCCGATACTTCGCGGCAGCCAACTCGGTACGCAAGGCTTCGTACAGGCGCGCCTTGGAAACACGCTGCCGCGAACGGGTCGGCAGTTGTGCCATGGCCGCTTTCATCTGTTCGCCCGATACACGGTCGCCCGACTGCAAACGGATGTATTCCGTGATGGCGTCGTCGCTGATGACAACCCCTTCGCGCTCGCCGAGCTGCGCCTGCAAGCGAGTTTCGACCACGGAGCGTTCCGTCGACGGTCCGATGGTCTGCGACAGTTCGAATTGCAGGTCGTTGCCCAAGCGGGCCTGGATGCCTTGCAACGTCTGGGGACTGAGCAGCTTTTGCAGGTCTTGCCCGAATTGGCGCTGCATGTTGTCGATCCAGTCGAGCATCCGCGCCTGGATCATGATCTGAAACAAAAACTGCTTCACGATGTTCCGCTGCTCGAGCATCTCGGCGACGTCGTAGGCATGGATGTTGCCAAACCGCGTGGTGGCAATCAGCGGATTCTGCGGCGACGCGCGATCGGCCAAGAACGCTGGCACGCTACTCAGCGTAAAGGCGATCATCAGCAGCACGCCGAAGACGGCCATCAATAGTCGCTGGTTCTTGCGGAAAACGTGAAAGGTCGATGCCATTGCCGGTTTGCCGTCCTTGTCGAAAAGCGATGCGCCGCAGCGAAACGAAACCGCCACCACCTGCTACGAACTGTGCCGCCAGGAGCCCGTGCGCGGTGCGGCAATCCGTGCCATCCGATACCGCAGCGCGCCAGAGGCGCCTTGACAGGCGGGGCCGAGAGATATTAATCAGTGCAAGTCCAATCTTGCCTTGACTGTCAAGATTTTAAGGAGTGTCGACCTAAATGCAATCCCAACACGCCTTGGCAACGACGCACCGCAGGCGGCCCCTGTAAGCGACTCGCGGCAGACGATTCTCCGCAGACAAGTCGCTGCAGACAACACAGATCGGCGAACCACTCAAGCTATGGCAAAGAAAGCGGCTGGCGCAGGTGGCAAATCGCTGGTGATCGTCGAATCGCCGGCCAAAGCCCGCACGATCAGCAAGTTTCTCGGCAAGAATTTCGCCGTCGAGGCAAGCATCGGCCACGTCCGCGACCTGCCGCAGGGGGCCAAGCAGATTCCGGCCCAGTATAAGCACGAGGACTGGGCTTATCTGGGCGTCAACGTCAACGACAAGTTTAGCCCGGTGTACATCGTGCCGCCGGGCAAGACCGAGCACGTCCGCAAGCTGAAAGGGATGATGAAGGACGCCAAGGAACTGTATCTGGCGACCGACGAAGACCGCGAAGGGGAAGCGATCAGTTGGCACCTGCGCGAACTGCTGCAGCCAAAAATCCCGGTCCGCCGCCTGGTGTTTCACGAAATCACCGAGGAGGCGATCCACGCCGCCCTGGAGCATCCGCGCGATATCGACGACGCCCTGGTGCGGGCCCAAGAAACCCGGCGGATCGTCGATCGGTTGTATGGATACGAGGTGTCGCCGCTGCTGTGGCGAAAGGTGCGCCCCAAGCTGTCGGCGGGGCGGGTGCAGAGCGTCGCGGTGCGGCTGATCGTCGAGCGGGAGCGCGAACGGATGGCGTTCGTCTCGGCGACATACTGGGACCTGTTGGGCACGTTCGCCACCGCGGCGAGCGAGGAATTCCAGGCGACGTTGATCAGCTACCAGGGACGGCGTGTGCCGGCGACGCGCGACTTCGAACCGACCACCGGCAAGCTCAAGGACCCGAACCTGCTGCTGTTGGACGAGGCTGCGGCAAAGAAACTTGCCGACGATCTGCGGCGCACCGAGTTCCGCGTCGTGGCGCTCGACGACAAGCCGTACACTTCGCGTCCTTATCCGCCGTTCACCACCAGCACGCTCCAGCAAGAAGCGAACCGCAAACTGGGCTTTACCGCGCGGCGCACGATGCAGGTGGCGCAGAGCCTGTACGAGAACGGCCACATCACCTACATGCGTACCGACTCGACCAACCTGGCCTCGGTGGCCGTCGGAGCAGCCAGAGACCTGGTGGCAGCGGAGTACGGCAAGGAGTATCTGCCCGACGAAGCGCGCGTGTATCGCACCAAGGTGAAGAACGCCCAGGAGGCCCACGAGGCGATTCGTCCGGCAGGGCATCCATTCGAGCTGCCCGATAAGCTGCGCGGCAGCTTGTCGGCCGAAGAGTTCAAGCTGTTCGAGATGATCTGGAAGCGCACGATCGCCAGCCAGATGGCCGACGCGCGTGGGCGCCGCATCACCATCGGCGTCGAAGGGGCCGGCGCGCTGTTCCAAGTCGGCGGCAAAACGATCGACTTCCCCGGCTACTTGCGGGCGTATGTCGAAGGCTCGGACGATCCACAGGCCGAGCTGGCCGATCGCGAAACCATCTTGCCGCAGGTGAAGGTCGACGACCGGCTAGCCTGCCGGGCAATCGAATCGAACGATCACAGCACGCAGCCCCCCGCGCGCTACAACGAGGCGACGCTGACCAAGACGCTGGAAGAAATGGGCATCGGCCGGCCGAGCACCTACGCCTCGATCATCGACACGATCCAGGCGCGCGATTACGTCGTCAAGCGCGGCAACGCCCTGGTGCCGACTTGGACAGCGTTTGCCGTGTCGCAGTTGCTTGAAGCACACTTGCCGAACCTGGTCGACTACCGCTTCACCGCGCAGATGGAAGACGACCTGGACGCGATCAGCCGCGGCGAGACGGGGCACGTCGATTACCTGCGCGACTTTTACTTCGGCAACGGCACCAGTGGCCTGAAAAACCAATTGGCCAATAAAGTCGAGGAGATCAACGCGGCGGAAGTGAACCGCATTCCGTTGCGTGGCAAGATCAAGGCCGATGGAACGAGCGAAGCACCCATCGTTGTGCGCGTTGGACGGTTCGGTCCGTTCCTCGAGCAAGGCGATCGACGGGCGAGCATTCCCGAAGACCTGCCGCCCGACGAGCTCACTCCCGAAGCCGCTGCCCAGTTGCTCGATCAATCGGCCCAGGCCGAGGAGCCACTGGGCGTCTGCCCGACCACCGGCAAGCCGGTGTTCCTGAAGGTGGGGCGATTTGGACCCTACGTGCAACGCGGCACGCCCGAGGACGACGAGAAGCCGCAGAACGCGTCGTTGCTCAAAGGGATGAAACCCGAAGATATCGACCTGCCGACCGCGCTGAAGCTGCTGTCGCTGCCGCGGGAGTTGGGGACCGACGCCAAGAGTGGTGAAAAGATCGTCGCCCACAACGGACGCTTCGGACCGTACGTGAAATGCGGCGACGAAACGCGCAGCCTGCCTGCCGATGTGTCGCCGTTGGACGTGACGCTCGAGCAGGCAATCGCGCTGCTGGCCGAACCGAAGAAGCAGCGACGCGGCTTTGGCGCGGCGAAGGAGCCGCTGCGCACGCTCGGCGATTCGACCGTCACCAAGCAACCGATCCGGATGTTCGAAGGCCGCTACGGTTTATACGTCACCGACGGCGAAACGAACGCGTCGCTCCCCAAAGGTGCGGATCCGGAAGCGCTCTCGCTCGAACAAGCCGGCGCGTTGCTGGCCGAACGAGCGGCGCGTGGACCATCGACGAAAAAGCGCCCCGCCAAGCGCGCTGCCGCCAAGAAGGCGACCAAGCGCTCGGCAAAGAAATAGCCGGCGCCACGACAAAACTACCCTAAACACGCGGTGTGGCGCCCCCGATAAAAAGGCCCCTCGCATCTACGCCGAACGGCATATATGGTTGGCCAATGTGTTGGCTTACTATTTCTTCATGAGTGATTTGAGGGGGGCCTTGGCGCCTGATTTCTGCCGGCCGTTCGCGCGATGAGGCAGAGCGCATTCATGAGCGATGCTCATCTCAGCTACTTGGCAGTTCAACTTGCTGCCGAGTGTCGGCGACATCCCGGAACCGAAGACGAGGTGATCCGGCTGGAGTTCGAGCGGCTGGCGCGCTTCGGCTATTCGACGCAAGATCTCGAGCTGGTCGAGCAAAAGATTCGTGAACTCCTTGCCGAAAACAACGGCCAGCAAGAATCGCCGCCGCAGGCGTGACCGCGCCCGTTCGCCATAGGCTCACCCGACGCCGCGACCGCGTACAGGCTACTTGGCCGGTTGATACGCAGCGCTGCGGGCCGGCGATCGGCCATCAGCCGAGTGGCCGGTTAAGCGCCAGATCGCTTCGAGGCTGGCTTTCGCCGTGCGGTCGAGATTCTCTTCGCTGCCGCCGCCGCGCACCGGCGAGCACATTTCGTAGGCCACGTAGCCGTCGAAGCCCCCTTCGCGCAGCCCGACAAAAAAGTCGTCCAGGTTCTGGAACCCTTCACCCACCGGCACCGCACGCACGCCGTCGGTCAATCGCTCGTAGTTCACCAGCCCAGGCACGTAGCGGTACCGCGGCAAGCGCACGTAATCGGCCAGCGTCGTTTGCACCATTCGCGGCGCGAGCCGCAGGGCACAGCGATACAAATCGTCGCCGTGCAGCGCCGGAGCCCACGGATCGAACATCGCCCGACAATTGGGATGGTCGACCTCGTCAAGAAACTCGACGTAGCTGTCGACGCCGATGCCGACGTCGTGATGATTCTGCACCCCCAGGATCACGCCGCAATCGGCGGTCACGGCAGCGCACTGACGGACCGCATGCACGCACAGATCCCAATCGCGCTGAAAGTTATCTTGCTGAACCAGATAGCCGGTGAAGATGCGGACGATCTTTGCGCCCAATTGCTCGGCCAACTGTGCAAGTTGCCGGACGTAGGCAACCTGGATTTCGACCGACGGAATCTCGGTGTCGCGCCCCATGGTGAAGTTGGTGTACGCGGCGATCGTGCCGATCTCGACTCCCGCACGTGCCGCAGCATCGCGCACGGCGGCAATCGTTTGCCGGTCGGCATCGAGCACCGACAAGTGCGGCCGCTTGCCCATGATCTCGACCGCCGGATAGCCGAGCGCCGCGGCCTTGGCGAAGAACGCCTCGAGATCGAGCCGGCACTGTCCCCAGAATCCGGCATAACTGACAGAGAACAACATCGGCGTCATGGCAAGTTTCCTGGGCGGGCAGGGGGCAATGTATGATAGTCGTTCGTGCTGCGTGCAACCATCGGCCGGCTCGATGTGTCGGGTCGGTGAAAACAGATGACCGTCGGCGATCAATAAACGGCAACCGTTGCGCGTCGTACAGATATGCCGTGTGCCGCCCGCCTTTTATTCCATCTGGAGCGTGGATGATGCAGCCCTTGTCGATGCGTTTGAAACTGGCCCTGCTTTGGGCTGCCGCGCTGGTTGCGTGGGCGGTCGACGACGCACGAGCAGCACAGCCGAGCGCGAAGCGGCCCAATTTCATCTTCATTCTTTTAGACGACCAAGGCTGGGGAGACGCCTCAGCATTCGGACATCCGTATATGCGGACGCCGAACATCGACCGCATCGTGCGCGAAGGAACCTGGTTCACGCAATTCTACGTGGCGAATCCCGTCTGTTCGCCAAGCCGCACAGCGTTCATGACCGGCCAATATCCCGCGCGCCTGCGCATCCACGAGCACCTGGCGACGCACGAAATGAACCAGGCACGTGGCATGCCCGATTGGCTCGACCCGGATGTGGTCACCGTTGCCAAGCTGTTGAAGCAGGCAGGTTACGCCACGGCGCACTTCGGCAAGTGGCATCTCGGCAATGGTCCCGACGCGCCCCCGCCGCAGGCCTACGGCATCGACGATGCCAAGTGCGTCAACGCAAACAGCAATGCCTGGGATGAGAGCAAGCAACCGTATTTCCGTGCTCGTTCGACCGGGCTATTTGTCGACGAAACCATTCGCTTTATCAAGGAGCATCGCGAGCAGCCATTCTACGTGAACCTATGGACGCTCGTTCCGCACGCAAAGCTGCAACCGACCGACGAGGAGCTGGCAAGGTACGCGGAGTTGCTGGCAAAGCCTGACGATTTTCCGAGCTGGATGCGCGACTACGTGGCCCAAGCGAAATCGCCAACCGAGCAGATGCGCGTCTTTTGCGCCGCGATGAGTGGCCTCGATTCCGCGATTGGCCGGCTGCTCGAGTTTCTTGATGCCGAAGGCCTGGCCGATTCGACCGCGATTGTCATGTCGAGCGACAACGGCCCGGAAGATTATCACATCGGCAATGCCGCGAATGCGGGCATCGGCTGGCCGGGGGTGTTTCGCGGCCGCAAGCGAAGCCTGTACGAAGGAGGGCTTCGCGTGCCGCTGGTGGTTCGCTGGCCGGGGCATGTGCCGGCAGGTCGCCGCGACGACGACGCGCTGCTGGCGTCGGTCGATTTTCTGCCCACGGTTTGCAAGCTGGCCGGCGTGTCGGAGAACACCGGCACGCCCGACGGCGAAGACGCCAGCGACATTCTGCTCGGTTCGTCGCGGCAGCGCACCAAGCCCATCTGCTGGCAATGGTGCGGCAACGTGGCGGGAGACGCCGCCTATCGGCCTCCACGACTCGCGATTCGCGATGGCAAGTGGAAGCTATTCGTCGAAATGGACGGCAGCTCGCCGCAACTTTACGATATTCCCGCCGACCCCGAGGAGCGCCACGATCTGGCGTCGCAGCAACCCGACGTGGTGCAGCGATTCTCAACCTTGGCCGTCGCTTGGAGCAAGACGTTGCCCGCGGCGCCGCTGCTCGACGAACCGGCCGGTAAGAAACGCTCGGCAAAGGCGCCTCAGGCCGCCGATCGTTCCTCCGCCAACTAACCGTGATTCTGTTTGCATCGCACCTTCCTTGCACTCCTTTTAGGCATCTTGCGTTATGAAAACCTGGCTTCGCGGATTGTTGTCCTGCGCGCTGGTTCTTGCTTCGACGTGTGCTGCGCTGGCGGTCGACAAGACCGCTGCCAAGCGCCCGAATATCGTCTGGATCTTCGTCGACGACATGTCGCCGAACTTTTCCTGCTACGGCGAGACCACGGTCTCGACGCCGCGCGTCGATGCGATGGCGGCCACGGGGACGAAGTTCACCCGAGCGTTCGTCACCGCACCGGTTTGTTCGCCCTGCCGCTCGGCCTTGATTACCGGCATGTATCAGACGTCGATCGGCTCGCAGAACCATCGCAGCGGCCGCGGCACGGAGAAGATCCATTTGCCGCAAGGAGTCGAGCCGGTGCCGGTGCTGTTCCAACGCGCCGGCTACTACACGTGCATCGGCGGGTCACCGGTCAAAGGCACGACCGCGATCGGCAAGACCGACTACAATTTCGAGTGGGACGAAAAAATGTACGACGGCACCGACTGGTCGGGCCGCCAGCCGGGACAGCCGTTCTTCATGCAGGTGCAACTGTCCGGCGGCAAGCATCGCCACGGGGCAAAGTGGACCGCGTTCGTCAAAAAAGAACTTGGCAGTTCCACACCGCCCGAGAAGGTGACGCTGCCCCACTATTACCCGCGCGACCCGGTGATTCTCGACGACTGGGCGCAGTACCTCGATGCCGTCCGCTACACCGATTACGAGGTCGGCCTGGTACTCGATCGCCTCGAAAAGGAAGGCTTGGCTGATTCGACCATCGTCTGCTTCATGACCGACCACGGCATCAGCCACGCCCGCGGCAAGCAATTTCTGTACGACGAAGGGACGCACGTACCGCTGGTGATTCGTGGACCGGGCATTGCCGCCGGAAAGGTGCGGACCGATCTGGTCGAGCAGATCGACCTGGCCGCGTTGTCGCTCGCCTTGGCCGGCATCGCGATTCCCGCTTCGATGCAGGGTCGCGATATTCTCGCCACCAGCTACAAGCCGCGCGATGCCGTGTTCGCCGCCCGCGATCGCTGCGACGAAACGATCGACCACATCCGCTCGGTGCGCACCGACCGGTACAAGTACATCCGCAACTTCCTTCCGAAGCGGCCTCACCTGCAGCCAAACCGCTATAAGGACGCCAAGCAGATCGTTCAACGCCTGCGCGAGTTGCACGCCGAACACAAGCTCGACGCCGTGCAAGAATTGCTGTTCGCTCCCGAGCGAGCGCCCGAGGAACTGTACGACCTGACAGCCGATCCGCACGAGATCAACAATCTCGCCGGCGAGTCGGCGTACCAATCGACCTTGCTCGATCTGCGCGGGCGGCTCGATCGCTGGATGGCCGAGACCGGCGACCTCGGCCGCGAGCCGGAATCGACCGCGATGTACGATAGCGACATGGCGGAATACTTGCGCGGACACAAACGCGGCACGGACGCCCTCGAATCGAACATCCGCCTAATGAAACGATGGGCCGCCGAAGGCAAGTGAGCGACAGTCACTTGCCGACCCACTTCGGTCCCTGCTGTTTCAGGATCAAATTGCGTACAATGCATCGCTTGTCAGAAACACAAGCGAGCGTTTTATGCGACAGCCGGCGATCTGCGTGGACGACTACCTTCCTCGTGGCCTGCCATCGCTAGACAATCCGCAGACGGCCCTGCCCGCGATTGCCAAAGATGCCGGCTTGATGTCGCTTATCGAGGAAGCCGTGCACCGAGTGCCTACGGCACACGACCTCTTCATCGGCGACGCAAGGGAGCTTTCCTTGCCCCCTGGCTCGGTGCATCTTGTTCTCACGTCACCGCCCTACTGGACGCTCAAGGAATACCGCGAGACGGCGGGACAATTGGGACACCTGGCCGATTATGAGCGATTCCTGAATGAGTTGGACAAGGTTTGGAAAGCTTGTTTCGATGCGCTCGCTCCCGGTGGTCGGCTGATCTGTGTCGTCGGCGATGTTTGTCTTTCGAGGCGCAAGAATGATGGGCGGCACACGGTCGTTCCCTTGCACGCTTCGATTCAAGAACATTGTCGCGCGATCGGCTACGACAATCTCGCTCCGATCATCTGGCACAAAATTGCAAATGCGATTTTCGAGTCGGAAGGCAATGGGGGAGGATTTCTCGGCAAGCCTTACGAACCGAACGCCGTCATCAAGAACGACATCGAATTCATTCTCATGCAGCGGAAGCCAGGAGGCTATCGAAGCCCTTCGGTCGCGAGCCGAGTACTGAGCATGATTAGCGAAGAGAACCACAGGGCATGGTTTCAGCAAATCTGGACGGGAATCACCGGAGCGTCGACGCGGCATCATCCGGCGCCATACCCGCTGGAACTCGCGGAACGGCTGGTTCGGATGTTCAGTTTCGTCGGCGATACCGTCCTTGACCGGCTCTGTAGAAAACCGGGTGCCTGCGTTCGGCTGCTAGCGTTGTCGCGTGCGTAGCAAGGAGGTATGAGTGCGACGAGCAAGAGCCCGAAGGCGGTGATTCTGACGGCGCTGGCGGTCGCGCGGCGGTCGCTGCCTGCCT
>DATAXP010000168.1:0-27855 GCA_036272935.1 Pirellulales bacterium | reverse complement strand
GCATCCGCGCCGGCCAGGACGATTCGAGCCGCGCGTCAAAAAACGGCGTCCCAAAGAATACGACCTGATGAAACGCCCCCGCGCCGCACTGAAGCAAGCCCTGCTGCGACAAAACAATGCGGCTTAACTTCGTGGCATTCGGGACGGCCACTCTTTCTTACCGCCTGGTGCCGTCGGCTTGCCCTGGCCCCAACTTCACCGCCGACCAACATGAATGCGTTGATGGAAGGATTGCTGGTCGACGTGTTCGATCCTGTGCGTATGCAGGAGAAGGATGTCACCGACGAGGGCATTCTGAATGATAGGGCGTTGTTCGGTGAAGTCCTATTGCAGTTCGCTGAGGAGTCATTTACTCAGGCGTTATCTGCTGGAGCGCTCGCCATGCGCTTTCAGGACCACTCGCTTCTTTCAAACAATAACACACGTAACGGGATTCTTCGGCGACTGGTCAAGGCGGGACTCGTTCAACCGATCGGGAAGACCGAGTATTGGGTCTTCAAGGTCCCTCTCGTCGAATACCTCATCGGTTGGTATCTAGCGCACGTCGTTGGACAAGGCGAAGATGGCCAGCGGATTCTAATTACACTCTTTCGTCGTTGGATTTGGCAGCCACAACTGCATGAAATCCTCACTTTCGTATTTGGTTCTCTATGGCTAGGAAACGCAGAGCAGCGCAATTGCGCAAATGATTTACTGCTGTGGGCGGTAGAGATAGGGAAGCGTGATGTGGCGCATCACGGCAAGTTCATAGATGTCGGCTGCGATGACCTGGTACATCCCTTTGCCTGTTCGGTAATGCGCTGGCATTTGACCGATGCCATGATGGACGACTTACACTTAGAAGAAGTATTGAAGGTAGCACACGGGTTAGGCAGCGCGCTAAGTTTTGCTGCTTGCCATCGCGTCAGCATTCAAACATATCTGGAATTTGTGCCGCCACATCCAGCCATTCGCGGCGCCATTGCCAAGAGCTTGAACGAGGCAAGCGAAGCGGTAGAAGATAGACGCGTGAAATCGCTCTATTTTCAGTGCGCGAACTGTAGTGAGCAGTTTCGTCCTCATAGCGCTGATGATTCGCTCCGCTATGTGCTAGCAGAAGCTGTAGCACAATGGCATACCCGGCCGCCGGCCCCAAACGAGCATTGGATCACGGCAATTCATCGAGATGCGCGTCTGGTCGCCGAGCATGAAGCAGGACCGCTGGTCTCGCAGCTTCTGCGGATGGTTGAAGGTAAAGCTCTGTTGCAAGAGGCGTTAACAGGAGCGGTCCGTGATAGCGCGCACCGCATCAAGAAGGATTGCGCGGCCGCAATTGTCGAAGGTTGGATGGAGGAATTTGTGGAAGTGAGCGATGAAAGCACGGAAGAATTACTCAAAGAGGCGATCAAAGCGGGCTCAAGGCGAATTGAAAGTAATGCGGTCTTAGACGTTGTAAATTCCTGGTTGCGTAACTACAGGCGCGCATCTGGAAAAGTTAAGGAACTGTGGAAGATGGCGATTGAGTCGGCGTCTGGTAACGTCGATGAGCGAGAATCGGTTCGGCTCTGCAACACATTGATCGAATCGGAAATGACGGATGTTGCGTGCCGCTCTGCCGCGAGGAGCGTTCAAGTGGCGATCGTCAGTGAGTCCGCGAGCACTGTCACAATGTCGAACGTGATCCCCCTAAAACAACTGTCCCCGTTCGTAGCAAGGCTGCGTATCAACCTGAAACTCGACGAGGGCTTGGTGGCGGTGCCGGAGTCGATCCGTCGCCTTCTGCTTGGCCCAATTCGCCTTTCCTTCAAAGCCGGGGAGTTGTTGCGAGCCCTCGGGGAGGCCAACCAGCGAGCCGACCGCGAAAAGGATGCGTCGTTTGGTTGGCTGTCAATGTCGGCTTGGTTCGATGCAGCGAGTGTCACTCGGCAACGAGTGGACACCAAGGCATTGATTGAAGAACTGTGCCGGTTTGGTCTCGTCGAGGAAAACCGTGTTTCTGCCACGTTGCACCGGTATCGCATTACACCTGCCGGCAAACTGCATCTAGCGCAGCGAAAAGTCTGATCCGGTTTCGGATTTGGCACTTCGCATTCTCGCGCACCGGCGCGCACCGGATATTTCCGAGTATTGCAACTGAAACAGTTGCCGGTAGTTGCGAAACTTCACCGGTCCGATCGCCGAACGCGGGTGACGGCGGGACACCTTCCGGTAATTCATCCGCGATTCGTAAAGGGAGTCGAGTCATGGACATCATGTTCCATCTCGTGTTGTTCCTGGTGTCGTATCTGAGCCGCAATGGCGACGACGGCGACGCCGGGTTCGGGTGCTAGGGCGTGCGTGGTACGGCCAGGCCTGTACCGGTCAGGCCCGGTCGTGCCATTGCTGTGTGTTTGATTGTTTCGACGTGTGTTCGCCGGTGCGTGTGCCACCGGCTGTGAAGATAGGAAAGACCCTTTTTGTATGAAAGGAATTAACCATGATCGCATTGATCCCGATGGCGTGCGCTTTGTTGGCGGGCGGAGGGGGAGTCGGCTTGTTTTGGTACTACGGCCTCAGCAAGCAGGAGCAGGCAGAAGCCGATCGAATGGCCTGCCAAGTCGCGAATGAGCTGTACAACGCGACGGTGGATCAGCTCACGTCGCAACAGATGCATCGTGTCCACATGCTGGTCAAATCGCGGTTCGTCGATTAGGTCGACCACCGAGAGGGACGCGGGCGGGCGTCCCTCTCTTTCTTGATACGCAAAGCCAAAGGAGGTGTGCAATGGGTCGTGTGATGTCGGTACTCGGCTGGTTGGTGTTCCTGGCGTGCGTGGGTTATTGCCTCATGGGCTACGGCACGCATTGGGGGTTTGTGGGCGCGGATGTCCTGCCCGCGACAGTTCTCGCGCCGGATGGACTGCTGCATTATCCGGACGATGAAACGGCCGTCCCCGCGGCCATGTTGGGGTTCGGGAGTTCGGGGCTGGAGGGATCGTTGACGCTGGGTTTGCTCGGCGTCCTGCTCGCGGCGCTGGCGTGGCTCGGCGTCGAAATCCGCAAGCAACGTCGGATGTCGAGAACGTTGCAAGAACTGCGGGAGCAGGAAACCAAGTGGTTGCATCTCGGACAGAGGAAGCTGAACGGCGGAGATTGGGCGCTACATCAGGGCCGGTTGTGAGTCGTGACGTTTAAGGAAGGGGCCAGTTTGCCAGGGAGAACAATAATGATCGCTAAGACCATTCAGGACGTGCCGCGGAAAGACATCGATCTTGGCAATAACGTCCGGCCGGTCGACCCGGAGCACGTTCGCAATCTCGCGGGGAGCATCAAGGAACACGGCCAGAAGGTTCCATGCGTTGGCAAATGCATCGACGACAAGGTACTTCTGATTGAAGGTTTCCACACCTTTGCCGCGTGTGAATTAGCTGGAGTGGAGACGGTCTCCGTGCGAATCGTCGAGGAAGATTCGACGGAAGAAGCCCAACTGCTTAACCAACTCATTACGAACTGTCTTCGCCAAGGGCTTAACGATGTTCAGAAAGCCAGGGGCATTGAAGCTTACATGGCGGCGACCGGGTGCAACGCAAGTCGCGTCGCGATTGCTTTGGGACTCTCGCCGTCGGCGGTCAGCAGCTTACGAACGCTGACTACAGCTCCGCAACCCATTCTCGACCTAGTGGAGAAGGGAGCGATTCCCACCAGCAGCGTGGTGGAATTGATGCGGCTGACTGATCTGGCCAAACGCGCGGAAATGACGCAGCAGTTATTGGTTGGCAAGCTCACTCGCGATGCAATCACGGGCGCGCGGAAGGCTGCCAAGCGACCAGCAAAGCACGAGGCAAGCCGGATGACTCGCGTCACGGCGGCACTCGGCGAAAGCCGCTCGATCACAGTGTCGAGCGTTGGGCTGACCTTGGAGATGTTCATCGCCTTGATCGAAGAGCTTCTCGCCAAGGCACGCAAGGAGCGCAGCCGCGGTACGGAATTGTCCACGTTCATCAGCCTGCTGAAGGATCAAGCTCGGGCGAAATGACCCGAAAGGATTTGCCATGCGGTGGTTCACAAAGCTAAAGACACCAGCGACGGCCGACCCGCTCGATCACCCGTTGTTTTACTGGACGGCGCGTGACCATTTCACCGTGCGTCATCTGCTTGATGGGGGAATTTTGAACCTGGGCCGTACTGGCTCGGCAAAGACGAGCAGCTCCATGAAGCAATTAGGACGAGCCGTCGTCGGGTATCGAAACAGCGGCGGCCTGATTTGCGCCGCGAAGCCGATGGAAGATCTGGCGTTGTGGCGTTCGATCTTCGCCGAACAGGGACGTAGCGACGATTTGCTCGTATTCAGTCCTGAAGCGAACCTGCGATGCAATTTTTTAGATTGCATTCGCAAGCAGGGGGGCGACTCGCGGGACATTACCAGCTTCCTGATGACGATTGGCGAGACGCTGCGTTCGGTCGACAAGCATTCTGGCAGTGCCAATAGCGAATTCTTCCGGATGCAGGAAGAAGTGATGATCCAGTTCGCCGTGGATGCCGTGAGGCTCGCCAGGGGACGGGTCACAGCCCCGGATTTGCAAAAGTTCATTACGGACGCCGCGCAAACGCCGGCGCAAATCAACGACCCGCAATGGCGAAAGGGATTTCACGTTGACTGCTTGCGAGCGGCCCATGCCGCTGCGAAGTCCGAACTAGAGGAGGCGGACTTCCCGTTTCTGATGGACTACTGGCTCGGGCTGTATCCGAAGATGGATGGCCGTATGCGCTCAGGGATTGAAACCGGCGTGCTCGGCACGCTGCATGTCTTTAACAGCGGCGTGGTGCGAAAGCTGGTTTCCTCGGAAACGAACGTCAGTCCCGAGGATATGGAACAACGCCGTTTCGTATTCAGCGATACTCCCGCGGCGAAGATGGGCGACAGCGGCAAGCTGATCGGCGCGGGCTGGAAAC
Organism: Pirellulales bacterium; assembly: GCA_036272935.1. Lineage (GTDB taxonomy): Bacteria > Planctomycetota > Planctomycetia > Pirellulales > PNKZ01 > DATAXP01. The sequence continues at coordinate 22,945 of DATAXP010000168.1, read as the reverse complement.
TGCTGACGCAAAGGCATGTGCTTCGGAAGAAGGCTCCGGCCGGAGCGCCGATTAACGTCATCTGGTGCGACGAGGCGCAACAGCTCGTCAATAGTTTCGACAGCGACTATCTCGCGCAATGCCGATCGCATTTGGGGTGCATGGTCTGCATCAGTCAATCGCTGCATAGCTTCTATGCGGCAATGCCGGGCGAGACCGGCAAGCATAAGGCTCAGGCGCTGCTCTCGAATTTCGGGCACCGCATCTTCCATGCGGCGGGTGACATTGAAACCGCCGAGTGGCCAAGCAAGCTGATCGGCCGAAAGCTGGAAACCTTTATCAGCGGATCGATGCAACCATGCCGTGACATTTTCGACCTGGCGATGGGTTTCACCGATTTCACCGGCAGCTTCAGCATGCATTACGAGCCGGTCCTACAGCCTCACGTATTCATCAATGGCCTGCGGACGGGCGGGCCGGGAAACCGGTTCATCGCCGACGCGATTGTGATTCGGTCCGGGGAGCCGTTCTCGACGGGCGAGAACTGGCTACGAGTGGCATTTAGCCAAAGGTGAAGCATGTCGCATCATCATCCGTCGCAATCGGGCGGTTCGCTCTCGTTGCGCGACTCGTTCAACCTGATGTACATGCTGGCCAGCGCGCACGCGACCTGCCTCACGCCGATGATGCGGCATAGCTTTGGCGTCGAGGCTTTGGGCTGGAACGGCCTGGGGGCCTTCCTCGTCATGGGAGTGGCGATGATGGCCGCTCCAGGCGCTGATATGAAGTCCTTGTTCTGCTGGTGGCTGATGGCTTTTATGCTCCAGCGGCTAAGGACGATGAAGCTGGTCCGCAACGGGTGGGTAGCCCATAGCCGCTACGACGGCTATCCGTGGCTGGCGCTTCAACTGCCGCTGGTGCATGACGAACGGACGGCGAAGACCATCGAGCCATTTCTTTGTCTGCTGGGAGGGATGTTGCTCTACCCCATCAGCGAAGCTGTGGGCCAGTTCGTCCTGCTCGGCATCGGGAGCCTGAGCATCAAGCTCTCGATCGAGCGGCAAACTGAGCGTGTGAAATTGCAACGCCTGCGTGACGCAGAAATTGAGCAGCGTTCGCTGATTGAGCGTTATCGGGGCCTGTCACTCAATGAATGAATGGAGCGTGTATGTCGGACGATGGCACGAACAGCAGACCGTCTCTCACCGCCCCGCTATGGGCAGCGGCGCGGCAGGGAGGCAAGGAGTTTGCCCCAATACTGAAAGCGTTTCCAGACAGTATCGGCATCGTCGAAGAGCCTGGCACGATTGGAAATCCGACCGCGCAATTGGTCACGCAGGAAATACGCGGCGGAGACAGCACCTTTGACCAATTGCTCGATGCGTATGGCGGCCGGGGACAAGGGCACGATGGCCAAGAGCGGGGCGTTAATCGGTGAGCCAATGGAACGGCCATGCCTGGGCATGGAGGCCCTTTTCAATCTTCGTAGGTTTCGAGCTGGAGCATGAGTCATGGCACTTGGCGAATTGCGTGCGACCGAAGCGGATGAACCTTGCTTGATCGCGGCCGACGCACTGGCCCGGCTGCTCGACATATCGACTCGCGGCCTTTGGCGGCTGCGGAGTGCAGGAAAGTTGCCGAAACCAGTGCGTCTTGGCGGATCGGTGCGCTGGCGCCTCGACGAAATCAGAAAATGGATTTCGGACGGTTGCCCTGCCGTGCAAGCGCGCGAAAATGATACACGGAGGAAATGACCAATGGCTTCGATTTTCAAGCGTCGAAAAGGCAAGAACGAATCCTACTCGATTCAATACCTCGATCATCGCGGCAAGCGGAAAACGGCCAAGGGCTTCACCGATAAGGGCCTGACCGAGCAACTCGCCGGCAAGCTCGAAACGGAAGCTCGGCTCCGCCGTACCGGCATGATCGATGCCGAGCAGGAGCGGCTCGCCACGACGAAGCAAGCGGCATTGGACGGGCTGCTCGATCTCTTCGAGAGTAGCCTTGAGGACAACTCGCCGAAGTACGTTAAGCTGACGATGAGCCAGGTGCGGCGGGTCGTTACGGGTGCCGCGTTCAAGACGCTGGCCGACATCGACCCCGAAGCCGTGCAAGTGTACCTGCGGGGCCTGCGGAAGTCGGACGACATTGGTCATCGCACCTATAACCAGTACCTCCAGGCAATGGGGACGTTCTGCAACTGGTGCGTCTCGACCAAGCGTCTGCCGAGCAATCCGCTGGCGGGCATCGAGCGGCTGAATACGGCGGTCGATGTGCGGCACGCAAGGCGGGCGCTTACGGCCGATGAAGTGGCCAAGCTCGTTGATTCCGCACGGCATAGCGGCATCCGTATCCAGGGCTATTCGGGCGAGCAGCGGGCACGCATCTACCTCGCCTCGTTCCTGACAGGCCTGCGGCGTAACGAACTTGCGAGCCTGACGCGCCGGAGCTTTGCACTCGATACCGTGCCGCCGACGATCACCGTCGAGGCGACCTATTCCAAGCACCGCCGCAAGGACGTGTTGCCGCTGCATCCGGAATTGGTCACCATGCTCCGCGTGTGGCTCAAGAGCATTGAGCCGGGGGAAAAGCTGTTCCCGATGCTTGCCCGCCGGAAGACCTGGCGGATGGTCAAGAAAGACCTGGAACGGGTCGGCATCGCTTACGAAAACGAAGACGGCATTGCCGACTTCCATGCCGCCGGCCGGCATACGCATATCACCGAACTGCTCCGCAACGGTGCGTCGCTGGCCGAGACGAAGGAACTGGCCCGGCATTCGGACATCAAGACGACGATGAAGTACACGCATATCGGGTTGAAGGACCAAGCCCGAGCGGTCGCCGCGCTACCTGCACCGAAGGGGCGGCAGGCAACGTCCGCGAACGTGTCCAGCAACGGTGCGCTGCACGGGCGCTGCATTTCTGGCGGCGTTGAGGGGCAACGCGTGGCATCGACTGACAAGGAAGGCGATGTCACTAAACGACAAAACCCTTGCGTGAACAAGGGTTTCGGCGTCGTTTGTCACCGCGTGTCTCTCGGTGACCTAGTCGGGGCGACAGGATTTGAACCTGCGACCTTCTGGTCCCAAACCAGACGCTCTAACCAGGCTGAGCTACACCCCGCGGCGGTTCCGGAAGGAACCACAGCTGAACACAGATTAACACGGATTGCGGCGGACGGAAACCTCGCGGCGTTACCCCGCCTTCCGATCTTGCGCCGTCGTGGCGTGCAGCAGATCGCGCAGGCGTTCAAACTCGTCGTGGGTGGTGAAGTGGACAATGATCTTGCCGCGTCCCTTGGCTCCGGTGCGAATCTCGACCTTCGTCCCCAGCACGCCGCGTAGCTCTTGTTCGAGTGCGGCGAGCTGGCCGGTGGAGCGTTTCGCCGGGCGCTTCTTCGCCGCTTCGGGAGCATCGACGACGCCGAGTTCTTCGCGCTCGCTGCGGGCGATGGTGTCCTGCACGATCGACTCGACGGCGCGCACGCTGAGCCCCTGGTCCTGAATCTGTTGGCAGAGCGCGACCTGCTCGCGCTCATCGCCCAGCGGCAACAGCGCGCGGGCGTGGCCTTGTGTGACTGCGCCGCTGCGCAAGGCTTTCTGCACTTCCTCGGGCAGCTCGAGCAGGCGGATCAGGTTGGCGACCGTCGAGCGGTCCATTTGCAGGCGACCGGCGAGCTCGTCCTGGCTGCATTGATAGCGTTGCAGATAGTCCTGAAACGAAGCCGCTTTTTCCAGCGGGTTCAGGTCGCGGCGCTGGAGGTTCTCGACGATCGCCAACTCGGCCACCTGGCGGTCGTCGGCTTCGATGAGGTGGGCGGGAACTTCCTGCCAGCCGGCCTTGATGGCCGCACGCAGCCGGCGCTCGCCGGCGACAAGCTGATAACGATCTCCCATGCGCCGCAGCGCGATCGGTTGCAGCAGGCCGTGTTGACGCAAGCTCTCGGCCAGCGAGTCGAGCTCCGAGTCGTCGAAGTCGTGGCGGGGCTGAAACGGGTTGCCGTCGATCTGGTAGACGTTCACCTGCAACAGCCCGCCGTTGCTGTAGTCGCCAGCTTGAGGCGTGGCCGGCGCGGCATCGTCGCCGTAACCGTCGGGTAGCTTGCCGAGCAGGGCTTCGAGACCACGGCCGAGTCGTTTTTCCTTAGTCACGTTCGAGCACCTCCATGCAAAGTTCAACGTAAGCGCGCGTGCCGCGCGATCGGGGAGCAAAGTCCAAAACACTCTTGCCGTGGCTCGGTGCCTCGGACACCGCCACGTCGCGCGGGATGACCGCGCGGAATACAATCTCGCCGAAGAAATCGCGCACTTCGCGATCGACTTCGTGCGTGAGTTCCAAAGTGTGGTCGTACATGGTGAGCAGAATTCCGCCGAACTTCAGCCGCTTCGGTGGCGTACTCATCACCTGGCGGATCACCTCGATCATCTGCGCGAGGCCTTCCATAGCGAAGTACTCACACTGGATCGGCATGAGCACTTCGGTGGCGCTGGCCAGGGCCGTGCGGGTGAGCTGGCCGAGCGACGGCGGGCAATCGATGAGCACGAAATCGTAGGCGCTCAGGCCGCTGGCCATGTGCTGGCGCAGCGTCGCCTCGGGGGCGCTGGAGGTGGCGAGCGTTTCGACATCTTCGAACCGCCGCGAGCCAGGGAGCAGTTCGAGGCCGGGAGTCGCACAGGCCACGAGCGATTCTTTCAGCGGGGCTTCGGAGACCAGCGGATGACGGGCCGCCGGCTGGTGCCCCAGGCCGCTGGTGGCGTTGCACTGGGGGTCGAGATCGACCAGCAGGGTGCGCGCACCGCTCTTGGCCAAGCCGTCGGCCAGGTTGACCGCGGTGGTCGTCTTGCCGACGCCGCCTTTTTGATTGGCCACGCACAGAATCCGACCCACCGTCGTCCCTCCCTGGACACGCTCGATGCGCGGCGGATTGTAGCAGGCAGCCGGCAGAGGGCAGAGGGCAGTTGCAGGGTGCGGGGCTGGGGACTGGGGGTTAGGGACTGGGACTGGGGCTGGCTACGATCGACAAGTTTCACGTGAAACGCAAGGTCGACCTGATCGATCGAGGCGTGTTCCACGTGAAACTTACCCCAGTCCCTAACGCCTAGTCCCTAACCCAGTCCCCAGCCCCTCGCTGTTACTCGTGCGGATAGATGACCATCCCGCCGAGCAGCTTGGGGTAGAAGTAGGTGCTCTTGGCCGGCATCCGCTCGGCATGCTCGCTGATGCTGCGGATATGGTCGACGGTGGCGGGCATCACCAGCGCCGCCAGCTCGAACTGGCCGCCGGTGCTAACCACTCCGGTGGCGTCGCGCCCCGCCACGTCGCCGCGACGCAGCGCTGCCGTCACTTCCTCGGCCGAGTGGACGTACAGCGGCTTGGGCAGATCGGTCGCCGCCAGCAGCGTGTCGATGACCAGCCGATGCAAGATCGCCACCCCGAGCCCTTGCCAATCGTCGCTGTGATCGCTGGCGACCTCGGCCATCTTGCGGCGGCCCGATTCGGTGATCGTCGCGATCGTCCAGTGCTGGTCCTTCCCGGTGTACAGGGCCAGCGTGCCTTGATCGGCGTCGACTGCCAGCTCGTCCCAAATGGCCGGCGCCAGGTCGGCACCTTCGCCGGCAATACGCGTCGTGAATGCGGTGCCGAGGCGATCCGCCAGGTGATCGGCCGTCATCGGCCGAATGCCGCGGAATAGCCGATGCGTTGGCAGCACCAACAGGCCGGGGTCGGCCATGGCGACACACATCATCAGCACGAAGTTCGCCGGATGGTTCGCGTCGAGCGTGCCGTGCGGCGTCGCTGCCAGCTCATCGCGGTAGTTGCAAGCAGTTTCGTAGCGATGGTGGCCGTCGGCGATGAACATGGGCTTGGGGCCCATGAGGCCGATGACCTTGGCGATCACGGCCACATCGGTCACCGTCCACATGCGGTGCGTGACGCCGAGATGGTCGACCGCCTCGACCGCGGGTTGGCCGGCGATGGCCGTCTCGAGCAATTCCTGGGCCTGGTTGCCGGCATCGGGATAGAGGCCGAAAATCTGGCTCAGGTTTGCCCGGCAGGCGCGGGTGAGCAGCAGGCGGTCCTGCTTGGGGCCAGCGAGCGTTTCTTCGTGCGGATAGATTTTCCCTTCGCCAAAGCGTTCGAGGCGGCAGCGGGCCATGAACCCGCGGCGGGTGTGTGTGTTGCCGTCGTGCTCGAAGACCTGGTGGTAGACGTACAGGGCCGGCGTGCCTTCGCGCACCAGCACCCCTTCGCTGCGCCAGTTCTTGAGGAACCGAGCGGCGCGGGTGTAGCGGTTCGTGGCGTCGTTGTCGCCTGGCTCCTCGCGGTTCAGCTCGAGGCGAACCATGTTCGCCGGGTGCCGCTTGTAGAGCTGTTCGTGCAGCTCGGGGCCGATCACGTCGTACGGCGGACAAACCACCTCGCTCAACGAGCCGACGTGTCCCAGGTCGTAACGCAATCCTGCGAAGGGTTGGATTTCGGGCATGCTTGGTATTCGCTCCGCGAAGAGGCAAGCGGGATTCAGTCGCACCGGTCGCAGCGGCGACCGGGGCGACTCACGGTGCCGAGCCGGGGCGCGTCTCGGCTGCGGCGTCTTTGGCGGCCGACGATTCGTAGGCCTCGTTGGCCATCTCGGCAAAGCTGCGGCGGCGCTCCTCGCTCTCGGAATTGGTTACCCGAGGAGCCGAGCCACTCGATCCGCCACGGACCACCGCGGGGACCATCCACGCCGGCAGCTTGGTGCCGATCTTCAAAAAGTCCTTGTTCGAACCGTCGAGCCACACGCCGGCCCAAAGCAGCACAATGTAGCCGAGCGCCAGCCCCAGGGCACCCCCCAGCACCATGCCGCCGAACTGGATCATCACGGCACTGGAATTGCCTTGCGAGCGACGGACACGACTCGGCCTGGGAGCTTGCTGCTCGAATTCGCCAGGCGGTCCGATCTCGGCAGGCGGCGCGAACTCGGTCGCCGCACCGGCCAGGGCGAAACCTTCGCCACCACCATCTGCCGCGGTAGTTTCCTCCGCCGCCTGCTCCCAACCGGGCGTCCACCCGGCGTCTTCGGTCACCGGCAGCTCTTCTAGTGCTGTCGATTCGTCAGTCGTGCTAGCGTGGGGCGGCTCGACCGTCTTGCTTGCAGGCGGTCCTTCGCTTGAGACGCTAGCAACCGCTCGCTCCGCCGCCAGAGCAGCAGCTAGCTCGGGCCATGCCGAGCCATTGTGCTCCTCGACTGCTAGCTGGCGATTGTATTGCGGGTCTTCGTGATACGGGCGGGCGGCGGTCGGATCGTCGAAGTCAGCGGCCGCGAACCCGGCGCCTTCGGCCGAGCTGAGCGATTCGCTCCATGCCTCGGGGGCCGACTCGACTTCGGCGGCAGCTGGCACGGCGCCGTTTGTCTCGGCGACAGTCTCGACCGCCGTGGCTGCACTGTCGGCTTCCGCCGGCGCGCCGGCTACCGGCGCCTCGCCACTCAATTTTGATTCGGTCGTTGCGATGCTCGCGACCGGCTCGGCCAAAGTCGTGGTGACCAGGGACCCTTCCGCGCCGGCAAACTCAGGTTCGACCGACATCGCCAACGGCGGCTCGGCGACGAGCGTGGCGGCGACGTCGGCCGAATGAAAGATCGCGGCACAGCGCGGGCAGCGATGCAGCCGCGAGGTGTCGTCGACCATCACGATGGCGATGATGCCGCGGCAATGGGGACAGAGTGCTACAGAAGGCATCGCCGGTTGAGGCCCCGCAGGCGTGTCGAGGGTGGTCAACCGTTAGTGTACCACCGGCGGCGCACGCACGATATTGCCTGAACCACCTCGGCTCGCGAACCCCTACAACCCGTACAATGGTCCGAACTTGTCCCACAAATGCCGCATCAGCGGCTCGTGATCCAGCGCGCTACCTGTCACGCGCCGGACCAGCTCGGTCGCCGAATAACGTTGCCCCTGCGAGTGGATGTTCTTCCGCAGCCAGTCGAGAAGTGGTGCGTAGTCGCCGTGCTCAAAGGCGTCGTCGAGATTGCCAAGGTCTGCCGTGGCCTGCTCGAAGAACTGCGACGCATACAGGTTCCCGAGCGAATAGGTGGCGAAGTAGCCGATCAGTCCCGCGCTCCAGTGAATGTCTTGCAGCACGCCATCGGCATCGCTCGGCGGCTTGATGCCCAGCGCGGCGTGATACTTTTCGTTCCAAACGCCGGGCAGATCGGCGACCTTTAATTGGTCGTCGATCAAGGCCTGTTCCAGTTCGAAGCGCACCAGGATGTGCAGATTGTACGTCGCCTCGTCGGCCTCCACACGGATCGGCGATGGGCGTACGTCGTTGATCGCGAAATAGAACTTCTCCAGCGGCACGTCGGCCAGCGCATCGGGGTACGCCGCGCAGGCCAATGGATAGTGATGCCGCCAGAAAGCCTCGCTGCGACCGACCAGGTTCTCCCACATTCGCGATTGCGATTCGTGAATGCCCAGCGAGATTGCCTCGCCCGTGGGCAGGCCGAACTCCTCGGCTCGCAAACCCTGTTCGTATAGGCCGTGGCCAGCCTCGTGCAAGATGCCGAAGAAGCCGCCGTTGAAGTAATGCTCGTCGTAGCGAGTGGTGAGCCGCACGTCGTGCGGTCCCATTGTCGAGCAGAAAGGGTGGGCGGTCACGTCGAGCCTGCCGCTCTTGAAATCGAAGCCGATGCGCTCGGCCGCCTGACGACCGAACATCTGTTGCGCCTCGATCGGGTAGCTGCGCTCGAGGATCGTCACATCGGGGCGGCGCGAGCTGCCGGCGATCGCGGCCACCAGCGGTACAAGTTGCTCGCGCAGAGCTTCGAGCACGCGGGCCACGTCGCTGGTCAGAGCGTCTTGCTCGAAGTCGTCGAGCAGGGCGTCGTACCGTGTCTCGCGGAAGCCGATGCAATCGGCCTGCTGCCGCTTTAGCGAGATCATCTGCTCCAGGTGCGGCTGGAAGTGGGCGAAATTGTCGGTCTTGCGGGCCTCTTCCCACGCTTGTTGGCCACGCACCGCGGCGCGAGCCAGCGCCTCGACAAGCGCCCGCGGCAAGCGCGTTTTCTTGTCGTATTGCTTGCGCAACTGCCGGATGTTCGCGGCGGTGTCGCTTGCCGGATCGGCGGCCAGTGGGCTGTCTGCGAGTTCCGCCAGCCACTCGCCGAGCTGTGGATCGGTTTGCCGGGCGTGGATCATGCCGGCCAGGACAGTCATTTGCTCAGCGCGATGCTCGCCGCCGTGCGAGGGCAACAGGCAGCGCTCGTCCCAGCCCAACAGGGCGTCGATCGATGTGAGGGTGCCGGTCGTGCGGACATGGTCGCGCAGGCGGGCATAGGTATCATGGACGGTGTTGGTCATTGTACGATGGTTCCTTTCGGCCCCAGTGTACGCCTTCCGCGGCCAGCCGAGCCAGGGGCCGCGAAGAGCTACGTGGAGATACGATGCTCGATTGCCTGGTGATCGCACCGCATCCCGATGACGCCGAATTGGGCGTCGGCGGCACGATCCTGCGCATGCTCGACCAGGGGATGAAGGTTGGCGTGCTCGATTTGACCAACGGCGAACCGACGCCGCACGGCACCGTCGAGCTGCGAGCCAAGGAGACGGCCGAAGCGACGCGCGTGCTGGGACTTCCGTGGCGGGAGAACCTGGGACTGCCGAATCGAAAGCTCGAAGCGACGCTCGAAAATCGCGCGAAGCTGGCCGGAGTGTTTCGCCGTGCGCGGCCGCGGTGGCTGTTTGCCCCGTACTGGGTCGATGCTCATCCGGACCACGTGGCGGCCACGCAGCTCGTCGAGGATGCGCGGTTCTGGTCGAAGCTCACCAAGAGCGACCTACCCGGCGAGCCGTTCCATCCGCAGCACGTGTTCTACTACTACTGCGTCCACCTACGCGTGTTGGCCACGCCAGCATTCGTCGTCGACATCACGCCCTATTGGGAGCGAAAGCGCAAGGCGATCGAGTGTTACCAGAGCCAGTTCGTTACGGGGCGTGAACAAGAATCGCCGCCGATGATCGACCGCCTGCGCGACCAGGCGGCGTACTGGGGATGGTCGATTGGCAAAGCATACGGCGAACCGATCTTCAGCCGCGAACCGCTGGGGCTCAGCGGGTTCGGGGAGATTATTTGACGGTTAGCCGCGGGGCTTGCCCCGCGCGTCGCAAGCGACGCGGCTAACTGGCCACGCGGCGCGGTGCGAAACCCCACTTGCGCCACCATTGAACGTAAGAGCGCGCATGGCGCACCGCGTCGGCCGAAAACAGCCGCTTGCTCGCTCGCTGCTCGAAGTGATAGGCGTACGTGCCGCCGTTGAACATCACGCGCCAGCCGGCACGCGCCACACGCAGGCAGTAATCGACGTCCTCAAAATATTTCACGAATTGCTCATCGAACGCACCGACATCGGCGAGCGCTTCGCGGCGGAGCATCAGGAAACAGCCCGAAACCCATTGGCAATCGAAGGCCTCGTACTGACTGCGATCGCAGTGCAGGTAACGGGCGATCGTGCCGTGCGATAAGTGTCCCAGCGGCAATCGTCGTGCGGCCACCGTCGTCAGCGTCTGGAACCGCCGTGCCGGGTAACCGTAGCTGCCGTCGGGATGGTACAGCCGGCAGGCGCTCAGCCCGCAGTCGGCATGCGCATCCATGAACCGCACCATCTTCGCCAGGCATTGCTCGCTTGGCTCGAACACCATATCCGTGTTCAACAGCAGTGTGTACCGAGCATCCGACGCCGTGAGGATGCGATTCAGGTTCTCGGCGTATCCCAGCCGGCGATCGTTCCGCACGACGGTTGTTTGCCGGAAATGATCGCCCCATGCGTCGACTCCCGAATCCGAAGCGTTGTCGACCAGCAGCAGGCGCATCGCCAGGCCGTTGCCCGAGGCAGCCAGCGAATCGACGAGCGGCGTCATGTAACGCCGCTCGTGCGTGTAGATCACGCCGATGTCGAGATCAATTTCGAGCCTTTGAGCGGAGTTCACACGTCGACCCACGCGTAGTCCGACCACTGGCGCTCAGGACAGCCACGCACCGGGCAGTCGGCAGGATTGACTTCTGGGAACAAATGATCGCCGACGCCGTCGCGAAGAAAGAACGCGTTGACGCCCATGCTCTCGGCACCGATAAGCCGGTAACCCTTGGAGCGCCCCAGCTTCACGAACGCCGGCAGCGAGGCGCCGCCGAAGAACGGATGATTCCAATCGAAGACGAATTGCGGATCGTAGGGGACCGTGACTGCGCGGTTGGTCCCCAGACCTTGGTTGAATTCGAGGCACACGACGCGTGGGTTCACGCAGTCGATGGCTTCCCAAATCCAGTAATCGTTGCCGTCGATGTCGAGCGACAACAGGTCAATCTCGCCGCGCACGCCGGCGGTTTCGATGAGCTGGTTGACGTTCTCGGCGGTGATCCACGCCTGTTGCATCCGCGGCGGATGCCAATCGAGGCCGACGGTCTGTTGCTTGTAAAACCAGCGTCCGCGGGCAATGTTGGCCTCGGAACCGTCGAACATCGCCGCACGCCAACCGTGATTCACCACCAGGTTCGAAGTGTTGCACTCGATGCAGTCGCCGGCACAAATCTCGACGCACACCTTGTTCGTCGTTCCCAGCACCGAGAATAGGTACAGCATCACGCCATCCTCGCGGTGCTGCGAAAAGCTTTGAAACTCGACCTCTTCCAGCGACGGCAGATCGTGCGCCGATTGGACGAGGCTCTTGTACGTCAGCGACAGCAGGATCTGCGTCCCCTTGTCGATCCGGCCGCGGAAAAATGCTTCTGGTAGCGCCGTGGCGCATCCTGGCTGGCGCCAATTCCAAGGAGCGGAGCCGAACGGGTCGATGGCAGCCAGTGTTTCGCTGAGCCGCCGATCGAGCCCTGCCGGCCCGCAGCGCAACAGGCGAATCACGCTGGCAAGGTTCGCCGTTAATAATGCCTTGGCGCCTTTGCGGCCGAGTTTCGCGAGCTTGTTCATGCGGCTTGCCATTCATTGCCCCTTGTCGATGTGGTGCTAGCGGCGATTTTTGCCCAGGTCGAGCGACGCCGCGGTGGCGTATGGTTCCCGCGCAGCGTGAAATAGGCAAGAGCACTTCGGCGGCCGCACGAAGCGCACGCCGCAACCAGACGTTACTCAGTAGTTCGTCTTGTCGTTTTCGGCCCACCGCTGGTACTCTTGCGACCGCGCGGAGGTCGCGCAAGCCGAAAGCGGCAGAGAAAGTCAACGTACGATGCCTAGCTTCCGTTCTTTAAAGATGTGGCTGAGGAACCTGCACTGGTACCTCCGTGACAACGGATACCGTGAAGAGCTGCGCAGCGAAATCTCTGAGTTGCGTGGACTCATTGAGGACCTGCGGCGCACGCAGCGGTCGCTCACCTGGTCTTACGGACATTATCTGCGGCTCGATCCCGACGATCAGATTCTCACTCGCGATCTGTGCGTCCACGGTTGCACGGAAGAATTTGAAACCGAGCTGGTGCGCGAAGCCGTGAGACCCGGCGACACGGTGCTCGATGTGGGGGCAAACATCGGATACTACACGTTGCATTTCGCCAAGCTCGTGGGTCCGACCGGGCGCGTGTTCGCCTTCGAGCCCGATCCGCGCAACTTCGCGCTGCTGCGGCGGAATGTGGCGCAAAACGGCTACACGAACGTCACGCTGGTGCAAAAGGCAGTGGCGGCCCAAACCGGCCCGCTGCGGCTGTATCGCAACTCGGCCAACCGCGGAGACCACCGGGTCTACGCCTCGGACGCCGGGCGCGAGTCGATCGCCATCGACGCGATCCGGCTGGACGATTTTTTTGCCGACTACCGCGGGCGGGTGAACTTCATCAAGTTCGACATCCAAGGGGCGGAGGCCGCCGCCTGGCACGGCATGTCGCAACTGTTGGCTCGTCAAGGTGCGCTGCGGATGTGTACCGAGTTCTGGCCGCGAGGATTGCACCTATGCGGCCACGATCCGCAGGCATATCTGCATAGCGTGTTGAACGCCGGGTTCGAGATCCGCGTGATCGACGAGCAGTGCCGCGAGCTGATGCCATTGGACATCCCGAAGCTCCTGCACCGCCTGCCGATCGAACCGGACACGGACATGCTGTTCACCAATTTGTACTGCGAACGCAAGGCGGCCTAGCCGGTTGGCGCCGCAAACCGACCGGGCAACCACGAGACAGGATCAACGCGGTAGGGGCAAGTCGAGCATGCGTAACGAAAGCCAGCTGCAATTAATTGCCGTGCAGCTCAACTCCATCCGTGGGCAATTTCCGGAAAAAACGCTCGTCGAGCGTTGGCGGCACCGGTTTCGAGAAGAGTTCTGGCACCGCAACCTCCGCGGCAAGCTCGAGTTCGTCCGCTTTGTGTCGATGCGCATCGTGCAACGTCTGGCGCATCGGGTGGTCGACGCACGGCGCGCCCTACGTGAACGCGCCAACGATCACACCATGCCGCTGCCGACGCGTCCGGCCGATCGCCTGCGCGTGGCAGCGATTTGCAACGGCGGGATGGGTGACCTGGTTCTGTTCAGCGGCTTCCTCGACCAATTCCAGCGCGAATGCGGTCACCCGGAGATCGACGTGCTGGTGGTGCCCGATCGGTTCGACGAGGCAGCGTTCGTGTTCCAGCGATCGCCGGCGGTCCGACGAGTTGCCGCCCAGATGCCGCTGCGCCAAACTTGCGCGGAGTACGACGTGGTGCTGAAGCTCAGCGACTTTGCCTCGTGTGAATACATCGACCAACAACGCGTGGCGATCTTGAACCCAGTGATGCTCGAGCGGCTCCAGCGGGCCCGCGCCGTCCAGACTCCTTACCGGCAGTTCATCGACAGTGCGCCCTACTACGACGGCTTGTTTGCGTCGTTCGCGGTGGGAGTGGGGCTGCGGCGCCTCGATGTGCTCGGCTGGCTGGGCAACGTGTCGTACACGCAGGACCACCCGCTGCCTCTGTCGCCAAAGGTGGAAGCGTATCGGTATCTGGTCGAGACGCTGCGTCTTGCCGATCGGAAATACATCACGATCCACAACGGCTGGGATAACGTCGCGCATCGGCACACCAAGGCCGCGACCAAAGGCTGGCCGGTGCGGCATTACTGCGAGTTCGTCGCCCTATTTAAGCAACGCTTCCCAGAGATTGCTGTCGTACAACTCGGCGCGGCGACGAGCCAGCGGATCGAGAACGCCGACTATTGCCTGCTCAACGACACGTCGCTGGACGAGGCGGCATGGGTGCTGAAGCACTCGCTGCTGCACGTCGACGGCGATTCGGGGCTGGTGCACCTGGCCCGCGCACTGCACGTCACGAGCGTGGTGATGTTCGGGCCGACCCATCGCGAATTCTTCGCCTATGCCGTAAATCGCAACCTAGCATCGACCAACTGCACCAACTGCTGGTGGACCACCGGCGACTGGATGCGAAACTGTCCGCGCGGCCTCGCCGAGCCGGAGTGCATGGCATCGATCACGCCGGCACAGGTGCTCGCCGAAGCCGTCGAGCATCTGACGTCGTTGCCGGCGTGGGGCGTCGACGTCGTCGGCTCGTCGCCGCGAGCGATCATCGACCTGGCTGAACGGATTGCTCGCGACGTCCGGTTGCCAAATCGCGAGGTGAAGATGGCCGTGGTGGATGATCAGCCTTTGGTGGCCGAGCAACTACGAGCTAGGGGGTGTGGACCGCAGCGCCTCGATTTCGCCGAGCCGGAGCAACGCGGTGACGACCAATTGTTCGGTTCTCGCTACAGCATACCCGTTGACGACGGTGCCTATGACGTTGTTGTGGCGCCGGCGCTCGACGATGCGGCGCCGTATCCGGTGTATGCGCTGCGTGAATCGTTGCGGTTGGTTCGTGCCGACGGAATGCTCGTGGTGCCATGTGCGAACGATGCGGCGCGATGCGCATGCGTTGAGCTGGGGGCCGACGGCGATTCGATCCCACCGGCGCCCGTGGCGCTGCATTTGAAGAAGGTAAAGCGAGGCCCGTTGCTAGCCATGTCGGCTAAACATGCCGGCCACGCGCATGTTGTGCTGGGGCGCGGCGAGCCGGCGCTGCAACGCGTTTATCAAATCACGCCGTCGGCGATCACGCCGAGCCCTGCGGTCCCCGTCGTCTAAGGATATTGCGATGAGGATGCTTGTAAGTTTGCTGGCGATGCGGCCGGGCCGAATTGGCGGCACCGAGACATATTTGCGCCGCCTGGTTGCCGAGTTGCCGACCGCCGCGGGTCGCGATGAAGTCACGCTGCTCATTACGAGCGATCTGCGCGACGACCCCATTGCCCGGCAAATTCGAACCGCCGTAGTCCCTTGCACCAGCCAGAGGATGCTCGCCTGGCGCGGACTCGACGCGGCGGGTTGGTTTCGCTCCGGAAGGATCCAGCGCCTTATCGAGCAGCAGCGGCCCGACGTGATGCTCTTCCCGCAGCAATCGATTTTTCCTCACGCCGTCGACGTGCCGTGCGTGTTGGTGTTGCACGACCTGTACCACCTGGCGATGCCGCAGCACTTGCGAATTTGGCAACGGCAGTTTCGGCTGCGCTCGTACGCTCGCTCGCTGGCCCGTGCTGCTCAACTGATTGCGATTTCCGACCAAACCCGGCGAGACGTGATCGAGGCCCACGGAATCGACGCGGTGAAAATCACCGTTGTGCCCCACGGCGTCGCTTCGCAAGGGCCACGCCCATCGATCGATTACGCTTCACGCCAATACGATGCCGAGCCATACCTGTACTATCCGGCCGTCACGCTACCGCACAAGGATCACGAGACGTTGCTGGCGACGCTCGGCGAGCTGCGGCGACAAGGTCGGCTGCGGCATCGGCTGCTGCTCAGCGGCGAACGGACCCGGCATTGGCGCAGTCTGCGGCGACGGATCGAGGCGCAGAACCTGGCCGACGTCGTCTCGCACCAAGGATACGTTTCGTACGACCGCGTCGCCGAGTTGTATCGCGGTGCCGACTACGTCGTGTTCCCGAGCCGCCACGAAGGCTTCGGGCTGCCGGTGCTTGAGGCGGCAGGCTTCGCCAGGCGACTGATTACCTCGCGCCTTGAGGTGTTTCGCGAGATCGGTGTGCCGGAGCGCTGCCGCATCGATTTCGGCGATCCGGAGCAGCTTGCCGCGGCATTGGCCGATCGTCGGCCGACAACGCTCGAGCGCACGCCCATTTCGTGGCAAGCGTGCGCGCAAGCTACTGTCGCGGTGCTGCGCCGCGCTGCAGGGCGCACGCCTTCGCCGCACCATCTGCCAGCGTTCGACGCCGCCGCAGGGCTAACGCATCTGTACGTGGCGCGGTAACACGCGGCGTCCGCCCCGGCCTGCTAGCGGCCGCGTTTCCGAATTGACGCCGCGCGGGCAACTCGGTTAAATACGCCCCCTTGCGCGCCGGGCAAGCGTGCCTTTCGCGGCGAAAACCAGCCCCTCGATCCCCTCGCGGCCCACGATGATTCACGGCATTGCCCAACGGCTCGCCGACGCACGCTCGCCCGCGGGCCACGTGAGCTGGCGGTGGCCTGTCGGTCTACTGATCTTGTGCCTGACAATCCGGATGGTGATGGCCGCGCGCATAGCGTATGTGTGCGATGACGGCGCATTCTTCATCGAGCGTGCCGCGCAACTCGCGCACGGGGCCGCTCACGAACCTGATACCTACGACTCGAATTGCTACGTGCTGTTGCTCGTCGCGCTCGAGCAGCTAGGGCTCGATCGCGTCGACACGGCGAAGTACTGGGGAGTGCTCGCAGGCAGCCTGGCGGTGCTGCCGATCTTTGGCTGGGTGCGCCGGCAATTCTCCGATGCGTTCGCGCGGATGGTCGGTGTGCTGTACGCCACTCACCCGCGGCTGATCGAATCGTCGGCCGAGGTGATGCGAGACTCGACCTACTGGTTGCTGTTCGCGCTGAGCTTGTATCTGTTTTGGCGCGCGCTGGCCGAGTTGCGGTCGGTGTTCTTCATCCTGGCGGGAGCGGCACTGGGCCTGGCGATCAACACTCGGCTCGAAGCGCTGTATCTGCTGGTCGTGCTCGTCGGCTGGGCTGGTGTTCGCGTGCTGGCCACCGATCGCCGCACGGCGCTGCTTAGCGGCGCCTTGCTGAGCGCCGTGGTGGCGACGGCGATGATCACCGCGCTCACGCTCGCGCCCAGCTTGATGGGCCAGCCTGTCGAACAGCCATACGCCGTTAAGGCGGTCACACGCTGGTGGTACGCGAGGCTTGCTGCCCCGCAGGACGCGGTTGCCGCTCCGCTCGCGGCTCCGCCGCCGGTCGCGCAGATACAGCGGGAGGCAACCACGGCGTCCGCGCCTCCGCCCCCGAGCGCCGTCGTTGTTTCGGCCGATGCTGCGGCCGAAACGGACGACCTCCCCGACCTCGCTCGCGGAAAATCGCGCAAGCCTTCGTGGCTCACGGCGCATATCCTTGAGCGTGGCTTCACGCCATTTTTTGGCATTTTGGTGCTCGTCGGGCTGGCGGTGTACGCGAAGCCGCTGTGGCGGCGCGACATTGTTCCGCTCTATTTGCTAAGCGCGATCTCGATCGTCGGCATCTGGTGCTATGCCAAATCGTTCGGCCAGGTGAGTTGCCGCTACGTGATGCCGCTGGTGATCGTTGCCGGTCCGTCCGCAATTTATGGGCTCCGTGCAATTAGTCGGCTACCGTTGCCCCGCGCATGGCGCGATGTTGCGACGGTCCGCACCGCGCGCGCTCGTGTGTTCGCAGGCGTGTTGATGTGGACGGCTGGCGTGGGCGTGCTCGACGCGTGGACCAGCGGCTTCGCCGATCGCGCGCAGCGAGCCGAGTTGGGTCTGTGGCTGCGCGACACGCTGGGACCGGGCCGATCGGTCGTGGGAACCACCAGCCTGCGCACGCTCGGCTACTACGCCGAAGCGGCGTATCACGTACTGCCGATTAACGCCTCGGATTTGCCGGTTGCCGAGTTGGCAGAGTGCGTGCGCCAACACGATCCTGACGTCGCTGTGTTCCCGGCTGTCGATTGCACCGGCGCACGCCGCGACGTGGCGGAAGCCATCGAGCGGTTGGGACTGGTGCGCGTTGACAACCATTCTCTGCCCGACGCGTCGCGACGGCGGACCGTGGTATTCACCAGTCCTCGCTATCGGGCGCAATGGGCGAACCGCACGGTTCGTTAGTTCCAAACCATCTCGAGTCGAACTGAGAATGACACCAGCCGACTTGCTGCTGATCTTCGCCGCGTTCGTGGGCTCCGTCGTGATGACGGCGGTGGTGCGAGCGCTGGCGCTGCGCTACGGGGTGACCGATCATCCCGACGGGCGGCGAAAGTTGCAGGCCGCCCCGGTGCCGCTCTGGGGCGGCGTGTCGGTGTTTGGCGTGTTCCTCGCCGTGGCGGCGATCGCCTGGGCAATGGCTCCCGAGCAGTTCGAGTCCACGCAGCAGCTGGCAGCGATGCTCGTCGCCTCGGCCAGTCTGGTGTTCTTCATCGGCTTGATCGACGACAGCTTCGAATTGGCGGCTCGTACGAAGCTGGTGCTGCAAATCGCCGCTGCGCTGCCGGTGGTGTGCGCGGTGCATTGGTTCGATCGGGCGATCGTCTTCGGCCACGAATTCGAGCTGGGCGTGCTCGCCTGGCCGCTGACGCTGTTGTGGCTGGTCGGCTGCGTGAACGCGATGAACCTGCTCGACGGCATGGATGGCAGCGCCAGCGTGGTGAGCATTGTTGCCGCGGCGGCTATCGCCGGCATCGCATTGCATCACGAGCACTTTCTGATCTCGTCGTTGGCTGCAATCCTGGCGGCATCGGTGCTTGGCTTCCTGGTGTACAACCGCCCCCCGGCGAGCATCTACCTCGGCGATTGCGGCAGCACGGTGATCGGCTTGCTGCTGGCGGTCCTGTGTATGGAAGGGGCGACGCTGGCCGACGGTGCCCTGCGTCTCGCAGTGCCATCGGTCGTGTTGGCAATTCCGATTCTCGACACGTTGCTGGCGGTCATGCGGCGGCGACTCACAGGACGCCGGTTCGATTGCGCCGATCGCGGACACATTCACCACCGGCTGCTCGAGCGCGGCATGCACAAGTGGCAAGCGCTGGGGCTGATTGCCGTGGTGAGCATTGTACTGGGGGCCGGCGGCCTGGCGGCGGCAGTGCTCAATTCCGAACCATTGGCGTGGCTCACCGTGCTGGCCGTGGTCGTGGCCATGACGCACTTGCGATATTTCGGTAACCACGAGTGGTCGCTGCTGAAGATGTCGATCGCCGCCAAGTTGTCGCGCGCGGCAAGCAATCGCTGGGCGCGGTCGGCGGCGCTGCATTCGCCCAATCGACGGGCAATCACGTCGCTACGCTTCGACGACAGTTGGAGCGGGCTGACCCGCGAGCTGGTGCACTGGCCGGCCCAGCAGCTTGAATTTGCCCTGTGGCAGGGGCGGCAACGTCGGTTCGTGCAGGTTTGGCAGTCGAACAGCACGCTTCACATCGAACGGCATCATTGGCGGATTGCGCTGACGTTTGATGCCGCCGATGGTTCGCGCGTCGATCTATCGCTGGCCGGCGACGACGCGCTCTCGGCTGAGCCGTGGTATCTGCCGCGGCTGACGGCGGTGCTCGAGCGATTTGGCCGCCACTGGGCCGCACGCCCCGGACAGCTACGGTTGCAGCAGCTCGGTATCTACGAGGCCGCGAGCGCCGATCAACGTCGAGCGGCGTAACGAGCGTGCTACAGTTACTTAGCGCGGGCCGGCCACGGCCCGCAGAGCAAACGCCGCGTGGACGCGGCGGCCGAGCGTCTGGAGTTTACCCCGTGACCGAAACGTCCGACGCGACGCAGCGCGATTCGCTTGGCTGGCTGCCTTGGCTGCTGGGCGGTTATTGGATCGCGCTGTTGGCGGCGTTTCATTGGCCGATGACCGTTCCCGAGCATGGCCTGTTCAATTGGACCGATAAGCTGGTTCACGCGTCGCTGTACGGCGGGCTGGCAGCGTTGCTGCTAATGTGCGTCCAGCGCAGGGTGCAGCGTCGCGGCACGGTGGCGAACCGAGCCGCCGTGCTGCTGGGCGCGCTCGCTGCGGTCGCCGCCCAGGGGATTCTCGACGAGATCACGCAGCCGCTCACTGGCCGGACGTTCGACCTGTTGGATTGGGCTGCCGATTGCTCGGGCGCTGTCGTAGTTGTGCTACTCTGGATCGGCTACCGCTCGCTGCGTGCAGGGGCGGCGTGACCGTCAAGCCTTCCCGCTGGCCAACTCCCACAGGTGCGCGATTTCGACGCCGGCCGCCCATAGTCCTGCCACCAGCAGCCCGGCAAACGAAATCCACAGCATCGCGTCCCACGCCAGGCCGGGACGCACGCGCGGATCGCTGCGGCGATAGCGGAAGTACAAGCTTGCCCCGCCGAGCATCGGCAGCATGAGCGCCTGCATGAAGCCGCTCAACAGCACCATGCCGACCGGATCGCGGTAGAGGATGTAACACGCCAGGCTAAGGAACGGAAACAAGCCGCTGAACACCGTCACCCACCAGGTGCGCGTCCGCTCGTTGTGGGCCCCTAGCCCGTAAACACGCACCGCGTCGGCGACGACACGTGCGTGTCCGGCGATCGCCACGAAAAACGTCGAGTACAACACGGCGAACGCGCCGAACAGGAACACGTAATTGCCCCACGTACCAAATACGTCGCGATACATGATGGCCAAGGTCTCGATGAGTCGATCATCGGCTGGCGACAAGCCGCGTGGATGCAATACCACCGCTCCCAGCAGATAGAACGTGACGGTCGCCAGGGTGTAAATGATCATCGAGCACCAGGCGTCCCAGCGCATCACGCGCAGCCAGCCGCGAGCGCGCTGGCCCCAGCCGGGCGTATCGTCACGCGGACCAGTGAATTGGGCGTAGCCCTTTTCGATGCACCAGTACGGATACGCAATCAACTCGTTGGCACCGACGCCGATGATGCCGAACGTGGCCAAGGCCGTCGCCAGCGGCAACTTTCCCGGCCTAGCCTCAGGTAGATGAAGCATCATTCCTTCGCGAATGTCGGCCCATGAGAAGCGCACCTCCGAAAACCACGGCAACGCGACGAGATTGAAGATCGTGACTACCGTGAAGCCCGCAACGAGCACCGTCGACACATTCTGCACCAGCCGGTAGCGGCCAACGACGAGCAACACCGATGTCATGGCCGTCACGCCGATGCTCCAAAGCACGTCGTCGGTGTGGAGCACGGCCAAGATATTGGCCCAATTCAGGTCGGCGAAGCTCGCGAAGCGTGGCAACGGCGTGCTTGCGTTCAGGTGCGCGGCGAAGCCATCGGCCGTCGGAAATGTGATTGCCAGCGCCTGGCCGACTCCGCCGACGATGCCTCCCAATTGTCCCAGGCCAACCAGGAACATCAGCAGCCAATACCAGATCATCCAGCTCACGCCGAAGCGCGGGCCGATCAGGTTCATGGCCTCCATCGTGGTGCGTCCTTCGCTGATCGTGAAACGTCCCAGTTCGACCTGGACGAACACCTTGATGACGCAACCGATCAGGACCAGCCACAGGAGCGAGTAGCCGGCGTCGGCGCCGGTCTTGGTCGTGCCGATCAACTCGCCGGAACCGACGATCGAAGCGGCAATGATAAGTCCTGGGCCAAGGCGCGAGAGGATGCCGAGCACGGTGGTCGGCGGCGCCTCGATGGTGCCGGACGCTAGTTGCGGACTGCTCGCGCTGGGCGGCGGGGCGTGCGCCACGATATCGAAGTGCCTGGGCGGGCGATGGCGCAGAATCGCTGCCGCAGTTCACCGCGGCGCGACGGCCAACGCTGCGACCGATTACAACACCCGCCGCGGCGCAAGTAAAGCGCGGCCTGGCGCGAATCAGCGCCAAGTCAGTCCCGAGCGGCTCACCGGCATCGACGTGAGCGGCGTCGGTGTGCCGGAGCGCGGAACGTCCGGCGTCGAGCCGCCCTGCATCAGGCCTGGTTGTGGCGACATGTACGGGTCGGGCATCGGCGCTGGTTCGGTGGCCGCCGGAGTCGGCTGCATGATCGGTCCGGAAGCCGGCATGCCGGCGTAGGCGCCGGCAGGGTCGGCGCCGAGGATCGAGCCGCGGCGACCGCGGAAGCTGTAGCGATAAATATCAGGTGCGTAGGCCGAGCAGCAATACTCGTCGGCCGACGACTTGCAGAACCGGCAACCCGCGGCCGCGAAGCCGCAAGCGAACACGACGCCCATCAAAGCAATTCGAGCCATTGCATCTACCCGCATCGGTCGGTGGAACGAACCCGCCGCCGCTATTCATCGGCAGAATATTCGTCACAACCCGCAAATTTTTTCTCCGTGCGGACGTGGTTTCCGAGGGAACGTTTATGCCGGGATTTCCACAGATCGGGGCGCATCGGGCCGTTGGCACGGCGCTGCGAGGCCATAAATCCGCTACACGTGGGCAAGTTTTCGTAGCTAGCAGGCAAGGAGTCTTTGGCAGGTCGCGAAACTAGGTTGTTTTTTTGCAGCACACGCTGTCGTCCGACGATTCAGCCAATAGCATCGCGCTGATCGCTGCGAAACCAACTGCCCGCTCCCGCTTAGGAGACCGTACCGTGAAGATCCGATTGATTGCTGTCGCGTTTGTGGTGTTGATGGCGTGTATTAGCGACGTGAAGGCTGCCACGCTGATGGAGCGCCTGCTGGGCGCTAGCTGCGCTTGCCCCGACAATGGCTGCGGTGGCGCCGCTGGTGGCTGCTGCGCTCCGGCTGAAGCGAGCTGTGCCGCGCCGGCCGCCCCGAGCTGCTGTGCTCCGGCTGCTCCGAGCTGCTGTGCTCCGGCCGCCCCGAGCTGCTGTGCCCCGGCTGCCCCGAGCTGCTGTGCTCAGGCCGCTCCGACCTGCGAAGCCGCCCCGAGCTGCTGCGCTCCGTCGAGCTGCTGCGAATCGAGCTGCGGCAACTCGTGCTGCAAGAGCGGCTGCGGCCGTAAGTGCTGCGGCCCCTTGACCAACTTCCACGATTGGCTCAAGGGCCTGACAAGCTGCAACCGCGCTTGCCACAAGCAC
>DATAXP010000167.1:0-16874 GCA_036272935.1 Pirellulales bacterium | reverse complement strand
GCTGCGACGCTTCGCGATCAGCCTGCTCAAACAGGACTCTTCACCCGGCAGCATCCGCCGCAAACGAAAACGGGCCGCTTGGAACCATCACACCCTCGCAACCATCCTCAACATCACAACTTAAGGTGCGGTTGCCCTGGGAGGAACCGCCCTGTTCAATCGACGATGGAAAACGTTCCACCGTTCTGCTTGGCGATCGTTTCCATCGAATCGCGTCCACGCCCTCCCTGGCTGCCGAACAGCAGGGTGTGAATCTTCACGTGGTAGCGGTTCATGCCCTTGAGCGCGTCGGCTGTGTCGTCGGTGAAGGCACCATCGCCGAGGATGTAAATGGCGTCGGGCTTCAGGTCGAGGGCGATCTGCATCGCCTCTTTGCCTCGGGTTCCGCGCGCCAGCTCGACGCCACGCAACCATTGGTAAAGCTTGTCGTAATTCTCGCGCGTGCTTGGCACGAACCCGGGCGATGGGTTGGGGTCGAAGATGCGCATTGCCGTTGCGTTGAAGAATACGATGTAGTACGACTTGTCGCGTCCGAGCTTCGAGATCGATTCCAGTAGTTCTGCCAAGGCGCGCTCGAACTTGGTGATCTTGCCGACCACGCGTCCTTGCATGCTCATCGAATTGTCGACGACGAATACGATCCGCTTCCCCTTGGCGACGGCCCCGAAGAAGCTCACGCCGTCGCGCCCCGCCGCCGAACGCGACAAGGCTGGTGTCAGCTCGGGACCATCGAACGCGATTCTCGCATTCGTTACTGGTGCCTCGGTGAGCTCGGCCCGTCCGTCGCTGGCGACGAACGTCGGCGCGATTTGCGTCATGCCGAAATCTGCCGAGCCGCGTTCAAGCTCTCGCAATTCGAAATGGTCGAGCGACGAAAGCTCCAAGTCTCGTGACGCGATCAGCGCCACATTGCTGGCAGTCGCCGCAGTTTGATCGACGACGACGATCCCCAAAAGGATCAACAGCAACAGATGGACGACCATGCTCACCGCGCCAGGCACGAACAACAGCGTGAGCGAGTTGCCGGGCGGAGCACTATCGTCAGCAAGCACCCATTGCCGTGGTGCAGCAATGGGCACTGGCCCATAGGCTGCGGCAGCCGCGGGGCGCGCAATCGCCGCAGCCGCCGCTGGCATGCTGGATGCGATTGAAGAGTGGCCGTTCATCGGTGGATCCCCGCCCAGGATTCAACCCCTTATCGTCGCCTAAGGGTCGGACCTGTCAAACGAACCTAACGCAATCGCAAGCAAAGCGAGTAGCGATTCGGCAATCCAAGAAACGGACGGCCGAACGGGACGTTCGCGTCAAGCCGACTTATTCCGAAGTCCTACAGCTTGAAGTGGAACGTCTGGCTGAACCAGCGCCACAGCCGGCGGCCCACCGGTTGCCAGTGGGCATAAATCTTTGCCTCGCCGCGCATGCCGATCAGCAACTCGCCGTCGGCGTCGTCCAACGGATAGACCAGCACGTGGTACGACGTGGTTAGCGGGCGTTCGACGCCGCTGGGGTCGGTCTTGGTCGCCAGCTCGCCGCCGGTTTTATTCGATAGATGCCGAGGGCTGATCTTCACGTCGGCACTAGAAATCTCGCGCACCTCGCTGCGCCACGTGTGACTCGGCAAGGCGCCGAGCTTGATATCGACCGTCTGCCCGACGGCCAGGAACGGCACGTCCGACTGCTCGACCACCACCAGGGCGTGCATCCGCCGTGGATCGCCGATCTGACAGAACATGTTCTGCTCGGTCATCAGGCAGCCAAGATTCCCGGTCTCGAACGGACTTCCCCACCACGATTCCAGGTCGCCGTCGGCACTGGGCTGCTCGGGCATGTCGGGGCCGGGCAGAACGGTCCCCGCCACCGGCGCCATGAGCGTGAGCCTCGCCTGGTCTTTTAGCTTTTGGGCGAGCTGCTCCTCGACAGCCGCCAGCGACTCCTGCACCTGCGGAAGCTGCAACCCGGCACTCTCGTCCTCGAACCGCTGATGCCGCAGACTGAGTAGTTGCGTGCGATACTGGTTCCGCCGGCCGCGCAGCTCCTCGACCGCCAGCCGCACGTCGACATTGTCCAACTCGGCCAGCTTGGTCCCCGCCGCGACCTGCTCGCCCGGCCTCACGTACACGACGCGCAGCAGTCCCGGCACCTCGCTATACACTGCGGCTGCATCGTGCGCCTCGAGCTCGAGCGTCGCATACACACGATGCGGCAACGGCAGGAAGAACAGCGCCAGCAACAGCAAGGCCGCTCCGCCTGCCGACCAGCTCAGCCGCCGATGGTCGACCAGGTCGAGCCGGCCGGGGACCGCGAAGTATTTGCCCAGCTTCCACATCGGATACACCACCAATCCGCCGATGCTCATCATTCCCAGTGCTCGGCCAATGATTTCGAGCCGGTAGGGTTTGAAGAACTCGTTCAGAAAAAACAGGATCGAGAACACCACCACCCAGCGATAGATCGTCGAAGCCACGGCGTAGGCGACGAACAGGCCCTGGTGATACCGCGGCAGGAACGGGTCGTCCTGCATCTCAAGCCCCAGCAGCCACTCGCCCGCCTTGCGGCTGAACAGAGTGCTGGCCTTCTGCCCCAGGTTCGGCACCTCCATCAGGTCGGCCAGGATGTAGTAGCCGTCGTAGCGCAGTAGCGGATTGCCGTTGAACACCAGCGTGCTCACCGAGCAGACGAACATCACGTTGAAGCACAGATGATTGAGCAGCCCTGGACCGCTGAACCACCAAATGAACGTGGCGACCGAGGCCATCGCGATTTCAACGATCATCCCACCGGCGCCGATGGCGGCCCGGTGCCACTTGTTCGGCAGCATCCACGAGTCCGACACGTTGCAGTACAGGCAGGGCGTGAGCACCAGCAGCATCACGCCCAGCTCGTGGCACTCGCCGCCGAAATGTTTGCACGATACACCGTGGCCGAACTCGTGAATGACCTTCGTCACCGCCAGCACCACCATCAGCCAGAAGGCATTGCCGACCGTGAAGAATTGCCGGAACTCGGGAAGCTTGGCTTGAAACTCGTCGAACTCGACCGTGACCAACAGCCCGGCCGAGATGGCCAACAGCACCAGGCACGCCATCGCCACCGGTGTATAGATCCACCGCAGGCGCGGTTCCAGCCAGTTCAATAGCGAATCGGGATTGATGCCGCGAAAGCGCAAAGCCAGCAGGTTCGACGCCTGGCCGAGCCACTCTTGACGTCGGCGCTCGGCGCGGCGTTGGCGAAGCTGCTCGCCCTGACCCGCGGCATCGGAAAGGACCAGGCCGCTGCGGTGCAGCATGCCGATGAATTGCGACAACTCCTCCACGCGAATCTTCTGCGGCGGAAACTCTTCCTCGAATGCCGCCTTGATCTGGTCGAGGCTGGACTGGCCGTCGAGATGCTCAAGCAGGAAGAATTCTTCTTCCTGAAAGCGAAAATAGTGCAGCCCTAGCGGATCTTTCACGATCCAGTAGTATCGCCCCTGGTAGCGATGCCGCCGGGCTACCAGGTCGGGCCGGCGGCGGAGCGCCAACCGACGACCACTGCTGGAGACGATGCTTTCGGTCAGCGTGAGCATGGAACCTTAAAGGACGCGCGACGCGCTGATGCGTTCTTGCCGTCTGGAATCACCGGCGCGGATCGTTGGCCGCTGGCGCCGCCGCTGCCGTGGCGGTCATGTCGATCAGCATGTCGGCTTCCAGCCCCGGACGCAGCAGCCACTGGTTGTTTTCCTGGCGGTTGACCACCTCGGCGCGGATGCGGAAATCGCCGCCGGGCTGCACCAATGGGTTGACGAACATCACCTGGCCCGTGAAGCGCTCGCGCCGACCCCGTGACAGCTCCACTTCGACGCTCACCGGCCGATGATCGAGTTCGCCGGGCGAGAAGTCGCGAGCGCTGACGAATCCCTCGATGCGCAGCCGATCGAGCCGCACCAGCCGCATAACCTTGTCTCCCGGTTGCACCCATTCACCGGGGCGGAACATGATCTCGACCACCTCGCCGTTCAGCGGGCTCTTGATGTGCCGGCGCAGCACGTCATCCTCGGCACCGTCGAGCTTCGCGGCCCCCGCGTCGGCGTCGTACTTCGCCAGCAGTTGCTCATGCTGCGATTGCTCGATCTGCAAGGCCGCCTGCTGCATGGTGAGCCGCAGTTTTTCGAGTTCAATATACGACTTGGTCCCCGGCACCTTGCGGTTGGCCTCCGTGGCCGACTCGAGTTCTTTTTGCGCTACGTCGCGCGCGGCCCGCGCGTAGCGAACATTGATATCGTTGCCCGCCTTCTCCTTGGCGGCCGCGAGTTCAGCGACCGCGATCTGTCGGGCCGCCTGCGCCTGGCGATCGTTGATCTTGGCCAGCAGCGTCCCTTCCTGCACCTGCGCACCGTCGCGAACGTCGATCGAGACGATCAGTCCCGACTCTTCGCTCGAAAGCTGCACGTCGTCGATGCACGACACCAGGCAATCCTTGACCTGGGCGCGGGGCTGCGCCGACGGAACGCTGCGCGCCGTCGAAACCTGAGCCGCCAGCGCCACCGCGGCAATCCACCCGATATTCATCAGTCGTACTCACTTCAAAAAACATGCGTTCTTCGCCGCGAACGCTGCTCGACGAGCAGGTGCCACCCCATCTCAATTCTACAACCGAAACAGCGCCCGCTGCACAAATGCCAGCACGTCGTGGAACAGCACGTAGCCGACGCTTCGCCAGCCGCAGTCGATTTTGGCCATCACGTCGGCCCCGGGACGCAGGTCGGTCAGCCCCCCTTTGTCGATTCGCACCTTGACTAACACCACGTTCCCTTCTTCGCCGCGCAGCTCAGCCGAGCCATGGATGTCGACCACCTGGCCGTCGTGATCGACCCCCGGCGCCGTGGCCAGCCGATACGTCACATCCAGATGTTCGCCAGGATCCAAGTCGCGCTGCGCCTCGACAACGTAGCCGATGCGGTCCTCGGGCATCCGCAGTTCCAGCTCCCAATCGCCCGAGGTGTCGGCAACACTGAGCAGCACCTGCCCCTGTCGCACCGGTCGCTGGCGGAGAAGTTGCTCGATATTCCAGGTGGTGACCTGGCCGGCAATCGGACTGCGCACTTCCAGCAGCCGGCGCTTCTCGTGATACACTTCCAACTGTTGATCGAGGCTGGCGAGTTTTTGCTTCAACTCGCTGCGCTCCCCTTCGAGCCGATTGCGCTCCTCGAGGGATGCCGCTTTTCCCTTCTCGACAATCGTGCGCGCCCGGTCGATCGCCAGGATTTGCTCTTGCGTGGCCATGCGCTGGCCGGTGACGTCGGAGATTGCCACCTCCAGGTCGGTGTTACGCAGCTCGACCAGCAAATCGCCGGCGTTCACATGGTCGCCGTGCTTGACATGGATCGTTGCCACAGTGCCGTCGAGCGGAGCAAACACTTCCCGGCGCGAAACCGGCAGCATCGTTCCGGTGCTCGACACCGAGAACTTCCAGGGGATGATCACTAGCGCCACAAGCAGCACCAGCATGCCGATGCCAATCGACACGGTTTTCGGCAGCGTGCGGGCTTCAACCACCCAGCGGTTCTTGCCGATCGCCCGCCACAGCGGCATCAGGAACAGCCCTTCGTGTTCCATTGCGTTGGCTAGGGCCGCGGCAGCGTGATCGGCCACTAGCGCCACGCGCTGTTCGAAGCCTTCGCGGGGACGAGTGTCCTCGATCTGTTCGATGATCAAGGCGCCGACCGGCGTGGCCGCCGGCTCTTCCCCTTCGGCCTCGACGTTCGCCTCTGGTTCGCGGCGCAGCGGCAGGATCGCCACGTGCTTTGAATGCGTCTCGTTCACGTAGTCGTCGATCGCCTGCTCGACCTGCGGCGGAAAATCGCTGGTGTCGCCGCGATACCACACCGGCTCGCCTCCGGCGACCACGACGCTGGCCAGCTCGTTCATCAGCCGCACGGCAACCGCTCGAGCATCGAACGCGTCCTGCCCGCTGATCGCGTCGATCCGGCAGCGCGTGCCGGTGGCCAAGGCGACGCTCACGCGGTCGCAACCGATCAGCCGTCGCCCCTCGTTGGCGATCGTCGCCGCCACCTGGTGCGGATCGAGGCTGGCGTGCACCCCGCGAATGAATTGCTCAAGCTGCTGCCACAACGCCTGGCGATCTGAGAGCGTGCGCAACTGACGGTTCTTCAGGTAATCGCCGGCCAACTCGCCGACCTGCAACAAGAACCGCAGGTAGCCGCGCTGCGTGCGATCCGGCGCGCCGGGACGTTGAAAAATCTCCACGACGCCGCGCGTCTCGTCGGCGACCTTCACCGGGGCCAGCAGCAGCAGCGCATCGCCAGGATTGACCAGTGTCCCGGCGGCGGCACGCGGGGCCAGCAACGTCCCTTCGCCGCTCTTGACCACTTCGCGCGCCAGGTCGTGATGCTGGCTGAGCGCGTCGGGGTCGGCTTCCAGGCCGACTTCGCGCAAGTTGGTCTGCTGCAACAGTTCCAGCCGGCTCCCCTCACGTAGCAACCACACCACTCCGCCCAGGGCGGCCAGGGCCGCCGTCACGCGAGCCAGGTACTCGGCAAAGAACGATTCGGGGGACAAGTCTTGCCGTGCCAGCCGCCCCACTTCGTCGACCAGGCCGCGGATTTGTTGCTGCGCCTGCTCCAGCAGCCGTGGATCGACACTCTCTTCGGTGCTAGAACGACTTTCGCTGCTCATCGGGACCGCCGCTACGAGAACACCCGGCCCACCGGGAGCGACGCTCCGCGCATGGCACTGCCGACCTTGCAGGATAGCCTGTTACGCACGGTGGACGCAACCTGAGAGGCCGCGTCGTTTACGACGCGCGGCGCAGTCCCGCGGGTATAATCGAGCGTCGTGCTAGCGAGCCACCGGATCGATCCAGGGCCTTGAGCATACGCACATGGCAGAGCCGGCAGGGGAGATAGACCCTTCCGCCGCAGCCGGGACAGCGCGCCACCGGACCGGACGGACGAATTGAGTAGCTGTCGTCGCTGGCGGGCCGATCCGGCCACGCGCGGCGCCTGCCAGTAGCAATTTTCCCCACGGTCGAGCGGCTGATGCCGACCAGCTTCGCCACGCGCCGGTGCGACAACTTCTCCTGCGTCAGCAACCGCTGCACTTCAAACACCATCGCTTGAGTGATTCTCATCGCGCGTTCCTGCGTCCTTGTGAATCGATGCATTGCCGGCGGCGCTCACCATGCGTCGTCGTGCTCCGCGTCGTCTTCGAGCCAAAAGTCGCCGCGTTCCGGAGCGACGTCTTCTTCATCGTCATCTAGCCCCCAATCGTCGCCGCGCTCGTCAAGCTCCGCGGGATCTGGCTCCTGTTCATCCCAGTCTTCGTCGTTCCATGGTTCGGCTTCCTCGGCGTCGTCGTCGTCATCGAGCCAATCTTCGGTTTCGTCCATGAACTACCTCTCCGCAGGTGTGATGCGTCCTTTGTCGTTCCATCGCCGCGTGATTCCGGCGACCAGCAACGCCGCGAAACGCCGCGGCTCGGCGGCGGCCCGCTCGGCATCGCGGAAGCCAAGCTCGTAGCGATAGAAATGCTTCCGCCGACAAAGCTGGAAGCAATGCAGTCGACACGGCGTGAGCGTCGCTGTGGCGTCGGCCTCCGTGCGGGCCTGGCCGATCTCGGCCGAGAGAGCGTCGACATCCACCCAGCGTGCGTCGCCAGTCGACGCGTGCCCCGAACACAGCGGCAGATACTCGCACGCCTGTCCGCGCACGAGGCAAGCGGCGCTGTTGCGGTAATGTCGGCCGTGCTGCCTAGCCAGCCGCAGATCGACCGCTGTCTGCCACAACTCCGCGCGATGGCGTTGGAGCGCTTCGGCATCGGCCGTGATCAGGCGTCGCTGAAAGTAGCGACTCGGCTCGGCGAGCATGTCATGCTGCACCCGGCGCTCGAAGTCTGGCCAGGTTTCGCGATCGGCCACCTGGCGCGATGTGGTGCGCGGACGCATTTCAGGTTGCCGCACCACGTCGAGTAGCACAGCCGAGATTGCCGGGTCGATCGTCAGCGCGGGCGCGACATGCCAGAACGCCTCAAGCACGGCACGCTGCCAGAAGGCCGCTTCGGGCGGTTCAATCGCTTCACGCGTCGCCATTGGCAAGACGATTGCGCGCCGGGCACCATCGGCGACCACCGCCGTCAAGGACGCCGCAAATTGAAATGTCCGGCTGCGATGCCGTGTGGCGGGATTCACGATCGGTGTGCGAAGGATCTCGCCACAGCTCACAACCTGCCACGCTTCGTCCGACCAATGTCGCCCGTAGGCCACCAGGGCCGCCCGTGCCCGGGATTCGGCTAGGAGGTCGGCAGTTTGCTCGGCGACAGGCAGATCGGCAGCGACAGCCATCGTTGCAGCCCTTGTGGCACTGTTCACATGAACACTACTGTACGGAATCTACCGCCGCGCTGGCCTGCTTTCAAAACATTTTTTATTACGTTGTTCAGACCAGTGACGCCGCTCATTGTTCGCTGCGTCAACTCTCGACAGCCGGCAGAGTTGGCATTACGATGGCGGCGCGGCAGTCGGCGTTCGCGCGGTTGCCGCGCTCAGGAGAACCTGTGATGACGCTGATTGCATTTGCGCCCGAACGGATCGAGACGTTGGCTTGGCGGATGTTCGATCTAGCCGCTGAAATGCGGAGAAATGCCGAAAAATGCCGACAGAATCAGCTTGAGGCCGTTGAGCTGCACGGGCAAAAACTCGAGGGCTGGCTGGAGCAGTTGGAAGCTTGGATGCGCGACAGCCAGGCACGGCTCGACTCGGCATTGCTCAAGCGCCGCGGCGCCCAGCGTGCCCGAGCACTACTTAGCGCCGAGCCTGAGCAGGGATCGCGGAAACGTCGCCCGCGGCGTAAAAAAAGAAAATAAAATGTCTACATTTGTATTGTTTTGTCGAGAGCATGCGAGTTGCGCACCGTGACCGGTTCGAGCGATCGTGCCTGCCGAAATGAGAACGGAAAGTCGACCGGTTTCGCGCGTCGTGCGGCGCCATGAATGGCGATTACAGATTCGTAAATCCGCCGGCCGAAACGATCCCTTGGCACGGAAGGACAACGATCATGGACGTGATCATCTCGTCCCGTCCACTCGAGCCATCCCCGCCATGCCCGTCCCCTTGGAAGTCATTCAGACGACGGTCGGTATCGTTTTCGTGGCCATGCTGGCCCTGGTCGGCGAAATCATGATTCGCCAGCCTTAAGCGCAAAGTCGGTAAACTGCACGCCGGTTGTTGGCATCTCGATGCGGGTATACTGGCCGCCTGACCAGAAATGTGGGCGGCCAGGAACGACGCGTGTTGGTGACGACCCAACGGCTGACGAAGCACTACGGCGCGGTCGCCGCGCTGATCGATTGCAGCGTGGCGGTGTCGCCGGGCGAAGTGTTCGGGCTGCTGGGCCCCAACGGATCGGGAAAGACGACGCTGCTGCGGTTGCTCCTGGGCTTTCTGCGGCCGACGAGCGGCACCGCCACGGTTGCCGGGCTCGATTGCTACCGGCGTAGCGTCGACGTGCACCGCCAGGTGGCGTACCTGCCGGGCGACGCACGGCTGTGGCGCGGCATGCGCGGCCGTGACGTGCTGAGCTTTCTCGGCCGGCTACGCGGCGGCAACCAGGTGCGGCGTGCGGAACAGTTGGCCGAGCGGCTGCAACTCGATCTGCGGCGTGGCGTCGCGGCGATGTCGACCGGCATGCGGCAGAAGCTGGTGTTGGCGGCGGTCATGTCGATCGACGCGCCGGTGCTGATTCTCGACGAGCCGACCTCGAACCTCGATCCGACCGCCCGCGCCGAGGTGATCCGGTTGGTACACGAGGCACGCTCCGCGGGGCGAACGGTGATCTTCTCGTCGCATGTGCTCGACGAGGTGGAAAAGACCTGCGATCGCGTGGCCATCTTGCGGCAGGGAAAGTTAGTACACACGCAGCCGATGCGCGAGTTGCGGCGACAACATCGCATCCACGCACGCCTGACAGGTCCGTTGACTCCGCCACCAGAGGCGCTCGAGCGCGAGCTGCGCATCGACACAAGCAACGACGCGTTGTCGATCGAGACGCCCGGCGACTTGGCGGAACTCTTCGGGTGGCTGGCGAAGCTGCCACTGGCGGAAGTCACGATCGAGCCGCTGGGGCTGGCGGCGGTCTATGAGCGCTTCC
This sequence comes from Pirellulales bacterium, assembly GCA_036272935.1. Lineage (GTDB taxonomy): Bacteria > Planctomycetota > Planctomycetia > Pirellulales > PNKZ01 > DATAXP01. The sequence continues at coordinate 6,733 of DATAXP010000167.1, read as the reverse complement.
ATCGTCCGAATGGAATGCAGGCGCACGACGACGAGGCGGCAGCTAAGCCGCAAGCGATCGTGGAGGGCCGATAAGTATGCTTGCGCTGTGGCAGAAGGCATTTCGCGACGCGCGGCTATTGTGGTTGTGCCTAGCGGCGGCGTTGTTCGGGTTCAATTGGCTGTTCGTGGCGCTGACCAGCCTGATCAAGCTGGGAGCCCTGGGGTTGTTCTTGCAGTCGCTGCCCAAGTCGTTCGAGGACCTTGCCGGCATGCCGCTCTCGGCGATGGCGACCACGCTGGGGCACGTGGCGATGGTGTATGTCCATCCGGTGGTGACGCTTTGCACGCTGACTTGGGCGGTCGCGCGGGGATCGGACGCGGTCAGCGGCGAGATCGGCCGTGGCACGATGGAGATGCTGCTGGCCCAGCCGGTGCGACGAAGTGCGATTGTATTGGTATCGGCGGCGGTGACCATGGTGGGCGCGGCGGGACTGGCAGCCGGGTGCTGGTTGGGCGACGCCGTAGGGATCGCGACAACCGAGCTCGAAACCCCGATCGAGCCGGCTCGGCTGCTGCCAGGGGCGCTCAACTTGTTTGCCTACACGGTGTTCGTCGCGGCGATCGCCACGTTGGCCTCGGCGTGCGACTCGCAGCGCTGGCGAACGATCGGCGTGGTCGGGGCGTTCTACGTCCTCGAGCTGATATTGAAGGTAACGTCGCAGATGGCGCCGCGGCTGCGGTGGCTGCGCTGGTTCTCGTTCCTGACATGGTTCGAGCCGCACGCGCTGATCGTCGATTCGAACCACGGCTGGTCGACCGCCTTGCACCACAGTGCATGGCTGCTGGGTCTGGCGGCGGTCGCCTACGCCGCAGCGGTGGCGATTTTCTGCCGACGCGACTTGCCCGCCCCGCTGTGAACGGCTCTGATGCCCGACAGATGCTAGCGAACTTAACCGAAGGCATTGGATCAGCGGTGGCCAATACTCGCATAGGCAGAATACAGGCTTCCGGCCATAATGCCGCCGCTTTGGTGTCGGCAGTTATGATTTTTGGCGTCAGAGAAGGGATGCTCGCCATGTTGACTCGCTCGATGTTTTTGGCAGCGTTGGTTTGCTGCGCCGTTGGCGTCGCCAGGGGTGACGAAGGGGACGAACCGATCGACGCCGGCGCGGCCACCGCCGCTGCCGACGACAAACTGTTCGAAAACCGTGGGCAATCCCATCTCGACGAGGCGGTGTCGGCGAAGCTGGCCGCCGAAAACCTCGACGATCTGTCGCGCGTGATCAAGCTGTGCGAGCGGGCGATCGACGGCGGTTTGAACAAAGAGAACCGCGAGTTCGCCGAGAAGCTGATGGCCTCGGCCCTGTTCCAGCGCGCGCAAGCGGTGAGCGCGGCGATCTTCGGTCCCGCGCAGCCCGATTCGCGCTGGCGCGAGATGCGCGACGCCGCGCTCAACGACCTGTCGCGGGCGATGGAGCTCGACGAGCAGGCAGCAATGTATCTGTTAGCGGTGCGGCTGGAATCGTTGCCAGGCGGCAGCCGCAAGCGAGCCATGGCCGCGTTGGATAAAGCGATCGACCTGGCCGGCGATGATGCTGACACGAAGTTCGAGGCATTGATGATGCGAGCCGGCACGGGTGAATCGCCCGAGAAGAAACTGTCCGACTACGCGGCGGCGCACAAACTGCGTCCGCAAGACCCGGTGCCGTTACGAGCGCGCGGAGCACTCGAGCTGTCGCTCGATCGCCCCGAGGATGCGTTGGCCGATTTCGATGCGGCGATCAAGCTCGACCCCGATCATGCCCCGAGCTACGAAGTGCGCGGCATGACGCTCACCATCCTGAAGCGCTTGGACGAGGCACGGGAAAGCTACGCGCGGGCCGCTGAGCTGGCCCCCAAGTCGGCCGCCATGTTTGTGCAGCGGGCGCAGCTCAGCCTGCTGACCGAGCAGTACGACCAGGCAATCGAGCAGGCCACCCAGGCCTTGAAGCTCGATCCGCAGATGCCGGGAGCCCTGCTGTTGCGGGCCCAGGCTTATGCTCGTAGCGAACGATCGGAGCAAGCGCTGGCCGATATCGAACAGGTGCTCGAGTTGCAGCCGAACCTGGCGCCGGCCGTGAAGCTGCGTGCGCTGGTCGAAGCCTCGGCCGGCAAGACAACCGAGGCAATCGCCGATCTGGAACGGATCGTGCGCGAGGAGCCTCGCGACCTGGAAACGCAGATGCAGCTCGCGCTGCTGTACCGTACACAGAAGAACTACACCAAGGCGCTGTCGATCTTCGACGCCGCCGTGGCGATCGACCCCGACAACTGGATGTTGCGCTACGCGCGCGGCGACGCCCTGTTGAGCATCGGCCGGCACAAGGCAGCCATTGCCGACTACAACGCGGCAGTGAAGCAATCGCCGCGGCAAAGCGGGCTGCTGAACAACCTGGCCTGGGTGCTGGCCACCAGCCCCGCGGCCGATGTGCGCGACGGCGAGCGAGCCGTCAGCCTGGCAAAGCTCGCTGCCGAAGCGACCGACTTCAAACAGGCGAACATCCTCAGCACGTTGGGCGCGGCGTACGCCGAGGCGGGCGATCTCGACACCGCCAAGAAATGGGTCCGCAAGGCGTTGGAGATCGCGGACGAGCAAGAGCGCAAGGCGCTCGAAAAAGAGCTGGCCAGCTACGAGGCTGGCAAGCCGGTGCGCGAGATGCAGCGCGAGGATCAAACGGCGGGCTCGTCTGCGGGCGAATCGGCCGAAGCCACGACCGCCAGCCCGCCGTCATCGAGTGCGCTGAAGCGGTAAGCCCGACAGTGCGGTGCGAGTTTAGCCGGCGAGCTTGCTCGCCGCGTATGACACGCGGTTCGCAAGCAAGCCGGTTCAACGGCTACGCCACCGGTCGGCGGCAGTGCTGGTAGGCGAGGATGACCTCGTACAGATCGGTCGAGATCGTCACTTCGTCGTTCTTGAAGTCCCGCAGCCAGGTGCGGTTGCTGTTCACCGCGTCGGCCAGCAGCGGCAGCACTTCACCCAGGCGAACGCTGATCGTCCGCGGGGCGGCTTCGTGGGCTGGGGCCGCAAGCTTTTCGGGACCGTGATAAATACGCAAACGGTTTCGTGCCATACAGGTCGCTTCCTTGCGGTTTATTTGCTTTGCGACAGCAGGGTAACGCTTACGGCCCGCCTGCTCGACGCACTCGCCTCCCTGCGAGGAAAACCACTCTCGTGGTTTCGCATGCTTTATCGGCAAAATGTTCATGGTCGGTTCGCTCTATTTTGCAAGGTCGAGTGGTTTTTCTTCCGGAGCGCAAGAAACCGTTTGCAAGCGTTGCCAGCAACCTGCACCAGCAGACGGCTAGGCCGAAGGCGCTTCTTCGTTTCGTGCCACCGTCACCGAACGCTCGGTGTCGGCTGTGGCGACATTACGCACGTCGTTGTCGCACGGTTCGCGACATGCCACATTCCAGCGCGCCACCCAGAGCTGCCAGGGAATCTCGTCGCGGAAGAAAGCGAGATCGGCGCGGGGCAATGCCGGCAGTGCCGCTACAAGCACAGGCGATCCTTGCGGCACCAGCACGAGATCGGGCGAGCGCAGGTTGTAAATCGCCTCGCCGGGCATGCCGATGACAGTGACACGGATGCCGTCGTCGACAATTTGGTACGAGTATTCTCGGCCGTCGCCGCTCGGCAAGCGCGACGCGATCTGCTCGCGCACCAACTCGACCCCTGCGAACTTGAACAGTCCCGTGATGGCCGCGGCCAGCGCCTCGCCTCGCTCCAGCGGTAGCTCGGCCATCCATGCTGGGCGATTCGTGCCGGCCACCAGCCAGCCGCGGCGCTCCTCGAACTCCAGGCGGAGCGGCTCGTGCGAGGCAGCGCTGTGATCGCCGGTGTTGCAGACCAGTTCGAACTCAACGTTCGCCAATCCCAGGTGTACGCGCTGGATTTGCAGCCGGGCCATGGGCCAACGCTCGCTTAGCTCGAGTAGCACCAGCATCTCGCGCTCAACGAAGTGGGTGACGGCCACCTGCACCTGGTGCAGCTTCTCGCGATGCTTACGCGGCGGGGCCCAATTGCCGGTGGCGTAGGCCTTGCGGTCGGCTCGCCGCAGCCGTGCGAATAACTTGGGAACCGTTCCCGAGTGGAACCCGGGGCGCAGCAGCCGCACCATGGTTTCTCCCTTGCGACCCACCGTCGCGGGACGCAATGTCTGCGGACGATTGGCGGCGAAGATCCGCCAGTTCTCTTTCAGCTCCCACACCAGGAACCCGAAGATGCCTGGAATGCCGAACACGATCGCGCCGGCAACGGTGTTCCCCTCGACCCTGTTGAATCCGAGCTGCGTTTCCAAAACGCCTGCCAGCACCGGCTGAAAAGGAAGAATGAACTTGTGCGACACCGTCACCACCGGGAAATGCTTAATCGGGTTGACTTGCGGCTCGATCAGCAGCGTCACGCAGAAGCGCACCACATAGGTGACGAAGAACCACGCCACGCCAAAAATCGCCTTGAGCACCGCGGCAATGCGTGGATCGCCGCGACGAAAGCGTAACCATTCGTCGACGGTATAGAACACGCGCTCCAGTCCTTCGAGCATCTGGGCGAAGGCATCGGCAATGAAGCGGAACACGGCTGCGAAAATGCGCATCCGCAATTGATGCCAGCCGCGGACAACCCAGTCGGTCACCACTTCGTCGACATTGCGCCCTAGGCGCGAGTTGAGCAGCAGGTTGATCGCCGCGAAGATCACGCACCACGACATCCACGTGCCCGGCCTGCGCGTCGCCATCCGCAGGCACAGAATCGCCAGCGCCGCAAACATCGCTGGCTTGAACACGAACCGCTGACACCACCGGAACGCCGGACTGGCAATCAGGCATTGCATCGGAGGCCAGTGCAACATGCGCTCGGGTAGCTCGACCAGCACGAACCGGCCGACGCGCCACGCCACGCGCAGTCCCTCGATCACGCGCCGCCGGAACGCGGGCATCTGCATCAGCACCAGCACCAGCGTTCCCAGCAACATGACCTGCAGCATTTCGAACCAGCGAAAGCCAACGGCATGGACCGCTTCTTCCGGCGCTGGGCCGACGATCATGTGCTCGGCCAAATGCTTCAAATGCCGGAAGAATTCGAGCGCCAGGAACGTGCCGCCGTACGGAACGAACACGTTGCGCGTGAGAAACCGACCGACCGCGGTGCCGAATGCCAAGGCGCTGAGTGCCTGCGGCAGACGCAGATAAACTTCGGCTCGCCGATAGACGCCCTCGAGCAATTCTGCCAAACGGTTGTCGGCCTGGAGCAACTGGTCGCCGCGGAATAGCTCGTGCTCGGCGACGTCGCGAATCTTCAAGTTATTGCGGGCGATGGCGTCGCGCAGGTTGCCAATCGTGATGAACCCGCGATCGACAATCGCATCGAGCAGTTCTTCGATCAGCTTGCGTCGAGCGACCGCCTCGGGCACATTGGCTGGACGCAGGTCGACGCCGTCGAGCGCTTCAGCGATGCGTGGCCCCAGGGTGGCGCGCAACTTTTGCTCGGCGTGCCGCTGGGCCACCGCCAACAACTGCACCAAGCGGCGGCGACGCTCGGGAGACAAGCTCGCGGCGCGCAACCGGCTTGCGGCGGCCGCCAGGTGCTTCGACATCAGCACCTCGCGCTGCGCCGGGAGCGAGCGCCGAATTGGTCGGCGACCGGCGCTGACTACCCAATCGACCAGATCGAGCGTGTAAACGCCGCGTTCGTGGTCGACGCACACCTTCTGCACGTCGTACAGCAACCGCGCTTCGGGCGTCCAGGGATGGCGGATCGAACTGGGCAGTAGCTCGGCCAGCGCCGCCGCCCAGCGTTCGCTTTCCACATCGTCGAGCTTCAGCGCCGCTTGCAAGCGGCTAGCCAAACGCCCCAGATCGGCGCGTCCCTCGGCACGCGTTGACACGGCAAGTTTCGGCCCGATCACCAGCGCGGCGCGCGCGCGGAGCATCGCCGAGCGCACGTCGTTGCCGCGCCCACGCGCCCGATCAGCCCGGTCCATCAGCTTGCAGTAGGCGCGTTCCGACTGCTTGCGCGGATGCGTGGTCTGCAGATCGACCTTGCGCTGCTCCAGCACGTCGTCGTCTTCGATCGCCGCCGCTTCGCTCGGTTCGGGAGCACCCGGCAGGCGCGTTTCCTCAAAGATCTTGCGCGCCGGCACATCGCGATCCAGCAGCGCCTCGATGGCGTCGAAGTCCTCAATGCCAGGGAAGTAGTCGTGCAACAACCGCGGGGCGAAGTACCGCAACTCGAAGAACACCGCCAGGAACTCGAAATAGGCTGTCCGATCATCTCCCGGCGGCAGCAACCACTCGTCGTGCCGCAGCACCTCGGCGATCTCGGCAAACGCCACTCGTCCGATTTGCTCGATGCGGCTGCGCAGCTCGGTGGTCGGAAGCCGATCGGCAACAAGTGCTGTCGCCGCGTCGAGCCGCACGTGAAACAGCAGCCGCCAGTACTTGACCAGCGCGCGGCCGCGCGTCATGGCGGCGAGCTTTTCGGCCTCGGGACGTGCGACGAGCAACACTTCGTCGGCCAACGATCGCTGCGCCGGCAGGCCCAGCTCGTCGCGATCGGCCAGCGCGAGCAGTTGGTCGCGACCGATGACGTAGGTCTTGCGATGCGGCACCCGCAAGCCCGCGCCGGGAATCTGGCAGTCTTGCTTGATCACGCGGCGCAAAATGCGGCCGTGGACCAACAGCGCGGCAGGATCAACGGTGCGCAGCGCGCCGTC
>DATAXP010000166.1:0-2119 GCA_036272935.1 Pirellulales bacterium | reverse complement strand
GGCAATTCCGATCCGAACCAGCGACATCAGTATCCCGACTCAAACGATACCGACGGCGTCCAAGACCCCGCCCAAGCCTGGAACGCCATCACGGTCGGTGCCTGCACGAGTCGCGTGCTCTTCGATCAGTCCCAATTTCCCGGCTACGAGCCGATTGCGTCTGTCGGCGACTTAACCTGCATTGCGCACCGAGTTATCCGGGGCGCATCGAGTTTGTATTGCAGCGTTGGCAAAGAGGCGAAAGCGGCTTCTGACCTGGTGAATCGTTGCCGAGGTGCTGCGGCGTCGTCAAAAGCGCGGTTTTTTTGCCGCTCGGCGCGCACCCGCCCCTCCGGCAGCCATCCGCTGCCGTGCGGAACTTGAGGTGGCTTACATGGGCAGCGCCTCCGGCAAGGCAGGCAAGACCCGCCGGGCCTCTCGCACTTGCGCCACAAACTGCCGCAAGGCTTGCTCCACCTGCCGCCACAGCTCCCGATACGGCCAGGTCGCGCTGAAGCGGAACCAGATCCGACGCACGCTCGTCTGGACCACCGCGGCCACCTTCCACAAACGCAACCGGAGGGTGTTGACTTCCGCCGTGGCCACATCCGGGATGGCCGCGGTGGCTTCGCGGTGCAACACCACCAGGGCGTAGGCCAGCGTGTGTTCCAGCAGCTTCAACGAATTGGCCCGGAAACGGTGAAAGGATAACCGGTCGGCGTGCAGGCCATTCTTCAACTCGCCGATCGGTTTCTCCGGCACGTTGCCACGCTGTACGTAGAAGCCCTGATAGATCCCTTGCGGGTGTCCCGACAGGTTCGTCACCACGAAACGGCGGTTCGTGCCGTTGCGGTTGATTTCCAGTTTGGCGACGATTCGCCGCGGACGCGACCAACCGTCGGCCTGGTAGTCCTCGAACACCTCGAAACGCTGCACGTGCGGCTCGCGGTGTCGATACCAATGGTAGTACGTCTCCAGGTCGCTGAGCCAGTTGTCGGTGCGTTCCTTCAGCACGGCGTTGCTGCCATAACCCAGGGCATACAACAGACCCTCACGCTCGCAGTATTCGTACACCGATGGCACTGCCAAGCCGGTGTCACCACGCACCAGGATGGTGACGTTGGGCCAGGCCGCACGCAGGTGGGTGACGATGGTGTGCAGGGTTTCGACGACGCCGCAACTGGCGTGGACCGTGCCCGGCCGCAGCCAGGCCGCCAGCGGAAAACCCGTGTCGCCATCGAAGGCGAACAGCGGGAAGTATTGGTGCTGCTCGTAGTAGCCGTGGTAGAACGACAGCACTTGTTGGCCGTGCGTCGGATCATCGGAGGGGTCCAAGTCGATGATGATCGACGCCGGTGTCTGGCGACGCGTGCGGATGAACAACGCGGGCAAGTAATCGTTGAGGAGCTTGAGACGTTGGGTCTGGGCGGCATCGACTTCGAGCAGGACGGGACGTTCGTCGAGAGGCAAATCGGCCTGTCGGCGCGTGAAGGCTTGTTGGAAGCGGGCCAAGGTCGAGCCGCTGGCCAGCGGTTGCTCGCCGTTCGGCGACACATCGGCGATGGTTTGGAAGAGCGGGTCGTGGCGGAGGTGTTGGGCGTCGTTACAGTCGGCGTAAGCGGCGAGGATCTGATAGACCTGCTGGACCAGGATGGCCTCGCGCGAATGGGTGACGAACTGTTGGGCTCGAGGATCGGGAAAACCGCGGGCGAGTTCGGCGATGACCCCGAGTTCCTTGTCGAGAGCCCGGAGGGCCAGCAGGCCGGCATCGGTGACCAGCGTGCCGCCGTCGAAAGCGACGGTGACCTGTTGCGGGCCGAGGTCCCAGAGCGTAAGTTGGTCCAGACAGCCTGTCGCCATGAGCTTGAGCCTCCTTGTTGTACCAAGTGCTTTTTCAGCTGCATCTTGCTTACAGCAGGAGGCTCATTTTTCAAGAACTCGGTGCGCGATTCAGGCTAGGGCGTCGCCGACCGCGGTGCCGAGGATCGCTCCGGCGATCTTGTCGAGCCGGTGGTCGGTGGCTTTCTTCGATTGCTGGGACACAAATCCGACCTTCGCAAACGCGAATGCAGGGGCGGTGCTCGTCGGTCGCTCGGCTCGCCAATGTGACGGCATCGACTTGATTGTGAGTCTCCCGCCT
>DATAXP010000165.1:0-23101 GCA_036272935.1 Pirellulales bacterium | reverse complement strand
GCTGCAACAGCGGACCCCGGTGCATTTCGTTCTTGATGAGGCTGCAAGCCTCGGCCATCTGGAATCGCTCGACGACGCCGTGGACAAATTCCGCGGCTATGGCGTGCGCCTCCAGCTCTACTACCAGTCGCTTGGCCAGCTTAAGACATGCTGGCCTGACGGCCGGGACCAGACACTGCTGAGCAACGTGAGCCAGGTGTTCTTCGGCGTCAACGACGAGCAGACGGCGCAGTATGTCAGCTCGCGGCTCGGCGAGGAAACGATCGTTCTCGACAGTGGCGGCACCAGCACCTCGAGGTCGACACAGAAGTCGCCCAATGGCCAGAGCAGCACAAGCTACTCAACGAGCCACAACACGAACTGGCAGCAGCAAGCCCGGAAGTTGCTCAAGCCCGAAGAGGTCACGGCACTTTCGGCGGATGTCGCCATTACGTTCACGCCCGGCATTCCGCCGTTGTGGACGAAGCTGCTTAAGTTTTATCGGGAACCCAAGCTCGGGATTCCGACAGGAGGGCTCGGGCAACGCTGGCCGAGAACCCTAACGTTTGCACGGTGCGTCAGCATTCTACTCGTCGCAGTCGCCCTGGCCATTTGCTCTACAGAGCTGGCGAACGACCATCGCAGCCATCAAATGGACGGCGCGCCGAGCGTTCCGGCAGTCAGTACGAGGGCAGTGCGGCGCTAACGAGACCAATCATCGAGTAACTCGCTCATTCAACGGAGGTGACACGTGTCCAAGACATTCAAGCAGATTCTGCAACAGGTCGGCGAGGGAATCAGCCAGGCCGCTCCAGGGCTCAGCCTCGAAAACATTCTCTCGGATGTAGGAGCTGAGCTGTCACGGCTTGAACAACAGGGCCGGAGCGAGGTTGCTTCCGCCTTGTATACGACCAACGGTTTCGTCCTATACGGACCAGGTCAGGACATCAGCAAGCATCACGAGAATGCGGTCGAAGCCCCGCAGCAGACGCAGATCGAAGAGCAGAGCCGAGGCATGGAAATGTAGCGTCAACAGAACAGTGATTCGTCCTAACCATTGTCAGAAAGGAAGCAGCAATGGAAATCGTTGTCCTGATTTTCCTCTTTTACGGTGTCGTGATCGGAGGGTGCCTAGCGTACGGGGGTTGGCGCAAGCACATGATGCTTAAACATCCGGAAAGGTTTGTGCACATTCGACGGATCGAGAAAGACGAGCGCGACCGAAAGCTAGAGATCGCCGAGCAAGTTGGGAAGGTGGTTGGGAGGGGAGCCGTGTGGTTGCTGAAGCGGTTGCTGTCGCAAAGATGACCGCCGTGATTCGCGAACGAGCCGCCGCTGTTCGGTAGAAGTGATCGAAGAGCTGTAATGAGTTGACCAGTCCTCACACATCAACACGAAGGGAGTCTCCGATGTACCAGAAAATAATCGAATACACATGCCCCGGCTGCAATGCCGGGTACGGGGCGTTACCCGAGAACGCCGGTCACAACACCAGTTGCAGCCAGTGCAAAACGACCTTCATGGTCCCCGTTAACCTGACACCAACGTTCGTGCCCATGAATGGTTCGGGCGTGGCCGCCGACATCACGCCTCAACACGCGGCAGCAGCGAAGAACGCCGTCCCGATCCGAATGCAAATGCCAGGAGGTCACGGCGCGTTGGAGGTTCCGGTAAGTCAGCAGACCGCTAACTCAATGGCCAAGACGTTCCTCGGCGGCTTGCTGGTTGCCATCGGCGTGGTGTTGGCGGTGATGCTGGGGATCAAGAAACGGTAGTGAATCATCAACGGCGGCAGGGAGTTCTTCCCTGCCGCCGACGGCGCGCCGCGATCACAAGGAACGTGAACAAGAGCAGGTGCAACCACCTGCTTAATGAGATGAGCAATGAGCGATAAGCACGAGGAATACGCAGAGCAACTGCGATCGGTGCGGCCGACTACGCGAAGTCTGTTCATGAGCATTCTGATCGACTCGTGGCCGAACCACGCGGCTGTTGTTGATTTCGGCATCGACAGCCAGAAGCACTATGAAGCGCTGTACTACCCGATCCGCGAAGGAGAAATCGCGCCGAATGTGCTGGATGCAGTCCTCGGCGACGGGCCGAAGCTGACGGCATTGGTCCGGGAATCGGTCAGCAACCCGCATAAGGATGTGTCATTCCACACCTCGTGGGATGTGATTCTTGGACTGCAAAGTCGAGGCACCGCAGGCAAAGACGCCTTCATGGAAGTGCTCAATGCAAAATCTGCGGATGAAGAATCGAACGAGTTGACCAAGGATCGCGGCATCGAAATGTGATTGCTGGTGAACCATGAACAAAAAACATCGCCTAGAAGGATTCAAGGCCCTGCTGAATTCTGACAAGTCGAACGGCTATAACCTGGAGGAGCCCGACGGCAGCTTCCGCCTTTGGCGGGACTTGTCAGCCCAGGGACGGCTGCAATACATCGCCAGCGCGGCAGCGCTCTACGACGTACCGTTTGCGAAGTTCGCTGACGCCGTCCGGGAATCTGTCGATCAGTCGGCTGTGGCGGATGCGGCCTTGCGAATCGTGCTGAGCGACTCGCATGAACGGCGCGGACTTGAACAACTGCTTCCGGATGATGGCCAGACCTATCCGACGCCATTGATCGACCGCTTCAAGGAAATACTGAACGAATCGCGCGAATCCGGACAGGTGCGTGAACGAACCAAGGACCGGGACATTGAAATCTAAAGGTGCCGCTGTGACCATCGAAGAACGCCTTGAGAAGATTGAGGCGATGCTCACGACCCTCGTCGAGCGCCAGCAGGTAAGCAAAGGCTACTCGGTCGAGGAAGACACGCGTCTTGCCGTTCGCGAGGCGATCAGCGAGTGTCTGCAAACGCAGGGACGCGCGTATTACAGCGTGGGCGAGTTCGCGAAGCTGGTCCACCGAACGCCGTATACCGTGCGCGTCTGGTGCTGGCGCGACCGCATTAACGCCGAGAAGCTCGACGGCGGGGCGGGACCGCACGGCGAATGGCGGATCAGCCGCAAGGAATTTGAGCGCTACCAGCGCGAGGGCTTGCTTCCTATCCGCAGACAAGCCGGATAGCCGCCTCCTGGATGCTCGGATACACGCACGCTGGAACCTTGCGGGACTTCACGTGCTTGAGCAAGTCGGCAAGCTGCTTGTTGCCGCCTTCACCAGCAGCCGGCAAGCCGACGCTAACCAAACGCCTGAGCGATTGCCGCACGCGTGACCTGCGGGAAGAGGTGCCGATAACGGCGGCGTTGTTCTTCGGTTTGGTGCCCGACAAAATCGTCGATAATTCGCTGGTCGATATTTTTGCTGGCCAAGATCGAAATAAACGAGTGGCGGAAAACATGGAAGCCGCGAACCACTGACCATTTCGACTTCCGAAACACCCGTCGGAAGGTCAGCTTCGCGTGATTGGCAGATAACGGTTTTTGCCCATCGCCAAAGAGATATTTGCGGCCGTCCATCAACGGCAGCAAGGCATCATGCAGCAAGTCGCTGATCGGCACGCTTCGCGTGGTGCGGCGGCCTCTCGCTTTTTTCTTTTCGTGGACCGTAATGATCCGCTCTGCGAGGTTCACGTCCTGGGCCGTCACGCGTAGCAGTTCGCTCCGCCGCACCCCCGCATGGGCTGCCATAACGAGTATTGGGTAAACCCACGGGCGGCAGGGTTTCGCCTTGAGCCAGTTCAGCAGTTCAGCGATTTGGTCCGCGTCGAGGTACAGGCATTCCCAAAGTGTCGCGGCATCGCCGCCGGCTCTGATGCGACGATCGATTTCCGACCACGTCATGAATGGCGGCTTCTCGTCAACCTTGGGATAGGACAGGCCTACGGATGGGAACTCGCCTTTGACCAGTCCCGCACGCACGCCCCACAGCCACGCTGCCCTAAAGCTGACGATCTCTTTCTTAATTGTCGTCGCCGAAATTTTCCGGACAACGAATTTCTTGCGTTCCCTTTCGGGCAGCCGCCTCTTCTTCTCTTCCATCGCCTTCACCGGGTCGTTCATGCGCCGGGTGACGTGCTCCTGCAGGTGCTTAAGCGAAAGTCCGTCGAGCAGGAAGTGCTTGCCGAGCGTCTTCTCGATATGCCCCAGGTGCAGTTCGATCGTCGCCAGCGTATTGGCTTCGAGCGAGCCGTTCGAGCGAGCGGCGATGTATGCATCGTGAAGCTGACCGAACGTCGTCGAGGCGGTCTGCGACGCTTTGGTGACCGGCTTGCCGTCCCGCAGGACGAACTCGGTGATCGGCATGCCGGAGGGAAGCTCAAGCAGGTTCTGCCTGAGCCGCATCAGAAGGTGCTCGACCTTGCCCTTCCACTGCACAGCTTCATGCTTCGGAACTCTGCCGATGGTGACGGCGTGTTGCTGTCCCTGATAACGGAATAGCGCACGCCACGAACCGTTGCGTTCTTGAATAGCGGCCATGAGGTTGCTCCATGCCAACCCCACACCGAAGCAACGCCGTTGACAAAATGTTGACAGGCATGTGGCATGAACATCGGCAAGGGTCTGCATTGCTTTACGCAAACCATTGCCCTGTTGTTCGTTAAAAAAGGGTGGCTGATGGGACTTGAACCCACGACCCCCAGATCCACAATCTGGTGCTCTAACCAACTGAGCTACAGCCACCGCGTATCGAGGCCAGTTTACTCGCCGCCCGCTAGGGCTGTAAACCTCGGCGAGCTATGCTGGCAGACGCATGAACATCGGTTCCACCGAGATCGAAGACACGTTCGCCGAAGCGTTCCGCATGCGCTACACGCGGCTCGTCGTCACGGCCCACGACGATCATTGGCTCGCTGCCGCCGCCCGCGAGTTCACCGGCTACGCCAGCAGCGTGATTGCCTGCGACGCCGAGGCAGGCGTCGAACGCCGGCTCTCGGCTGAGGAAACTCCCGACGGGCGTCCGGGGCTGGCAATCCTCGTCTTTGGCTTCTCGACCGAGGCGCTCGCCAAGGCGGTCCCGAACCGCACCGGCCAATGCCTGATGACCTGTCCGACCACGGCCGTCTTCAACGGTCTCGATCCGGCAGACGAGAACATTCCGCTCGGTAAGCACATCCGCTACTTCGGCGACGGTTGGCAGAAGAGCAAGCTGCTCGCCGGACGACGTTACTGGCGCGTGCCGGTGATGGACGGCGAGTTCGTCGTCGAGGAATCGTTGGGCGTCAGCAAGGGCGTGGCCGGGGGCAACCTGATTCTGCAAGGCTCGACATTCGAAGCGGCACTCGGCGCCGCGCGCCGAGCCGCCGACGCCCTGGCGGACATGCCCGGCGTGATCACGCCGTTTCCTGGTGGGATCGCTCGCAGCGGCAGCAAGGTCGGCTCGCGCTACAAGAAACTGCCGGCCAGCACGGCCGACGCCTACTGCCCGACATTGCGAACCCGAGTGGCCACGCAACTGCATCCCGATGCCGCCTGCGCCTACGAGGTGGTGATCGACGGCATGGACGAAGCGTCGGTCGGCGGCGCCATGGCCGCCGCCGCACGCGCCGCTGCCGCTGCGGGCGTGGTGCGCATCGCGGCGGGCAACTACGGCGGCAAGCTCGGGAAGTTCCATTTCCGGCTGCACGACATCTTGTCGGCCTAGTCAGTGGACGAATCGCGATTGTGCCGACTGCGCCGGCTATACGGATTCCCCCCGGTCGTAGAAAGTCGCTCGATCTTGTCGAGGAAACCCGTCGCCCGCAATCTATGTTTAAGAGGGCAATGGAGCGTGTTGGCAATGATGCATCTACTGCGGCCAGGAATGATTCTGGGGCTGTTCTGGCGCCTCAAGATGCCGCTGTTTCTGTCGGCGCTCGCGGTGTTCGTGATCTGCGAGTCGAACGACGATCTCAACAACTCCTTCTCGCTTTACGGTCGCCTGGCGGGAATCGGGCTGGTCGCTGCGGTGTGGGCCTTCACGCGCAATCGCCACGCGATCGAGCACCGGCTGTTCGATGTCATCCAGGACGTGTGCTGCATCGCCAGCTTCGACGGCACGCTGCTGAGCATCAACCCCGCAGCCGAGAAACTATTCGGCTACACGCGCACCGAACTGATCGGCACGCCGTTCCTGCTGCTGGTGCATCCCGAGGATCGCCAGGAAACGCTGCGGCAGATCGAACAGATGGTGATGGGGTTTGTCACGCCGGAGGTCGAGATTCGCACGCGCGCCAAGGATGGCAGTTACAAGTGGATTCGCTGGACCGGCGCCATCGGGCGGGGTGATGCGTTCTTCATCGCCACCGGGCGCGATGCGACGGCCAATCGCGAAACCGATTACAAGCTCGCCCGGCTGTCGATCGTGCTCGACCACACCGACGACGCCATTTACAGCAAAGCGCTCGACGACCGTATCGGCACCTGGAACCGGGCGGCCGAGGCGCTGTTCGGCTACTCGGGCGACGAGATCATCGGCCGCGAGGCGAGCCTTTTGGTGCCCGCCGACCGTGCCGGCGAAGAGACGCTGCTGCTGGCCAAGCTGCGCATCGGCCTGTACGTCGGACAAACCAAGACCGTGCGCCGCCGCAAGGACGGCAGCCTGGTGAGCGTGCTGCTGAACATGTCGCTGATCCGCGACCGGCAGCACAATGTGTGCGGCGTGTCGCTGATCGTTCGCCCGGCATCGCAGTCCGAAAGCCCATCAACGAGCGGCTCGCCAGCCGAAGCCCTGGCCGCGCGGTAGCGCCCTCTAAAATAATGTGGGAGGCGAATCCTTTCGCCGACCGGCGCAATTCGGCGATAGGAATCGCCTCCCACACGTCATCTGCCCCCGGCGACGCGCGCATGCTAGAATCGACGCCGTGCTGAGCGTTGTTCCTTCGTGTTCCAGTGAGCGGTGCGTCCATGTCCGTTTCGCAGCATAGCGGCCCCGTGGCCGAGAGTGAGTTTCCGACCTCGCGGACCGAGATTGCGGGAGTCGCGGTGCGCGAACTGGTCGAGCAGTTCGGCACGCCGACGTTCGTGTACGACGCTGCCAAGATCACCGAGCGCATCAACGACCTGCGCTCGTTCGACCACATCCGTTATGCCCAGAAGGCGTGCTCAAACCTGGCGATTCTCGACCTGATGCGCCGCAATGGCGTGCTGGTCGATGCGGTTAGCGCCGGCGAGATTCGCCGCGCGCTCGCTGCCGGTTATGCCGCCGAGGGCGATCCGCCGCCGATCGTTTACACTGCCGATATTTTCGACCGCGAAGCACTCGACCTGGTCATCGAGAAGAACATCCACGTCAACTGCGGTTCGCCCGACATGATCGAGCAGCTTGGCGTGCAGGCCGCGGGGCGAAACATCACGCTGCGCGTCAACCCGGGCTTCGGCCACGGTCATAGCCAAAAGACCAACACCGGCGGCGAACAATCGAAGCACGGCATCTGGCACGAGCAGCTCGAAGATTGCCTGCGCCTGGCCGATGACAACGGCTTGAACGTGTCGGGACTGCACCTGCACATCGGCTCGGGAACCGACCTGGAGCACTTGTCGCAAGTCTGCGGAGCGATGAAGCGACTGGCGATCGAGGTAGGACGCAGCATCACGTCGATCAGCGCCGGCGGCGGCCTGCCGACACCCTACAAGGCCGGTGACTCATACGTCGATCTCGAAGTTTATTTCGACCTGTGGGACGCGACGCGCAAGCGCCTGGAAGACGCCTTCGAGCACCGTGTGCACTTGGAGATCGAGCCTGGCCGGTACCTGGTCGCCGAAAGCGGTTACCTGATCACCGAAATCCGCGCGGTGAAGAAAATGGGAGGCAACACGTTCTATCTGGTCGATGCCGGGTTCAATAACCTGGCCCGACCGATCTTGTACGGGGCGCATCATCCAATGTCGATCGTGCTCGCTCGCGGCACGATCGAGCATCGACCCATGACCGACGTGGTTGTCGGCGGCCCGCTGTGCGAATCGGGAGACATCTTTACCCAGAGCGAAGGGGGCTTCGTTTGCACGCGCTCGTTGCCGGCGGCCGAGGTGGGCGATCTGCTGGTGATCGAGCGCGCCGGGGCCTACGGCTTCGTGATGGGCTCGAACTACAACAGCAAGCCGCTGGCCGCCGAGGTGCTGCTGAGCTCGGGACGCCCTGTGCTGATCCGCGCGCGGCAGACGTTCGACGACCTCGTGCGCGGCGAGCGCATTCCGCAGTGATGTGCAAGCCCAGGGCAGGCTGGCAATGGCCGTTGAGTTGGTAAGACGGGTGCCCGGCCTGCCCTGGACTTCGCCCGCGCCGCCCACTACTCAACCGTCGCGCCATCCGCCACAATGGTCGGCAAATCAAACCGTGGGCGGACATCCATCACCGGGTCCAGGCGAATAGAAAGATTCCAGGCATGAGCTCCACCATTATCGACATTCACGGACGTCAGATTCTCGATAGCCGCGGCAATCCCACCGTCGAGGTCGACGTGCGTCTGGCCGACGGGTCGTTCGGCCGCGCGGCGGTCCCCAGCGGGGCGAGCACCGGAGTACACGAGGCGTGGGAGCTGCGCGACGGCGACGCCAAGCATTTCCTCGGCAAGGGTGTGACCAAGGCGGTCGCAAACATCAATGAGAAAATCGCCGAGGAACTGATCGGCTACGACGCGCTCGACCAGCGGGCGCTCGACCGCAAGATGATCGAGCTCGACGGCACTCCGAACAAGAAGAATCTCGGCGCCAACGCGATCCTCGGTGTCTCGCTGGCGACGGCCAAGGCGGCGGCGGAGTATTGCTCGCTGCCGCTGTTCCGCTACCTGGGCGGCGTGAACGCCAACCTGCTGCCGGCGCCGATGATGAATATCATCAACGGCGGCGCCCATGCCGATAACGCCGTCGACGTGCAGGAGTTCATGGTCATGCCCCTGGGCTTCGACTCGTTCAGCGAGGCGCTGCGTTGCGGCGTCGAGGTGTTCCACAACCTGAAGAAGGTACTGCAGAAGAAAGGCTACAAGACCGCCGTCGGCGATGAAGGAGGCTTTGCCCCCGATCTGAAAAGCGATGTCGAAGCGCTCGACGTGATCAGCGAGGCGGTCGGCGCGGCTGGCTACACGCTCGGCACGCAGGTCGCCATCGCGCTCGACGTCGCCGCGACCGAGCTGTTCGACGCCGACAAGAAAACCTACACCATCGGCGGCAAGAAGACCGACTCGGCCGGCATGGTCGAGCTGCTCGCGTCGTGGGCCGGCAAGTATCCGATCTGCTCGATCGAAGACGGCTGCAGCGAGGACGATTGGGACGGCTGGAAAATGCTCAGCCAAAAGCTCGGTAGTAAGATCCAGCTTGTCGGCGACGACCTGTTCGTGACCAACACCGAGCGCTTGGCCCGCGGCATCAAGGAAGGGATCGGCAACAGCATCCTGATCAAGGTGAACCAGATCGGCACGCTCAGCGAGACGATCGACGCCATCGAGCTGGCTCGCCGCAACGGCTACACCAGCATCTCCAGCCACCGTTCGGGCGAAACCGAGGATGCCACGATCGCCGACCTGGCGGTCGCCCTGTCGACCGGTCAGATCAAGACCGGCTCCGCCTCGCGCACCGACCGCATGGCCAAGTACAACGAACTGTTGCGAATCGAAGAGATGCTCGGCGACGACGCGCAGTACGGCGGCAAGCTGTTCAAGAACTGGCCGCGGAATTAGCCGCGGGGCTTGCCCCGCGCGTCGTCCATCAAAAGTCGCACGCCATGAACCGCCCGGCCGACTCTCCCTGGTTCTGGGTGTTGATCTTCGGAGCGGCGGCACTGGTGGCGCTGGCGGCGATCGCGCCGAAGCACCAGCAGCGGCAGGCCCGCTTGGAGCGGATGGCCCAGCAGCGCGAGAGGCAGCAATTCGGCGAGAACGCGGCACCGATCGAGACGGCAGAGCCGACAGAGAATTCGTTGCGGCCGCTGTTCCTGACACTGGCCGCGATCCTGGCGATCGCAGCAATCGTGCTCGCGGCGCGGCGAACGGGAACTACGACTCGGCCACCCGAATGACCTGGATCCTCGAAGACCCGTTGCCGACGATTATTCTCGGGGTGCTGCTCGAGATCGGTCTCGTTGCGCTACTGTTGCTCACCGGGCAGCGGCAAGCGCTGTACGGAATGGCGGCGGTCATCGTGCTTGCGGGGCTGGGCTTGCTTGTCGAGCGCTGGGTCGTGACCGATCGTGAGGCGATCGAAGAGCTATTCGAGCGCGGCGCCCAGGCGGTCAACGCGCACGATATTCCCACGGTGATCGCGATGATCGATCCCGGCGACGCCCGTTTGCAAGCGACTGTCCGCCGCGCGCTCGATCAGATGCCAATCAAACACGTGAAGATCACGCACTTGGCGATCGAGGTCGACTCGCGATCGCAGCCACCGACCGCAACCGCCGAGGTCGTGGTGTTCGCCGATCTCGACAATCGGAAGGGAAACGTCTCGCACGACCACGCGGTGCAGCCGGCCCACGTCGATTTGCGAAAGCAGGGTCAGCAGTGGTTCGTCGCGCACGTCGAAGCCCGCGAAGCGCGCGAAGAACGGCGTAAAAAAGCCTTTGCGACCTTTGCGGCCTTCTGTTCAACGCCTTTTACGACGCGCTACAGCTCGAGTCGCCACTGGCGCATTGCCTGCATCGCATCGCGGCAGGTCATGTCGAAGTTCAGTGGCGTAAGACTGACGTATCCCTTTGCAAGCGCCGTCAGGTCGGTCTCCGGCTCGTCGGGAAGTTGGCCGAACTTGCCGGTCATCCAGTAATACGCTCGGCCGCGCGGATCGATGCGTTTCTCGAAATCCTCGCCATAACGGTTCAATCCCATCGGCACAATGCGCAACTCGGCCGCTTGCTCGAGCGCCGCCGTGGGAATGTTCAGGTTGTACAACTGCGGCCCCGCGGGCTTGAGCGCCAGGATGCGCTCGATCACCCGGCACGCAAGCTGCGCGGCGGCCGCGAACTGCGCGTGCTCGTCGTACTCCAGCGACACGGCAATGCTCGTGATCTCGAAGAACGCTCCTTCGATTGCCGCCGCAACGGTTCCCGAATACAGCACGTTGATTCCGGCATTAAGGCCGCCGTTGATGCCGCTGACCACCAGGTCGGGGCGTCGCGGGCAGAACTCGAAGATGCCGAGCTTCACTGAATCGGCCGGGCTGCCTTCGACCGCCCAGCCGCGCCGCCGCGCACCTTCGAACACTTCGCGCGCCACGAGCGGCTTGAGATAGGTGATCGAATGCCCGACGCCGCTTTGCTCGGTCGCTGGGGCTACCACGCAAACATCGCCCAGGTGCCGCAGTTCGTGCTCGAGCGCTTGCAGGCCGGGGGCGTAGATGCCGTCGTCGTTGGTGAGCAGGATTTGCATCGCCGCAAGTTTACTCGCGCGGCATGCATCAAAGAAAGCCAGCCTGTCACCGGGCGAGCGGTATGGCTCACCGCACGGCGACAGGCTGGGAACTATTCGGCATTAAAAAACTGGACAGCGTCTAAACGACCGGTCCGCGTCGTCCCATCACGAACCCGATGATCAACAGCACCAGGAACACGAAGAATAGGATGCGCGCCGCTTCCATGGCCGTCCCTTCCAATCCGTACATGCCGAACAGGCTCGCCACCAGGGCGATAATCAGGAACGTCAGAGCCCAGCGCAACATGGCAAATCCCCTTAGGTGAAAAGTGCGAGGTGGCCTTGTCAGCGAAAGGAGCAGTTAGCAAAAAGCAGACCAATTGCCGCACATTCGGCAGGGGATAGTGGCTGAGTGCCGAAATGCCTATAATTTGCCCTTCCCGTCGCCAAACCCAAGCCTTCCGATCCGGTCGGTTGGACGCTTTCGATGCCACAACCTGGCCACGCCACGATCAGTCCGCGGTTGGCGGATGAGAAGGTGCTCGTCCTCGATTTCGGCTCGCAGTATGCGCAGTTGATTGCCCGCCGGGTGCGCGAGCAAAACGTCTACTGCGAGATCGTGCGTTACAACATCGGTGCCGATCGCCTGCGCGAGCTGGCCCCCAAGGGGATCATTCTCTCGGGCGGACCAGCAAGCGTGTACGCCGACGGGGCTCCACGCTGCGATCCGCGGCTGTTCCATCTGGGCGTGCCGGTGCTAGGCATCTGTTACGGCATGCAGTTGACCTGCGACACGCTGGGTGGACGGGTCGAAAGCGCTCCGGCCCGCGAGTATGGTCGGGCCAAGATGCACGCGACCGCTGCCGACCCGCTGTTCGACGGCGTGCCGCCCGACAGCGAAGTGTGGATGAGCCACGGCGACCAGGTGGTGCGCGTGGGCGACGAGTTCCACCCGCTGGCTGCCACGGCCACCTGTCCGATCGCCGCGGTGAAGCACACGCAGTTGCCGATTTACGGCTTGCAGTTCCATCCTGAAGTAACGCACACCCAGGCCGGCAAGCAGCTTCTCGAGAATTTCTTGAAACGCGTCTGTCGTTGTCGCGGCACCTGGCAGCTCGGCAACTTCGCGGCCGAAGTGATCGACGACATTCGCCAGCGCGTGGGCAAAGGGCGCGTGATCTGCGGCCTGTCGGGGGGCGTCGATTCGTCGGTGGTCGCCGCCTTGCTGTACCAGGCGATCGGTCGGCAGCTTTCGTGCATCCTGGTCGACAACGGTCTACTGCGACAGGACGAAGAGGCGTCGGTGATCCACGAGTTCACCACGCACTTCAAGACCGACCTGCACGTGGTGAAGGCCGAGGACCGGTTTCTCGACACGCTAGCCGGCGTGACCGACCCGCAGGAGAAGCGCCGTCGCATCGGCCGGGCGTTCATCGACTGCTTTGCCGACGAAGCGGCCAAGATTGCCGGGGCCGAGTTCCTGGCCCAAGGGACGCTGTATCCCGACGTGATTGAGAGCGGCGCGGCACGCGACGGCCCGGCGGCAACGATCAAGCTGCATCACAACGTCGGCGGGTTGCCCGAGGATCTGAACTTCAAGCTGATCGAGCCGCTGCGCGATCTGTTCAAGGACGAGGTGCGCCGGCTGGGTGTGCAGTTAGGGCTACCCGAGGAAATCGTCTGGCGGCACCCGTTCCCCGGGCCGGGCCTGGCGGTGCGCTGCCTGGGACCGATCTCGCGCGAGCGGCTGGTCAAGCTGCGCCAGGCCGACGCGATCGTCGTCGGCGAGATCATGGCGGCGGGCCTGTATCGCGAAACCGCGCAGGCATTCGCGGTGTTGCTGCCGGTACAGAGCGTGGGTGTGATGGGAGACGCGCGCACGTACGAAGACGTAATCGCCGTGCGCTCGATCTCGACCGAAGATTTCATGACTGCCGATTGGAGCCACCTGCCGTACGAGTTGCTGGGGCGGATCTCGACGCGGATCATCAACGAAGTGGCCGGCGTGAACCGCGTGGTCTACGACATCAGCTCGAAGCCGCCCGCGACGATCGAATGGGAATGAGCGGCAAAATCATGAACCACAAAGACACGAAGGACACGAAGAGCAACTAGCTGATTACTTCGTGTTCTTGGTGCCTTAGTGGTCAACTCTGCCTTTGTGATTAATCGGGCCTTTATTCCTTGGTGGGTGCGGTTTTCTCGCCCGGCTTTTTGCCGGCCAGCACCGCGTCGAGCTCCCCGCTCAGCTCGGCCTTCAAATCGGGTGACAGGCCGACGTGCACCACGGCCACGGTCCCCTGCTTGTCGATGATCACGGTTTGCGGAATGGCCTGCGCTCCGTACGCCGCGCCGACTTTGCCGTCGCTGTCGAGCGCCACGGGGACGTCGAGCTTGTGCTCCTTGAGGAACTCGCGCACCGCATCGGCGTCTTCTTCGAGGTTAACGGCGTAGAACGCCACTCCCTTTTTCTTGTATTCGGCGGCCACCTCGGCGATGGTCGGCAACGCCTGGACGCACGGACCGCACCAGGTGGCCCAAAAGTCGAGGATAACGACATCTTTCCCTTTGTGGTCGGCAAGCCGCGCGCTGCCGCCGGCCAGCAGCTTCAGATCGAATTCCGGCGCGGGCTTGTCTTGCAGCGGATGCGGTTCGGGCTCAGCACGACCGAACAACGAATCGACTTTCTCGGCACCCTCGGGCGCCTTGAACGCGAACGCATCGTCGGGCAGCTTCGCGGCAAGATTCCAATCCTTGAAGTCGATCGTTAGTTCGATCTTGATGTTCTCCGGCACGTTTGCCGCCCCTTTGGCCAGCGCCCGTGTCAGATCGGGCTGCACCCGCACGATGACCGGCTTTTCGGCCGCCGCGTCGATCCACATGTCCAAGTCCATCGAGGGCTGCACGAACTTCACGCGGTTGAGTTTTCGCTGCTCCAAGTCGGCCGGCCCGACATAGCGAATTTCCGAGATACCGTCGAGCAATGCCTCGTACGGCTTGTCGGTCAGCAACGGCATCGCGAACATTAGCCCTTGGCCCATGGTGAGCGCTTGGAGTGGTGGGCTCAGCAGCTCGTCAAACGATTCGGGCGCCTCGGAAACGCTGTACCGATTCAACGCTCCGAAGCTGACCGTGACGTGCTCGCCGTCGGACACGATGGTCAGCCCCGTCTCTCCTTCGTCGAGCACGGCGGCAAGCTTATTGGGCCGCGCGAATTTCAGCGACGTCACGTTTTTGCTGACACTGTTGATCGGCTCGACCTTCATCGTGGCGATGAGCTGCACGCTCATCTGATCGGCGGCACGGTAGGCGTCGGCGACGCGGTGCAGCAGCTTGGCGGCCTCCGGGTCGATCTTCGGAGCCTCTTCGGCGGCACGCACTTCGACGATCGGCACCGCCAGCACCAGAGCCAACCAGCCAAAAGTCCAGCAAACGGCAAATGATCGTGCCATGCGTAAATCCTTTCCAAACCGACAAATCGCAAGTCTCTAAAGCCTACACGTTTGGCGATGACTGCGGCAAGCCGGCGGCTACCGCGGAGCACTCCAGCCGGCTCGCTGGAGCCGAAGGCTTTCTTGCTGTGGTGGGGCGATCTCGGTATGATCCACACGTCGGGACGAGCAATCGCCCCGGCAAAAGGTCCTCTGCCATGTTCGTGCTGAGACGTCTATTTTCGTCGAGCCGATACGAAAGTCCGCTGGGTGCCCGTTCTTAGTCCTTGGCCGCGTGTATAGCCGTCGCCCGGCGCTCGCTTCGGCGGGAGCCGGATTCAGCGGTCGGATCACACAACCCAGGGTTCCGGGTCGCCCCCATGTTGACATGCGGGCTCTCGAAAACCGCGTCGCCACGGCATTGCGGTGGAGGATTTTTTCGTTCTAACCCAAGCCCACGGATGGCCATCCGTGGGCTTTTTCATGCATGAATCTTCCTGTGTCACCCGCCGTGCCGCTTGCTGCCGATGTGGCGGCAAAGCGCGACTGCCTGCTCGCCCTGCTGGCCGGCTACGGTAGCTGCGCTGTGGCGATGTCGGCCGGCGTCGATAGCACCTTGGTGGCTGCTGCGGCCCAGCGTGCCTTGAGTGACCGAGCCGTGGCGGTCACGGGCACGAGCGCCAGCCTGGCCGAAGGAGAACTGGCCGAGGCCGAGCGACTGGCCGCGCTGATCGGCATCCGCCACGTCGTGCTGGCAACCGATGAGTTCAGCCAGTCGACGTATCGCCAGAACGCCCCCGACCGCTGTTATCACTGCAAGACGGAACTGTACACGCAGCTCGAAGGGCTGGCCGAGCGGCTGGGCGTAGCCGTGGTCGCCAATGGGGCGAACCTCGACGATCGCGGCGACTACCGTCCCGGCATGCAGGCGGCCACGGAGCATCGCGTGGTCAGCCCGCTCATCGACTGCGGCTTCACCAAGGCCGACGTGCGAGCGCTCGCGGCCCACTGGCAACTCCCCGTGTGGGACAAGCCGGCGAGCCCCTGCCTCAGCAGCCGGATCGCCTATGGTGAAGAAGTCACCCCCGAGAGGACCGCGATGATCGATCGCGCCGAGCAACTGTTGCGCTCGCTGGGCCTGCGCGAAGTGCGCGTGCGCTACCACCGCGGCGACCTGGCCCGAATCGAAGTCCCACCGGAGGCGATTGAACTGATTGCCAACGCCGTGAAGAGGCAAGCGATCGTCGCGCGTTTTCAGGAGATCGGGTTCAAGTTCATCGCGCTCGACCTGACCGGCTTCCGCTCCGGCAGCCTCAACGCCGTGCTGCCGGTGGAGAGTTTGCTTGGGAAGGTGAATCCGCGCGGCTAACGCCGCGGGGGCCACTGACTTCGCCGTGATGCTCGCCACCCGATGACCGGCGGAGCCAGTGCCACCCGTTCGGAGACCGGGCGCACCGCCTCAGGCCGCTTCGGTCAGCTAAACGATTCCAGTCTGTTCGGCGGCCGAGACGCCACGGTAAACAATGTAGGAATTGTCGAATAGGACGACGCGATAGTCCCCGGCTGGCACGTAGTCACGAATGATCGTGTAACGCATCGCGCTGCCAACGACACGAGCGTATTCATCGATGACTTTTTTGGGGCCCTTGGCAAGCAAACCATAGCCATTCTGCATCGACGTTGTGTTCGCGTGCAGGTAATCCGAAAG
The DNA here is from genome assembly GCA_036272935.1 of Pirellulales bacterium. Lineage (GTDB taxonomy): Bacteria > Planctomycetota > Planctomycetia > Pirellulales > PNKZ01 > DATAXP01. Next base: position 6,719 of record DATAXP010000165.1, on the reverse strand, counting down.
CGGGCGCCAAACGTTTAAAAGCTGCGTGTGAGCCTCGTAAAGTCTGCCAACAATCTCCATTGGATTGTTGGGTTTCGAAGAGAAGAACATTGAAACATGTTCATCATTGTGATTCCAAAGCAGCGAATGGTCCGTTTCTGCGAGCAGCACCTCGAAGAACGATGGCGTGACGGTCGCTTCTCGAACACCCTGGAAGCTAAGCGTGAATTGGCGCTGGCGAGCGGCGCCTTGCCAGTCGTCGCACCGGAACGCAACACGATATGTGTTATCTTCTATGCTGACGCGGACAATTTGGGCGTTCAGATCTTCGTAAATGGCGTCCGCTAGTTGCTCGACGGAGAGCATAAGCTACCTTGGCCATCTTTCTCTCCCGCGTCACCTACCCGGCCGCCCGGCTCGGGTGCCGGTGAAGCGTTCGGCGAGTTGCAGCGGGCTGGCCCCGTAGGCGCGTTGCACGGCGGTGTCGAAGCGCGTCCCTTTGCGGAGCATTTCGAGCAGTGCGTTGAACGCCGAGCCGTTGGCCATCATCGTCTTCACCAGCCCGTAGGCTAGCGCCGCGTTTTGGCCGTCAACGCTCTTGTCGTTGACGAAGCCGGGCCTCGCGCCCGCCAAGGCGGGGCCGACCGAATCGTCCCAGTGCTTCACCAGGGCGCTGCGCGGCTCGGCCTTCGCCGCGTAGTAGCGTCCGGCGCCATCGGAGAACCAAGCGGGCACGTTGCGGCCCTGCGAATCGACATAGCAGCCGCAGAGAATCTCCGACACCAGCAGCGGGAACGATGTGTCGTTTTCTTTGGGGGCCAAAACGGCGCCGAAGGCATCGACCACGTTGAACACGAAGAACGCGTTGGTATCGTTCGTCAGTTCGCGCTTGTCGACCATGCGGGCGAACTCGGTCAGCTCGAAGCGCTTGTCGAACACGAAGATCGACACTTTCCCCTTGAGCAACGGCTTGCCCGGCGTGAGCCGCAGCAGGCCGGTGAGCTTGCTGCGCTCGGTGTCGATCATGTCGGCACATTCGGTGAGCCGGGCCGGCGTCATGTTGCCGTAGAGCACGAAGTCATCGCGTTCGACCTTGTCGAACGGCACACCGGGATTCCCCTTCGACCAGTTGCGCTTGGCCAGACCTTCGCGGTACTGAGCCAGTTCTTCGTGCGACATCTTCGCCGCCTGGTTCACGCGGACCAGGAACTCGATCTCTTCGTTCGGATCGTCGCCGTCGAACTTCGCCCCTTCGGCGATCCAGGTTTCGAACTTCGCGATCTCGTCGCTCGACAGGGCCGAGCCGTTGCGCGGCATGCGCGGACGGACTTTGCCCGTGTTGTCCTTTTGAACGCCCTTGATCATCTTCACCAGGATGCTGCTGCCCGGTCTGCCGGCCGAGAGGACGTCGGTGTTGTTTCGGCCACCCTGCTTGAGGCGGGCGAACGTGTCGAGCTCGAAATTGTCGGAACCCTGGGTGCCGCTGTGGCAGGTGACGCAATTGTCGACCAGGATCGGGGCGATGTCGCGCATGAACGAGACCTTCTCGTTGCCGGTGGGCGCGTCGGACATGGAGGGTCCGCCGGGACCGGCCATCGCGACCATCGCCGTCGGATCGCCGCCGTCGAACGGTGCGCCGGAATCGATCCACTTGATGATCATGTCGATCTCTTCGTCGTTCAGCTTTCCGCCGCCTCGCGGCATGTCGCCACTTTCGAGCAGATCGACCAGCGTGCTCCCTTTGCCTTTGCCAGGGTTGAACACGGTGCCGTTCTCGGAGCCTTGACGCAGCGAGGCGTACGATGCCACGCTGAAGCCACCCGATTGCTTGTCGATATGGCAGCGGCCGCACTTGCTGGCCAGCAGCGGCGCGATCTGATTGGCGTAGCTGATGCCGCCGGCAACCATCTTTGGCTTAGGCTTCACGGGCATCACGGGTTTCTTTGCCACGGGCTTGGCCGCCGCCTGATCGAGCGTGCTCTTCAACAGCCGCTGCGCCGCCTCGACGCGCAGATCCATGCCGCCCAGCGCCGCTTGCAGCTCGAGGTCTTCGGCGTTCTTGAGTTCATCGTAGGCTTGCTGAAGTTCTTCGATTGCCTTGCCCAGCTCGACATACTTCTTGCCGCGATACAGCACCGCAATGTGGTGCAGCGACTTGTTGAGCGCGTCGACCTTCTGTTGCTCGGCGGGGCGAAGCTCGGCTTGTGCGTGCGGCAGCGAGCCGACGATTGCCACCGCCAACATGCTCGACGCCACTGCCAACGATATGCGCAAGCTGGTCATGAGAGCCTCTCCCAACAGATGTTCGATTCACAGCGCGCTGGTGATCCGTCGCGATGGTTCCGAAGACCGCGGCGGCGCGCTCACAAACGACCACCCATTATAATGGCTGTCGGCGCGGCATGTCCACGGAATATTAAACGGCCGGCGACACGCAGCGGGGTCATTCGTCGTCGGTAGGCGTTGGACTACAGTGGAAGCATGAATCGACGCGACTTCTTCCGTCTTTCGGCCGCAGGAAGCGGCGCAGTTTTGATTGCCGGCCAGGGAGACATGGCAGGCGGCGCGACCGATACCCCCGCCGCCGCGTCGAACCCGCCCGCCCAATTACCCGACCTCGAGCCGGCACAGTGGATTTGGTATCCCAGTGGCCGAGTGTTGGCGAACACGTTCGTACTGTTTCGCCGCGTGGTCGAGCTTCCTGCCGCGCCGCGTCGGGCGACGGGCTGGATCGCTGCCGAGAGCCGCTATCGGCTCGAGGTCAACGGTCAGCGCGTGCAATGGGGGCCGGCGCCGGGCGATCCGCGCTGGCCCGAAGCCGATCCGATCGATCTGACCGGGATGCTGCGTGCCGGGGCCAATGCGATCGGCGCGACGGTGCTGTTCTACGGCCACGGCGACGGTACCTGGCCGATCGGCAAGCCAGGGTTCTTATTCTGGCTGGAGATCGAACACGCCGACGGGACCATGGAGCGAATGGTCAGCGACGGCACGTGGCAGGCGCATCTGTGCCGCGCGTGGCCGGCCGGGCAATACAAGCGATGGTTCTTGCGCGCCTTGCAGGAAGAGTTCGACGCGCGACTGTACCCCGAAGGCTGGAGCGAGGCGAGCTTCACGCCCGATGCCGACTGGCTCGATGTGATGCCGCTGACCGGTCTGCCGAATCAGCCCGCGCTGATGACGCGGTTCACCGAATACGCGTCGGACCTGCGCACGGGCCCGGCCAATAGCGAACTGCGGCGGCGCAGCATTCCATTGCTCGACGAGATACCGATCGCGGCGAGCCGGCTGGCCGAGTCGATCTGGCTTCGCTGGCTGCGCCCACCGGACGAATATTTCGAGTGTCGGCCGCCGCGCGCCTTTGAAGTCGATCGCGAACCGTCGGCCGAAGCGCGCGGCGATCGGGAGCATCCAGCGTGGCAAGTGCATGGCGACGGTTGCCGCGGCGCGGCGCTGACGTTCGAGTTCGACGAGCAGATCGTCGGTTGGCCGTACTTCACCGTCGAAGCGCCGGCCGGCACGGTGATCGAGCTGCTGGTGCAGGAGGCGCACGAAGTGGGCGGCCCGGCATTGCTCGATACCGGTCGCGACAGTTGGACTCGGTTCATCTGCCGCGAAGGCGTGAACCAGTTCGAGTGCTTCGATTACGAGAGCCTGCGCTGGCTGCAACTGCACGTGCGGCCAACCGACGCGGTGGTCACGATTCGCGATGTCGGCATGCGGCGACGGATTTACCCATGGCCGAACGCGCCGCGGCTGCACAACGACGAGCCCGCCTTGCAGCGACTGTTCGACGCATCGATCAACACGCTGAACAACTGCGCCCAGGACGTGATCGTCGACGGCATGGGACGCGAGCGGCAGCAGTACAGCGGCGATTGCGGCCACCAACTGCCGGCCATCCGGCTGGTGTTCGGCGAGACGCGTTCGCCCGCGCGGTTCCTCACGACCTACAGCCAGGGGCTGACCACGGAAGGTTACTTTCTCGATTGCTGGCCGGCGTACGATCGGCTCGAACGGACGGTCGAGCGGCAACTCGACATGTTCCACCTGGGGCCGATTCTCGACCACGGCGTCCAGTTCAACTTCGATTGCTGGCGACACTGGATGGACACCGGCGACCTGGCGGCGCTGGCTGAGCCGATGCCACGGCTGCTACGGTTTGCCGAGTATCTGCGCGGCTCGATCGGCAACGACGGTTTGCTGCCGGTCGAGCATCTCGGCATCCCATCGGTGTGGATCGACTACCAGGCCTACGGCCAGCGGTCAGGCATGCCGCCCGAAATGACACAGCGACGCAAGCAGTGCGCGTTCAATCTGTACGCGGCCGCGATGTTCGAGCACGCACTCGCGCCGTTGTGCCGAGCAACCGGCCGCGGCGAGCAGGCCGAAGCCATGGAGGCGCTGGGACGCAATCTGCTTGCGGCGGCGACCAAGAAGTTCTGGAGTCCCGAGCGACAGTTGTTCGTCAACAACTTGCCTTGGCTGAACGAGGACAAGCGGATCAGCCTTTGCGATCGCTCGCTGGCCAATGCCGTGCTGTTCGAGCAATGTCCGGGCGGTATGACCGCAGCGGCCGTGCGTGCCCTGGCCGATCGCGTGCCGGAGATGGGCCTTTCGTATCCGGCGAATGCCGGCTGGCGGCTGCGTGCCTTGGCGAAGGCGGGACGTGTCGACGTGATTGTCCGCGAGCTGCGCGAGCGTTGGGCGACGATGGACTCCGTGCGCCTGAACAACACGCTGCAAGAAGGCTGGAAGACCAGTCCCGACTCGCCGAGGCAATGGAGCCATTGCGCTGTGGCGCCGCTGTACATCACGATCGAAGGCCTGGCCGGCATTCGAGCGCTGGAGCCCGGATTCCGGCGCGTGGAGATCCGTCCCCAGTTGGCCGACCTGCGGCAGCTCGAATTGACCGCCTATCTGCCTGCTGGACCGTTGGGGTTCGAAGCGCGCGGCGAGCGCGGGAAACGCAAGCTTTCACTCACCTTGCCGACCGGCTGCGCGGGTGAGCTACTGCTGCCGAGCGAGCAACAGGTGCCGCTGGAGGAGATTCCCGGCGCTGTTCCTGCGGACCATCGCCGCTGGCGGCTCGCAGCGGGGCAGACGATCACGCTCGACCTCACGCACGTCTGACGAGCGGAACGCGACCGGGTGCTATTCCGACGGCAGCGACGCTGCCTCGGCCGGTTGGCGGGCGGAGCCGAGCACTTGATTGTAGAGTTCCTTAAACAGCAGCCGGGCGTCGGCCCGGTCGGCGTCCTTGATTGGCGTCATGCTCGAGATGAACACCTGAAGCTGGATGTACTTGGTCAGGTCTTCGCCGGCGATCTGGCGTCCGCCTGCCTGCCAGTTCTCGCGGATGTGCGACGCGCGCTGGGCGGCACGCTCGCCAAGCCGGCGGACTGGGTTGCCGCTATGCGCGATCGGCATCGGCTCGCCGTTGCGATCGAACAAGAAGAACACCACGTAACCGTAACCCAGCGGCTCCTGGTCAAGCTCGACCTCGTACAACGGCAGATCGCCCGGCTCGAGCGGCGGATTGAAAATCTTCGTGTCGAGCTTCCAGCCCAAGGCGCGATAGCAATTGCTCAGATCGTGCCATTTCGAGAACGGATAATCGACCGAAGCGTACATCCGGTTGCGGCCGGCGCCGTAAGCCCAGTAGCGCGAGTGCACCGACTTGAATACCCGCTCGACATCGGTGCCGTAAGCGGTCAACGGACGGGTGCGCCACACCGTCGGCAGCGATTCGCGCGTCACCTCATCAAACACCGCCGGCGGACCTTCCGACAGATCGGCTTCGGCCGCCGCGCCGGTCGGCACCAGCAGCGCCAACTCGGTCAGCAGAATCAAGCCGAAGCACACGGCGATCGGCAACGCCACCCACGAGCCGAGCCGCGTCGTCGGCAGCGGCGGGAAGACCGTGATTTGCGTGGCCTCGCGCTCCCGTTCGCGGCGCCGCCAGAAGGTGTAGCGGTGCGACAAGAAGAACTCGAATAGCCGATCGGTGCTGAACATCAGCGCCAGCGTGACGGCAAACACCCCCATGCCCAGCACGGTGTGCGGCAGGCCGTCGACGACGTCGAAGCCGAGCATCGTGAGCCAGGTAATCAGCACGACGCGCGTCGCATTGGCCACGAGCACCCATCCCAGCGCCGAGGCCAACAGCAGCAGCGAGCGCACAAGGCGATAGCGCGACCAGACGACGAAAAACATCGTGGCCGCCATGCAGGCGAACAGCGACTGCACGCCGCTGCACGCTTCTTCGACGAACAACTGCTTGCCGGGCAGTTCGACCGTGTTGCCGGTCATCAGGTGTAGGATGCCAATCGAATCAAGCAGCCGACTGCTCCAGATGGCCGTCAGCCGCTGCAATGACGCTACTAACGCATCGTCCCACTCGAACGGCAACGGAATCATGAAGCACAGAAACAGCCACGGCGGGAACATGCGTGCCAACATCCGCGCGCCGCCAATGCCGTAGGTTAGGCCCAGCACGGCAACCAGGGTGGCCACCATGGCAAACCACGGCGAAAAGACTGCCACCGCCAGGGCCAGCGTCGCGGCCGACAGACCCATCAACAATGAAAAGACCCCCGTCGCGCCGGGCTTCATCGTGCCCAGCCCTGTGGTGCGTTGCCAGGCCAGGATCGCGCCGCCGAAGGGCACCAGGATAAAGAAGTTGTATTGGTCGCTGGCCATCATCTCGCGTGCATGCACCCACAGTAGCGGAGCAGCAG
>DATAXP010000164.1:0-28119 GCA_036272935.1 Pirellulales bacterium | reverse complement strand
CGCGACAACCTCACGCTCAACCCGCAACGGCTGCGATTCAAACGACTGCTCGACTGGCTGGCGCACAGCGTGACCACCTTACTACACGACGGATCAACACCTTGCGTCAGCCTGGAATGAATCAAAGCACTTGGAACTACTGAGTGACGAAATTCGAATGACGAATCAATGACGAACATGCATGTTCGTGCTTCGACATTCGGACTTCTTTGGTCATTCGAACTTCGTCATTCGTCATTCCTTCCTCGTCCCATTCGATCTGGCAGCTCGGCAGCGCCCGATGCAGCTTCGCCACGCCGGCGGCGGTGGTTTCGTGGCCGCCCACGACTTATGATCCAAAGTTGTTTCGCGCGTGACAGGGCGGTATAGTCTCAATAGAGCGTGTCTATCCGTGGAGGATCGCCGTGGCGACCAATCCAAGCGAGCTTAGCTGCGAAGTCGAACTCCGCCCCGGCGAAAAGCTTAGCTTGCCGCCGGCCCTGGTGGAACGTGTCGGTCCCGGCCACTGGCTCGTCACGGTCGCGCCTGCCCCCCCGTCGCCAACCCCTGCCGTTCGGCGAGATCATTCCGCCTTTCTGCACGGCTACGCGCCCGAGGACGAAGGGCTGTACGATGACTATCCGGCCCGGTGAGTTCTGGGTGGCCGATATCCCTTTACCGATGCCAGCGGTTCAAAAAAGCGACCGGTTCTCGTTCTGTGGCTCGAAGGCTCGGACGTCGTCGCCGCGGCAGTCACTTCCGCAACACCTCGAACGCCGACCGATGTTCCATTGACCGATTGGCGCGCCAGTGGACTGCGCATCGCCTCAACGGTCCGATTGTCTCGCCTCGATTGCCTGGAACAATCGCTGATGCTGGCTCGAATCGGTTCGATTTCCGCCGCGGGTGCTCAGACAATCAAGCAAGTATGGGCCAGCCGGATCGGACCGCAGTTTTGAGCTGAAATGCAGTCCGCCCCCGAGGTGAAGCGTACGCCCTACTCACTCGTTGTTTTCGCCGCGCCGTCCCACTCGATCTTGCAGTTGGGCAGGGCTTTTTGCAGAGCGGCGATGGAGGTGGGAGTGACTTTGGTACCACGCACATCCAAGCTGCCGAGCGTTAGCATATATGCCAGCGGCGACAGGTCGGACACTTGAGTGTGATGGAAATTAAGGGTAGTTAGGGACATCTCTGCGAGGGGCGAGAGGTCGGTCAACTTGCCCCTCCCTGAACTGCCCCCACCAACGCATCTCAAAACCTTCAACCCCGCCATTGCCCGTACAGGCGAAATATCAGTCACGTCAGTGACGATGAATCGAAACTGCGTGACTACTCCCTTTTCGATCTTTGGCATGCCGTTCTCATCAACCCCCGTCACCTTCCCATCAAACCCCGGATTCAGCTCCATCAGCTTCTTGGCGACCGCCTCGACTTGCTGCTCGGCCGGCAGGGCTTGCGTGGCTTTGACCCACGCTTCGAACTCGGGCGTCTGCCAGTGGGTTGCTCTCGACGAGCCGCGCACGTCAGTAAGCGGTGCCGCGTCCGCTCCCTCACGGTCGCGGCTCGTGAGACGCAGCACGTACGCCGTGCCGTTGCCGTTGAACGTCAGCAAATAGCGGCCGGTGGCGTCGTAGGCGATCTTGCTGATTACACCGTCGGGCGGACCAAGTTGCAGCGAGCCGATCTCCTTGCCCGTGGGAATCTCGACGAACGTCACCGCTCCGTTGTCCTGACTCAGGGCCACGCTTCGACCATCGGGACGGATCGCGAAATCGTTGATTCCTTCGCGCTTGATACTGCCAAGTTGCGCCCCGGTCGCGGGATCCAGAATCTTGACAATGTTCGGAAATCCTGCAACGAGCGTCGTTCCGTTCGGGGTGATCTCGATCCGGCCGACGTTTCCGAGCGTGTTGGTCGTCAGCGACGCTAGTTCGCGACCGGTTGCCACGTCCCAGCGTTTGAGCAGGTTGTCGGTCGCGGCGGTGAGTACGCCTTGGCCATCGGGCGAGAAGGCGACACGAACACCTGAAGTGTGCCCCTTGAGCACGGCAAGCTCGCGTCCGCTGGCGACGTCCCATAGCCGGGCGGTGCTGTCGGGTTGGCCTGCCCCCGAGGCCAGCGTGCGGCCATCGGGGCTGAACGCCAATGAAAGGATGCCGTTGGTGTGCCCCTTGAGTCGGGAGCGGATCGAACCGGTGGCGGCGTCGACGAGCACGATCGGGCCGTTGTTCTGTCCGACGGCCAGCAGCGAGCCATCGGGGCTGAACACCAAAACGTTGAGCGCGTGCCCGAGGTCTTCGCTAGTGATGCCCGGATTCTTGTGGAGTAGAGATCGCAGGTTAATCCGGGTCGTCGAACCGCCGCTCCAAGCCATCATACTGCCGTCGGGCGAGAACGCCGACACCAAGGGTCGCGCCGTCCATTGTCGCCGATCCGTTTGGGCGAACCACGTGGCAACGCGCACCAATTCCGCGGGCGCCTTGGCCGGATCGCCGAGCCCGGCCGACTGCAAATCATTGGCCGCAATGTCCTCGCGCCGCAGCGCATCGAGCGGCGGCTGCCCGTTGCCCACTGCCCTGGGCCCGCTATCCCGCGGCACGCGGCGGCTGAACCAGATATCGCCGAGGCCCTGGCCACCCGGGCGGTTCGACGAGAAGAACAGCAGCTTGCCGTCGGCGGTCACGCTGGGGTGCTCGTCGTTGGCATCGACAAACGAGATCGGCGGGCCGACGAGCGTCGGCACGGCAAACGGCTCGTCGACCGTCGGCCTGGCCGCCATCCAAATCTCCGCGTTGACCTGGCTCCCAGGTGCCGTCGTGGCGGGCCGTCGATTAAACAGCAGCACCCGGTCATCGGCCGACAGCCACGGGCAGAACTCGACCGCGCCCGAGTTGACGCTGAGCGATTTTCTGGCGCCGAAAGTTCCTTGAGCGTCTTGCCGAGTCGCTTCGAACAGGGCGGCACCGTCGGACGAAATCAGCCTCAGGCCGTCGGCCGACATGGCAACGTTCCATGCCCAACCCTTTGCCTTCACGCCCGGCAGCGGCACAGCCGCGCGAAACGGTTCGCCGCGCGCGGTGCGTGTCGCCATGAATTGGTTCACTTGATCGGTCGACTTATTGCGATTGGAGTTGAAAACCAAAGTCAGCCCATCGCCCGACAGCCAGGGGCTCATCTCTCTTTCGGGTGAATTGACCGTCGGGCCCAGGTTCGCCGGCGCCGTGAATGGCGCATCAATACTCGCGCGCTCGGCGATCCACAGATCACCCTCGCCCAACAATCCGCTTCGGTTCGTCTCGAAGATCAGCGTCAACCCATCGCCCGAGATCGCCGGGAAAGCATCGAACTGCGGCGTGTTGATCGTCGGCCCCAGGTTTTCCGGCTCGCTCCAGGCCCAATCGGGCGAAGTAAGTATTTCGGTTTGCGTGAGCGGGACGGCAGGGCGCGGAACGCGCCGCGACACGTACAGCTTTTGGCTCGCGTCGCCGCCGCGCTGCGACATAAAATACAACTGCTTGCCGTCGGCGGTGAGGCTCGGCGAGGCATTGATTGCTCCTGGCAGATTGATCGGCGCAGCGAGCTTCACGCGCGGGCCAAACGGTGCGTCGAGGCTCGCGCGCTCGGCAATCCATAGCTCCGACGCACCGCGAATCTTCGTGGGCCCGCCGGCATCGTCTTCCGCGAATTCGAGCACCTGAAACACCATCACGCGCCCATCGGCCGACAGCGCGGGCCGCCCTTCGGGCAAGGGACTGTTCACTCCCGGCCCGAGGTTTACCGGATGCTCGAACGGCGAATGCGGGTCTGTTCGGCGACATTGCCAAAAATCGACGCCGCCGAGGCCGCCCGATCGGCCCGAGGTGAAGATGATGCTTAGTCGGTCGGCGGGCATTGCCGCAAAGTACTCGGATGATTCTCGCGTGTTCACGGCGGGCCCCAAAACCTTCGCCGGCTCGAATGGCTGGCCCCGAGCCGGACGGGTCGCAGCCCACAGGTCGGCGGTCGGACTGCCGCCGCGCTTTGAATTGAAGACCAGCGTCAGGCCGTCGCTCGACAGCCAGGGATTCTGTTCCGCGGCAGCGGTGTTGACCTCCGCTCCCGCGTTCACCGGGGGGCCGAACGGTTCGTCGACGCTCGTTCGCTCTTGAATCCAAATGTCCTGACCGCCGAAGCCGCCTTTGCCGTCGCCGGCCGAGGCGAGCGACAGTTCATCGCCCGAGATCGCCGCATTGCCACGAGGCCCGAGAACGTCGAGCCTCTCCGGCTCGCTCCAGGCCCAATCGGGCGAGGTGAGGATTTCGGAGGGGGCTAGGGACTGGTGGGTAGGGGCTTGGCCGGAACCGGAGCGGACCCACGTGGCGCCGATGACCTTGCCGTGGTTGCCGCGGCCCGAAGCGTCGACGAGCACGTCCCCCGAGCCTTCGTCGCAGTGGTACAGGGCCCAGGTCTGGGCGTCGGGTTCGAGGCGCTCTTGGGGCGTGAAGTCTTTGTCGTATCGCGCGCCGTCGCTGATCCGCACCTCGTCGATCGTGCCGTCGAAGGGTGCCCATGTGTTGTCCTTTGGCGCCGGGGCCATCGCTCCAAGATTACAGATCTCGAACGTCTTTGCCGGCTTGGTTGTCAACGATGACGTGCCGGCAAGCCGGCCGTCGACGTACAGTTGCAATGCGTTGTCTGCCATCACGCCGGCGACGTGAAGACGTTGATCGGTTTCAGTCGGTGTGAACGCCACTTGGTTGTCCTTGCCCCCGCCTCCCGCGCCGAGCCACCAAATGCGACCCGAGTACTGTTTCATCGAGATCCGGTTGCTGAAAGTTTGAAAGCAGAACAACGCCTGATTGATTGGGCGACGATTTCGAGACCGAATGAACATCTCGACCGTGACCGGATCGTCAGGGTGTCGCCGAGGCAATTCGACGTGAGCGAACGTTTTGTCATCGACGACCGCTGACAGATCGAGCTCGTAGTTGGCGGCCCCTCCGGCCCCCTCTCCCTTTGGGAGAGGGTTGGGGTGAGGGCTCGTTGAGGCGGCAACGGCACTCTCATCCGGCCTTCGGCCACCTTCTCCCGAAGGGAGAAGGGCGTTGTTTGCGCCTGTTGCTTGCGGCGTTCCGCTTTGTGCTTTCACCGCCACTGAGCCGCCGGGAGGAACCGAGACCGGCACCAGCTCCGTGCCGTCGGTTTTGATCTCGGCGACCTTTTCTCCCTTATGGTTGTAGACGTACACGATCACGCCCAGCAGCAGCGCGAAGAAGCCCGCGGCGCCGGCGGCGATGAGAAGGTTGCGATTCTTCCGCGGCGGCCCTTTCTGACTGCCTACTGCCCGCTGCCCTCTCCGTACGATGAGCACGCTCTTCGGGTCGGTCTGGATTTCGGGGGCGATGTGCGCCATCGTCGCTTCGGCGCCGGGCAGTGCCGTATACGGCGCGTTCTGCCAGGCCATGGTCGCTTCGCTCGGTTCGGAACCGCTCGCCAGCGATCGCGGCTCGTTGAAATACGACGCGCTCGCGCCGGCGCGCACACCGTCGAGTGCCGCCACCACTTCGGTCATCGTGGCGTAGCGCTCTTCGGGCTTCTTGGCCACCATGCGCGCGAAGACCGCCTGCAAGGCCGCCGGCACTTCCGCGCGGCGGGCGCACAGGTCGGGGATTGGCGCTTCGCGATGGGCGAGGAATTTTTGCATCATTGTCTCGCCGCCGTAGATCGCTTCGCCGGCCAGCAGGCGGTACAGCGAGCAGCCGAGCGAATAAATATCGGCCCGAGCGTCGGCATAGCGCGTGTCGAACGCCTGCTCGGGGGCCATGTAATCGACCGTGCCCATCACCTGGCCCGATTGCGTCAGGCCTTCGTTCATGGCTTGCGCGGCGTTGCCGTCGTCGAACCGCGCCAGCCCCATGTCGAGGATTTTCACCACTCCTTTTTTGTCGAGCAGCAGGTTGGCGGGCTTGATGTCGCGATGCACCACGCCTTCCGAGTGCGCGAAGGCTAAGCCACAAGCAGCCTGGCGGATGTAATCGATCGCCACGTCCACCGGCAGCGGGCCGCGCTCCTTGACCTGGCTCGACAGGTCCTGCCCTTCGACAAGTTCCATCACCAGGAAGTGCAGGCCATTCGATTCGCCGGCGTCGTGGGCGATGACGATATTCGGATGCACCAGCTTGGCGGCCGCTTCGACCTCGCGCTGAAAGCGCTTCACGGCATCGGGCGTCTTCACCGCGGCAGGCGGCAACACCTTGATCGCCACCAGCCGCTTCATGCGCCGATGCCGCGCCTTGAACACCTGCCCCATGCCGCCGGCGCCGATCTTGTCGATCACCAGGTACTCGCCGAACACCAGCGCCTTGGCCTTGCCAGCCACCAGATGCGACGCCTGGAACCTGGTGAGCTTGCCGGCATCGACGAGCACCTGGGCCAGCGCGGCCACCGTGGGTGGCGAGGCGCCGGAGAGGTGCTCGCTGCGGAACGTCGCCAGCTCGTCGGACGAAAGGAGTCCGATGCTTTCGAGCGCTTTCAGGAACTGTTCGGGCGTGGCGGGCACGATAGGGCTGGCAGCAGGAGCACCGGTAGCGGACGATGGTCCCAGCGTACCGCCTTTTTGGGTGGCTTCCAACACGCGGGCTGCGGGTTTCTTTGCGGCGTCGGTTTGCGAAACACGCGAGCGATCATCCTTTGCCATGGTTCGAGCCTCGGACGTGCTGAGATTCTGCGTGAGGTCGGCCACGGTGGCGGCCTGCACGGTACGGATGGCCTCGGTCAGTTCCGGCTCGTTGCAGAGCTTCGGTTTCGCGGCGGCCGATCGGAGCGCGGCCACCAGCGTATCGTCGCCGACGGCCGAGGTTTGCAGGGTCGCCTGGCAGTGGGGACAACTGTCGACGTGTTGGGCGATCGCGTCGACATGATCGCCGCTGATTTTGCCTTGGCTGTAGGCATGGACGCGCTCGTGTTCGGGACAGACGGACATAGAGGACAGTCGGCTGAGGGCTGTAGTCAGAAGTGGGAAGTGCGGACGCTCTGTAATCAAGAACGGCGCCGCCTGCCACGACATTTCGCGCGGGCCAACGAGCCGCGACCGTAAGGAAGTGGCCAGGCTGCTACTGGTGCCGAAGATCAACCAGCGGCCGCAGTTCGGCGCGAAGCCGGCTGAGCACGCGGGCCTTGGCCTTGTAGACGGCATTGATCGTGATGCCGAGTTCGGCGGCCACGTCGGCCGGCGAGCGGCCGTCGATCGTCACTCGCCAAAACGCCTGCCAGGTCGGCAGTTCAAACTCGCTCTGAAACACCTCGAGGGCGCGCTGCAGCACGAGCGAAGTTTCCTCGGGCTCAGGCGCTGCGTCGGTGTCGAGCGAGATCGGCTCGTCGGCCAGTTGCTCGAGAAACTGCCCGTGCGTCGAGCCGCCGGCGGCACGCGGCACGCGGCGGTGCTCGCGCCAGTAGTCGTGCAGCTTATTGGCCGTGATGCGGCACAGCCAGCCGCGGAAGCTGCCGCGCTGGTGATCGTTCTGGAACCGGTCGAGCGAGCGGGCCACCGCATGAAACACGTCTTGCAGCACGTCGGCGGCGTCGGCCGGCTGCAACTGCGCACCGCGGCACCAGTAGTAGACCAACGGGCTATAAAACTGCACGAGCTTATGCCACGCCGCCGCGTCGCGAGCCTGGGCGCGAACCAACAGCGTCGACGAAGTCGAGCCGAACGATTCAACCGGCGCGGCGGCGGTGGTCATGATTTGCCCGCGGCTAGCAGTGAGTGGTGAGTAGGTGAATGGTGGGTACTGAGTGGGACGACGCCACTCACAACTCACCAGTCACTTACTTACTTCTATCCTTACCGCACCACTTCCAGCTTTGAAATCGCCGCCTTGAGCTTCGCGACGCCTTCGGCAGTTACCTTTGTGCCGTCGAGACGCAGCATTCGCAGGTCGGCGAGATTTTCAAGTTCCGCCAAGCCGGCGTCGGTGACGGCGGTGTGGTCGAGATCGAGATGCTCGAGGCTGAGCAGCTTGGCGACGCTCTTCAAGCCGGCGTCGGTGACGGTCGTCGAGCCGATGTCGAGCTTGACGATGTTGTGCAGCCCGGGCAACTTGAGGCCGGCATCGGTGATGCGCGTGCCGCCGAGCAACAGCGTTTCGAGCTTGGTCATGCTTTTCAACTGCGCCAGTCCCGCATCGGTCACTTGCGTGCCGGTCAAATCAAGCGACACCATCTTGTTGAGCTTCGCCAGGTGCACGAGCCCAGCGTCGCCGATCTTCGTTTGCCGCAGCGACAGTCCTTGTAACTGCGTGAACCCCGCGAGGTTCGCCAGCCCGGCGTCGGTGATCGGCGTCTGATCGAGCTCGAGCTGCATCACCTGGGTCAAGCCGTGCAGGCGTGCCAGGTCGTCGTCGGTGGTCGACGTATTCTTGAGCAGCACGCGAATGATCGGCTGCCCGGGGGCATATTGATTGGCGGCAAAGCGGCCGCCGAGTCGCTGAATTTCGCGCGCCGCTTCGATCTGGCTGGGATGCGGTGGGTTCTGAGCCTGCGTCGCCGGGGAAGCGAGCAACCAGGCTGCGATCGCCAAAACGAACGTCCCACGCAGCAGCGTGATTTGATAGTTTTTCATGAATTTCCATCGTAGTTGCCGTGGCTGCCGAACGCAAAACTCTGCTGGGCGGGCCGTCGGCGGTTTCGCTACAATCCTGCGGCGTAATCAGTTACGATAAAGGTAGGACTTGCGCGCCACGCATCGACCTTCGATTTCTGCCGGTCGGGGCAACCTTATGTTGCGGGGCGTACCGTGAACGAGCCGTCATCCCCAACTCCCGCCCCCGATGCCACGACCGAGCATCCGCAGCGGCTGAACATCGACGATCAACCGGTGGCGGTCGACACCGGCGCGACCCAGGTGCAGCAGCGCGCCGGCGCTGCCGCCTTGCACATCGACGAAACTACCGTCCACGAGCTGACGGTGCCCCTCGATGGCACGCCGGTGCTACAGCGGCTCGGCGACTACCGCGTGGTGCGCGAGATCGGCCGTGGCGGGATGGGCGTGGTCTACGAGGCGGAGCAGGAATCGTTGTGCCGCCGGGTCGCGTTGAAGGTGTTGCTCGGCGGCACGATCGTCGACCCTCGGCACAAGGGGCGCTTCGAGCGCGAAGCCCGTGCTGCCGCCCGGCTGCACCACACGAACATCGTGCCGGTGTTCGGCGTCGGCGAGTCCGCTGACATGCACTACTACGTGATGCAGTTCATCCAGGGGCGCGGGCTCGATGGCGTGCTCAACGATCTGCGCTGGCTGGCCCGCAATCGCCGGGCAGTCGATCTGCGCGCGGCCCGCGCGCCGCGGCCGGCACCGACTGCCGGCGGCGACACGAGCGCGCTCGGCGTCGCCCACGCGCTGTTGGCCGGGCAGAGCACGTTGCACCAATTGGCCCAGGCCCAGGTCGTCGACTTGAGCGACACGGCAACGCCGTCGGCCGAGACGCTGGCCGCCTATGAGCCGATCGCCGAGCGCAGCGGTTCGCACGGCGATCGTCAGTATTGGAACGCGGTGGCCCGGCTGGGCGCCCAGGTGGCCGATGCGTTGGCCTACGCCCATGAGCAGGGGATTCTGCATCGTGATATCAAGCCGGCCAATCTGCTGCTCGACGGCAAGGGGACCGTGTGGGTTGCCGACTTCGGCCTGGCCAAGGCGATGGAGCAGGACAATCTCACGCAGACCGGCGACGTCGTGGGGACGCTGCGCTACATGGCTCCCGAGTCGTTCCGCGGACAGAACGACGCCCGCACCGACATCTACGCGCTGGGCCTCACGCTGTACGAGCTAGTGTCGCTGCGACCGGCCTTCGATGCGCACGATCGCAACCGCCTCGTGCGCCAGGTGACCAGTGCCGAGATTCCGCCGCTGCGCCGCGTTTGCCCCGCGGTGCCGCAGGATCTGGAAACGATCGTGCTCAAGGCGCTCGAGCGCGATCCGGACCATCGCTATCGCACGGCTGCTGAGATGGCCGCCGACTTGCAGCGATTCTTGCAGGACGAGCCGATCCACGCGCGCCGGGCGACGTTGCCGCAGCGGCTGGCGCGGTGGTATCGGCACAACCCGGTGGTCGCGCGGCTGACGGCAGCGTTGATCTTGGTGTTCCTCGCAGGCTTTGCCGGCGTGACGTGGAAATGGCGGGAGGCGGAGCGGCAAAAGTTGGAGATCGCCGCGGCCCGCAACGACGCCGTCGCCCAGCGCGAGCAAGCGATGGAGGCCAAGGAAGACGCCAAGCGGCAGGCGACGATCGCCGAGACGATCAACAATTTTCTGGTCGACGACATGCTGGCTGCCGCCGCCCCGGAATTAGCGCGTGGCCACCAGGTGACGGTCGAGGAAGTGCTGCGGCAAGTGGGGCCGAAGATCGAGAAGGCACTCGGCGATGAGCCCGAGGTCGAAGCCAGCGTCCGCAACACGATCGGCACGACGATGTATCGGCTGGGGCTGTACGACGACGCCGAGCCGCATCTGCGGCGGGCACTCGAGCTGCGCGAAACAGTGCTCGGTCCCGACGCGCCCGACACTTTGGCCGCGCTCAACAACCTGGCCGAGACAATCAAGGCCCAGGGAAAGCTGGCCGAGGCCGAGCCGCTGTACCGCCGCAGCCTGGCGGCGCGCGAGCGCACGCTGGGTGCCAACGATCCCGAAACGCTAGGAGCGCTGAATAATCTGGCCCAGGCGCTACAGGCCGAAGGAAAACTGGCCGAGGCCGAGCCGCTGTACGAGCGCAGCCTGGCCGGGCATCGCCGCGAGCTGGGCGATGACGATCCCAACACGTTGCTGGCCCAGGGGGCGTTGGCGCTTTGCTGGCAGCAGCAGGGGAAATTTGCCGAGGCCGAGCCGCTGCTGCGGAAGACCTACAAGCGCCTGGCGAAGAGTCTTGGGGCCGACCATCCGCTGACGCTTACCGCGGGGCACAACCTGGCTGGATTATTGCAAGCCGTCGGCCGGCGCGACGAGGCGCAGAAGCTCTATGCCGAGGTGTTGGCGACGCAGCAGAAAGTGCTCGGCACCGAGCATCCCGACACACTGCTGACCATGAACCAGATGGCCACGCTGCTGCAGGACTCGGGCAAGCTGGCCGAGGCCGAGGTGGTCGTGCGGCAATTACTCGAAGCCACCCGGCGTGTGTTCGGCGACGATCATCCGCAGACCTTCGTAGCGCAGCACAACCTGAGCCGGCTGCTGCAATCGGAAGGCAAACTGGCCGAGGCGGAGCCGCTGGCCCGCTCGACTCTGGCGGCGTGTCGTCGCGTGTTGGGGGACCAGCATCCCGACACGCTGCAAGCCACGAGCGGTCTGGCGATGGTGCTGCAAGCCGAAGGCAAGTTCGCCGAGGCTGCTCCGCTGCTGCGCCAAGTGCTCGAGACGCAGCGCCGAGTGCTCGGGCCGAACCATCCCCATACGCTTGTGTCGCTGAACAACCTTGCGGTGAACTTGCAGGCGCTCGGCAAGCTCGACGAGGCGGAGCCACTGGTGCGCGAGAACGTCGAGATTTGCCGCCGCGAACTGGGGCCTGACCATCCCGACACGCTACTGGCCATGAGCACCATGACGCAGCTCTACATGTCAGCCGGCAAATGGGCCGAAGCCGACGCCGTGGCACACGACAGCTACGATGCGCATGTGCGCGTGCTCGGGCCCGATCATCCCGAGACGCTGAACGCCGCCGACGACCTGGTGACGCTGCTGTTGGCGATGAGACGGCTCGACGAAGCCGAGCCGCTGGTGAAAAAACTGGTGGCCGGCCGCGAGCGCGTGGTAGGCCCCAACCATCCCGACACGCTGAAATCGCTGGCGACGCTCGCTCTGGTGTTGGAAAGCGAAGGGAAGCCTGAAAGCGCGGAGCCGTTGCTGCGCGAGGCACTCGATCGGCGGCGAAAGACTGCCCCGGACGATCCAGAAACGCAAGCGACCGAACGTTCGCTGGCGATCGTGCTCGCTGAGCAAAAGAAATGGCCCGAGGCCGAGAAGGTGCTGCGCGAGCTGCTGGCCGAGTTGCAAGCGGCGCAGCCGCCGGTGCCGATGGCGGTCAGCGATGTGCAGGTGCTGCTGGGCGAAGCGCTACTGGCCCAGAACCATCCTGCCGACGCCGAGCCGTTGCTGCGCGAGGCGGTCGAAGCCGATCGTCGCCTGCTGGCCGAGGGGCATCTGCGCACCGCGCAGGCCGAAAGCGCTTGGGGCGAAGCGCTCGTTGCACTCAAGCGCTACGACGAGGCCGAACCCCTGCTCGTCGGCAGCTTCGCCGTGCTCTCCGTCAAGCGCGGCGGCCAGCGCGAGGCACGCCGGGCGCTGGAGCGCGTGATCGCGCTGTACGAAGCGTGGGACAAGCCCTCGGCGGCCGCCGAATGGCAGGCCAAACTTCCTGCGTCAAAGACCGCCGTCCAGCGCGCAGCGGCGAAGTGAGCAGCGGCAACAGGCTACAGGCTGCCGGCTACGGGTTCAGAGTGGCGGAGACCGCGCGTTGCAATGCTAAGCTGCACATGCCACGCGTCGCGGCTGTCGCTCACCAGGTGCCAGTGCGGCATGACGACCGTCGATTGCTGAATGCTCTCGAGCCCGACTTGCCCGCGGCTGAGCGTGTTGACCGGAAAGGTCCAAAATCCCGCATCGCGTGCCGATTGAATCGCGAACTCCACACCCAGCGCAGGGTCGATCATCGCCAGCGAATCGCCGACCACGAACTGCCATGCTTCACCGCCGACGCCCGCCGCTCGGCCATCAGTTTCGGCGGCCTCCCAAGCCCCTGCCAGGTTGAACTCCACAGCGAAGCAGCACGGCACGTTCCGCGGCAGGCCTTCCAGGGTGTACTCGATGTCGAGCACCGACGAGTCGGCCGCGAGCGCGATCGTCTTCGTGATCCGCACCGCGTGGCCGAGCATCTTGCCGCGACGCGACAATTCCAGCTCGACGCGATCGGCGTGCCGGCGGATGCGCCGCTCGTACCGCCCCGTGATGAAATCGCCGCGCTCGTGAGCACGAGCTTCGGCAACGTCGGTCAGCCGCACGTCGGCAGCAAAGAAGTGGTCGAGCAAGCTCTTGCGTGGGTACTGATCGTAGACAAGCGGCGGGGCCGGCTCGGCGCGATGCTCGGCGTGGCCGTTCGATTCGTAATTCGCCGGTGCGGCGGGTGAAATATGGTATGGCTCGGGACGCCGAGCGAAGGTCGCCAGCACGTTTGCCGCCGGCGAGCGCACGTCCAGCTCGTACAGCATGCCCCCTTGCTGCGGAGCGAAAAAGGCCATCAGCCGTGAGTTCCGCAGTAGCACCTCGTGATGCACATCGGCGTTGAAGTCGTCAAGCGTGGCCGACACTTCGGGACTGTGGCCTGCGGTGATTTCGTCGAGCAGCCCGTCGGCCGCGATCAATTGCTGATACGCCGCTTGCCGCAGGTGCGGCAGATACGCGCCGCCGAAGATGCCGTGCCAGTAGGCGTCGCCACACTGGCCCAGGTGCAGCGCTCGCCGTGCCGCGACGAGCGTGTCGCTGGTGCCGCTGGCTCGATGCACGCGCGCCCAACGCCGACTGACGTGCAGCATCCGTGCGGTGAGTTCATCGACTACGGGATACTTGACGCGGAAGTTTCGCCACGTGCCCGCTGGCTGCGTCGGCGCGTCGACAACCTCTTCCGCGTGTTCGGCCTTGCCGAGTTGCTGCGGGCGCGAGTCGAGCGTCGACCACGTGCTCATCTCTCGATAGCTCCCCTCGGGCACGTACACTCGCCCTTGCGGAGGCACGTGGTCGATCACTTCGCGCAGCGTGGTGACGCGCAGCCAGTCGCGCTCGGCGGAAAGCATCTCGAAGAACCGCGGCAGCCAGCCGTGTTCGAAACAATGCTCGCGCATGCCGGGCCAGGCGCCGAACTTCTCGGCATCGTCGGCATACACGATCGTTGCGCCTGGCTGTGCTCGGGCCACGCGGCGCAGGTGGGCGATCACCTGCTCCGGCGGCGCGTAGGGAATCAGGTAACGCAGTCGCTCGCTGCCGGTGAACAGCGCGATCGGCGGCGAATCGTCGTCGGTCAGCCAATAGCCACCAAGCTGCGATTCGTTCAGCCCGGCCGCCAGGAAGCGCACGTCGTCGAGCACCGTGTGCTCGATCCCCGCCGATGCCAGGTCGGCCGCCATCGTCGGTTCCCACACGCGCTCGGCCAGCCACATGCCGCGCGGCCGCGTGCCGAACCGCCGCTCGAGCACGTCGCCGTAGTCGACGATCTGCGCCACACGATCGGCGCGCGGCAGCCAGGAAAGGATCGGATCGCTATACGCCCCGCCGAGAATCTCGACCCGCCCCGCCGCGGCCAGCGACGCCAGTCGCTCGATGTAATCGGGATGGTGTGCCGCGAGCCATTCGAGCAGCGGCCCGCTGGTGTGAAGGCTCAGGCCCAGGGCCGGCCAACGCTCGAAGGTGGCCAACAGCGGCTGATAGCTGTCGCGGTAGATCCGCTGGATGACCGCGTCGAAGTTTCCTACCGGCTGATGCTGGTGGACGACCAGGATCAGGCGTAGCGTCTCTGCCATCGACCGATTCTCCGACCGGTGCTGCTGTGCTCGGCCGCCGCGCGCACTTCGCTATGCGTCGCTTCCGCTGTCGCCGTTTAGCGCAGCCACCGTTGCCGGACGATCATCGTACCGAAAACCAGGCAATCTGGGAGGGGGGAATCGGCCCCGAGGCGGCTCACGAAGCGATGCCCGGATCGGGCGAATCGATCCCGAGGGCGGTGGCCAGATCGACCAGGTGCTCCTGCTCCTGCACGATGATGCTGCGCAGCACCTCGCTCAAAGCGAACTCTCCTAGCTCGTCGGCCTGCTTGATGCGGGTACGGTAGTTAGCGATTGTCTGCTTTTCGTTTTCCAGGTCGAACTTCAGCATTTCCTCGGCCTTTTCCGAGGTTTTGACCGGCTTGGGCGTGACCGTCGGCATGCCGCCCAGATAGTCGATCTGGTTGGAGATCTTCAAGGCGTGATCGAGCTCCTCGGCAGCATGTACCTCCAGCTCCTTGGCAATATCCATGTATTGCGCCCCCTTGAGCACCTGGCTGTAGTTCACGTAGGCGATGATCGCCTGGTACTCGCGCGACAGGTCCTCGTTCAACAGCTCGATCAGCTTCTTGCGGTCTACGGATGGCGTCTCAGCCATGGGATGCGTCTCCGAAAAAAAGAATGTCTAAGATCAATCCTCGCCCGACGAAGCAAACCGCGTACCGCCTGCGCACAACTAACAACTGGCCACCAGCAACCTGCCGCTAGCGACTAGCAACTCCGACGAAGTCCGCGATCCACAACTGGCTGCTGTGGTCGGCCGATCGGTTGCTCGTCCACATCAGCCGTCGGCCGTCGGGCGAAAAGACCGGCAGCACGTCGGCGCTCGGATGGTCGGTAATGCGCGTGATTGGCCCGGGGACGATCTTGCCCGCCTCGCTGCCGTACTTCATCAGCCACAGGTCGTAATTCGGCCGCGCGTTGGGATCGGAATGGTCGGCGCCGGTCCAGATGATCCACGGCTCGGTCGGGTGCCAGTACGGCGCCCAGTTCACGCCGACGTTGTCGGTCAGCGCGGTTTCGTTCGAGCCATCGAGGCCGATCACGTAGATTTGCAGCATCTCGGCCTGCTTGCGATCGCTGCGGAATACCACCCACCGGCCATCGGGCGAGATGAATGGGCCACCGTCGTATCCCGGCGAGTTGGTGAGCTGCCGCACATTCGATCCGTCGGCGTTCATCACGTACAGATCGGGGTCGCCGTCGCGCGTGCTGCAAAACACGATCTGCTTGCCGTCGGGCGAGAACGATCCCTCGGCGTCGTAGCCAGGCGAGTTGGTCAGGTTGTGCAGATGGCTGCCGTCGAGATCAGCCCGGTAAATATCCATGTTCGCATCGAACACCCATTCATAGCGGCGTCGCCGGCCGGAGCGGGCATCTTCGGCGTCTTGGTCGCGCTGCGCCTGCTCGGTCTTGTCGAGCTGCGGATCGGTGTGGCTCGAAGCGTAGATCAGATATTTGCCATCGGGTGCGAATGCGGCGCAGGTGGTGCGCCCTCGACCGGTGCTTACCAGCCGCGGCGCACCGCCATCGAGTGGCTGCGTATAAATCTGGTAGAAGGGATAATCCTTCGTGATCGCCTGGCAAACGATCGTTCGCGCATCGGGCGAGAAGTAACCTTCCCCCGCCTTCACGAACCCGTGTGTCACCACGCGCAGATTGCTCAGATGCTGCGACTCGATCGACGCGGCACTCGGCTCCTCGCCTCGCGTGGGAACGGCGAGAAGCACCATCGACGCGAGCCAGGCTGCCGCAGGGCGCATGATAAGGATCTCCGCAAAGTCAGGCGAAAGCTCGCCCGATTATACGAGCCGGCCATGGCGAAAGAACCCCCGCGCGACTTTGCCGCACGCCACCACATTGCGTTCCCGTGGCCGGTGGCTACGCTGAAAAGTTGCGTCGTTGCGTAATCGTGCCTGGGTAAGCAATCGATGGCCACGGTATCGACTGACACGGTGGCGAAAGACTGTTCCGAAACAACGGTCGCCGGCGAGACGATCTGCGTCCGCGGCTGCCGGGTGCACAACCTGCGCAACATCGATCTCGACATTCCCCGCGACCAGCTCGTGGTCATCACCGGCCCCAGCGGCTCAGGCAAAAGTTCGCTGGCCTTCGACACGCTCTACGCCGAAGGGCAGCGGCAGTACATCGAGAGCCTCAGCGCCTACGCCCGGCAGTTTCTCACGCAGTTGGAGCGTCCCGATGTCGATCTGGTCGAAGGCTTGCAGCCGACGATCGCCATCGACCAACGTGCCGGGGCCGCCAATCCGCGCAGCACCGTGGCCACCGTCACCGAAATCTACGACTATCTGCGGCTGCTCTATGCCCGCGTCGGCGACGCACATTGCTACCAGTGCGGTGCGCCGATCTCGCAGCAGTCGCCCGATCAGATTCTCGACACGCTGCTCGCCCTGCCCGAAGGGACAAAGCTGATCGTCATGGCCCCGCTGGTCCGCGGCCGCAAGGGCCAACACGAGGATGTGCTCGCCGCCGTCCGCAAGGCGGGTTTCGTGCGAGCTCGTGTCGACGGCACGGTGTACGACCTCGACGCGATTCCCAAGCTGGTGCGGCAAAAGAACCACACGATCGAAGCGGTCGTCGATCGGCTCGTGGTGCGCGACGGAGTGCGCGCTCGTGCTGCCGAGTCGCTGGCGACCACCTTGCGTCATGGCCAAGGGCTGGTGACCGCGGCGTACCAGATTCCCGGCGGCGATAGCGCCAGCCCGTGGGAAGAGCGGATCTTCAGCACCGAATACGCCTGCCCGAACTGCAAGATCAGCTACGAGGAGTTGGAGCCGCGCACGTTCAGTTTCAACAGCCCCTACGGCGCCTGCCCCAAGTGCGAAGGGCTTGGCGTGCTGCGTGCCTTCGATCCGGAACTGGTCGCCCCGCAAACGAGCATGTCGCTGGCCGAAGGGGCAATCCTGCCGTGGCGCCTGCCGCGCAAGAACGGCAACGCCCCTGGCCTCTCGCAGGCGCACGCCGAAGCGCTCGGCGCGCTGGCCGATGCCGGCGGCTTTCAGCTCGACACGCCGCTCGACGATCTGCGCCCCAAGATGCGGCAAGTCTTGTGGCAAGGCACCGGGAACACGCCGGGAGTGCTTCATCTACTCGACGAAGAGTTCGCTGCGGCCGCCGCGATCGAAGGGGGCGAAAGCGAATGCGAACGGCTCGAGCTGTTCCGCGACGAGACTCCCTGCCCCGAATGCCGCGGCGCCCGGCTCCGTCCCGAGGCACGCAGCGTGCTCATCGGCGGCAAGCCGATCCATGAGGCGACCGCCCTGCCAGTCGGCGGCGCCCACGAGTTCTTCGCCGGCCAGCAATTCACCGGCGATCGGCTCACCATTGCCACGCCGCTGCTGCGCGAGATCATTGCCCGGCTCGACTTTTTGCGCAAAGTGGGGCTCGATTACCTGGCGCTCGAACGTGCTGCCGACACGCTCAGCGGCGGCGAATTGCAGCGTATCCGCCTGGCTACCGGGCTGGGCTCGGCACTGGTCGGCATCTGCTACATCCTCGACGAACCGTCGATCGCCCTGCATCCCCGTGACAACGGACGGCTGATCGAAGCGCTGCGTGGCTTGCAGCAGGCCGGCAACACGGTGCTGGTCGTGGAACACGATGAGGCGATGATGCGCTCGGCCGATTGGCTGATCGACGTCGGCCCCGGCGCGGGAAACCAAGGCGGTACAATCGTCGCCCAAGGAACGCCCGCGGCCGTGATTGCCGAGGCCGATTCGATCACCGGGCAGTATCTCTCCGGTGCGCTACGGATCGACGTTCCCATCCAGCGGCGCGCCGTGAACCCGCGGCGCGCGATCACGATCGAAGGGGCGACATGCCACAATCTGAAAAACGTCGAAGTGAGTTTTCCCCTTTCGGCACTGGTGTGCGTGACCGGTGTGAGCGGATCGGGCAAAAGCTCGCTGGTCAACGAGACGCTGGCCAAGGCGGTCGGCCGGAGGCTCAACGGCGCGGGACCAAAGCCCGGGCCGCACACCAGCCTTCGCGGCCTCGCGCAGATCGATAAGTTCGTCGATGTCGATCAATCACCCATCGGCCGCACGCCGCGCAGCAATCCGGCTACCTACACCGGGCTGTTCGACGAGATTCGCAAGGTCTACACGCAAACGCGCGAGGCGCGGCTGCGCGGCTACAAGTCGGGGCGGTTCAGCTTCAACGTCGCTGGCGGCCGTTGCGAGCACTGTCAGGGGCAGGGACAAATTAAGGTGGAGATGAACTTTCTGCCTGATCTGTACGTCGATTGCCCGATCTGCCGCGGTGCGCGGTTCAATCAGCAGACGCTCGAAGTGCACTACCGTGATCGGTCGATTGCCGACGTGCTGGCGATGAGCGTCGACGAAGCGCTCGGCTTCTTCGCGAACTTTCCGGTCATCCATCGGCTGCTGGAAAGCTTGCAGCTCGTGGGCCTGGGATACCTGCCGCTGGGGCAATCGTCCACGACGCTTTCAGGCGGCGAGGCGCAGCGCATCAAGCTCGCCGCCGACTTGGGGCGCACCAACACGGGGCAAACGCTGTACGTGCTCGACGAGCCAACAACCGGCCTGCACTTCGACGACGTGCGCCGGCTGCTGGCGGTGCTCGGCAAGCTGGTCGACCTCGGGAACACCGTGGTGGTGATCGAGCACAATTTGGACGTAATCAAGTGCGCCGATTGGATCATTGATCTCGGGCCTGAAGGAGGCGATGGCGGCGGCTACGTGTTGTTCACCGGCACGCCCGAGGAACTGGCCGCCAGCGACGACAGCGTCACCGGCCGCTGGCTGCGCGAGGCGCTGCGATCGTGAGCCTCCGCCAGACATTCGCCTCGCCCGGTTCATCGCCTGTCATGCCGAATCGCTGGGGATGCACGAGCCGGACGAGCAGTTCGACGCTATCGACCAGCCGCGGACCCGAGCGGTTGAAGTACGCGTTGCCGTCGCAGGCGTAGACGCGCCCCGAGCGCACGGCTTGCAGGTTCGACCAGCCGGGAAACTCTTCGAGGCGGCGTGCTTCGCTGAGCGTGCGTTCCAGGTCGAACCCGCAGGGCATGACGACGATCACCTCGGGATCGCTAGCGATGAGTTGTTCCCACGGCGTGTAGGTGCTGTGCCGCCCCGCTTCGGACCAGCACTGCCGCGCCCCGACCAACTCGATCATTTCGGGCATCCAGTTGGCCGCGATCATCAGTGGCTCGATCCACTCGATGCACGCCACCAGCGGCCGCTGGTCCCTGTGCATGTCGCACGTGACGGCGCGTACCGCGTCGAGCCGGCGCCGCAACTGGTTCACATAGCCTGCTGCTTCGGTCTCGCAGCCGGTCGCAGAGCCGACGCGCTCGATGTCGGCCAGCACGTCGCCGAGCGTAAATGGATTGAGCGCCACGACCGGCACTCCGGCCAAAGGGGCCGCCGGCTGCACCAGGCTCACTACGTCCTCGTATTTCACGGCACATACGTCGCATTGGGCCTGCGTGACGATCAGATTGGGCTCGAGCGCCACGAGCTGCTCGACGTCGATCTCGTACAGCGGCGCCCCACCGGCGAGCATCTCGCGCACCTGAACGTCGATCGCCGAACTGGCGGCGGTCGTGCAGACGTTGGTGAACGTCACTCTTGGCTTGCCGGCGCAGTCCGGCGGCCAGTCGCATTCATGACTAACTGCCACCACGCACTCGCCCAGGCCAAGGCCGTAGAGAATCTCCGTGCCACTAGCCAGCAGCGATGCGATACGCCGAGGTGCCGACATTCGCCATCAATCTCCTTCGTGTTCTTCATGTCCTCGTGGTTTATAAAAATGGACCGCGAACCGAGGTTCATGCATTTTGACGGTGTCCAGGCACCAAAGCACGATCGAACTCTCGCCGGCCGCTCGTTCCGCTGCTGCGCAGCAGCGGAACGAGCACGCTCCAGTGAACGCGCTCAAGATCCTTTTGGCAACATACAAGGCACGAAGTAGACAAATTGCTGGCAGTAGTCGCTTCTTCGTGACCTTTGTGTCTTCATGGCCGTCTTTAAGCGCCTGCTTGAGCGAGCAGGCGTACGATCGCCGCTGCGGCACCGTGGGCGTCGACCTCGAGCGCTACGTCCATGTTTGGACGCCATTCGGGCGCCTGACGGCGATCGAACACCGTCACGCCGCTGGTCAATTCGCCGGCCGTCTCGACGTCGCCGGGCATCGGCTGCAAGGTGAACAAATGCGGCTCGAGCACAGCCAACAGGCCGACGGCTGCGTGCAAGTAAATGCCTTCGATGCCGCGCTCTTGCCGATGCGCTCGATATGCCACCGGCAGAATCTTGCGAAGCAGGCGCCCCGGTGCGGTCATCTCGGCAGGCAGCTTGTTGAGAAAACCGAAGTCCATGATCACCTGGGCCGTCGCGTCGAGCGGTACGACGACCTTCGTGGTCCGCGAACGCAGCACCTCGCGCGCCGCACGCGGATCGAAGTAGACGTTGAACTCGGCGGCTGGCGTGACGTCGCCTGGCGCGCGAACGGTACCGGCCCGCATGACCAATTGACCTAAGCGCGTTGCCAATTGCGGGTCGCGCCTGAGCACATGCGCCACGTTCGTTAGCGGTCCTAACGCCACCAGCGTGATCGATTCGGCGTCCTTGCGTAGCTCATCGCTGATCACCTTCTCGGCTGGGTGCTGATGGTGCAGCTCGGCTACCGGAAAATCGGCCCCTCCAAGGCCGTCGGCCCCGTACAGCGAGCTGAGCCCGCCGCCGGCCGGCGCCTCTTCTGGCTCAGCCGCCACGCCGATCCGCGGCCAGCGCGGCGGATCGAGTTGCTCGACCAAGGCCACAACGTTGCGGCTTGCCTGCTCGGCACTCAGGCTGCCGGCGACCGCCGTCACGGCGATCACGTCCAGCCGCGGATCGAACAACGCCAGCGTGAGCGCCACCGCGCCGTCGATCCCAGGATCGATATCGAGAATGACCTTCCGTGCCATGATGGCCGCGATTGTAGGGGAGTGCGCCCGCCGAGGGTAGAGTGGATGTTGCATGATCGCGGTCAACGATACGATGAGTGAATCCTGTTGAACCCCTCTCCCTTCGGGAGCGGGTGGGTCGCGGCGGCGACCCGGGCGAGGGTGAAGCGGTTACTCGGCGTCGGTGCCGCTTCACCCTCATCCGGCCTTCGGCCACCTTCTCCCGGAGGGAGATGGCTTGATGGAACGCAATGAACAACGCAATCCATAAGCTGATCGGTCGAGCGAGTGCCGGCGAGAATCTCACGCAGGACGAAATGGCCACGGCGATCGACGGCATCTTGCGCGGCGACTGGAGCGACGCCGAGATCGCGATGCTGCTGACGGCGCTGCATCACAAGGGGCCGACGGTCGACGAGATTGCCGGAGCCGCGCTGGCCATGCGGCGGCACATGACGGCGATCCGCACCTCGCGCGAAGGGGTGATCGACACCTGCGGCACCGGTGGTGACGCCTCCGGCACGTTCAACATCAGCACCGCCGCGGCGATCGTGACCGCCGCGGCAGGCGTGCCGGTCGCCAAACACGGCAACCGTCGGGCGACCAGCCGCAGCGGCAGTGCCGACGTGCTCGAGGCGTTGGGCGTGAACGTGAACGCCGACGTGCCTCGCGTCGAGGCGTGCCTCGATCGATTGGGCATCTGCTTTTGCTTCGCGCCGCTGGTGCACGGCGCGATGAAGCGCGTGGCCGAAGTGCGCCGGCAACTCGGCATGCCGACGATCTTCAATTTGCTAGGACCGCTCACCAATCCGGCCGCCGCGCCGTTCCAGTTGCTCGGCGTCGGGCGCGCCGAGCTGCGCCCCCTGCTGGCCGAGGCGTTGCGGCGGCTGGGGGTTCGCCGGGCCTTGGTTGTGCGCGGCGACGACGGCTTGGACGAGATCACGCTAGCCGGCCCCACACGTGCGACCGAGATCGCCGGCAATACGCTCACCGAGCGGACCATCGAGCCTGCCGATTTCGGCCTCGTAGTGGCCAGCCTCGACTGCATGAAAATCGACGGCCCCGAGCCCAGCGCCGCGATGATCCGCGATATCCTCGCCGGCCGGCACGGCCCGCCGCACGATATTGTCGTCGCCAACGCCGCTGCCGCGGTATGGATCGCCGGTCGCGCCGAGTCGCTAACCGCCGGGGCGAAGCTTGCTACCGAAGCGATCGACTCTGGCGCCGCGAACGACTTGCTGCGGAAGCTGGCCGAAATGTCAAATAACTGAGCCCACCGCACGTTCCTGTGCTTGGTGGGCGAAGCCCACCCTACAGCTGGCCGAAATATCGAACACCTGAGATGACCGCCATGGCAAAACAAGACCAACTGCAACGGCTGTTCGACACCGGCATCGTGGCGATCCTGCGCGCCGCCGATGGCAGCCAACTGGTCGACGTGGTCGAGTGCCTGGCCGGGGCCGGCATCGACGTGATCGAAGTGACGTTCACCGTGCCGCAGGCGCATCGTGTGCTCGAGCAAGTGGCGGGGAAGCTCGGCAATCGTGTGTTGCTGGGGGCAGGCACGGTGCTCGATTCCGAGACCGCGCGGATCGCGATTCTTTCAGGGGCCGAGTTCGTGGTGTCGCCGGTGGTGAACCTGGAAGTGATCGAGCTTTGCCGCCGCTACGATAAGGCGGTGCTCCCCGGAGCGCTCACGCCGACCGAGATCGTGCATGCCTGGCAGGCGGGCGCCGATGTGGTGAAAGTGTTCCCGTGCGATTCGCTGGGCCCTGGCTATCTCAAGGCGGTGCGCGGACCGTTGCCGCAGATTCGGCTGCTGCCGACCGGCGGAGTGAATCTCGATACGGCGGCCGCGTTCTTGCAGGCCGGCGCGTGTGCCCTGGGGCTTGGTAGCTCGCTGGTCGAACCCTCGGCGGTGGCCAAACGCGACCTGGGACGAATCGAATCGTTGGCTCGCCAATATGTCGACGTGTTGCGCCGCACCCGCGCCAGCATGTCGAGCTAGAAGCGGTAGATAGCAGGTTGGAAGCGGCTCGCGCGGCCGCAAAGTTTCGCCTGCTTACCTCGCCGCTACCGGCGGAATCTCCCCTTCAAGTGCCCCGTTTCGGCCCGCCGATAGAGCGAAAGAGACAGTTCCTTTTCCCGCAGGAACGGATGCCATGCGGTTCGGGGGGATCGCCACGACGATCGTAGTCTGCGCCGGCGCGCTGGCGGCGGCACGCGCCGAGCCTGCCGTCTCAGCGGCAGCTCCCACCACCGTCTCCACACGGCAGACGACCTTCTCGATTCCGTTCAAGGTCGAGTCGGCACGCTCGGCCGACACTGCACCGGTCGAAGTGCAATTGCACGTCTCGTCCGATCGCGGCGCCTCGTGGCGATTGGCCGCCAAAGTCAATCCCAGCGCGGGGCGGTTCACCTACCGCTCGGCTGGCGACGGCGAGTACTGGTTCCTGGTGCGGACCGTCGATCCGCGCGGCCGGTTGCGTCCCGAATCGCCGCCGCTGCCTGAACTCAAAGTGATCGTCGACACCAAGATTCCCACGCTCGAATTGGAAGCGAACCGTGGCAACGCCGGCGAGGTGCGCGCCCGCTGGCGAGCCGCCGATGCCAACCTGCGACGCGACAGCCTCAAGCTTTCGTATCAGCCCCTCGGCAGCCGCGATGGATGGCAGCCGGTGGCGATCGATGCCCTGCAAACGCAGAGCACCGGCGATGCGTTCCGCGGCGAGAGCACCTGGTGGCCCGAGTCGTCGAGCGTGCCGATCGCGATCCGTGTCGAGATTTCCGACCAGGCCGGCAACAAGACCTACAGCCAGGCCGAGGTCGCACCGCAGGCGTCGCCGGCGGGCGATCCACTGGTCGATCAGCTGCCGCCGGGCGAGCCGGTTGGAACACCCGAGCCGGCCGGTGCATCTAGCCGGGCGGTGTCGCTCCCCGCAGGCTCGTCGTTGACCGAGGCGCGGCATCCACCGTCGATGCCGACTGCATTCCCACGCTCGGATGCATATCCTCCGGCCAGCGCCGCGATGCCGGTGCCGCTGCCGCCCGTCCAGGCCGAAGAACTTCCCGAGGGCGTGGCACGCCGCGAGTCGTCGAACTCGGCGGCCCTGCCGCCATCGGCTGACATCGCC
This sequence comes from Pirellulales bacterium, assembly GCA_036272935.1. Taxonomy (GTDB): domain Bacteria; phylum Planctomycetota; class Planctomycetia; order Pirellulales; family PNKZ01; genus DATAXP01. The sequence continues at coordinate 3,522 of DATAXP010000164.1, read as the reverse complement.
ACGACGACCGCGGGCAAACAGATTCCCGCCGACCAGGTACCGGTGCCGCAGACGGTCGATTCGCGCATCGAGCCGTCACCGCCTACTATGCCTGCCACAACCGATGTGGCCACTTCCGAACACAAGCCCGAGCTGCAACTCGCCGATTCCTCGAAGCCGGCGATGTTCGCCGCGTCGTCGTCGGCGACCGATCTGTTGCCCGCAGGGGTGCACCCGCGGATGGTCAATCGGCTGCGCTTCGAGCTGGAGTACGACATCTCGGCCGTCGGGAGCGACGGCATCTGCAAGGTCGAGTTGTGGGGCACTCGCGATGGGGGCAGAAGCTGGCGGCGATTCTCGATCGACGACGATTCGCGTAGCCCGCTGGTCGCCACGGTTGATGGCGAGGGGCTGTATGGCTTCCGCATGGTGATCGAAACCAGCTCGGGACTGCGCAGTCCCGAGCCGCATGATGGCGAACTGCCCGAGCTGTGGGTCGGCGTCGACACGTCGAAGCCGACGGCACGGCTACTGCCCGATGAGATTGCGGCCGATGGACGCACCGGCGAGTTGACGATCCGCTGGGAGGCCAACGATCCGAAACTCGCCGCCCGCCCGGTGACGCTGCTATTTGGTGCGTCGCCATCCGGGCCGTGGTCGACGATTGCCGCGGGGCTGGAGAACACGGGCCGCTACGTGTGGCGACTCGACCGTCGCGCTGCCGACAAGGTGTACCTGCGGCTCGAAGTGCGCGACGAAGCGGGGAACGTCGCGATTGACGAGCTGACGGATCCGGTGTCGATCGAGCGTGCCCGGCCGCAAGGGCGGATTCTCAACGTCCGCCCGATCGCCGACGCTGCGGACTTTTAGGAACCGCCCGCCGACTCGCGACGCACGGCGCCCGATGCGTTAAACTGCCGGGCATGACGCGCGTGCTCACGGCGATCGACTTTCTCGAAGCTGCCGCACCGGCGACTGTGCCGGCCGTCTGCGTGGCCTTCGGCGACGAGCCGTTCTTCCGCCGCCTGGTGATCGCCCGGTTGCAAGAGCTCGTGCTGGGCGGTGACGAGTTCGCCCGCAGCGTGCTCGACGCCGACGCCGAGCCGCGCGACGTGTTCGACGAGTTGTCGACCGGATCGCTGTTCGGCGGTGGACCGCGGCTGGTGATCGTCGAAGATGCGGACGATTTTGTCTCGAAGCATCGCACGGCGTTGGAGGACTACCTGCGTCGGCCGAAGCATCACGGCGTGCTGGTGCTTGACGTCCGTTCGTGGCCCAGCAATACGAAGCTGTACAAGGCGGTGGCGGCCGACGGCCTGGCAACCGATTGCAGCGCTCCGCAGCAGGCGGCGCTGACGAAGTGGCTGGTCGGCCGGGCCCGCGCGGCACACGGAGCAAAGCTAGAGCGTCCTGCTGCAGAGACGCTGGTCGATATCGTGGGGCCCGAAGTCGGGCTGCTCGACCAGGAACTCGCGAAGTTGGCCGCGATGGCTGGGCCGCAGGCGCCGATCACCGCCGAGAGCGTGCAACGGCACGTCGGCAGTTGGCGAACGCAGACGACCTGGGAGATGCTCGATGCCGCGCTGGCCGGCGACGCCGCGACGGCGCTGGCGCAGCTCGATCGCTTGCTGCTGTCGGGAGAGGAACCGATCGCCTTGCTGGGGCAGATCGGTTCGACGCTGCGCCGGTTCGCGGCCGCGGCGCGCATGATCGAGCAGGCCGAGGCTGATCGCCGCCGTCCGAATCTGCGCGCGGCACTCGAAGCAGCGGGGTTCAAGCCGTTCATCGTCGCCAAGGCGGAGGGGCAGCTCAAGCAACTCGGTCGCCAGCGGGCCGGCAGGTTGTATCGCTGGTTGCTCGAGGCCGACTTAGCGCTCAAGGGGCATAGCTCGCAGCGCTGGCGCGCACGCGTCGAGCTGGAGCGGCTGGTGGCGCGATTATCGAAAGCCGGTGATCCGCGCAGGCATGTGGACGCCCCAGTCCCCAGCCCCTAGCCCCCATGCCCTACGATGCAATCGTGCTTGGTCTCGGCGGCGTCGGTTCTGCGGCGCTGTATCACTTCGCGCAGCGAGGACTGCGCGTGCTGGGGATCGAGCAGTTTGGCCGAGCGCATGATCGTGGCAGCTCGCACGGTCAAACGCGGATTATTCGCCAGGCGTACTTCGAACATCCGGCGTACGTGCCGCTGGTGCTGCGATCGTACGAGCTATGGCACGCACTGGAGCAGCACACGGGACAAAAGCTGTTGCACGAAGTTGGGCTGTTGCAAATCGGTCCCGCCGGCGGCGAAGTGATTAGTGGCGTGCTGGCCAGTGCCCACGAGCACGGCTTGAGTGTCGAATCGCTGACGGCGCGCGAGGCGATGGCCCGTTTCCGCGGCTTTGTGGTCGATGAAGGGAACGTCGCGGTGTTCGAGCGCCGCGCCGGCTACTTGCGGGTCGAAGCGTGCGTGGCGGCGCATCTCGACGAGGCGGCCAGGCTCGGCGCCGAAATCCACTACGACGAACCCGCGCGGCAGTGGCACGCCGGCGATTCCGACGTCACCGTCACGACCGACCGCGGCACTTACCCGGCCGGCAGCCTGATCGTGACGGCGGGGCCGTGGGCCGGCGCGATGTTGGCTGCGGTGGGGCTGCGGCTCGAGGTGTTGCGGAAACCGCAGTTGTGGTATCGACCCACGGCCGACGACTACCGTGCCGAGGGCGGCTGTCCGGCGTTTTTGTTCGAGACGAGCGAGGGCATCTTTTACGGTTTTCCACAACTGGGGCCCGAAGGGGTGAAGGTCGCCGAACACACCGGCGGCGCCGTGGTCGCCGATCCGTCGGCGGTCGATCGAGCGCTGCATGCGGCCGACCGCCAGCGGATCGAGGAGTTTTGCGGGCACGCGCTCCCCGGCCTGTCGCGCGAGTGCATGCGCTGGGCGATCTGCATGTATACGATGTCGGCCGATCGGCATTTCATCGTCGATCTATGCCACGAGCAGCCGCGGGTGGCATTGGTGGCGGGGCTGTCGGGGCACGGATTCAAGTTCACCCCAGTGCTAGGCGAGGCAATCGCCGACATGGTGACGCTGGGGACTTGCGGACTGCCGAGCGAGTTGTTCGGGCTGGACCGGGTTCTCTAGGCCCACGGATAGCCGTCCGTGGGCTGGTGTCAACGGGTTGCAGCGATTGTTCAGCTTCCGTGAGTTTGGCAGGGTGGCGGGAAGTTGCTTGCCTCTCCCGCGAATGCTCTTAAACTGGAAGATGATCCTGGGGGCAGCTTTAAGACCTCCGTGCGACGGCGCAGCGGAGCACGTGCTCTGCGCAATGGCGGACGAACCTGGTCGATGGCTGCACACGCCCCTCCGAGACGGTGGCTCGATTGTCGCAAATCTCGCTGAATCCTGAATCGCGTCCGTCATCGATGCCTCCGCCGGTGCCGCGTACCGCGCGGCCATCGGTATCGGGACAGGCGGCGCGTCCTGCGGCGGTCGCTCCTGTGCCGGCTCCGGCTGCTGAGGTGAGCGGCTCGATGGCGGTGCCGTTGTCGATCGCTATGCCA
>DATAXP010000163.1:0-38747 GCA_036272935.1 Pirellulales bacterium | reverse complement strand
GCCGACCAGGCTGGTGAGCGTGGCGCCAAAGCCAGTCAGGTTCAAGTTGCCGGAGTTGATCGCCAGTTGCGTGCTCTGGCCCAGCGAGCCGGTGGTGGTGAAGTTGAGCGTGCCGCCGTTGACCGTGGTGATGCCGCTGTACGTGTTCGTCGCGTTGGTGATGCTGAGCAAACCGGCGCCGGCTTTGGTCAAACCGATCGACGTCGTGCCGTTATCGGTGATCTGCGAGGCGATCGTGGCACTGGCACTCGTTGAGATGTTTTGCATCTGCCAGACGATCAGGTCCTGCCCGTTGCCGCTGGTGATGCTGCTGCCGCTAATCTGCGCGCCGAGCGAGTTGCCGGTATTCTCGATGGTGTTCATCAAAATACCGCCGGAATTTACGATCAACGGCTGAACCAGATCCAGAATGGCCGTCGTATTCCCCGAGGCGCTGATGGTGCTAAAGCGGATCGAATTCACGGCGCTCGTCGCGCTCAGCGTGGTCGAGGCGGCCGTGGTGATGTCGACGTTGCTCGACGAGCCGGCAAGCGTGGCCGTCGAGTAATTCTGGCTCGCCAGCCCGGTGATCCCGCCCGTGCCGTTGCCCACGGCCCAGCTTGCCAGCGTGGTGTTCTGCGCGCCGGCGGCCATCAGCGGAATGTAAACGGCGTAGCCGCCGAGAATGCCGTTGCTATTGGCTTGCGAAGTGATGATCTGCCCGCTGCCGCTGGTGGCGAAGACCACGGTGCTGCCGATGTTACGCGTGAGAGCGCCGAGGGTGAGCGTCGCGGTTTGCGTGCCGGCGGCGCTGATGTCAACCGCCGCGACCTGCGAACCGCCCGAGTTGAGCGTCGTGCCGCTGAACGTCTCGCGGCTCACGGCATTAGCATTGCCGCTCATCGTCAAGTTGCCGCCGCCGAACAGGCCGTTGGTCGAACCGCCCAACACCAGCGTGCTGCTGGGGGCGATCTGGTTGCCGACGTTGTTCGTCACGCGGTTGAGGATCAAGTTGGCATTGCCGTTGACCGTTGTCACCACCGCGGCGCCGTTGGCGCTGGTGGTGCCGGTGATCGTCAATGTGCCGCCGCTCACTGCCAGGTTGCCGGTGTAGCCGATGCCACTGGTAGCACCCGTGAACCCCGAGAACGTTTCCGACCCGGTGCCGACCATATTAATCGAGATCGTGTTGTTGCTCGTTTGCGCGAACGAGCCGGCGAACGTGCCACTGCCGTTCATCAGGTACAAGTTCACCGGGTTCGTGCCGCTTGCAATGTTGTTGGCAATTGTCGTCGAGGCGACGCCAGCCAACCCCGCAAAGGTTTGACTCATGCCGAGCAAGTCGACTGTCGCGCCAGCACCGCTGAGGCTGACGGTGGCGCTCTTGTAAATGCCCGAAACCGTCGAGACCAACAGACCATTGCTGACGGTCATCGTGCCGGTGAACGCGTCGAGATTGTTGGCCAAGGTCAATGTGCCCGGGCCGCCCTTCTGAAAGATGCCCGATCCCTGACCAGTGACCGTCACGCCTTGGAGTCCGCCACTGATGCTGCCGACGTTGAAAATCGCCGCCGAGGCGCCGGCGCTGACCCACGGATGCGTGAACGTCATGTTGCTCGTGCTCCCGGCGATCGCGGCAAACGTCAGGGAGCCGCCAGAGAACGTCACGGCTGTCCCCGCGGGACCGAGGTTCAAGTTGTTCGTGATATCGACCGTACCTGACTGAATCGTCGTGCCGCCGGAGTAGACGTTCTGGCTGGTGCTGGCCAGGTACACGGTGCCCGTGCCCAGGTTGTAGGTGACCGAGCTGCCGTTGGTGACCGTCGGCGTCGAGTTCTGCCCGGCGTAATCTTGGATCGTGCCGTTGATCGTCAGCGTGACGGCGGACGTGCTCACTGTGAGGATGTGACCGGTGCTGGTCGAATCCGACAAGTTGATGGTGCCCACGGGCGCCCCGCTTACGATGCTGCCGTACGTTGACGTGGCGCCAACGGTCACAATGTTATTCGCGCCGATGTTGTTGATCACGATGCCGCCGGAAGCGGTCAGCCCGCCGCTGAGCGTGGCGTTGCCGTAGATATTAAACGTGTAGGTGCTGCCGGCGACGCTCAAGAGGGCGGTCGTCACGTTGATGCCGCCGCCGAGGCTGCTGCCGGCCACGTTGCCGCCGTACAGATTCACGGTACCCGCCTGCGCCGAGTTGGTGCTGGCTGGCAACGCGCCACTCTTGGTGATCACCACCAGACCGTTGTCGACGTTCAAGCCGCCGCTGAAGGCATTGGCGGTGCCTCCCAAGTACAACGTGCCCAAGCCGTTCTTGGTGACAGCGACCGGCGCACCGTTGTCGACGATGTTGGAGCTGACGCTTAAGAACCCAGTGGAGAGATTGTTGAGAATGAAGTTCAACTCGTGGGTACCAGACGTCAGCGCGCCGCCGCTGATCGTGCCAGCGATGCTCGACGCACCGGCCGTAATGGCCAACACGCCGCCACTGGTAATGGTCGTCGTTCCGGCGGCAAGCGTGAGCGAAGCCGACGAGCCGAACAGCAACGAATTGAAGCCGGTGGACGTCATCACGGTGTTCGCGCTAATGCTGAGATTTTCGACCGATGCCGGAGCGTTAACGTCGTACGTCGTCAGTGGAACGATGTTGCCGCCCGAAAGTCCCGCCCAGGTCTTGCCGCCGTTGGCCGTGGCGTATTCGCCGACGATTAGCACCGAGTTGCCGACGCCGGTGCCGTTGTAGGCGATCGTGCCGCCGTTGGCGGTGTTGAAATCGACCACGCCGCCGCCGACCGCGCGGCTGATCGCATTGATCGCCAGCGTGCCGGTGCTCACGGTGACGGTCGAACTGGCTCCGTAGGCGTTGACGCCCGTCGGCACGCCGACGGCCAAGGTCGCGACGTTCTGAATCGTCGACGAGGTCGTGCTGCCCAATAGCGACAGGATGCCGCCGCCGGCGGTGATCGTCGAGTTCGACGAGAACTTCGCGGCGTTGTTGTTCGTGTAGTCGAGGAACAACGTACCAGCCACCACGGCGATACCGCCGGAGAAGCTGCCGGAGCCGGCTAGCGAGGCGGTGCTGGTAGCCGCGCCTTCCTTCACCACCGCCAGTTGCCCAAACCCGTCATTGAGCTGACCGGTGTAGGCAAGACCGGTCGACGTGGTGGGCGCGATGATCAATGCGCCGAGCGTGCCGATACCATTGGTCACCAGACCAAAGCCGTTGGCGCTCGTCAGACCACTGACGCTCAAGGCTGTGCCGCCGACGTCGAGCACGCCGCCGTTGCCCAGCGTAACCGCGCCGGCACCCAGCGCGTTGAGCGACCGGCCCTGGAACGTGGTGCCGTTGATGACGGCTCCGATCGTATTAGTGCTGTTGCCTAGCCCGTACATGGTGCCGCCGCCGGTGAGTGTGATACCGGTAGCGCCGGACATCGTCCCGGAATAGATCAACGACCCGGCGACGTTCAGCACGCCGGTGCCGCCGGTGATGTTGTTGGTCAACCGCGGCAGGGTGCCGAACGACAAGGTGCCCAGACCGTTCGCCCCGCCACCCAGCGCCAATGCGCCGCTGCCGAACGGCCTGCCGTCGTTGACAAACAGCGTGCCGGTGCCCAGGGTTGTAGCCCCCGAATAGTAGTTGAACACCCCGGTGCTGATCGTGACGTTGCCGCTTTCGGTCGTGCTGGCATAGTTCACGACAGACGCCCCGGTGCCATTGTCATTGAGGCTGCCGCTGATCGTCGTCGCGCCCGCGCCCCAAATCTCGAAGGTGCGCGCGGCGAACGGATCGGCCAACAAGAGGCGCCCGGCGAGCGTCAAGCCGGTCATGTTCTCATTGGTGAGCTGCCCGGTGGTGAGGCGCGTGTTGACCATCAACCCCGATAGCGTGAGGCCATAGCCCGTGCCGAGTAACTGCGTGGAATCGGAGATAGTTTCGAGGCCGCTGAGACTCATCGTCTGCGTGATGTTGAGTCCCGCGATACCAGGGACGATCTGTGGGGTGGTGGCTCCGATCGAGACGATCGTCATCGGGTTGCCGTTCGTGCCGTCGTTGCCCAGCGGATTGCTGGTCGTGGCGATCACGACCGTACCGTTCATGACCAAACCGAACACGCTGCCGCTCAGCGAGGCAAGGTTGGCATCCAAGGTCACAGTGCTGCCCGCGGCGCCGTTGAACGAGATCGTCGGCATGTCGGCGAATGTCGTCGAGTTGCTCCAGACGCCGAAGCCGACGTTGCCGGTCACCGTCACGTTGCCGCCGGCGACGGTGTTGAACTCCAACGCGCTGATGCCCGTGGTGTTCGAGAGGGTGCCGACGGTCGACGAATTCAACGCATTGGCATAGTCAATGATCGTGGTGTTGCTATTGATCGTCGACGATCCCGTGCCGGTAATCGCCATCAAGGCCGGTGTGTTGGTGGCCGTAGAAGGAGCGATGATTCCGTCGAACGTGATGCCGACATTGTTGTAGTTCTCCAACGTGCGGCCGCCCAACGAGTTGGTGATGGTGCCTGAGAGCGTCACTCCCTGCGTGCCGGTGATGGTGAACGTGTTGTTCAAGGCGAAGTTGTTGTTCAGCGTTAGCCCGGCGATTTGCACACCCACGGTCGCCGCTCCGGCAATGTCGACCGTGCCTACGCCCAGCGGATTCGACGTGGTGGCCAACTGCACCAGGCCCGAACTAATCGAGAGTGTGTTGCTATAGGTCGACAGATTGCCGGCCATCGTGATTGCGTTCGCGCCTGCCGTGGGGGCCAAGGTCAGCCCGCCGGTGCCGATGTTGGTGAACGTGGCGTTGATGTACGTATTGCCAGCTCCGTTGATCGTCAACACTCGCCCGGTGAGGCTTGTTTCCGACAAGGCAACCGTGCCGGTGATCGTCAACCCGCCCGTGGCATCGAGGTTGTTCAGCACGTTGTTGGCGCCTGAGTTGGTGATCGTGCCGGTGATGTAGACCGGCCCGATGCCAGCGAACGTAAGCGTGCGGGCGGTGATCGCTTCCGCCAGCACGATGCCGCCGGACAGCGTCAGGCCCGTGGAATTACTGGTGGTGATCTGGCGGCTACCGGAGTTGGTGATCACGCCCGAGAGCGTCAGGCCGCCGCCGGACGCGATGCCGAGATCCGCCGAGACGGCGAGGTTGCCGCCCAGCGTGGCGTTAGCTCCACCCAAGAGAATGTTGCTCGCCACAACCATATTGGCCACGGCCGGCTGGAAGCCGCTGTTGGTGGTGACAAAGATGGTCGACAATCCATTGACCGCCGAGGTATTGCCAAAGCCGAGCCAGCCGCCGCTGAGCGTCATCGTGCTGCCACTGAAATTGTTGGCTCCCGAAAGAACCACGATATTGCTCGTGGCGGTGCTTTCCGGAAGAACGACGCCACTGAATGAGCTCGCGAGGCTGATGTTTCCGGAAATCGTGCCACTATTGAGCGACGCGTCGAGAATCGTCGTCACGCTGCTGGCAACGAAGACCGATTGGGTGACGGTTACCCCGGCCGCGCCAAATTGCAATGCGCTATTGCCGGAGATCGTCAGGTTCGAGCCATTGCCCAGCGAGTTGCCGGCGACCACGGCCAACGTACCGGCTTCCAAATTGGTCCCGCCGCTATACAGGTTGGCACCCGACAGGGTCAAGGTGTTGAGGCCCGCTTTGGTGATCATCACCGGCGTACCGGAGTTGTCGACGATATTGGCGGCTAGGGTGGTCGGCATGGCGGCATAAATAATGCCTTCGTTCACACCCGCCACCGCCACCGATTGCGTGTTGCCGAAGCTGATGTTAATTCCGGCGAGCGAGTTGCCGTTGACCGAGTTGGCATTGGCCGCCGAGATCAGCAGGCCGCTCGAGATGGTGATGTTTTGGCCGGTGCCGGTGAACGCCGCCACGCCGGTGGTGGTGCCGGTGTTCACGAGGCTCAAGGCGTTGACGGCCGTGTTGGCGGAGAATGGACTCAGGCCGGTGCCCGCCGCGCTGAGCACGACGTTGTTGCCGGCAACGACCGTCGAAACGGTTTCGTTACTGTTCACCGCGCGCAGACTGCCGGTGACATCGAACGTGGCGAAAGTGACCGAGGTCGAACTGGGGGCGACGTTCTGGGCAGTCGTTCCGTTGGCCGTGCCGACGACGATGAACGGCACGATGGCCGTGTTCGGGTTGTTCTGGTTCAGCGTTCCCGAGAGGAAGCCGCTGCTGGAGTTGGTCACCAGCATGTTCATGCCACCGGTGTCGGTGGTGCTGGTCACACCGCCGAACGTACCGCCAGCGAACGCAGCGGCATAGGTCCCGGACGTGGGATTAACGAGCAGTACACCATCATTCACGCGGGTGAGCGTCGTCGGCAGGATCGTGCTGCCGGTCGAGGTGGTTTGCACGAACGTGAAGGCAGATTGGCCAGAGAACGAGATCGGTACCGCCGTGCCCGCGTTCGCCGTGATATTGGCCGTTGTGGTGCCGACACCGTAGCTGAACGAGGCGTTCGCCAGATTGATCACATCGTTGTTGATCAGCTTGTCTTGAATAATCAGAGCCGTGGCCGACGTGGTCCAGGCGAGGGACGTACCGGGGCTCATGTTGACGATCGCATTGCTCAACGTCGACGTCGCGGTATTGGCATTGATGAGCAAGCTGCCGCTGGTGACGTTGATTGTGCCAGGCGACGCGGCGTTGGCCGAAAGCGTCAGTGGACTGTCGGTGAAGGTTTGGGCCCCTGACCCAAGCTTCGTGATCGTCAGCGGAGTGGTTTGCCCTGGGGCAACGGTGAGGCTCGTGGTGCTGATCGTGCCAACGGCGTTGTTGATGCCGATGATCAACGACGACCCGGTAGCCATCACCGTGCTGATCGAACCGGTGAAGGTGCCGAGCTCGAGCGTGTCGTTCTGACCGACGTATAAGTTGTTGGAGGCTCCCACTCCCGTAAGGCCGGCGAGCGTCACGGTCCCCAAATTGTCGGAGATCGTCAACGTATCGAGCGTCTCCAACGTGACCGCGTTGGCAGCCGTCAACGCCGCGGCGTTGGCAATCACCAGGCTGCCGCTGTTGACCGTGACGGCGCCGGTGAGGCTATTGGCGGCCGCCAAGTCCAGCACGCCGTTGCCGTCCTTGGTCAGCGTGGTGCCGACAAACGGGCTGGCGACGGTCACGGTTTCGGCCAACGTATTGCCGTTGGTGTTGTTGACGATCACCGTCCAGTTGGTCACCCCGGTGCCAAGCCGCAGGCCGTTATTGAAGCCGTTCAAAGTGGCGGTCTGCCCGGCAAACGAGGTGGCGCCGCTGCCGGTGAATTGCAGGATGCCGTTGCCCACGGTGAGCGTGGCGCCGGCACCAGGCCCGGACAACGTGATCGCGCTCAGGTTGGCGCTGCCGAGGTCGACCATCACCGCCGCGGCGGCGGCATTGGTGATCGTGATGTTGGTGGTGGCGCCGGTGGCGTTGTAGAGGATCGCCTGCGTCTGGTCGGTCGGCGTGGTGTTGTTGGTGTTGGGCAACGTGAAGTCCGAATCGACCGCGAAGCGCACCAGGGCGCTCACGGAATCGACGGCTAACAAGCCCGAGCCGCTGCCGGTCAGCGCCACATCGCCCACGGCCCAAGGCAGCACGCCGGTCGGCGCGCCAGTGCCTGCCAGGTAGATGTCCGCATTATTCGTCGAGCCGAACCCTGTCCCGCGCATCAACACAAAGCTGTTCGTGGCCGCGCTGCTTGCGCCGGAGAACGTGACTGAGCCAGGCGTGGTGAATTCGATCACCGGAAATGCCGCCGAGGTGCTGCTGGTGGCGTTGATCACCAACGGGCCGAGCACTGCGCTGCCGCCATACAAGCCGCTGAAGCTGACCGCAGCCGTACTGGTGAGCGTCAAACCGCCGGTGAAAAACTGTCCGGGGTTCATCCCAAGGTTGAGGCCGCCGGCCAGCACGTTCACGCCATTGGTGATGCCCGATAGGTTGGCCGAGTTGGAGAACGTGGCAGTACCGGTGCCGGTCTTGGCCAGCGTGTAAACGGCCCCACTGTTGGTGAACGTGCCGCCGTAGGTGAACGACGTTGCCGTTCCACCGAGGGTCAACGTCTCGTTCGTCGCCGCGTTGCCAAGCTGCACGGTGCCGTAGCCGTTGAGGCCGGCAATGAACACCGAAGGCAGGCCGTTGAGATTGAGCGTGGTCCCTGGCGACATCGTAATCGTTGGACCGGTGTTCACGAACGGCGTAATGCCGGTCCCCAGCGCCACGGTACCTTCGCTAATAAACAAGCCGTTGCCGGCGGTAAGCCCCAAGCCGCCGCCGATGGTCAACGTGCCCAGACCGATCTTTTCCAAGCTACCGGTGCCGGTGCCGTTGCCCAAGACCCCTTCGATGGCGGTGTTGAGGTAGTTGACATACAAGTTGTCGCTGGTGCTAGCCACGTCGATGGTCATCACCTGGTTGCCACCGTTGGACCAGACGATCGGTGCAGTGATGGTACTCGTGCCACCGGTGGCGATGATGCCGCCGGCATTGGTGCCGAGGATCGTGCCGCCATAGGTCAGCAACAGGTAGCTCACGGAGTCGGCGGCCGAGACGGTATCGCCACCGTTGAGCTTCAGGCCGGCCATCGCCAACTGGCCGCCGGAGATGCTCGTGTTCAAGCTGGCGTTGATGTTCTCGACCAGGTTCGTGCCGGTCAACGGCCCCAGCGCGCCGTTGGCGGCGACGTTCTGATAGAAGGCAGTCGCCGACTGCACACCGTTGATGGCGCTGTACGTGGCGAAGTCTTTTTCATTGACAAACACGACGCCCGTGAGGAATTGGCCGTTGCTGACACCGTTGGCGAAGCTGACGGTCTGCGTCGTGCCCAGCGTCGCGGACGTGGAGATGTCCAGCGCCGCGCCGGCGACCGCCGTAAGCGTTTGGGCCGACACGGTGGCGGTATTCGCGTTGCCAAAGTTGATCGTGCCTACGCCGCTGGTGAGCGTGACGGCGCCGAACCCGAGCAGGCTGCTCGCTGTGTTGCCGCCGCCGCTCAGGAAGCTCAACGTGCCGTTGCCGACGATGCTCAACGCGAGGGTACCCGCGGTTGCGCTCGGTGCAGCAATGCGCGTCACGTTGGTCGTGGTGTTGTCGAAACTAATCTGACCGTTGTTCTGCAATTGCAGCACCGTGGCCGGACCGGCGCTGTAGGTCGAGGCGAACACCGCTCCGGCCGCCGACATGCTCAGCGTGGCATTGTTGGCGATCGTAAGGCTGAGCGTGGTAATCGGGGTTGTGGCGGCCGCCGTGTCAACAAACATCACGTTCGAGGTGGTTAGCGCGCCGGACAAGGCGAGCACGTGCACCGTACTGGTGCCACCGATGATGCCGTTGAACGACATCCCGCCGCCATTCACCGAAGCGATCGTCGCCGCGGCGGTGTCGGTCAGCAGACCGAAGTTTTGCGGGCTGGCGTAAAGGTTCGTGAGCGATCCGCCCGCAGCCCAGATTGCCGTGGCGCCACCGGTGGTGAGCGATCCGTTGGCGACCAACGTGCCGCTGGTCAGCGTGATGGTGCCACCGGTGCCGGCATAGCCGTTGGAGAGAGTGGCGATCCCCGCGGCCCCCATGCTGGAGTTAATGCCGTTCAAGGCGGCAAGCGTGTCGGTGATCGTCGTGTAGCCCGCGCCGGCAACCGCCAATTGGCCGCCGTTCACGCCCACGGCGAAGGTATCGGAAATGGTCAATCCCGCGTTGTTGTTGGTGATGGTGCGTGTGGCGCTGTTCAACGTAATGATCGCACCCGACATCGTCAGGCCGAACGGTGAGGCGGCAACGGTCGGGCTCGCCGAAAGGTTGATCGAGTTGGTGATGTTGATGCCGCTGGTTTCGGGCAAGATGATGCCGTTGCCGCTGACCGTGATCAGACCCGAACCAAGCGGGGTATTCAAGTTCGCGCCAATTCCGATGGCGATCGTGCCGGTGCCGTTCACCGAGTTGGTGCTCGTGAACGCGCTCAAGTCGGTGGCGATCGTGATGGTGCCGGTGGTGCCGGCGAACGTGAGGCTCGGCATGGCGTCGCTGCCGATGCCGCTGCCGACCGACAACCCCGAGATCGTCAAGCCGCCGCCGGTCGGACCAAACTGCAGGCCACCCGTGGCGGTGCTGTTTGCGTCGACAACTGCGCTGACCGTGGTGTAACCGGTGCCGGCAATCGTCAGCAAGCGACCGGTTCCGGCGCCGCTCTCGCTAAGCATCAACGTGCCCGAGATCGTCGTGCCACCCGTGACGTTGCTGGCCGTGATGATGCGGTTGGCGGCCGAGTTGGTCAGCGTGCCCGAAAGAGTCAAACCGGCAAAACTGGTATTGAGCGGGTCGGCAATCGTCAGGTTGCCAGCCAAGGTGACGTTGTTGGCCAGAGTAATCCCGGTGACATTCGGCCGCAGAACGCTGGCCGCGACATTATTGATGACGCCCGAACCCAAGGGGTTCGTGGCAATGGCGAGCGAGACAGTACCGGTTCCCCCCAACGAGTTGGTGCTGGTGAACGCGGTCAGGTCAGTGGCCAACGTGACCGTCGCCGCCGCTCCAGGACTGAACGTCAGGTTGGGGATCGCCGAGCCGCCGATGGCCAGGCCCGACAAGGTGACGCCGCCGCCGGTCGGCACCAAGGCAAAGCCGCCGGTATTGGTGGCGTTAGCGACGAGCGTGAGGCTGCTGAGCGTGGTGTTCCCAGTGCCGGCGATTGTGAGCAAGCGGCCGACGAGAGCTGTGCTTTCACTGAGATAAAGCGTGTTGCCCGAGAGCGTCAGCCCGGTGTTATTGTTATTGGTGATGATGCGTGGACCGGCTGAGTTGGTGATCGTGCCCGAAAGCGTCAGGCCGGTCGCCGCGAAGTCGGCAATCGTCAGATTCGCCCCCAGCGTGATGCTGTTGGCAATGTTGATGCCGGCGACCGTCGGCCGCAGGATGTTCACCGTAAGGTTATTGACGGCTGCGGTACCCAAAGGATTCGAGGTAACCGCCAGTGAAATGGTGCCGGTGCCGTTCAGGTTGAGCGGGTTGGTGAACGCAGAAAGGTCCTGGGCGATGGTCACAGACGCAGCGGCGCCGGGGCTGATGGTCAACGTCGGGATGGCGTCGCCGCCGATGCCGCTACCGACCGAGAGTCCCGAAATCGTCACGCTGCCAGCGGTCGGAATGATCGAGAATCCGCCGGTGTTGGTCGCATTGGAATCGATCACCGCGTTGAGGGTGGTATTACCGGTCCCGGCGAGGGTAAGTAGACGACCGACGGCGGCGCCGCTTTCGCTGAGCATCAACGTGCCGGAGAGCGTCAACCCGCCGGTGAGATCGTTGTTGGTGATCGTGCGATTGCCGCCCGAGTTGGTGACGGTGCCCGAGAGCGTCAACCCGCTGGAATTGGCGAAATCGGCAATCGTGATGTTGGCGCCCAACGTGATGTTGTTGCCAATGGTAATGCCGGCGACCGTCGGCCGCAGGATATTGATCGTCGTGTTGTTGACCGGAGAAGTGCCCAAGGGATTCGAGGTCACGGCCAGTGAGATCGTGCCCGTGCCGCTTAAGCTGAGCGGGTTGGTGAACGCCGACAGGTCCTGAGAAATCGTGACGAACGCTGTGGCGCCTGGGCTGATGGCCAGCGTGGGGACGGCGTCGCCTCCGATGCCGCTGCCGACCGACAGGCCCGAGATCGTGACGTTGCCGCCGGTGGGGACGATCGAGAATCCGCCGGTGTTCGTCGCGTTGGCATCAATGGTCGCATTGAGGGTAGTGTTGCCCGTGCCGGCAAGGGTAAGCAGACGTCCAACGGCCGCGCCGCTTTCGCTCAGTCGCAGCGTGCCGCTGATGGTCAGGCCCGAGACGTCGTTGTTGGTGATCGTGCGGTTGCCGCCAGAGTTGATGACGGTGCCGGTGATCGCCATGCCTTGCGAGGTGCTCGAATTGAGCGTGAGCGTGGCGCCAGTGAGGGTGATTGTGGGGTTGGCCACCGTGACCATGCTCGGGGCGTTGGCCAGCAGCGTGATCGCGGCGCTGATGGTGAGGTTGCCCATGCCCAAGGCGTTGGTCGGCGAAACGAGCGCGACGGTCTGCGCGCCCGATATTGTCATGTTGCCGAGAAAGCCGCTGTTGTTGTTCGAGATGGTGGTGGTGCCGGTGCCGGCCAGGTAGATGCCCGAGTTCCCACCGCCGGTGATCGCGCCGTTGAGCGTGTTGTTGCCGATGCCAGAGAAAGTGAGGATGTGATCGGAACCGTCGGCATTGAGCACGATCGCGCTAAACGTCGATCCGTTGGTCGCCACCGCGGCGGAGTTCGTAATCGTGCGGTTGCCACCGGCAATGTCCAACGTCGCGGCGTTGACCGACATGTTGGCGCTGATGCCGAGGATGCCGCTGAGCGTCAGCGCGTTGAAGGTGATCGAACTGCCGGCCTGTGACGCGCCGAGTGTCGTCGTTGTGCCGGCGAACGTGACAGGCGCCGAAAATGTTTCGGCCATCACGGTCGTCCCGGTGCTGAACGTAATCGAGCTGGCGGCGGCCGTGAATTTGAAACCGTTGCCGGTGATCGTCACACCTTGCGTGCCGCTGAAGGTGATGCCCGTTAGGCCCGTGAAGCCCGTCGTGCCGTTGATGTCGTTGTTGAGCGTTGTCGCGCCGGCAATGTTGTCGGTGAATGTCAGCGTTGTTGCAGTGCTAATTGGTGGCGCCGTGCCTGAACTCACAGTCCACCCACCAGTGCCACCACCAGTGCCGGTACTCAAGTTGATGAGCCCGCTGTTGGTCACTGTGAACCAACCTGTAGTCGCGGACTGCGCGAGCGCGTGATCACTCATCGCGCTCCAGCAACCGACACTCACTGCAACGACCAGCGCCGCGCGGAACAGAGCGCGTGCGCAACGACCAAGAGCATGCGAATGCATTTCGACTGTATCCCTACAACTTAAAGAGATCCGCCTTGGTTTGCCGTTGGCCACGACAAACTGTCCGCACTAGGAGCAGTCCACGAACCACCCGATTGCGACAAAAATGCAGAAGGAAGCGACAAAAAGTCAGACAAGAAAGTCTGACCGATCCCTACAAATTCCCCCACCAACAATCCCCCTGCTGCCTCGACGCCAGCATTTCCCCGTTTTAATCGTAAAAAAACAACACGTCGAGGAAAAAGTTGTAAAAAGACTAGGAATGGCTTTTAGCGCATTTCGCCGTGGCGGACCGTGACATTCTTGCGCGGTTTGGGCGCACCTGAAGTACGACACCTAGACACCCAACTAACGGGTGGATTGCGAGCGACCGGAGGCCCCGTTTGTGGTCGAAGAATTCGGCCGCCGGGCTCGCGGACCAAGTGATACGATTGTCATGTCGCAACCTTCGCCTGGCCGCGCTACCTGTAACAGCCTCGCCCATGAGGAGGCGGATTCCGCGATCCGCCGGAGATGAGCGATTCCATGCAGCTCGATAAAGACCGCGTGCTGGAAACACCGTGGTTCCGGCTAGTCGCTAAGCACTGGCCGGCCGAAGATCCGGCAAGTCGATACTTCGCGCTCGAGCTTGACGATTATGTGGCGGTGACCGCTTGGACCGATGACGAGCGCCTGGTGCTAGTTCGGCAGTTTCGGCCGGCGGTGGAGCAGTTTACGTGGGAGCTTCCCGCGGGTACTGTGGAACCCGGTGAGTCGCCCGAGCTGACCGCTCGCCGTGAACTGGAAGAGGAAACCGGATACCGCGCTGGCGAGTTGCGCCTGTTGGGGACGGTCCGGCCCGATACTGGGCGGCTGGCGAACCGGCTCTGGTGTTTCTGGGCCACCAGCCTGGAGCCGCCTCGGGTCGATTATCGGCCGGAATCAGGAATCGAGGTCCAGTTGTGCTCTCGCACCGAGCTGCTGCGGATGATCGGTTCCGGCGAGTTCGACCATGCCCTGCACCTGGCCGCCCTGTTGTTGTCGTGTTCGGCAGGCTGCACGCCGCGACTTTTTTGAACCGGAGGGCCGCCGATGGCCACAGCCAAGCAATCGTCGAACCCCGATTCGATCGCGGCCACTGCCGTAGCCGGCGGCCGCGCAAAACCTGACATATGTATTGTCGGCGGGGCGGGACACGTCGGCTTGCCGCTGGCAATCGTGCTGGCAAGCCGCGGCCTGCACGTGCGGATTGTCGATCTCGACGAGCGCGCTTTGTCCAAGGTGCGTGCCGGGCAGATGCCGTTTGAAGAGGTCGGCGCTCAGCCGCTGTTGGACAAGGTGCTGGCCGAGCGGCGGCTGTCGTTGACCAGCGATCCGCGCGAGATTGCCGGCGTGCCGATCGTGCTCGTGACCATCGGCACTCCGGTCGACGAGTTCCTGAATCCCGAAACGCGCGTGATGAAGCAGTGGGCCGACGCGGCGCTGCCGTACCTGCAAGACGACCAGCTCATCATCCTGCGTTCGACGGTGTATCCCGGCACCACGCAATGGTTGGCCAAATATCTGGCCAGCCACGGCAAGCGCCCCCGCCTGGCTTATTGCCCCGAGCGGATCGTGCAGGGGTTTGCCGTCGAAGAGCTGCAATCGCTGCCGCAACTCGTGAGCGGTACCACACCCAAGGCCGAAGAATTAGCTGCCGGGCTGTTCGGGCGGATCGCGCCAAAGGTGGTGCGTGTGTCGCCGCTCGAGGCCGAGTTCTCGAAGCTATTCGCCAACGCGTATCGGTACATCAACTTTGCAATCGCCAACCAGTTCTACATGATCGCGCATTCGGCCGGGGTCGATTACAACCGCGTGCTCGAAGCGCTGAAGGAAAGTTATCCGCGCGGCCGCAATATTCCGGCGGCGGGCTTCACGGCCGGCCCCTGCTTGCTGAAAGACACGATGCAATTGGCAGCTTTCTCGCGCAACAACTTCGCGCTGGGCCAGGCGGCGATGCTCACCAATGAAGGCCTGGTGCTGTTCATGGTCGACGACATCCAGAAGAAATATCCACTGGCGTCGATGACCATCGGCCTGCTCGGCATGGCGTTCAAGGCCGATTGCGACGACACGCGCTCGAGCCTCAGCTACAAGCTAAAGAAGTTGCTGATGCTGCACGCCGGCAAAGTGCTGACGACCGATCCGCACGTGACGACCGACCCCGACCTGCTGCCGCTCGATGAGGTGATCGATCGCAGCGATCTGCTGGTGCTGTGCGCGCCGCATGCCGAATATCGCAACCTCGACGTCAAGAACAAACCGGTCGTCGACATTTGGGGCTTCTTCCGCAAGCCGTCGCCCGCGGCCGCGCCATGAGTCGGATCGGCGTCGCGGTCGTCGGCTTGGGCTTCGGCCGCCAAGTACACGTGCCGGCGTTCCGCGCCGATCCGCGGGCAAAGGTCGTCGCGCTCGTGGCGCGCGACGCTGCCCGGGCGCGTGAGGCAGCCAACGAGCTGGGCATCCCCAAGGCACTCGACGATTGGCGTGCGGCAATTGACGACGCCGATGTGCAAGTGATGTCGATCGCGGCTCCGCAACCGGTGCAGGCCGAGATTGCCTTGGCGGCGCTCGGGGCAGGCAAGGCAGTGTTCTGTGAGAAGCCGCTGTCCGGCGACATCCGCCAAGCGCAACGGTTGGTCGACGCGGCGGCACGCACCGGCCTGCCGAACCTGGTCAACTTTGAGTTCACGGCCCATCCGGCATGGCTCGCCGCTCGCGAACGGCTCGAGCGCGGCGCAATCGGCGACTTGACGTATCTCGATGTCACCTGGCACGTGCTTACCTACGGCAACCGTGCCCGACTGCGCGATTGGCGCAGCGATCCGGCGACCGGCGGCGGGGCGCTCAACGCATTCGCCACCCATGTGTTTCATTATCTCGAATGGTTCGGCGGACCGATCGCTCGGCTTTGTGCGCGCACCGGTACGATCGCCGGCGACGACCGACCAGGCGAGGTGTTGGTGAACCTGTGGGCCGATTTTGCCTCGGGAGCCCGGGCTGCTGTGTCGCTGAATACGGCGGCGGGCCCAGGCAACGTGCATCGCCTGCGGTTGTACGGAACCGCCGGTGCCCTGGAACTGGTCAACACCCAGCGCGACTACCTGGCCGGCTTTCAACTGCTCGAGGCACAACGGACCGACGACACCTGGTGCCCGGTGCCGGTCGATGCGTCTTCGCCGGCCGGCGAGGACGGCCGGATTCGTCCCACGGCGCGGCTGGCGTCGCGGCTGCTCGATTGGCTCTGCGGGGCTGGTCCGCAGCAGCCGAGTTTTGCCGATGCATGCCGCGTGGAACATTTGGTAGACTTCGCTCGCCGTAGCAGTGCTCGCGGCGCCTGGATCGAGGTCGACGATCAGGCCCAGGCCGCGGCTGGCTAGGCTATGCGAGACGGCACAGGTTGGATCATGCCGCAGGTCGACATCGTCATTCCAGTCTATAACGAAGGCGACAACATCGGGCGCGTGCTCGATACGTTTGTCGCCAAGGTGCGCTCGAGCTATCGAGTGCTGATCTGCTACGACCGCGACGACGACAACACACTGGAGGCGCTCGAGCGCTGGCCGCAGCGCGGTCGCTGCGAAATCGAATTGGTGAAGAACCGTGGCCGCGGCGCGCACGGCGCGGTGATGAGCGGCATCGAGCGCTCGACCGCTCCACTGGTGCTCACGTATCCGGCCGACGACACGTTCAATGCCGGGCACATCGACGCGATGCTGGCGCTGGGCGAGCAGGGCTGCGACATCGTTGCCGCCAGCCGGTTCATGCCAGGCGGCTGCATGACCGGCGCGCCGTGGCTGAAGGCCACGCTGGTGCGCGCCGCAGCGTTCACGCTGTATCACTTGGCGCGGCTACCGACGCGCGACGCCTCGAACGGCTTGCGGATGTTTTCGCGGCGGCTGGTCGAGCAGGTGCCGGTGGAATCGACGGCCGGTTTTTGCTACAGTATCGAGTGGCTGGTCAAGTGTCACCGGCTGGGTTGGCGCGTCGGTGAAGTGCCCAGCCAGTGGTTCGAGCGAAACTCCGGGCAAAGTCGGTTTCGCGTCTTAAAATGGTTGCCGCACTATCTGCGGTGGTACCGTTATGCGTTCGCGACGACTTATCTGCGGGCTCGTTCGGTGACGCTGCGCGAACCGCTGGTCACACGCGCCTAACCCATATACCCCTGCCGCGGAAGCGACCGTTTTGCCGCCGAAGTTATGGCACGAACCTATCTGGTAACCGGCGGGTCGGGCTTCATCGGCTCGGCACTGGTGCGCCGGCTTGTAGCCCGCGGCGATCGGGTGCGCGTGCTCGACGACTTCTCGCGCGGCAAGCACGCGCGGCTGGCGGGCATCGAACAGCAGCTCGATATCGTGCAGGGTGATATCCGCGATCCGCAAGCGGTGTCGCGCGCTGTGGCGGGTGTGGACGGCGTTTGCCATGCGGCGTTCGTCAACGGCACGCGGTTCTTCTACGAGCGCCCCGAGTTGGTGCTCGACGTCGGCGTGCGCGGCATGCTCAACGTGCTCGATGCCTGCATCGAGCATCGAGTGCGTGAGCTGTTCGTCGCGTCCAGTTCCGAGGTCTATCAGACTCCGCCGCGCGTGCCGACCGATGAAACGGCGCCGATGCTGATCCCCGACCCGCTGAATCCGCGCTACTCGTACGCCGCCGGCAAGATCATCAGTGAAATCCTTTCGATCAACTACGCCCGGAAGCACTTCGACCGCATGGTGATCTTCCGGCCCCACAACGTGTTCGGCCCCGACATGGGTTGGGAACACGTGCTGCCGCAGTTCATCGTGCGCATGCAGCGCTTGGTGTCGAGCCAGCCATCGGGCCGGCTGAAGTTTACGATCCAAGGCTCGGGGCGCGAAACGCGCGCGTTCGTGTACGTCGACGATTTTACCGACGGCCTGCTGCGCGTGATGGACCACGGCAAGCACATGCAGATTTACAACATCGGCACCGAAGAAGAGCTGAGCATTGCCGAGGTGGCCGAGCGCACGGCCCGCTACTTCGGGCGCGAGGTCGAGATCGTCCCCGGAGCACTGGCCGTCGGCGGAACCGCGCGGCGCTGCCCCGACCTGACCAAGCTACGCGGACTCGGCTACGCGCCGCGCTGGAGCTTCGACGACGCTGTGGGCCGCACCGTTGATTGGTATGTCGCACACGTCAACGAGGCCCCGAAAGAATAACCTGTCCCGCATCCCAGGAATCGATCGCATGAAGGATGTCGCCATCGCACGCACCGCCGGCACCGGCACCAGCGCCGTCGTCGAGCGCTGCCAGGTTTGCGATCAACAGCCGCTCGACACGGTACTGTTCCTCGGCTACCTGCCGCCGGTGAACCAGATGTGGCCCATCGGCACCGTGCCGCGCGAGCAGTCGGCCTACCCGGCCGCGCTGCTGGTCTGCCCGCGCTGCAAGCTGGCGCAGTTGGGGCTCGTCGTCGATCCCAAAATTCTGTTTCCTCCCGAATACCCCTACAGCAGCGGCACCACCAAGATCCTGCGCGAGAACTTCGCCGAGATGTATCGTGAGGCCCTGCCGCTGTTGAAGCTCAGGGCCGACGACCTGGTGATCGACATCGGCTCGAACGACGGCACGCTGCTGAGTAACTTCAAGCAGGGCGGGCACCGTGTGCATGGCATCGAGCCGACCGACATGGGGAAGGTGGCGCAGAGCCGGGGGATCGACACCACGATCGCGTTCATCGGCCCCGAAGTGGCCAAGCGCGTTCGCAAGGAACAAGGGCCGGCCCGCGTCGTCACCGCCACGAACGTCTTCGCCCACATCGAGCACATTCACGAAGTGCTCGACAGCATCATCACGCTGCTCGACGACCGCGGCGTGTTCATCTCAGAAAGCCACTACCTGATCAGCCTGCTGGAAACGCTCCAGTACGACACGATCTACCACGAGCACCTGCGCTATTATTCGCTGACCAGCCTGAAATATCTGTTCGAGATGCACGGGCTCGAAGTGTTCCACGCCCGCCGCATTCCGACGCACGGCGGTTCGATCCGCGTGTACGCGGCCCGCCGTGGCACGCACCCGGTGCAGGCCTCGGTCGCCGAGATGCTCGCCGCCGAGCCGAAGGACGAGTCGGCATTCGATGCGTTCAAGGCCGGCGTGGTGCGGTCGAAGCTCGATCTGTTGCGGCTGCTGAGTGAGATCAAGAACCGTGGTCAGCGTATCTACGGCCTCGGCGCTCCGTCGCGTGCGAGCACGTTGGTGAACTACGTCGGCCTCGACGATGGCATTCTCGACTGTGTGCTCGAGATCAAAGGTTCATACAAGATCGGCAAATACATGCCCGGCACCTTGATTCCGGTGGTCGAAGAATCGCGAATGTTCGACGATCCGCCGGATTATGTGCTGTTGTTGTCGTGGCACATTGCCGACGAGCTGATCCCGAAGCTGCGTGCCCGTGGTTACCAAGGAAAGTTTCTCGTCCCGCTGCCCGAGCCGCGCGCAGTGTGAGCCGTGCGGGCCGGCTTGATGACGCAACACACGCCCCCCCAGAGAGGACGAGCACCGGTGGCAGGCAAATCGCGACGCCCGCGCACGGCAACTCCCAGCGCGCTCGGTGAGGCGCTGCTGGTCGCGCCTTCCTCCACAACAGACGAGCCGGCCGCCGCACTGGCCGCCACACCGCTGCTTGATCGGCCCAGCCGTGGTGTATTCGTGCTTCTGGGAAGCTTGGGCGTGGCGGCGATCGTGCTGTTCTTTTTCACGCCACGGTTCGTGCTCTTCGGCGGACTCGACTTGCGAGACGCCTGGTCGAACCCCGAAGTGAACCGAGCGATCGACACGTTCAAGCAGATCGAGGATCCTTTCAAGCCGACGACCAATGCCACGAACCGCGTGATCACCTGGCGCGTGCTGTTTCCGCTCGTCGCGCACTACCTGCACTTTCCGCGGCTGCTGTATCTGGCGTTGCCTCCGTTGGGCTGCCTGCTGGTGCTGGCCTTGGCGCTCGACGTGCTGCTGCGTCGCACGGGCGACCGCCTTTTGGCGCTCGCCGGTGGAACGCTAGCCGGAAGCACCTCGTGGTTCTTCGTTTCGACTGGCTGGCTGACGTATTTCGATTCGTGGTATGTGCTTGGTCTGTGCGTCGTCACTTTCGTCCGTTCACGTATTGCCCTGGTGCTGGTGTGCGCGGCAACACCGTGGATCGACGAACGATTCATCCTGGCGCTGCCATTGTGCCTGTTGGTCCGAGGCATGCTGTTCGATCAGCTTGTGCCTCGGCCCAGCAAGCGCTGGCTGATCGATGTCGCGCTGGTGCTGGGTGTCACCGGCATCTACGTGGCGATCCGATTGGCGGCGCTGGCGACGGGGAACGATCCCACCAGCGGCGCGCACTTGGAAGAGGCCGTCGATCATCCGCGCTCATTGCTGCGCATGCTGGAAGGCTTGTGGCACGGACTGCGGTTGCTGTGGATCGGCGTGGTACTGTTCGTATGGCTGGAATGCTCGCGGCGGCATCCATTGGCTACCGCCGTACTCATCGTCACGCTACTGGTAACGGTGCTCGTGAATCTGCTGATTGCCAACGATCTAAGCCGCTCGACCAGCGCGCTTGTGCCCGCGGGACTGGCCGGCGTGATGCTCGCTGCCCGTCAGTATTCAGTACCGCGATTCGCTCACGCCATCGTGGCGCTGGCGATCGTCGACTTGCTGCTTCCCGCGCGGCACGTGATTACGGTGTTCACCGTTCCGATCCGCTACCTCTATACCGAGATCGACAATTACCTTTCCCCTCCGATGGTCCTCCGATCGGATTTTTACATCCAGCGCGGCGGCATGTTCGCGCAGCAGAACCAGTTGGAGCGGGCGATTCACGACTACACCACCGCTCTGCAACTCGATCCGCGCCAGGCCACCGCGTACAACAACCGGGGCGTCGTGCACGCACGGCGGGGCGAATGGCCGGAGGCCGAAGCGGACTATCGCGCCGCGATGGACATCGACCCGCACATGGGTGATGCCTACCTGAACCGGGCGCAGTTGCGCATCGAGCGCCGCGACACGACTGGCGCAATCGAAGATCTCGACAAAGCACTGGAGGTGACACCCCCACAATGGCCTTCGCGCCAAGCCGCCGCCCAATTGCGCGCGAAACTTTCGTCGCCTTAGCGCGACGGCACGGTCATTCCCCCTGCCGGCGCTCGCGATCGAGGCGCCGTTGCCGGGCGGCAAGCATCGCGGCCCAGAAGCCCAGAAACGCCAGCGTGCAGCCTAGCACCATCACGAACCGCCAGGGGTTGTGATTCAGCCGATACGCGCCCCACGCCTGATACACGCCCCAGGCAAGGACCCCGGCGGCGATTAGCAGGATGATGCGATTGGAACGCATGAGGATGGCCGCGAAGAGGCAAGCGAGCACAACGCGCCCGTGCTCGTGGTGCCGAGTTCACGAATCGTTCACCCGGCGTACCGCGAGACGATCAGCGTGATGTTCTGGCCGCCGAAGCCGAAGCTGTTGCTGGCGGCGATATCGCACTTCGCCTGCCGCGCCTCGTTCGGCACGTAGTCCAGGTCGCAGTCCGGATCGGGGTTCTCGTAGTTGGTCGTCGGCGGCAGCACGCGATCGCGGATCGCCAACAAGCAGATGATCGCTTCGGTCGCGCCGGCGGCAGCGATCAGGTGCCCCATCATGCTCTTGGTGCTCGAAACCGGCAGCTTCGCGGCGCGGTCGCCGAACACTTTCTTGATCGCCAGCGTCTCCACACGGTCGTTCACGTCGGTGCTCGTGCCGTGGGCATTGATGTAGTCGACCTGCTCCGGCGCGATCTGGGCATCGGCCAAGGCCATGTTCAAGCACGTGGTGGCGCCGCGCCCCTCGGGATGCGTGTCGGTGATGCGGAACGCATCGGCCGTCGAGCCGTAGCCGATCACTTCGCCGTAAATCTTGGCGCCGCGCCGCTTGGCATGTTCCAGCTCTTCGAGCACGAGCATCGCTCCGCCTTCGCCCAGCACGAAGCCGTCGCGCTCCCGATCGAAAGGCCGCGAAGCACGCGTCGGCTCGTCGTTGCGGGTCGACAGCGCGGTAAGCAGGTTGAAGCCGGTGACGCCGAACGGATGGATCATGCTGTGGGCGCCGCCGGAGAGCATCACGTCGGCATCGTTGTGGCGGATCATCTCGACCGCTTCGCCGATGGCTTGGCTACTGGCGGCACAGGCGGTGAGGCAGTTGACGTTCGGCCCCTGCGCGTTGAACAGGCCGGCCAGATGGGCCGCGGGCATGTTCGGCTCCTGGGCCAGTTCCTCGCGCGGATCGAGGATTTCGAGCCCCTTCTTGGTGAACCGACCTACGTCGAGCGTTTCCCCCTCCATGGCACAGAGCATCATCTTGGTGAACCGCTCGAAGTTCTGCTGCCCTTCGCCGCTGCCCAGGTACACGCCAAAACGCGGCGGCTCAAGTTGTTTGTCGTCGAGAATGCCGGAATCGCGCACCGCTTGAATACCGGCTCCGACGGCGAAGCGGGTGTGGCGGCCATGATGCTTCCAATCCTCGGGGTTCTCGCCGACGGCCGACAGATCCCAGTCGCGAACTTCGGCGGAGATGCGAGTCGGAAAATTCTGCGCATCGAACAGCGTCGTGTAGCCAACGCCCGATTCGCTACGTTGAAGCCGCTGCCACAGCGTGTCGATGTCGTTGCCCAGCGGCGTCACGCAACCCATCCCCGTCACTACGACCCGTCGCCGCATGAGTTGGTTCCCTTCTCGCAAAGTGCTGCCGCTATCGCGAACAGTCGTGCCCCGGCGCAGCCTTGATGCTCGCCAAGCCCGGCGGTTCTTGAATCCGGGTGCCGTCGCGCGAGCGCCCCACGTCGAACACTCCCAGCAGCTTCATCGTGAACACGAAGTTCTTGGGCTCGAACAGCCGCTTGGTGCGATCGGCATCGCGCAGATGGGCGAAGACAATCTCCATTTCGGCCTGCAAGCGTTCGCCGACGTGGCTGGTCGCCGCGACGCGCCCACCGGCGGCATCGAGTTGTTCGATCGTGGCCGTGTAGATGAGCTGATCGCCCGGCAGCGCCGGGAAATGGAACACCGCCTTCGGGATCTTCGCCAGGATCACTTTTTCCTGAAACTGGTTGACCTCGCCGACCAGCAGCCCGCCCGTTTGTGCCAGCCCTTCGGCGATCAGCGAGTTGGGCATTACCGGATAGCCGGGGAAGTGGTCGTGCAGGTGCTCCTCGGCCAGCGAGATGTTCTTGATGGCGCGCGCACGCCGCCCGCTGTCGAACTCGATGAACTTATCGATCCAGATCCATCGCATGCGTGCGGCGCCTCAGCCGGTCAGGGCTACCTTGCTCTCGACGTAGCGGCACATGTCGCGCACGGTCAGTTGATTGGCGAAGTCCTTGACGACCGGATTCTTCTCGAACTTCGACAGGTCGGCGAACGGCATCCGCTCGCGCAGTTTCGCCACGCCTTCGGGCGTCACCTTACCGTCCTTCACGTATTGCGGGCTCGTCAGAATGTCCTCGGGGAACAACTCGGCCCGCGGCACCTTGATGTCGAACGCCTTTTCCAACCGGAAGACGATATCGAGAAAATCGATGCTCTCGGCACCCAGGTCGCCGATCAGCGTGGCATCGGGAGTCACTTCGTCTTCGTCCACTCCCAGCGCATCGACCAGCGCCGTACGAATCTTTTCATAAACCTCTTCTTTGGTCGGCATCGAGAACGTCTCCAAAAATCCCTGTTACCGTGTACCGCTTGTGATGGTGTTCTGTATCCAACAACTCGCTGCGACCGATGACTTGCGGCCAATGCTCAAGGGGTGGCTGCCATCTCCGCACCGCTCGCCGGCGCCGGCGGCTGATACAACAACGCGAACAACTCGCGCATCTTCATCTTGACCACGTCGTCGGCAATCGCGCGGCTCGGATCGCTCTCGGCAAGGTTCGAGCGCTCCAGAATCAGTCGAGCTGCGACGGCGATCGAGCCATCGACGGTGCCTTGGGCCTTCAGTTGCGTGAGCCGCGGCCCCTGGTCGACCACCGACACCGTGACTTTGAGCGTTTGCCCCGGTTCGACGAAGTTCGCGTACTTGACGTTCCGGGCTTCCTTCAACACCACGGTGCTGTGGGCGAAATCCTCGCTGGCACGCACCAACCACGCGCCGGCCTGAGTCATTGCTTCGAGCATCAGCACGCCAGGCATTACCGGGAACCCAGGAAAATGGTCGCCGAGGTATTCCTCGGCCATGGATAAGTTCTTGATCGCCACGAGCTTAGAGCCGGGCTCGAGTTCCAGAATGCGATCGACGAGCGTGAATCTCATGGAAGCCGAGGACTCGTGACGAATGTGGCGGCTCGCGAACCCCCGGCCGACCGAAATCAAGGCGCTAAGTATACTTAGACTCCCTAGGTCTCACAACCGCTAAATTCGGTAGCATACGTCGGATGTACTTCGTGCCTTCACTGCTGAAGGCGACGCCATGCACTCTACACACTGACTTACCATGACACGCACTGCCTGGACCCTTTCCGACGTCGAACGCGACGAACACGTCGATTCGCTGCACATCACCGCCGGCGAGGTCGGCGCGGCCGGCGACTTTTCGATCCGCAAGCGCACGCTGCGCGGCGGGTTGCGCGAGGGGGTCGAGGTGGTTGAGGTCGACAACGGCCTGCTCCGCTTTACGGTAGTTCCCACCCGCGGCATGGGCCTTTGGCGCGTCGAGCTGGGCGACCTGCGTGTCGGCTGGTTGTCGCCGGTGCTGGGGCCGGTGCATCCGCAGTTCGTCCCCGTGGCCGAGCCGAGCGGGATCGGCTGGCTCGCCGGATTCGACGAACTGCTGTGTCGTTGCGGCTTGGAGAGCAACGGGGCACCGCAGTTCGGCGACGACGGTCGCTTGCAGTACCCGTTGCATGGGCGCATCGCCAACCTACCGGCGCAACGCGTCGAGGCGGCGATCGATACCGCAGCCCACGCCATCGCCGTCGAAGGAACCGTCGACGAGGCGCGGCTGTTCGGCCACAAGTTGCGCTTGCACACGACCTATCTGACGCAGCTCGACCAACCACGGCTGCGCATCGTCGACCGGGTGACCAACCTGTCGTCGGAACCATCCAACATGGAGTTGCTGTATCACATCAACTTTGGTCCGCCGCTGGCGACGCCGGGTGCGCGGATCGTGGCGCCGATCGAGACGCTCGCCCCGCGCGACATGCACTCGGCCACCGACGTTGCGCGCTGGAGCACGCTCGGCCCGGCAACGGCCGGATTGCCCGAGTACGCGCACTTTGCCGAACTGGTGGCCGACGGCGAGGGACGCACCCGCGTGATGTTGGTCGCCGCCGATGGACAGCGCGGCGTCAGCCTGCAATTCAACCGCCATCGCCTGCCGGCGTTCACGATCTGGAAAAGCCAGCGACTGCCGGAAGACGGCTACGTCACCGGCCTGGAGCCGGGCACCAACTATCCGAACGTCAAGCGCTTCGAGCAACAGCAAGGACGTGTGCCACAGCTCGATCCCGGCCAGACGCTGCACTTCGAGATCGACCTGGAGGTGCATCCCACGGCCGAGAGCGTGAACGCCGCAGCCGTCGACATCGCCAACATCGCCCGCGGCGTCGAGCCGACGATCCGCCACGAGCCGATGCCCGGATGGTCGGATGTTTGATTCGAGACAACTGCAAACTCGAGGTTGGGCGCCTGGACTGAGTCCGCGAAGCCCATAGGCGTCAAGTTGAGGTACTATCGGGGTTGGGTTTTGCAGGAGTTGGTAGGCGACAGGTTGTCCGCGCGGCTGGACTTTTGCGCAGCGTCGGAGAAGCTGTTCGAGTCGTCGGAGGATCGCCGCGAACTGCCGGGGGCGATCCAAGCTTACCAACAGCGGGTTCGTCCAACTGCGCACCGCGCGCGACGCTTTGTGCAGGCTGCGGTTGACGGCCGACCAGCAGCGGGTCAACAGCAACCAATGCTGCCCGACCATTGCCAATAGCTTGGCATACAACTCGACCGGCACCCGCTCGGGGCGTCTGCTGCGCGAGCGGCCGGCTCCGCCGAGCCGCGCGTCAACGGCGTGCGGTCCGGCGGATTGTCATGGTCGCTGGCCCGAGCGTCGTCGAGCCACGGCCCTTCCAGCCCTCCCCGCTTCAGGTCCAAGCGCCCATGCAGCTTGACTCCGGCGCACGATTGGCCTCGCGCGTCGCCACACGCCTTCCAGAATCTTGACAACGGATCGGGCAACGCGCTGACGGCGCTGTCTTGCACGTAAATCCCTTCAAACCGGTCGAGCAACGGGGCCGCCGACGGTGCGGACGTGATCACCTCGTGCGTGGCGACTTCCAACAACCGCCGGAAGAATCTGCGGCCGAGGCGTCGAACCGGGAATCGACCGCTTGCGGCGAAACCGACGTCTGGCACAAGGCGGCCGTTTGCGCCAACTCGTCCAGCATCGCGTCGGGAATCAGCCAGCCAGCCAGACACGAAGGTCCAGGCCAGGCTGGAGCCTGTGAATTTATGGACTCGACCGATCACTCCGCATTCGTGCCCTAACTGCGACGCCTCAACCGTGAACACCGCACGCAAACGGCTCGCAATTGCCGATCTACTGCTCATGGGGAAGCTCCTGGCTTGGAAACAGAATGTGTTGCCGATTCATTCTGAAACTCAAAGCAACGACTTCCCCCCGTCTATTCGCTAACACCTTAACTTGACGCCTATGGGCAGAGCGCAGCGAGGGCCCCAGTTGTCACCGTCTGGGGCTTCGCGGAACCAGCCCCAGCCACCCCGTTGGACGTTGGTTCGCGGCCGCGACTGATCCCTCGTCACGGATTGCCGTCTTTGGGCGGCGCGGGGCGGGGCGAGTTCATTTCTTGCAGCCGCTTCTGCATTTGCTGCATCTGGTCCGACAGGGCGCGCATCTGCTGCTGCATCTGGGCGTTGGCCTGCCGCATCTGCTGCTCGATCGCCTGTTGCATGACCGACGGGGGAAGCTGAACCGGAGCCGCTGCCGCCGCTTCGCCAGCAGCGCCGCCCGACGCCGGCGATCCAGTGACAGTCCCCGGCGACACCAGCGCGAGCACGTGGCCCCGCACTTCGGCCGGCAGCTTGTCGAGCTGGTCGACGGTGGTCTGCCAGAGCCGATCCCCCTGGCGGACCGAAATCTCTGCCGGCTTGGAACCTTCCCTCCTGATCGCAATGCTCATGTCGTCGGGCAACGGGGCCGAGAGATTCGCACCCGGCGCCGACACGCCTCGCGGCAACACGATCCCGGGATGGTAAAGCCGGAAGGTCATCGGCGGCATCGCCTGGGAACCTTGGTTCCGCTTGATCCAATCTTCGAGTTGCGCGACGATCCGACGATCCTGCTCGGGGACCGCCGGCTGAGCGATGCGCAGCTCCGCTGGCCGGCGTGTCGGACGCAACGACACCGCCAACTGCTTGCCACCGCGTAATAGCGCCATGCGCAACTCTTGCTCGCCAGCCTGCCGCACTGCTGCAACCAGATCGTTGCCGTTGGGCAGCGGCTTGCCGTCGATTTCGAGCAGGATGTCGTACTTCCGCACTCCCGCTTTGCCGGCCGGGCTGTCAGCGTAAACCTCCTGCACCAACACGCCGCGCCCCGGCTCCAGTCCAAGCTGCGCGCGCAGCGCCGGATCGAGATCGGCGCACATCACGCCGATCCACAGTTCCTCGGCCCCAGCGTCAGCGTCTACCTCGGCGGTCGGCGGGCGGAGCGTGTCGCCGGTCGCCGGCGGCAGCGCAGCCGGCGGCACGGCAGAGGTTGCGTTCTGCCCGAAGACCGGGCCGCCAACGGCGGCGGCCAGGCACGCGATCACCAGCGCTCGGTTGAACCTGATCATGCTTTGCCTCGAATTCTTCCTGACCTGCTCAGTGGAACGAGCGTGCGCCGACCGGCTGAATCTCCACCTGATCGACCGGCACCAGCGCCTGCCGGCCGTCATCGAGCTGCACCGGCAGCAACTCACGCTGCTGCACCACGTGGTGGCCGCGACTTTCGATCATCCGACGCAATTCGTCGGGCAGCGCCGAGGGAGCGGCTTGCCACCAATCGGCATCGGCCAATGTCCCGTCGAGCACCGGCACCGCCACCTCCGACGCCTTGCCGCCGGGGCCTGGCTCGGAGAGCGTGACGGCCTGCCACGGGCTCGTCGCCGCGGCCGGCATGAGCTGCCCTGGACCCATATGACTCTGACCCACGTGCCGCGGCGCGTGGGCGACCATCGGCATCGCGCCGTCGCCCGAGCCGACGCCTTGCCGCGTCCATCGGCTGGCGGCCAGGCCGAGGCCGAACACGATCAACACTCCCGCGGCCAGGGCGAACAGCGAACCTGGTTTGAACCGCGACCAGGCAACATCGTTGCGTGGGCTCGTCTTCGCAGTTTGCACTGGCAGCGAACTGCCAGTGGCACCCTCGGGCCGGCGAGTCATGGCGCCGAACTCGCTTTGCCATTGTTGGGCTTCGAGGAATGCCAAGGCGCAGCGCCGCCAACCGGCGGGATCGCGCTCGAAGGCGAGCAGCAGTTCGCGGCGAGCGTCGTCAGGAAGTTCGCCGTCGACCAGCAGGTCGAGCAGCGCTTCGTCGTCGGAACGGGTGGAAGGATTGTAGGTATTCATGATGTTGGCATGCGGATCAAACCAGTGTTTTCGAATCATCAGGAGCAAACGTGGGGACCAACTCGCGGCGCAGGCGCGCTCGGGCTCGATGCAGCCGCGCCTCGACTGCACTGTGGCCGATACCCAGCCGTTCGGCGATCTCGTGGTAGTTGCAGTTCTCGGCGTATTTCATCAGCAGGATTTCCGCGTCGCGGCCGGGAAGCTTGTCGAGCGCCGCGCGCACCATGCGGCGGCGCTCGTCGCTCACGAGCCAATCGAGCGGGTCGGGGGTGCGGGAATCTACCTCGGTCGGTTGGTTGCGCTGGGCATAACGGTCGGTCAGCTTGCGTCGTCGGCCGCACTTGCGCCGATACAACAACGCCTGGGTCACGGCCAGGCGATACAACCAAGGGGCGACCTTCGCGCGATCGTGAATCGGCGCTCGCTGACGGACTGCCGCCAGCGAGACTTCTTGCATCACCTCGTCGACCGCTTGCCAGTCGCCGAGGCGCGCCAGCACGACCGTGCGCAGCCAGCGATCGTGCAGGGCCAATTGGGCCTGCCAATCGATCGGGGGCTCGCTCGACGACCCGTCCGTGGCCGTCCCGGTTGCTCGTTGTGCCATGACCGAAAGAATAGTTGCCGCGGCCCCGCGCGGTCTTGCAGGAACGACGCCCCGGGAGTTTTACGATCGGGGGGAGTGGAGGGTTCGGTGCCATTCTCTCAAACGAAGAGAGGGCGGTTAGGCGAGGGCTGGTACTTGCGCAATAGGAATTCCGGAAAAATTCTGTTGACAATCCGCCGCCATATACGATACTTTCAGCAGCTCAATACCCCCTGGCGTTCTCATTGAGGAGGTCAGGATTCTAATTAGCGCATTCAACAGGCCACTGAACGCAAGTTCAGTGGCCTGTTTGCTTTTTCGGGAGCGCCAAGGTCACCAAACAGTCTGTTTGTTGGCCACGAGAGGATTTGGAAGATGGGACGAATCGCCATATTCATCGATGGAGCGTACCTCAACTTCCTTTTGAGGGACTTCGGATCGCCAAAGATTGATTACTCACTGTTAGTCAAAGAACTCGTTGGAGGCCGCGAGTTACTGCGCGCGTATTATTACGACTGCTTGCCCTATCAGTCATCGAGCCCGACCGCTCAGGAAAAGGAACGATTCGGCAAGAAGCAGAAATTCTTCGATGCCCTCGACCGGTTGTCTCGGTTCCAGACTCGCCTCGGTCGACTTGAATTCCGCGGTAAGAAAGATGACGGATCGCCAATCTTCGAGCAAAAACGGGTCGACATTCTGCTGGGTGTTGACTTAGTGCTCCTAGCAGCAAAGCATCAGATTACCGACGCAGCGATTTTGGCTGGCGATAGCGACTTTCTTCCCGCGATCCAAGCCGCAAAGCCGGAAGGCCTCGTCACTCATCTTTTCCACGGGCCGCACCCGCACCGCGATTTGGTGACGGAATGCGACGAACGATGCCTTATCGATTCCGATTTCATCGACAGAATCCGGATGAAGGCTACGCCGCCATCGTTCTAAGCGAGAGCGGTAACGCCCGCCTTTACGGCGCAACCGCGCGATTGGGATCGGGAAGTCGGGGACTCACTCTTCCATCCGGTGACGGACAATGTCGCCTTCGACCATGTAGATCACATCTTCGGCCACGTGCGTGGCCATGTCGGCCAGGCGTTCCAGGTGCTTGGCGACCGAGTTCCATTTCAGCCAGCACTCGACCTGCTCGGGCGTCTGGCGGATGTGGTCGCGGATGGCGGCCTGGATGCGCTTATTGAGCGTGTCGACCGAGTCGTCGGCCTCGCGCACCCGGCGGGCCAGCGTGGCATCGAACTCGACCAGGGCATCGAGGCTTTGCTTGACCATCGCCTGCGATTGCGAGGCCATGTAACGGATGTCGCTGTTCACGTCGCACGGCGGACACTCGGCCAGGAAGACCACGCGCTTGGCAATGTTCTTGGCCAGGTCGCCCATGCGTTCCAGGTCGTTGTTGATCTTCAGGATCGAGACGACCAGTCGCAGGTCGGCCGCCACCGGCTGGTGCAAGGCGAGCGTCTTGAGGCACTCTTCCTCGACGTCGACCTCCAGGCGATCGATCTCGTCGTCGGCCTGGATCACCTCGGCGGCGAGCTTGGCGTTGCGATCGACCAGCGCCGAAACCGCCTTGCTGATCGCCGCTTCGACGCAGCCCCCCACGTGCAGAATCTTCTGCCGCAAGAGCGCGAGCTGACGTGAGAGGTGCTGCGACATAGTGGTTGGTGCCGACGAGTGACGCCTGGGATGTGGGAGGCGAATCCTTTCGCCGAACAGCGAAAGGTGAGCCAAGGTCGGCGAAAGGATTCGCCTCCCACAAATGCGGTCGTTCGTCATCCCCTCAAAAAAAAGCGACTATCCAAAGCGGCCCGTGATGTAGTCCTCGGTTTGCTTCTGCGTGGGATTGGTGAAGATGTGCTTCGTGGGGCCGTACTCGACGATCTTCCCCTGGTAGAAGAAGGCGGTGAAGTCGGACACGCGCGCCGCCTGCTGCATATTGTGCGTGACGATGATGATCGTGAAGTTGGCGCGCAGGCTGTCGATCAGGTCTTCGATCCGCGCGGTGCCGACCGGGTCGATGGCCGAGCAGGGTTCGTCCATCAGCAGCACGTCGGGTTCGACGGCGATAGCCCGGGCGATGCACAACCGCTGTTGTTGCCCGCCCGAGAGCGCGGTGCCGGGCTTGTCGAGCTTGTTCTTCACCTCGTCCCACAGCGCGGCCGATTGCAGGGCCGCCTCGACGCGAGCCGACAGCTCTTGCTTGGAAATCTTGTTGTGCAGCCGCAGGCCGTAGGCGACGTTGTCGAACACGGTCATCGGGAACGGCGTCGGCTTCTGGAAGATCATGCCGACGCGCTTGCGCAGCAGCAGCTCGTCGGTCGAGGGGTCGAGCAGGTTTTTGCCGTCGAGCAGAATCTGCCCTTCGGCCCGATGCTCGCGATAGAGCTGGTAGATGCGGTTGTAGGCGCGCAGATGCGTGCTCTTGCCGCAGCCACTGGGGCCGATGACCGCCGTCACGCGGTTGCCGCAGATGTCGATATTGTTGTCGAACAGCGCCTGGTGCTGCCCGTAGTAGAAATTCAAGCTGCGCACCGAGATTTTCACCGTTGGTGGCTGCCCGGAGGGTGCGGTGGTGGCAGCGC
The DNA here is from genome assembly GCA_036272935.1 of Pirellulales bacterium. Classification (GTDB taxonomy): domain Bacteria; phylum Planctomycetota; class Planctomycetia; order Pirellulales; family PNKZ01; genus DATAXP01. Next base: position 7,100 of record DATAXP010000163.1, on the reverse strand, counting down.
GCGGCTTGTCGACCGCCTCGCGCAACGACTTTTGCGACGCGTTGTCCTGAAGCTGATCCACGATCATGATTTCCTCTCTCGCAGGGTGAATCTCGCGATCAGGATCAGCGAGAGCACGCCCAGCGTGATGAGCAGCGAGGCCCCCCAGGCCATCTGCTGCCAGTCGGCGTAGGGGCTTGGTCCCTTGTTGGCGATGAACACGGTGAGGTTGGCGGTCTGCTCGTCGAGCGAGCGGACCGAGTATTCGCTGTTGAGCGCGGTGAACAGCAGCGGAGCGGTTTCGCCGCTGACACGCGCGATTGCCAGGATCACGCCGGTCAGTAGGCCGCCGCGGGCCGCACGAAAAATAATATCGAGCGTCATCCGCCAGCGCGGACATCCCAGGGCTAAGGCCGATTCGCGGAGCGTGTCGGGCACCAGCCGCAGCATGTCTTCGCTGGTGCGCGCGACCACCGGCAGCACGATGATCGCCAAGGCGGCGGCGCCGGCGTAGCCCGAGTAATGCCCCAATCCGATCGGCGGCGACACCAGCAGCACGTTGATGAACACGCCGATCAGGATCGACGGCGTGCCCATCAGAATGTTCGCGGCAAAGCGCACGGCCGAAGCGACTGCCGAGTTTTTGCCGTATTCGGCCAGGTAAACACCGGCCAAGAGTCCCAGCGGAATACCCGCCAAGCCGGCCAGCAGCGTCATCAGGCAGGTCCCAACGATCGCGTTCGAGACGCCTCCACCCGAGACGCCCGGCGGCGTGGGCAACTGCGTGAGAAAGGTCCAACTGATTGCCGCGCCGCCGCGAATGCAGACGGTCAATAGAATCCACGTCAAGGCAATCAGCCCCACGCAGGCCGAGAGCGAAGCGATGACGCGCACTAGCAGGTCGACGCCGCGCCGCCAGGCCATCGAGCGCGGCCTCATCGTTTCGGCCAACGGCCTCAGCGTTTGCGGCGAGATGGTGACGGTGGCGGCCATCATCGTCCTCCCGCATTGCGCAGGCGGCGCAGCCACAGGTGGGCGAAGATCTCGAACGCCACCGTGATCAGGAACAGCACCAGGCCAAGCTCGACCAGCACACTGTACTTGATGCCGGTCGCTTCGTTGAACTGGTTGGCCAAGGTCGACGAGATGGTGTTGCCCGAGGCGAACAGCGACGCGGCGACGTGTCGGTTGTCGCCGATGACGAACGTGACGGCCATCGTCTCGCCGATTGCCCGAGCGAGCCCGAGGAACACCGCCCCCAGGATGCCGCGCATGCCGTAAGGGATGGTCACGTCGCGCGTGACCTCCCACGTGGTGGCGCCCATGCCGTAGGCCGATTCCTTGAGCACGCCGGGCGTCATGCGGAACACGTCGCGGCTGACGGCGCAAATGTATGGCAGAATCATCAGCGCTAGAATCAATCCGGCGGTGAGCATGCCCATGCCGTTCATTTGACCTTGGAACAGAGGCAGAAAGCCGAGCGTGCCAGCCAGCCCCGGCTCGATCCACCGCTGCATGAAGCTGGCGAACACGGTCATACCCCACATGCCGTAGATGATGCTCGGCACCGCCGCCAGCAATTCGAGCCCCGTGCCGACGATGCGGCTCAGCCAAGGGGGCGAAAGGTCGACTAGGAACAGCGCGGTGACCAGGCTCAATGGCACGGCCAAGAGCATGGCAATCGCCGTCGTCACCAGCGTGCCGTAGATGCTGGGCCAGGCGCCGAACCGCTCGTGCAGCGGGTCCCAATCGCTGGAGGTGATGAACCCCAGGCCGAAGCGCTGGATCGACGGCATCGACTTCCACAACAGCAGCAGCAGGATCGCCCCGACGACCGCCACCACTACCACGGCGCCCAAACCGGTGAGCGATTGGAAGATCAGGTCGCCCGTGTTGCGCGAGCGCGCGACATTGCTGGTCCAACCCGTCCCCCGACCGTCGTCGGCCAAGGGCGTGGGTGTCGGCAGTCCCGGATGTGCTTCAGGGTATCCAGCCACGAAATCTCCGGACGCTCAACGTTCGATCGGCTTCCCACCGGCTCGAACCTCCTTGTCCCATGTCGCTTCGACCGGTCCGTAGATGCCCGCGGGAATCGGCACGTAGTGCAGCCCTCGGGCTGCATCGGCGCCGTGGCGATAGCACCAATCGAAGAATTTCAGCATCTTGCCGGCGAGCGCGGCGTCGGCCTGCTCTTTGTGGATCAGGATGAACGTGGCGCCGGTGATCGGCCAGGTTTCGTCCCCCGGCTGATCAACCAGGCTGACGTAGAACCCCGGAGCCGATGCCCAATCGGACGTCTTTTCGGCGGCGGCTTCGGCCGCGGCGAACGACTCGAGCGACGGAGCGACGAAACGACCTTTGCGGTTTTGCAACAGCACGTAGGTCATCTTGTTCTGCACGGCGTAGGCGTACTCGACGTAGCCGATCGAACCTTCGATCTGCGCCACGTTGGCTGCCACGCCTTCGTTCCCTTTGCCGCCGACCCCCGCGGGCCACGATACCTCTTTGCCCACGCCGACCTTGTCTTTCCAATCGCTCGACACGACGGCCAGATAGTTGGTGAAGATCCAGGTGGTGCCCGAGCCGTCGCTGCGACGTATCGGCGCGATCGAGATGTCGGGAAGCTGCTTCAGGTCGGGGTTCAGCGCGGTGATCGCGCTATCGTTCCAGGTTTTGATTTCGCCAAGGTAAATCTTCGCCAGCACGTCGGCCGAGAGCTTCAGCGTGCCGGGTTCGACCCCCGCGATGTGTACCACGGGCACAATGCCGCCGATCACCAACGGGAACTGCACGAGGCCGGCCTCGTCGAGTTCCTGTTCGCTCAAAGGGACATCGGAGGCACCGAAGTTGATGGTCTTCTGCTTGACCTGCGTGACGCCGACGCTCGAGCCGGTCGATTGGTAATTGATCCGCGTGCCGTCGAGTTGCTGAAAGGTGTAGGCCCATTTGGAGTAAATGGGATACGGGAACGAGGCGCCCGAACCGTTGATGGTGAGCGTGTCGGATTTGGAACAGCTGGGGGCGACGACGGCGGCAGCGCAGACTATCAGCGCCCAGGGTGCCCGAAGAGCTGAATTCATGGATGCGTTATCTTGTGCGGGTGCGCGACCGGCAGACGGCCGTATTGTAGAGTCGTCATGTTAGTGGTTTGTTAGCGTTCTGTTAAAAGGGGCGCGGGCGATTACCGCCCGGCGAGCGATGCCGCGGCAGCCAAAGTATTTGCGCCATGACGACTTGCGGTGTCGGAGCCCGCCGGCAGGCGGATCGAGAAGGTGCTCCCCTTGCCCAGCGTGCTTTCGACCGTCACCCGGCCGCGATGGACGTTCACGATGTGCTTGACAATCGACAGGCCCAATCCTGTACCGCCGAGCTTGCGGCTGCGGGCCTTGTCGACCCGGTGAAAGCGCTCGAAGATTCGCGACAGCTCCTCGGCCGGGATGCCGCAGCCGGTGTCCTTCACGGAGATCACCACTTCACCGCCGGCCAGCGCCGCCGAAACGTGTACCTTCGCCGCCGGCTCGCTGTACTTGACGGCGTTCACCAGCAGGTTGACGACCGCCTGATCCAAAAGCGGCGCATTCATGCGTGCCGTCAGATTCGGGTCGCAGGCCAGGTCGATGTCGATCCGCCGGTCGGCCGCCTGCGGCTGGCACGAGGCGATGGCACTTTCGAGCACGTCGCGCACTCGGGACGTTTCGAGTTCGATGTCTTCGGCCCCTTCGCTTTGCTCGATCTTCGACAGGCAGAGCAAGTCGTCGATGATCGAGTGCAGTCGGTCGGCCTGCTTGGCAATGATCCGCAGAAAGCGTTCGGCATCCTGGGGATTGGCGATCGCGCCGTCGAGCAGCGTCTCGACGAAACCCTTGATCGAAGTGATCGGCGTCTTCAATTCGTGCGACACGTTGGCAACGAAATCGCGGCGGATGTTTTCCAGCCGGCGGAAGTTGGTGATGTCGTTCAGCACGATCACCGCCCCCACGCCCGAGCCGTGGGCGTCGCGCAGCGACGTGCCGTGCGCTTGCAGCACGCGCGGCGGTTCGCCGTGCAGCACCACGTCGCTTTCGATTGGCTCGTTCGACACCAGCGCCTGGCTGACAAACCGGCGTAGATCGACGTTGCGGATCACCTCGTGCAGTCCGCGTCCCAACACGGCGGCCTGATCCGACTCGAGCAACTGCGCGGCCGCCCGGTTCACGCTGATCACGCGTTGCTGAACGTCGACCGCGAGCACTCCCTCTACCATGCTGGCCAAGACAGCCTCCTGTTCGTTGCGTTGGCGTACGATGGTGCGAATCCGTTCTTCGAGCTGCCGCGACATTTCGTTGAGTGTCACGGCCAGGTCGGCCATCTCGGCCGAGTCGGGCACGAGCATCTTGTAGCCCAATTCGCCGCGCGCGAAACGCTCGGCGGCGATGCGCATTTCTTCCAGCGGACGGCTGATCCGCTGCGAAATGGCCAGGCTCACTAGGGCCATCAGCGCGGCGATCGCCACGCCGCCGGTCGCGATCTGCACACGGAGCGTGTTCATGTGCGCGTCGACCGACGCCAGCGAAACCGCAGCTCGCACGACGCCGACAATTTTTCCGCCGCGCTCAGCCGGCAGGGCCACGTACATCATGCCGCGCTCGACGGTCGTGCTGTAGCGCTTCGAGATGCCGGTCCGTCCGGTCATGGCTTCAATCACTTCAGGGCGATCGCTGTGATTCGCTAGCGGCAGCGCGGCGTCGGTATCGACGAACACCTCGCCCGCGGCGTCGATCAGCGAGATGCGCGTTTGCGTGTCGCGCGCGATGCTCTCACACAGCGGCCGTAGTCGCGCCGCCGCCTGCGGACCGAAATCATCGCCCAGTACGCTGTCGACAACTCGAGCCTGCTTGGTCAGCTCACCGCTAACCTGGGCGACATAGAATTGCTCGAGCGAATGCGAGGCGAACCATCCCACGCCTACCAGCGACGCGAGTGTGATCAGCAGGTAGGACGGATAGAGCTGCCAGAGCAGCCGCCTCTTTTTCATGACCTATTTCTTGAAGCGATAACCGACGCCGCGGACCGTCTCGATGTACGAGCCGAACTCGCCCAGCTTTTTTCGCAGCCCAGTCACTTGCACGTCGACCGAGCGCTCGGTGACAGGATAGTCTTCTCCCTTCACCGAGTCGACAATCTGGCTGCGCGTGTAGGCCCAGCCGGGCTTCGAGGCCAGGAAGTGCAGCAGGCGGAACTCGGTGAATGTGAGTTGCAGCGGCGTGCCGGCCGCGGTGACTTCGTGGCGGCCTGGATCGATCACCAGCTCGTGCACGCGCAGCGGTTGCCGCGGATCGAACGGGCCGTTGGTCCGGCGGCGGAGCACGCTCTTGATGCGTGCCACCAGCACCCGCGGGCTGAACGGTTTCGTCATGTAGTCGTCGGCCCCTAGCTCCAGGCCGGTCACGACGTCGCTTTCCTCGGTCTTGGCCGTGAGCATGATGATCGGAATGTGCCGCGTCTTCGGATCGCCCTTCAGCAGCCGGCAGATTTCCAACCCATCGACGCGCGGCAGCAGCACGTCGAGCACGATCAGGTCGGGCAGCAACTGCTGCGCTTCTGCCAGCGCCCGCTCGCCGCTGGAGACCGCCGTGACGCGATAGCCCTCTTTGGCCAGGTTGTAGTTGATCAGTTCCAATAGATCTTCTTCATCGTCGACGACCAGGATACGCTCTCGAGTCATGGTGCGCGGGGGCTCCAAGACGGCGGTTCGGTGTTCGTTCACGGTTCGCATCCTCGCGAGAACAGGGTTCATTGCTGGCGACGATAGAAATACCATGAGAGCGTTAGCGAATTGTTAGCATCGGGTTCACAGTTAATTAATCCACGCAGGCAACGAAAGCTGCCTGCGCCGAGTCCCGCGACCGAATGGCACTCGCGAACCGAACATCTTGCCCCTGGTTCGGGCTATCCGCCACCCAACGGGTTCCTTCGTTCCATCCAGGGATACGGCTGCGAGCCGGCGCGGAACTCAATAAACGCGCCAATCCGCTCGCTCACACGCAGGCTCGGCTCGGTGAACAGCTTCACGCCTTGCAGCTTTGTCTTCAGCGTTTCGTCGAAGAAGGCGGTGGCGTCTTTCGGATCGGCCGGCTTCTTGCGCTGCAAGTTGAAGGCTTTATACACGCGATTGGCTTCGCTCGCGGCTCGTGTGTCGGCAGTACCGACCACGACATAGATGGAGATCTCCTTTTGCAGGGCCTTTCCGCCGACCGGTTCACCGAACGCCTGATTCATGCTCAGGTTCTTGAAGACGAAATCGGGCGAGATCATCGCGATCGTTTTCACGTCCTGCCCCTGCTTGCCGGTGGCCAGCACCGGATAACTCCAGTCGCGCGCTGCGAAGAGCGCGGCCACGACAGACCCCATGCCGCCGGCCCCAACCAGCGACAGCTTGTCGATGTTCAGCTCGGCGGCATTGTTCTTGGCCATCAAGAAGCTCTTCATCTTCTCCACGTCCTTGGTCGCCATCAGCGGGAACTCGTCCAAGAACGCACCACTCGACGCGTTGAGCTTCTTGTTGGGATCGCGCGTGGTGGTGCTTTGGCCGTGCCCGCGCAGATCGGGAGCCACTACCGCATAACCGAAGTTCTTCTGCAGCACCTCGGCCAACGGCGCCATATCTTGCCGGCTTCCTTGATAATCGTGCAGCAGGATCACCGGCACGCTGTCTTTCCCCTTCGAGCCGGGATAGTACGTCGCCGTGATCCGCACGCCGTCGCTGGTCTCGACGACGAAATCCGCGGGAGGCCCCGTGACCCCCTCGGCCCCCGCAGGCGCCGGTGCTTGAGCGGCGGCCGGCCCCGCCATCGTGGCGATCAGCAGCACCAGACCGCACACCCTTGGATTGCACGCGAAGCGTTGCCAGGCCATTGCCTCGTCCCTCGTTCTCGAGTTTTGGATGGTTTCTTTGATCGTAAATGCCCAGCCCAGCAGAATCAACGTTGCCGCCCGTTTAATCAGGAGGACTGCAAAGTCGCTTCCTGCGAACCGATGGGGGCTTGGGTTCGTAGAGGGGAGCGAATCAGGGGGGCTTCTTCGCTTGAAGGAGCCTGGCATGGTTGCGGCAGCAGTGCAATCGTTGGGGGAGGCATTCGCGC
>DATAXP010000162.1:0-9095 GCA_036272935.1 Pirellulales bacterium | reverse complement strand
GAGCTTTCCGGCGGCGAGGCCCAGCGAATCAAGCTCGCCACCGAGCTGCAACGCGTGCAACGCGGCCAAAGCCTGTATATCCTGGATGAGCCGACCACCGGCTTGCATCCGGCCGACGTCGAGAAGCTGCTCGTGCAGCTCGACGGGCTGGTCGAGTCCGGCAATACGGTCATCGTGGTGGAGCACGACATGCGCGTCGTGGCCGGCAGTGATTGGGTGATCGACATGGGCCCCGGAGCGGGCGACGAGGGTGGCCGGTTGGTTGCGGCCGCAGCTCCCGCCGAACTCGCCACGAATTCAGCAAGCCGCACTGCTCCGTATTTGGCTCGGTTTCTCGATGAGATCAAGCCGGGAAAGTGATGCGGCATGCGGCTCGGTTCTACTTCTCGCCTTGGACGGAGAAATCGGCATGCAAATCAAGCTGCATCATTGGGGCATCATCGGCTTGTGCGCGTGGATGCTGTTGGGCTCGGCAGCGCCGGCCGCGGAGCGCAGGCCGCCGAATATCATCGTCATGCTGCTCGATAATGTCGGGCGCGATTGGTTCGGCTGCTATGGAAGCATCGAAGGTGCCACGCCCGAGATCGATCGCCTGGCAAGCCAAGGCTTGCGATTCGAGCACTGCTACGCCACTCCGTTTTGCAGCGTGACGCGCGTCGAGTTGCTCACCGGCCGCTATCCTTTTAGCAGCGGCTGGACGATCCATCACGATGCGGCTATTTATGCCGGCGGCAATTTCGACGCCCTGCGGCTGCCGACTTTCGCCAATGTCGTGCGCACCGCGGGCTACACCACGGCGATTGTCGGCAAGTGGCAAATCAGCAACTTGTTCGAATCCAGTCAGGCCGACGCGCTCAGCCGCGCCGGCTTCGACGAGCAGTGCGTTTGGCCCGAGGGCATGCCAGGCCACGAAGCCAACTACAAGCGCTATTGGGACGCTTACATTGTGCAACAAGGCAAGCGGCTGAATACCAAGGGACGCTTCGGACCGGACGTGTTTCACGAGTTCGCCGTCGATTTCATCCGCCGCCATCGCGAGCAGCCGTTTTTGCTCTATTATCCGTCGGTGCTCACGCATGGCCCCCACGTGCCGGTGCCGCCGAAACAGCCCGACGCGGCGGTTAGCGCCGCGCGGCCTTCGAAGCAGCAGCAGCGAGATTTGTTTGCGGGCATGATCCGCTACGCCGACCAGGACGTCGGCCGGCTGGCCCGAGCGTTGAAGGAACTCGGCGTGCTCGACAACACGATCCTGATCATCACCAGCGACAACGGCAACACCGACGCGCTCGCCGGCCGCACGCAGCCGCCCGGGCCTGCCGGCGGCGGCTACACGCTGGCCGAGGGTGGGATCGACATGCCGTTGATCGTCTACGCGCCCGGCCTGATTTCGCCGGCAGGGCAAATCAGCCGGCGGCTCGTCGACTTCACCGATTTCTTTCCCACGCTCGTCGAACTGTCCCGTGCAAAGCAGCCCGCGGATCTCAAGCTCGATGGCCGCTCGTTCGCCGGCGCGCTGCTCGGCCGGCCGGAGCCATCATCCGAGAAACCGTGGATCGCGAGTCAATATGCCGCGGCGCGCGTGGTCCGCGACCAGCGCTACAAGCTGTATTCGACCGGCGAGCTGTTCGACATCGCGTCCGATCCCGGTGAGAAACACGATCTCTCGTCCGATTCCACTCCGGCGATCGCCGCCGAGCACGCGAAATTGAAAGCCGCCCTGGCGGCGCTACCATCGGATGCTTCGCTGCCGTTTCTTCCGCGTAGCCAATCGGCCTACAAGCTCCGCGGCGAAAAGCCTCCCGCCACGCGGCCCGCCGAATGATCCGTGGAAAATTCCGCTTACTCGGGCGCGGCTGCATGGCCGCTGATGCGATGATCGGCGGCGCCCGTCTGCTGGCCGGTCTTCGGGTCGATCGCGATACTGTGCGCGTCGCCTTGTGAGTGGATGGGGCCGACGGCCTGGCCCATCGCTTTGAGTGCGTCCAGGGCTTCGGAATAGCGCTGGGCGAGTTCCGGCTCGACTTGCAGGCTGTCGGGAAACCAGGCGTGATGCATCCGGGGAGCATCGACGGCGGAGCGCACGTCCATCTGAAAATCGACGACGTTCATCACGATGCACAGGACCGTATTGATGATCGTCCGGCCGCCGGGACTGCCGGTCACGAGCACCGGCTTGCCGTCGCGGCACAGAATCGTGGGACACATCGAGCTGAGCATGCGTTTGCCGGGCGCCGCAAGGTTGGCCGCGGTGCCAATGTTGCCGGTCGTGTCGATGATGCCCGGGTAGCGGTTGAAGTCACGCATTTCGTCATTAAGCAAAAAACCGGCGCCGCGCACGACGACCTGGCTGCCGTAGCTGCTTTCCAGCGTGTAGGTCATGCTCACCGCCATGCCGCGGCCATCGACCACGGAGAGATGCGTGGTGTGCTCCCCCTCGCGGCGAAGCAGAATATCGCCAGCCAGGCTGGCGCTGGGCGTCGCACGCTGGGGATCGATCGACTGGGCCAACTGCCGGGCATATTCCTTGTCGAGCAGCTTTGCTGGAATGGTGTTGAAAGCGGGATCGCCCAAGTATCGCGCCCGATCGCGGTAGGCGCGCTTCATGGCTTCGGCGGTCACGTGCAACGTGCTGGCCGACCAGCGGCCCTGCTTGGCCAGATCGAAATTTTCCAAAATGTTCAAGGCTTCGATCAAAGTCGTTCCGCCGGATGACGACGGCGGCACGCCGTACACATCGAAACCGCGGTAGCGGCCGTGCAATGGCTGCCGCTCGATGGCGCGATACGCCGCCAAGTCGGCCGCGGTGATCAGCCCGGCGCCGCGCTGCATTTCGGCCACCAGCAGCTCGGCCACCGCACCGGCGTAAAATCCGTCGGGGCCACGCTCGGCAATGATCTCGAGCGTGCGGGCCAACTCCGGCTGCCGCAGCCGATCGCCCGTGTGCCAGGCATCGGTCTGCGGCGGCGAGAACACGCGTCGCAGTTCCTGCTGATGTGGCGCTTTGGCGCGGCGTACGAGCTTACTTAGCGATTCGGCATTGTCCGCGTCGAGTTCAAAGCCGTCCCGAGCCAGCGGCACTGCCGGCTCGACGAGTTGGCGCCACGTGTGCGAACCGAAACGCTGGTGAGCCAGCGCTAGCCCACGGACGGTGCCCGGCACGCCGACCAGGCGATGGGCAGTCCGGTCTTCGCTACGGGCAAGCATGTCGGCCTTAGCGGCCGCAGGCGCCTGCTCGCGAAAATCGAACACGGCCGGCTCACGGTTGTCTCCCGGCCAGACGACCATATATCCGCCGCCGCCAATGTTGCCGGCCGCTGGGTAGGTGACCGCCAGGGCAAACGCCGTGGCAATGGCCGCATCGACCGCGTTTCCTCCCCGGCCGAGCACTGCCGCCCCGGCGCGCGAAGCCTCGGCACTGACGGACACGACCAGGCCCTTGGTCGAAACGGTCACGTCGCTGGTGGCCGCACGCGCCGCCGGCGCCGCACACATCAGCCAGATGACCAACCAGCCCACGTGTTTTCGACGGCGATCCGAAATGCCGGTCATGCTTGCTCCAATCCAGATATTAAGCCGCACAAATCATAAGCTGGGCCAATGGCCGGTGAAACGGCCGACGTCTGACTTGGTGATCGGTCTTTCCTGGTATCATGGCGGCGACTTCGGAGAGCCGCGATGATCTTGCACGTCGACATGGACGCCTTTTACGCCTCGATCGAGGAGCGCGACGACCCGCGCCTGGTGGGCCGGCCGGTGATCGTCGGTGGCACAGCCGAAGGCCGGGGCGTGGTCGCGGCCGCCAACTACGCGGTCCGCAAGTTCGGCGTCCACAGCGCGATGGCGGCAGCCACCGCTTTGCGGCTTTGCCCACATGCGATTGTCCTGCCACCGCGCATGGACTACTACGCGGAGGTTTCACGGCAGATTCGGCAGATCTTCGACCGCTACACGCCGCTGGTCGAACCGCTATCGCTGGACGAGGCTTTTCTCGACGTGACGGGCAGCCAGGGCCTGTTCGGCTCGGCGGTCGAGATCGGCCGTCGCATCAAGCAGGAAATTCGACAAGAACTTCGGCTCGTGGCCTCGGTGGGCGTGGCGCCGAACAAGTTCCTAGCCAAAATCGCCAGCGATCTGGAAAAGCCCGACGGCTTTGTCGTGGTCGAGCCGGATCGTGTACAAGACTTTCTCGATCCGCTGCCCATCGGCCGGTTATGGGGCGTCGGCAAGGTCACGAGCAAGGTGTTTGACGAACTCGGAATCCGCACGATCGGCCGGCTGCGCTCGCTGCCAGCTGCCACGTTGACCGAGCTGTTTGGTGCCAGCGGCGAGCATTACTGGCGGCTGGCCCAAGGCCTCGACGACCGGCGCGTGGTGCCGGACCGCGAAGCCAAGTCGATCTCTCACGAAACCACGTTCGCCGCCGACATCGACGACATCGAAGTCTTGCGGGCGTGGCTGCTGGAGCTGGTCGGACAAGTCGGGCGCCGGCTGCGTCGGCATCAACTGAAAGGCCGCACGGCCGAGTTAAAAGTGCGCTTCGCCGACTTTCGCACCATCACGCGCTCGCTCACTTTGGTCGAGCCAACCGACATCAGCCACGAACTATGGCAGGCCGGCGTGGAATTGTTGACGAAGCGTTTACCGCCGGAACATCTGCCGGTTCGGCTGCTTGGCTTCGGCGTCAGCAGCCTGGGCTCGAGCCCGTCGCAGGGCCAGCTGTTCGACGACGGCGAACGCCAAAAGCTGCGCCAGCTCGACAACGTGGCGGATCGCATCCAAGAGCGGTTCGGCAGATCGGCGCTGGCTCGGGGCAGCGGCTTAGCGCATCAAGCCCAGCACAAGCCGCAACCTCGGCCCGATGCGTGAAGGTGAAGCGACAAATGGAGCTGTTGATCGACGGCCTTGCCGATGCCAGGTGGACGATCGCCCTGGCCCACGGTGCCGGCGCCGGCATGGACACGCCGTTCATGGCCAGATTTGCGGCGGGGCTCGCAGCCAAGGGACTGCGCGTCGTGCGCTTCGAGTTTCCCTATATGGACGAGCGCCGCCGATCGGGCAAACGCCGCCCGCCGGATCGCGAACCGATCCTGCGCGAGACCTGGCTGGCGGTGATCGAGCAGCTTGGCGCCAAGGGCCTGGTCATCGGCGGCAAGTCGCTCGGTGGTCGCATCGCCAGTCTCGTGGCCGACGATGCGGGCGTCGCCGGACTGGTCTGCCTCGGCTATCCATTCCATCCTGCCGGCCAGCCCGAAAAACTACGGGTAGAGCATCTGCTCCACCTGAAGACGCCGAACCTTATCATCCAAGGCGAGCGCGACGCGCTGGGCAACCGCGACGAGGTCATATCATACAACCTGCCCCCGGCCGTCCAGATCAAGTGGCTGCCTGACGGCGACCACAGTTTCAAGCCGCGAAAATCTTCCGGCCGAACCGAAGCCGAAAACTGGACCGACGGCATCGAACTGACCGCCGAATTCGTTCGAAACGTATGAGCACCCGCGAAAGTCACGACGTTGGCATTGCTCGCACCAATCGGAGTTGATCAGTGCAGGCCGGCTTGGACGCTTTCTACACCTCGATCGAGAAACGGACTGACTCGCTCTGATGGGCTCGCAGGTGCTCGTGGGCGAGACAACCCGAGGAGGGGCCATTATTGAGACGGCTAATCACGTTGCGACATACGATACGGGCGCGTCGCGCTGCGGCCGGTTCACTGAGATAATTTTAGCCGGACACATCCGCCGGCCGAAAAAGCTGCGGCGCTCGCTGGACCACACCGCCAACATCGCGCAATATGGCGGCAACTGCCAGTGCGCGGCGGGGGCGAACCAACGAACATAACGGCGACTGCGCCTCACGCGCGCCGCCGGCAGAGACGGCGCCCGCGTGAACACCTTCTGCGTTTCGAAGTAGCCTAAAGGACTGATGGTGACACACGTGCATGCGGAGCGTGCTTCTGAATCGTCAGACCGCGTGATTGCGGCGCTGCGAGAGCTGTCGGAAGAGGAATTGCGCCGGGATTTTATAATACCGCTGCTCAAGGCAATGGGCGCGACCCATGTCGAACACGTGCATGGGCCGTTCGAGCGCGGGAAGGACCTAATCTATGTTCGGTCCGATGCGTTCCAAGATTCGCTATTGGGGGTCGTCCAGGCAAAGAACGAACCCCTTTCCGGATCATTCTCCTCGCGCTCGTCGGCAGGTACTGCTCTACAGCAGCTTCTCCATTGTGCGGAAACGGAAATATTGAACCCAGCCACAAACATGAAGGAGCTGCCGCGCGAGGTCCTGTTCGTGACTACGTATAACCTTCCTGACGCTCCACTTGCCGACGCGGCCAATCTGCTCGCCAAGGTGCGGAGGCAATGCAAAGTGATCGGCCCCGAGAAGCTGGCCGCCCTGCTGAGGGACCACCTTCCGCGTCTCTACTCCTCGTTGGCGTTCCCCGGCACTGGCCTCGCTAATGCGATCCGCTCTTATGTAGCCGTCCATCGAGAGTGGTCCGCATTCGAATCGTCCGCTGAGCGTCCGCTTGACTCGTTCTATGTAAACCTGAGTGTCGCCCCATGCGGCGGCGTGTTCGGATCGCTGGTGCGAGGACAGATCCAACCGCGTCGCGTTTCCGGTCTCACGCTGCCCCAGGAAGATTACGACGCGCTCGCGGCGCTGTATTCCCAGGTGCCTGACGTACACTCGCACCCGCCATTACTGGGTCAAATCGCGCAGCGATTTGGCTCAGATGCTGGCAAGGCGTCCCGCGTGCGCCAGCCGAGGTCCGAGCGCGCTTCACGACGGGCGCTTCTAGAGAATGTCACACTGCGAAAAGTAAATATCGCGGGATTCATTTCCCGTCTCGAGCAATACGCGCGCAATTCGCAAGTTCACCGAGGGTCACGTAGCTCGGTGATTGACACGATTGGAATCAGCGCCGCCCTCATCAACTCGCTCGCCATTGCTTTTGGTGATGACCTCTTCTCTCATACGCAGGAGAGCGCCGCGCAACGCCCGCTGGTAATCCCGGACCTGTTGCCCGACGAACTGATCGCGGCGACGAGCCACATTGCGATTATTGCCGATGCTGGGTCGGGCAAGACCTGCTTTGCGCAACGGCTAGCTGATTCCGCGTTGGCAAACGGCGTACCTTGCATTTATTTCCCGTGCAGCCGAATTCAGACAACCGATACGCCGCTCCTCACGGCACTTTATGGATTCCTTCGGTCAATTGACGCCGTGACCGACAGCACGTCATTCGCGGATGCTATGCGCGCGACCCGACTGATTATACTTGACGGCGCGGACGAGGCGGCGACGTTCGGACCGACGCTGGGGCGGCAAATCACGAACCTGTTACACGTACCAAAAGAAATCCGTGTGGACGGATGCTTCGGAAGCAAGTGCCGGGTTCCGGACGAGTTGTCGGCTGTCGTGCTGCGTCGCGACGATACGCGGCGCAAGGGATGCTATCTATCGGTTACCAGACCGCTTCGCACGAGCGATTACGGCCAACTCTGCACCTTGAACGAAGGAACAGCATTTGGGGCCGCATTCCTGTCGCTACGGGAGGAGTGCGCGTCGAAATCGCCCCGTCTGATAGTTACGTCGCGCGACATTAGTTCGCTCGACTTTCCGGACCTGTTTACTGAGACGAGCCTACTACCGTTCACCGAGGTGCAGCTCTTCGACTTTATGGACCGGTGGTTTGAGGCCAGCACCAAGAAACGGCTCGAAATCAAAGAGTTTCTTGAACGTAATTCGCACATAAAGGCGGTGTGTGCCAACCCAATGACCGCCACGATTGTAGCGTCGCTTCACGAGAACAACTTTGCGTTGCCGCATTCTCGCGCCGAAGTCTACGAGCGGCGCTTTGAACTGCTGCTTGAACGGTGGGATCGCCTTCGTAATGTTAAGCGGGTCCGGCGTGTGTCGAAACCGGACAAGAAGCACTTCCTGAGGCAGTTGGCATACGTGCTCCACTCAAAGCACCGCCGCCGCTTTAGCGTGGCGGCTGCCTCGCGGATTTGGAGCGGTGCGTGCGCCGACAGATACAAGGGGCTCGAAATTGCGGACGTCCTCGCGGAGCTGCGCGCGTGTGACGGCGTAATTGTCCCGGAGGGGGATGAGTACTCGCTAGGGCACTTGTCGTTCCAGGAGTACCTAGCCGCGGAATACGTAGTGCACGGGCAGCACATCGATGTGCTGGTCGACAACTTCAATGACACGTGGTGGCGGAACGTCGTGTTGTTTTACGCCGGTATAACCGGAGATGTGCACAAACTTCTTTCGCGCGTTCAACGCAAGTTTCCACTGCAGGGACGGGACGGGCTCCTGGATGAGATACTGCGCGAAGCGCGGAATACGCCAGGTGTGGTGCGGAAGCTGATCGCGCAGTTTGGCAGCGAGGACCGAGCCGACGAAGGCAGCCCGCTAGACGACGAGTAGGCTGCGTGCTGTTGCCTCCGTTGGATGCGGCGTGCCATGAGACCGCGAACATTTCTGGCGTCGATGCCAGCAGATCAGGCGGCCGGTCTGTGCGCGGCGACGCCACGGAGTGCGCGCGTGCCGGCCCTCACTCCTGCGCGCCGCCGCCGAACGTATCCGCGCGACAGCGCCATATCCTGCCAAGACGCGCAGGGGCATCGACCGCCCAAAGCAACGTGTGGGAATCCAGCAGCAGCTTCACTGCATGTATTCCTTGAAGTCCTCCAACGGCGCATCAAAGTCCGGAGCTGTGAACAGCACGGTGCCGCGCATGGTTCCGAGCTTCCGCTGTGGCCGAACTGCCGTGGCCGGAACCAGGCGAGCAATGGGCTGATTGTTCTCCGTAATCAACAATTCATCGCCCGGCAACATCCGGTGGATCAACTCCGGCAGCTTGGCTTGGGCTTCTTGAATGGAAATCGTCGTCATCCGATCCTCGATTAAACGTTTCGTTCGAGCAAACGGCTCAAGTCCGGGCTAAACCATCCTCTACAACATCCTACTCCGACCATCGCTGTCGTCCCAGAGCAGGGCCAACCCAGACGGCTGGTGGAGACGCATGGCTAATCACTTGCCGCCAATCGCTCGCTCGAGCAGGTTGCGAGTAATGCGCTGGA
>DATAXP010000161.1:0-28213 GCA_036272935.1 Pirellulales bacterium | reverse complement strand
CCCAGGTCCCGGCGCGGTTTCCCCGCGGGGAAACTATCGGCCATGGTGAGTTTATCGAACCATGACCGACCGCCAATCGCGGCCGAGGTCTCTTAACCCCCCATCAAGAACGCCTCGGCCGCAAGTGCGGGCCCGGCGTCCGAACAGTAGTTTGCGTTTCCAGCGAGCCGCAGCGCGGCAGCGATTGCTGCGCTGCGCGCTCGTTTTTTTGTTCATCCGTGTTTATCTGCGTTCATCCGTGGTTCCTGCCGCTGCGGCCGCCCTCCAAATCCCCCCAATCATTAAATACACACTTCCCGGTTCGCGGTTCATGCCGCACAATTGCATACTGGGGAACACCTGCCGGGGCGACGGAAACGATCCTTGTGAACGAACAGTACTTCCAGGCCGAACATTTCCTCAACCGCGAACTGAGCTGGTTGCAGTTCAATGCGCGCGTGCTGGAAGAAGCCGAGGATCCCACGACGCCGCTCTTGGAGCGGGTGAAGTTCCTGGCGATCTTCAGCTCGAACCTGGACGAGTTCTTCATGGTCCGCGTGTCGGGGCTGCGCGAGCAGGCGTTCGAGGACGGCGCCCCGCAAGATTACTCGCCCGACGGCATGCGGGCGCTGCTGCAGTTGCAGCGCGTCGCCGTTCGCACCAAGGAGCTGGTCGCCGCCCAGTACCGCTGCTGGAACGAGCAGGTGCGGCCGCAGTTGGCCGAGCAGAAGATCCGCATCCTGGGGCACGATCAACTCACGCCCGAGCAGCGCGAGGTGCTCGACCGCTTCTTCGTGCAGCGGGCCTTTCCGATCCTCACGCCGATGGCGATCGACCCGGCCCACCCCAGTCCTCGCTACCACAATCGTGCGCTGTACCTGGCCACCATGCTCCGCCGGCACCAGGGGCTGGGCCCCAAGACGATGTTCGCCGTCGTGCAGTTGCCGCAGGTGTTGCCGCGGCTGGTGCCGGTCGGTCCCGCGGACGAGGCGAACTTCGTGCTGTTGGAGGACGCCGTGGCCGCGAGGCTGCCGGAGCTGTTCGGCGGCTTCGAGGTGCTGGGGCGGACCTGCTTCCGCATCTCGCGCGACAGCGATATCGAGCTGCTCGAGCAGGAATCGGACGACATGCTCCGCGTGATCGAGGATCGCCTGAAGGCCCGGCAGCGCGGCCAGGCGGTGCGGCTGGAAGTGGCGGCCGACGGCAATGAAGAGCTGATCCGCGAGATCATCGATGCCGAACACATCCGCGTCGGCGACCAATCGCCCGAGTCGTACGGCGAAGTGTACCGCGTGCCCGGTCCGCTCGACCTGACGAGCATGATCGAACTATTGAAGATTCCGGGCTGCGAGATGCTGCGCGATCCGCCGTTCACGCCGCAGCCGGCACGCGGCCGCAGCCATCGCGGCACCGAGGACCTGTTCGCCGCCATCCGCCGACACGACATCCTGCTGCACCATCCGTACGATTCGTTCGAGCCGGTGGTCGAGTTCGTCAGCCGGGCCGCGAAAGATTCGAACGTCATGGCCATCAAGCAGACGCTGTATCGCACCAGCGGCGACTCGCCGATTGTGCGCGCGTTGATTCAGGCCGCCGAGAACGGCAAGCACGTTACCGCGCTGGTCGAGCTGAAGGCCCGGTTCGACGAGGAGAACAACGTTAGCTGGGCCCGGCAGCTCGAACGCGCCGGCGTTCACGTGGTGTTCGGGTTCTTGGACCTCAAGACGCACTGTAAGCTGTCGCTCGTGGTGCGGCAGGAACAGGGCATCACCCGCCGCTACGTGCATCTGGGAACCGGCAACTACAATCCCAACACCGCGCTGGCCTACACCGACCTGGGGCTGTTCACGGCCAATGAAGACATTGCCGCCGACGCCTCGGCATTGTTCAACCTGCTCACCGGCTACTCGCAGGGGCACGTGTGGCGGAAGCTGGTCGTCGCGCCGATCGATCTGCACCGGCGGACCATCGAACTGATCGACGCCCAAGCGCAGCGGGCCCGCGAAGGACGGCCGTCGCGGATCTTTGCCAAGCTCAACTCGCTGGTCGATTACCGCGTGATCGAGGCGCTGTATCGCGCCAGCCAGGCGGGCGTGCCGATCGAGCTAGTGATCCGCGGCATCTGCTGCCTGCGTCCCGGCCTGCCGGGCATCTCGGAGAACATCCGCGTACGGTCGATCGTCGATCGGTTCCTCGAGCACAGCCGCATCTACGTGTTCAACCCCGACGACGAGGCCGAAGTGTTCCTGGCCAGCTCGGATTGGATGCCGCGCAATTTTTATCGCAGGGTGGAGGTGATGTTCCCGATCGAATCGCCTGAGCTGCGCGATCGCATCCTGCACGAGATCGTGCCGCGGTTCCTGGAAGACAACGTCAAATCGCGGTTGCTGCGGCCCGACGGGACGGACCAGCGTTTGCACCCCCGAGCCGGCGAGCCGCGCCATCGCTGCCAGGAAGAATTGCTGGCCCTCCGCCCGAGCCTTTCGCCGATCGACGGCGCCGTCACGACCGCAGTGGAGCGCAACGGCAACGGCTTCGCGGAACTAACCCAGCGCGCTGCGGCACCGTGAGTGCTAATCCGCGTTCGCCCGGTCGAGTAGTCCTTGCCAGAATTTCTGGGCCTCGGGCGCGGCGCCGAGTTGCAAGGCGCGCTCTTCCAGCCAGGTCAGAAAGAACTGCACCGACTTGCGGCTGATGCGACGCGTGCCGTCCGCCACCTCGACGTACCACGGGGCACTGCTGGCGAAGCGATACGTCCCCTTCGCGTCGGTCACCACGCGCACCAGGAACCAACCCGGCGCGTCGACCGTGATCGGCGGAAAGTGGCCGGTCTTCGCCCAGTCGTCGAGCCGGATGCTCTGCGCCAACCGGCCGTCGTGGATCACCTCCATGTAGCGCACCGGCTCGCGGATCGCCATGTTCATCGCAATGTCGATCGCCACCGACTCGCCGGCCGACAGCGTGAACACGTGCCCCGGCAGATGGCCGTTGGCCAGCGGCCGGATCAAAGGCCCGTTCGTTACGACGACTCGTCCGCGGCCGAACCCGTCCCACCACGCGGCGTAGTCGAATTCGTCGCGATCGACCCACACGTACGTGCGGTTGTAGCCCAGATGGTTCGGCCCTTCGCCGGTGCCGCTGCCGGCCGACGGGGGAAGCCGCAGGCCGCAGTTCAGCACGTGGTGGTAAATCTGCTGCGACCAGGCACCGAGCTGCTGCCCGGCATCGTTCGCCGAAGGTTTGGGTCCGGGAGGCAGCCGGCCGACGATGGGCTGCTTCGACATCGCCGTGCGGCCGAACTGCTCGTTAATGATCTCGATCGAGTTGATGCCATCGGCGGCCAGCCACAGCGGCAAATCCCACGACCACGGCGTCGCCGCGTCGATCCACACGCCGCCGCCGGCGGCACGCGCCTCGGCGATCACCTGGCTCGTCGTCGGCTCGTTGGCTTTCACGCTTGGCAGCTCCAGCGACTTCGGCAACCGGAAGAACAGCAGGTCGCCGCCGGCGCGACGGTCCTCGCCCGCCGAGCGATCGTAATACCGATTCGTATCGAACCGCACGACCGGCTGGGCCGGTGGCTCGTCGGCCTGCTTCTCCGACGTTCCACCGCTTGCCTTTTCGCGGCCGCTGGCATTGCTCCACGTCACGAGCGGCGCGACGTGCAGGTCGTCGGCCCGCATGAACAGTTCGATCTCCTGCACGCGGCGATGCACGTGCAGATCGCCCGACCACCATCCCTCGGCCGCCATGTCGACCGCACGCTTCAGGTGGATCGTCTTGGTGTCCTTCGAGAACGACTGCATCACGAAGTAGCCCGAGTGATCGGCGTACTCCGGTCCACGCTCCAGCAGCAGCGTGTACTGACCTTTGGGATACGTGAACGCGACTTGCCCCGGGCAGACGAAATGATCGTGCCAGAACGGCATGCCGGTGGCTCGCCGCGCGGCGCCTGCCTGGTTGGCGATGTGGATGCGGCAGGCGACCGGCGGTCCGTCGGGTCCATCGGTCACGGTTAGCTCGAGCATCCCCTCGTTCGGCTTCTGGGCTCGCGCCACTGCGCCGACGACGAAGATCGCAGCGACGGCGACAAGCATTCGCGCGGCAGGCATCGAGCGGTGCCTCTTATTTCATCTCTGCGCCTAAATGAACGAAGGCCGACCATCGGGAGGCCGGATTCGTTGAGTTGGCGTCAAGCGGGTGGATCATTCTCCGCGCAGCGATCAAAAATCGTTGCGACACGTACACTCGCAACTATAGCCTGCGTTTATCCGGCTTGATGGTGGGCCGGCCGCGGCGCTAGAATGCACCGACACCCGCAATTTCGCGTTGCTGGCGGATGTTTCGGCACCAAGGCACTCGAATGGCTGAGGATTACTACACGACGCTCGGCATCAGCCGCAGCGCCTCGCAGGAAGACATCCAAAAGGCGTATCGCGGCCTCGCGCGCAAGTACCATCCCGACCTCAATCCCGACGACGCCTCGGCCAAGAAGAAGTTCCAGGAGGTGCAGGCCGCCTTCGACGTGCTCAGCGACGCCAGCAAGCGCGAGATGTACGATCGCTACGGCAGCTCGTTCGAGAGCTTCGGCCAAGGAGGGGCACGCCCCGGCGGCGGACCGCAGTGGACCGGCCAGGCCGGCGGCGGCGGGTTCGAGGACATCGACCTCTCGCAAATCTTCGGCGAACGCTTCGGCGGCGGCGAGGGGGGCGGCTTTGCCGACATCCTCAACCAGTTCCGCGGCGCTCGCGGCGGATCGACTCGCCCAGGACGTCGCGGCCGTTCGGCCGGTCGTGCTCGCGGCGGCGATATCGAATCGGAAACCGAAATCCCTTTCGAGCTGGCGGTCACCGGCGGCGAGTTTCATTTGCAGGTCACCCGCGACGGCAAGCAGGAAACGCTCACCGTCAAGATTCCGCCGGGCGTCGACGAGGGGAGCAAGATCCGCCTCCGCGGCCAGGGCGAGCAGGCTGGCGAAGGTGGCACCGCCGGCGACCTGTTCCTGAAAGTTCACGTCACGCCGCATCCGTTCTTCACCAGAAAAGAAAACAACCTGCACGTGCGGCTGCCGGTCACGCTGCGCGAGGCGGCCGAGGGGGCCCAGGTTGATGTTCCCACGCCGCGCGGCACCGTGTCGCTGAAGGTGCCCCCCGGCACCTCGAGCGGGGCCAAGCTGCGTGTCCGCGGCCACGGTGTGGCGGCCAAGAACAAGCCGGCCGGCGACCTGTTTGCCGAAGTGCAGATTGTGTTGCCGCCGAACCTCGATGCCGAATCGCTCGAGCTGATCCACAAGATCGACCTTCATCAACCCACACCGAACCCGCGCGCGAAGCTGCGGTGGTAGCCGCGATGCACTCCCTACCGATCGAACAGCGCGCGAAGCTATGGGCCTTGTTGTTCATCGTGCTGCTGCTCGCGCTCGCGATGTTTTTGTTCACGCAATGGGCCGGCCACCGCGCCCGGCGCGGGCTGCGCGCCACGAGCAGCGGCGGCAGCCGCTTCGGTCCGCACTACTGGGCCGCTCGGCGACTGCTGAAGGTGCCGCGCTACCGTCGTCCGGCCGAGCCGCCATCGGAGCAACCTCCTGCCGAACCAACCTGACGTGACGCCCTCGACCATGACTGCCGATCGCCGCCTGCGCCCCGCCGACCGCTTGCGCAGCGGCGTCGATTTCCGCAAAGCCTACGATCACCGCTGCTCGGCGTCCGACGGGCTGCTGGTGGTCTATGTCCGTCCCAACGAACTGCCGCACTCACGATTGGGTCTAAGCGTTTCGAGCAAGTTGGGGGGCTCGGTCGTGCGCAATCGTTGGAAGCGCCTGCTGCGCGAAGCATTCCGACTGGGGCGCGACCAAATCCCGCCGGGACTCGATATCGTCGTGATCCCACGCCAGCCGCCGGTGCCGTTGACGCGAGTGCGAGAGTCACTGCGGCAATTGATCGATCGCGCCGCACGAAAACAAGGGCGGTAGTGATGAGCCACAGCGCCGTGACAATGATCGCGAAGCTACCCGGCTGGGCGCTGATCCTCGTCGTGCGGCTGTACCAAATCTTCGTGAGCCCGCTGCTCGGTCGGCATTGCCGCTTCGAGCCGTCGTGCAGCCGGTACTTCATCGGCGCGGTCGAACGCCACGGAGCAATGCGCGGCTCGCTGCGTGGAATCATGCGCCTCTGCCGCTGTCATCCGTGGCATCCCGGGGGCGACGATCCGCCGTGAGGGCTCGCCTGTCCGTCATTCCCTAAAGAAGTCTTCTCGATGCATCTGGCCGTTCTCGGGTCCGCCGATAGTTGGTATCTGCGCGATCTGGTGCGTGCCGCGGGAACCGCGCATCGCGTAACCTCGATCCCGTTCTCGACGCTCGGCTGCCGGCTGAGCAACCAGCGCCTCGAGCCACCGTTGCTGGCCGATGCCGTGCTCGTGCGCAGCATGCCTCCCGGTTCGCTTGAGCAGGTGGTGTTTCGCATGGACCTCTTGGCTCGCTGGGAAGTGGCGGGCACGCTCGTCGTGAACCCGCCGCGCGCCATTGAAGCTGCCGTCGATAAGTTCCTGGCCAGCGCGAAGCTGCAAGCCGCGGGGCTCCCCATTCCGCGCACGATCTGCTGCCAAACGGCTCTCGATGCCATGGCGGCGTTCGACGAACTGGGGTGCGACGTGGTCGTGAAGCCGCTGTTCGGCTCCGAAGGGCGCGGCATCGCCCGCCTGCAAGACGAGGCGCTCGCGCTGCGCGCGTTCCGCATGCTCGAACAACTTGGGGCCTTGATCTACCTGCAAGAATTCATTCCGCACGAAGGGCACGACCTGCGGGTGCTCGTCGTCGGCCAGCGCGTGCTTGGCATGCGGCGCACGAACCCGCACGATTGGCGGACGAATATCAGCCGCGGCGCCCGAGGTGAGCCGCTGGAAGTCACCGCCGAACTTGCGAACATCGCCAAGCGCGCCGCCGACGCGGTCGGGGCACCTTTGGCCGGCGTCGACCTGCTCCCTGGCCGCGATCGCACGCTGTACGCCATCGAGGTGAACGCGGTCCCAGGGTGGCGAGCGCTGGCACGAGTGGCGGGCGTCGACGTTGCCCGGCTGGTGCTTGAGTACATCGCCTCGCGAGCGGCCGGGGGATCGTGAAGCATGGCCACAACGACGCAGGTGGTGAACGTCGCGGCACGGCTCGCCGCGATGGCGCGAGAGCGGCCCGACCAGATCGCGGTAGCTATGCCCGGGCGTCGCCGCGGCAAGCAACGCCGAGCATATCAAACCATCACCTTCGCCGAGCTGGACCAGACCAGCGATCGCATCGCCCGGGGGCTGCGGCTGCTCGGTGCGCCGCGCGGGGCCCGGCTGGCCTTGTTCGTGCCGCCGAGCATCGAGTTCATCGCCCTGGTGTTCGGCCTGTTCAAGGCCGGCGCGGCGCCGGTGCTGATCGATCCCGGCATGGGGCGCGGCAACTTGCTCGGTTGCCTCGACGAGGCGCGCCCCGAAGGCTTCGTCGCGGTGCCGTTGGTGCATGCGATTCGTGTGTTGATGCGCCGACGTTATGCCGGAGCGCGCTGGAATGTCACCGTCGGTCGCCGCTGGTTTTGGCGTGGCGCGACGTACGATTCCCTGCTCGGCGGCGCGTGGAGCGGGCCGGAACTTGTCGAGACAGCCGCCGACGATCCCGCGGCAATCATCTTCACTTCGGGCAGCACCGGTCCGCCGAAACCGGTGTTGTATCGCCACGGCAACTTCGATCGCCAGGTCGAGGAGCTGCGCGATCAGTACTCGGTGGCTCCCGGCGAGATCGACCTGCCGGGCTTCCCGTTGTTCGGGCTGTTCAACGCTGCGATGGGCGTGACGACCGTCATTCCCGACATGGCCCCGACGCGACCGGCGCGCGTCGATCCCGAGCGGATTGTTGAGGCGATCGGCGATTGGCAGGTGACCCAGGCGTTCGGCTCGCCGGCGATCTGGAATCGAGTCGGGCCGTATTGTCAAAGTCGCGGCATCATGCTGCCGAGCTTGCGTCGAGTGCTTTCGGCCGGTGCGCCGGTCGATCCACGCGTCCTCGAAACCATGCGCTCGTGCTTGGGCGACGGCGGCGAAATCCACACCCCCTATGGCGCGACCGAGGCGTTGCCGGTCTCGACGATCGCTGCCGGCGAAGTGCTTGCCGAAACGCAGCACGCCTGGCGAGCTGGGCGAGGCACCTGCGTCGGTCGCCGCTTTCCGGGCATCGAGTGGCGGATCATCGCCATCACTGACGAACCGATCGCCACGAGCGACGATGTGCGGGACGTGCCGCGCGGCGAAATCGGCGAGCTGATCGTGTGCGGCCCGGTCGTGACGACGTATTACGAACGTCCCGAGGCAAACGCCGCCGCTAAGATCGCCGACCCGGCTGGCTTCTGGCACCGCATGGGGGACGTCGGCTATTTCGACGAGCACGATCGGTTCTGGTTCTGCGGCCGAAAAGCGCACCGCGTCATCACCGTAGACGGCACGCTGTTCACCGATCCGGTCGAGGGCGTGATGAACCAGCATCCCGACGTGTTCCGCTCGGCGCTCGTCGGCATCGGGCCGCAGGGGCAGCAACGGCCGGTGGTGGTCGTCGAACTGAGGCCTGGCAGATCGCCTCCCGCTGATGCGTTATTCGCCGAGTTGCGTCAACTCGCGGCCAGCAATCAGGTGACCGAGCGCATTCAAGACTTCCTGATCCATCCGTCGTTCCCGGTTGACGTCCGTCACAACGCAAAAATCTTCCGCGAAAAGCTAGCCGTCTGGGCTGCCACCCAAATCGGCTGACTAAAACCGTCCCTCGCGCGATTCGAAATGCGTCGGCTTGCCGAGCGTCGTGCCGCCACGCAGCAACCAATCGGCAATCCAGCCGATCATCTGGTCGGGGCTCACGCGCGGTCGGCCGAACAGCGCCGTGGCACGCTCGCTGTTGCTGAGCAATGCGTCGGCCGATTCGGTGCCGACAAAGGTCGTTGGCTTGCCGAATCGCTTGCCGAAAGCCTCGGCGATTTGCCGCACGCGCAGAGTTTCGGAACCCGCGATGTTGAACACGGCCGGCGGCGACGCAACGTGGTCGAACAGTCGCAGCGCCATGGCGTTGGCGTCGGCCTGCCAGATGGCGTTGAGCGCCGGCATGTTCAGATCAATCGGCTCGCCGGCAAGCACCTTTTGGGCCACGTCGACCAGCACGCCGTAGCGCAGCTCGCAGGCATAGTTGAGCCGCACGAGCACGGTCGGAATGCCGAGTTGCTGGCTGAAGTGCTCGAACATCCGTTCGCGCCCCACGGCGGTCATCGCGTATTCGCCGACGGGCGAA
Source organism: Pirellulales bacterium (assembly GCA_036272935.1). Classification (GTDB taxonomy): domain Bacteria; phylum Planctomycetota; class Planctomycetia; order Pirellulales; family PNKZ01; genus DATAXP01. The sequence continues at coordinate 18,930 of DATAXP010000161.1, read as the reverse complement.
AGGACGTCGTTTTCGCGGGAGCCACCGGCCGCGATCGGCGACAGTCCGTACACGTTGCCGGTCGAAAAGGCGACGATCCGGCTGCTGCGATACCGCTGGCAGACGATCGCCGGCGCCAGGCAGTTCATCGCCCAAGTGAGCGATGCCTGGCCGGTGGTGCCGAACTTCATGCCGGCCATGAACACGACGTTGGGTACGTCGGGCAATTGGCCCACTTGCTCGGCGTCGAGCAGATCGCAGCGCAGCGGCTCGATGCCATGCGCTCGCAGCTCCTCGGGCAACCCGGGACTCGAGAAGCGTGCCGCACCATAGATGCGGCGCTGCGGGCCGCCTGCCAGATCGCTGGCCCGGCGGGTCATGCGTGCCAGCGTTGGCCCCATCTTCCCGCCGATGCCGAGAAAGATCAGGTCGCCATCCAAGCGGCGAAAGGTGTCGATCACGCCGTCGGTTGGATTGCTGAGCTGCTCGTCGAGTTCGGCACCATCGCGAATCATGCCAACGAGCGTAGGAGACCGTGGGCCTGTCAACAAGGGCACACCATCGCCTTACCGCTGGCCGCTTCCGCCTCTTGGACCTCGCGGGATGAGCAGCTATCGTGAAAGACCATCGGCGCCGGCCCCGGCCCGAGTGTCCCGCATCAACCGTCGGCGCGCAATGAAGTTCTTCGAGCTGATCGTCCTGCTGCCCTGCCACAGTCTCGAAGACTTCCCCGTCCACCACGAGGGGAACGAGGCCGAAGGGTTGCTCGCGGCCTGGTCGGCCCTATGGCATCCGTCGCTGATCGCTTCGGCCGGGGCGCTGCCGACGTGGTTCCGGGCCGATGCACCGCCCGAAGAACTGAACAGCCGGCTGATTCTGATTCCCGAGGCATCCGAGTCCTTGCTGCTGAGCGGCTGGGTGGCTCGCGCCAAGAACGAGGGAGCACTGGTGCTCCGCAAGCTGCATCGCCGGGAAGAACTGGTCGCCGCCGCATTGCATGAACTCGATCCCTTGGACGGCCCGGACACGGCGCGCGACGAGCAGCAGGCGCGCGACTTCCTGGCCCTGGGGACCGGCTACCTGATGGTCGAACTGCTCACGCGGCAGATGCGCTACATGAGCAACATCGACGAAGTGCACCTGAAAAACGAGACCGTCGCGGCGGCCAAGGCCTGGGCCGCCGGGGATCGCGAGGAAACCGAGCGCCGGCTGAAAAACTGCTTCGAAGTGCTCACCGAGGCCCGCGAACGCTTCTATCCTGTTCACGCCTACCTGGTCGATTTAACGCTGGTGGCCGATACGACGCTGGGCGAGCCGCTGGTTCGTGAACTGAACCACGACACGCCGACCAACCTGCTCGTGTCGGGCGAAGTGATCGAGCAGCTTGCGGCGCGCGAGCCGGCCACGCTCAAAGCCCTGCGATTGGCCATCGACCACAAGCGCGCCGCGATTGTTGGCGGCGAATATGCCGAAGGGGAACTCCCTTTGGCGCCCCGTGAATGCATGCTCGACAACTTCCGTCGCGGCCTGGCGACCTACGAGCGCCTGCTGGGACAACGACCGACGGTGTTCGGCCGGCGGCGCTTCGGCCTTTCGCCGATGCTGCCGCTGGTGCTCACGCGGCTGGGGTTCGACGGTGCGCTGCACGTGACGCTTGACGACGGCCAGTTCCCACAATGCACGCAGAGTAAAACGCGTTGGGAAGGACTCGACCCCAGCGCCATCGACGTCCTGGCGCGCGTGCCGCTGGATGCCGCGGCGCCGGAGAGCTTTTTGAGCTTTCCGCGCACGATGGGCGAGTCGATGGATTCCGACCACGTAGCGACCGTGATGTTCGCCCATTGGCCCGATCGCGCCAGCCCGTTCTACGACGACCTGCGGCGGATGGCCGCCTACGGTTCGCCGCTGGGCAAGTTCACGACGCTCGACGATTACTTCGCCTACACCGACAGTCCGGGCGAACTGACGCGTTTCAAGACCGATCAATACCGCGCTCCGTATCTGTGGCAGGCGGTGATCCGCGGCCAGGCCGATCCGTTGTCGTCGCATATCGTTCGTGCTCAACGTGCGCAGTGCTCCGCCGCCGCGCGAACGCTGGGCCTATTTGCCGACTTGCTGAGCGGCCGCCCGGCAAATGTCGCCGAGGAATCGTGCGAAGCGGCAGCGCGCCGATTGGGCGAGGCTGTTGCCGGCCGTAGCGATGACACCGCATCACCGCGCGGGGTACTTGTGGCCAACCCGGCGAGCTTTGCCCGACAGGTGACGATCGATGAAGCCGGCGGAGCCGAGCTGTCCCAGGTGGAGGTGCCCGCCTGCGGGTTTGCGTGGATCGCTCCGGGGTCCGGCGGAGCGACGACACCGAAGCCGAAGAAGCCGCCTCGCCCCATGGCCGAGGGGAACCTGCTGCGCAACGAGTTCTTCGAAGTAACGGTACACCCCAACAACGGCGGCATCCGTTCGATCCACGCCGCCAGCGGTCGTGGCAATCGGCTGTCGCAGCAGCTTGCGATGCGCCTGCCGGCGGCGCGGCCTCAACCGGGCGACACGTGGCGCGATCCCGACGAGGACGCTCCCTACAGCGTGATGTGCGTCGACGCGATCGAGGTGCTTAACCCCGGTCCGGTCGTCGGCGAACTGCGCAGCCGTGGCCGGTTGATGGCCCCCGAAGGCAAACGCCTGGCCGCGTTCACACAGACGCTGCGCCTGGCGCTGGGATCGCGGCTGTTGCAGATCGATGTCGAGCTAGAGATCGACGAGCCGCCGCGGGCCGATCCTTGGAATTCGTATTATGCCTGCCGTTTCGCGTGGCCCGACGAAGCGGCGACCGTGCTCCGCAGCATCGGCACCACGGCACAGCCGACGACCGCCAAGCGGATCGAGGCGCCGCAGTTCGTCGAGATTCAAGGCGAACGCTCACGCATCACTTTGCTTACCGGCGGCTTGCCATACCATCGCCGCACCAGCGATCGCATGCTCGATACGCTGCTGGTGGTGCGCGGCGAGACGCGCCGCACGTTCCGTCTGGGCGTGGTGCTCGACTCGGCGCACCCGGCGCAAGAGGCGGTCGATCTCGAATGCCCGGTGGTGCGGCTCAACAACGTGCGATTGCCGTCGGCCGCCAGTGGCGCCGGCTGGCTGTTCCACATCGACGCTCGCAGCGTGTTGCTGACCGCATGCCACGGGGCTACCGAGCTCGATAGGTCGATGGCGGTGCGGCTGCGTCTGCTGGAGACGGAAGGCAAGGCGGGGCGAGTGAAGGTGCGCTGCTGGCGGACGCCGGGCGGAGCGCGGCAGGTCGATTTCCTGGGGCAGACGATGACGGAGTTGCCGATCGCCGGCGATGCGGTTGCCATCGACATCGCGGCCTATGAGTGGATCGAAATCGAGGTTCAGCTATAAATGGCGAATTCGGAAATCGCAGCGGCCACTGCTCGTTCGCCAGTTCACCGCATGATCATCGTCATCGACGGACCCGCCGGGGCAGGTAAGAGCAGCGCGGCGCGTGCCTTGGCGCGGCGGCTGGGGTTCCGTTTTCTCGACACCGGGGCAATGTACCGCGCCGTGACGCTCGCCGCCGTGCGCCGCCGAATTCCTTGGGAGGACGACCACGCCTTGGCAGCGCTGGCACGCGAGGTGGAGATCGAACTGGGCGATGGCCGCGTGCTGCTCGACGGCGAGGACGTGACTCAGGCGATCCGCGCCATCGAGATCACGTCGAACGTCTATCACCTGGCCGATAACCCCGGCGTGCGGCATCGGCTGGTCGAGTTGCAACGGGTGGCAGCGGCAGGACAAAATGTAGTGACCGAGGGACGAGACCAGGGAACCGTGGTGTTTCCGCGGGCCGAGTGCAAGATTTTTCTAACGGCCAGTGCCGAGGAGCGCGCCAGGCGGCGGTTGGGAGACTTGCAGACGCGAGGCGAAGCGCTGCCATTTGATGAGGTGCTGCGGCAGCAAAACCTGCGCGACGAGCGCGACGCGGCCCGCGCCGTGGGTCCGCTGCTCCGTGCCGATGATGCCATCGAGCTGAACACCGATGGCCTGTCGCCGGCCGAAGTGGTCGATCGGTTGGAACACTTAGTACGTGAGCGGATCACGGTTCATTGACGCACGCCAAAGTATCGCACGCTCAACGATCCATCGCAGTTACACGCAGACCCATGGCTACGCGTTCGCTCGCCAAGCGGATTTGGTACGACTATTTGCGCATGATGTCTCGGCTGGTGGCAGCCGGGCTGTTCCAGTTGCGCTGCAACGGTCGGGAGCGCGTCCCGGCGCACGGCCCGGTGCTGGTCGTCTCGAACCATCAAAGCCACTTCGATCCGGTGTTGATCGCCAGCGTGTGCAATCGGCGGCTCAACTTCCTGGCCCGGCAGACGCTGTTTCGCTTCGCGCCGTTTGGCTGGCTGATCAAATCGCTCGACGCGATTCCGCTCGACCGTGACGGGCTGGGAATGGCAGGGCTGAAGGAGACGCTGCGCCGCCTGAAGCGCGGCGAGATGGTGCTGGTGTTCCCCGAAGGGACGCGCACGCGGGACGGCAATGTCGGTCCGTTGAAGCCCGGGTTCTGTGCGCTGGTGCACCGCACCGAGGCCGCCGTGGTGCCGGTGGCGATCGATGGAGCGTTCGATGCGTGGCCGCGCTGGCACCGCTGGCCGCGGCGGGCGTGCATTCGTATGGAGTTCGGCGAACCGCTCACGGCAGAAGAGGCCAAAGGACTTGCCGATGGCGCTCTGATGGCGGAAGTCGACCGCCGGCTGCGCGTCTGTCACGCCGCGGCTCGAGCCGGAAGGCTGCACGCGCTCAACCGCGACGCCGCGATGCATCCTGCCTGATGCCCTGCTCAGCCAACATAGAATGTTGCGTTGGAGCTACTCGTCGAGCTTGATCGGCGGCAGCTCTTCGCGGCGGTACGACTTGAGTTCGGGCGACGGCGGCACGACCGGTGGAATGTCGCCGGGCCGAATCACGGGCCGGGCGATCGGCATCGTCGGCTGCGGCGCCTGCTCGCTGCGGGCATAGGGCTGCTTGGAGCGCCGATCGGCTTCGATCTGCGCCTTGGCCGCCTCGATAACCTTCGGCGACGGCACAACCACGTACAGCTCCTCCTCGCGCGGCACCAAACCGGGGCAAACTAAGCCGGACGCGTGTTCGCCGCAGGCCCAGGCGGTGAGCTGCACGCGTTCTTCCCAACTCTTGACGAACAGAAACGCGCCCCCCAACACCAGCGACGCCAACGCGAGACAGAATGTGATCATCGATTCCAGCCACGCCGTGAGCATCAAGAAGAACACAAACACGCCGAAGATCGCGGCCAGAACGCCCACCGGCGACTCGAAGTTGCGTACCTTACGGCGGAACTGCTGCGCCCCGCTCACCTCTTCTCGCCCGCATTCCAGACACAGCCGCGGCAACGCGACATTCCACACGCCTCCCTCGCGGTGCTCGCGCGCTGTGTAGACGACCTGCGATTGCCGGAATATCGGCGTTGCCACTACCGGCACCCAAACCCGTATCACCAGCCAAACGCGATCGATGTACGGCTTGATCTTCGGCCAAAACTGCTCGATGAAGTTCGGGCGGCGCATGGCCCGTGGCGGCGCGTTGTCGGTCGTCGGCTCCATACCTGCATAGTATGCAACGCCGCCTGCGGCAGTCCAGCGGGTGGCTGCTCGGCGTCTGGCGTTGCGTCGACCGTCCTGTTAAGCTCTGAACAAATTGCCATTCGCCCTATCCCCGAGTCGCCCGGCCCTCGAATCGATCTACCCGCGATGAAACAAGCAATTGCCGGCGTGTCCCCCGCGAGCCTTGGCGAAGTTACGATCATGACCGTCTCGCCGAGCATGGCAGCCGGAGCGCTCGGCCGCCGCCTGGGCGAGCTGTGCATGATTCGCGCCGGCATTGGCTCGGTGCTGACGGTGGGCAATTTGATTGCGCTGGCGAGCATTCCGCTGGCGATGGCGTTGTATCTGCCGAAGGTGCTGCCGTACATCGGCGTCTGGTATCGGCTGACCAATCGCCGCGTGGTGGTCGAGCGATATTGTCCGCGTAAAGAGGAACGCTCGGTGTCGTTGGCCGACTTCGACTCGATCGACGTGCTCGTGCTCCCCGGCCAGCAATGGTATCCGGCCGGCGACCTGGTGTTTCGCAAGGGACAGCTCGAAACGCTGCGTTTGCCCGGCGTGCTTCGTCCCGAGGCGTTCCGGCAGACTTGCCTCAAGGCGCAACGGGCGTACGTCGGCGTGCGGAATGCGATGTCGCGCCAAGGGGCGGCCGTGTAGCGATCCCGCATGTCACGCGCGTCCCGAAAGGGCAACCGTTAGCGCGCCTCGGGATACGCGGGGATCGGCGATTGCGGCAACTGCGACGGGTCGACCGGTGGTCCGACGCGCGTCAGATCGACCGGCGGCAAGCGATCGAGCCGCGGCACGAACAGTTGCGGCATGGCCGACCCTGGATACAACGAGGGGCCGGTTGCCGCGGGGGCAATCAGCGGTTGCGGCAACATCGCTTGCCGCGAGCGATTGATTGGCACCGTCGGGCGACCTTGTTGGATCGACGCATAGTTCAATGGCATCGCTCCGGACGGATTCGGCGCGATGTCCACGGGAGCCGTGGCGACCGGCGCTGGCTTCGCTCCGAATGCTCCGAGATAGGGCGACGCAGGTGGCGACGCGCCCAGCATCGGTGCCGTGTTGCTCGGCCGCGCCGCGGTTGTGCCGTTGTCAGCTCCACGCGATGACGTCCAGGGGACCTTGGGCGTCGCGGCAGCGAAGGGCATCGCGGTGCCGCAGCCGACGGCGGTCATCAACGCAGTTTTGTGGGCAGAGAAGACTTCATCGGCGGTTGCTCGCGGCGGAAAGCTGAGCAGCAGCGTCGGCACGCCCCAGTCCTCGCCGGCAAGCATCACGAGCGAACCCATTAGTTGATCGCCTTGCCGCGGTAACAGGCGTGCTTCGGCTTCGAGCGTCACTTGCCGGGCCAGGTCCTCGGCGGGACCGGCGTAGAGCACGCTGGCAGTGTCCTTGGCAGTGCCCAGCAGCACCACGCGGTCGGGCTTCAGGTCTTCGCACAGCTCGACCAGCGCCAGCGTTTCTGGCTCGCTGGCCGGCTTCGAACCCGAGACGAGCTGCGCGCCCTGCGTCGCCCGACGCCAATGCGATTCGGGAAAGTTCCGATCGAGCACGACGCCACGAGCATTGCCGGCAGTGCGGCGAGCGCGGCCGTCGGGATTCGGGTCGCGGACAATGGTGATCTTCACCCCCTCGATGCGGCGCGGAAACGTGGCCAGATGCTTGGCAAGCATCTCGGCCGCGGCGACACCTTCGGGCTCAGTTCCTGCCAGCGCTCCGACAACGAGCACCTGCTTGGCGCCGTCGCCGAATTGGATGAACTCCAGCGGACGGCCTTCGACGCTGCGGCCGAACGTGTCCCAGCGCACCTGGACGGCCGGTTGCTGCGTCGGCCGAGCAGCCGGCCTCGCGGCCTGCGCCGGCCGCGACGGACGAACAGGATAGCGCGGTTGTGCCGCGGCTCTGGTGTCGACGGCGATCACCAGTCCGGCACAGACCATCCCACTCGACACCACTCGTCGCCAAAACATGATCGCGCCGCGCGCATTGGACCTGTGGCTTCACAACGTCTCAAGGCTAACGTCGGCGCGGCAGCAGTGTGGAACACAATCGAACTGGGTGCCGTCGTAATCGCGCCATCTTCGCCAGAAGCGCCATCGCGAGCAAAAGGCGCATGAGCGTCGCAACTAGTGCAGGAACGTGTCGAGCACGTCCTTCGGCGCCGGGCCGTAGGCGGCCGGTTCCATCGAACACGACGCCCGTCCTTGGCTGAGGCTGCGGATGGCGCTGGAGTAACCGAACAGATTGGCCAGCGGAGCTTCGGCCGTGATGGTGGTGTTGCGGCCGCGCGGCGTGGTGTTGGTGATGATCGCTCGCCGCTGCTGTAGGTCGCTCACGATGTCGCCCAGATGCTCCTCGGGAGTAATGATCTCCAGCTTCATGATCGGTTCCAGCAGCACGATCCCTGCGGCGGTGAGTGCCTTTTGGAAGGCATCGGCCGCGGCGCGGCGGAAGGCCAGCTCGTTCGATTCGGTTTCGTGCGCCTCGCCGCCCAGCAGCGTGATCTTCACGCGCATCAGCGGGAAGCCGAGCGATCCGCTCCCCTGCGACTGTTCGGCCAGCGTTTCGAGCACCGGGCCGAGGAATACTTCGGGAATCTGTGTTCCTGCTTGGTTCGCAACGCCGGTCTTGTCGGCCTTCGCGAACGGCTCGATCCGAATCTTCACCCGGGCAAACAGCGGCTGGCCGGCCACCTGCTGCCGGCACTCACCGGTCACTTCGGCGGCGCGTTCCACCGTCTCGCGATAACTGACGCGCGGCTTGTGCACGCGCACATTCAGGCGGAAGTCGCGCAGCAGCCGGTGCTTGATGACTTCCAGGTGCAGCTCGCCCATGCCGCTGATCAGCGTTTGGCCGGTCTCTTCGCTCTCGCGCGCCTGGAATGTCGGGTCCTGGCGCTTGAGCATCTCGAGCGTGTCGGCCAGTTTCTTGCGCTCGGCGGTGCTTTCGGGCTCGATGGCCATCGAGATGACCGTCTCCGGGAAGCGAATCGACTCGAGCAGGATCGGCGCCTTGGCGTCGCATAGCGTGTCGCCGGTCACCGAATTGCGCAGGCCGATGATCCCCACGATGTCGCCGCACTCAACGCTATCGACCTGCTCGCGCCGATCGGCCTGGATGTGCCACAATTGGCTAACGTTCTCTTTCTTGTCCTTGCCTGAATTGAGTGCCCGGGTGTTCGCCTTCAGCGTGCCTGAATAGATGCGCACGAACGCCAGGTCTCCGTGCTTGTCGGCCTGAATCTTGAACACCAAGCCGCAGAACGGCTCGTCGAGCGTCGGCTTGCGGGCAAGCTTCTTGTCGGTGTGTTTCGGATCGACCCCTTCGACCGGCGGCACGTCGGCAGGGCTGGGCAAGTAGGCGGCCGCCGCATCGAGCAGCGGCGGCACGCCGATGCGGTCGAGCGCCGAACCGCACAGCACCGGCACGATCAGCCGGTTGACCGTGGCATCGCGCACCACGCGGTGGATCAGTTCCTCAGGGATCGGCGACTCCGACAGCGCCAGCTCCATCAGCTCGTTCGAGTAGTCGTAGAGCAGTTCGAGCATCTTGTCGCGCCAACGCTTGGCGCGATCGGCATGCTCGGCAGGAATCTCTTGCTCGACGACTTCGGCACCCTGGCTTTCGGCGGTGAACGTGAGGAACTTCATCCGCACCAGGTCGATGATGCCCCGGAACGCCTCGGCCAGGTGCGGCGGCCCCGCGCCCACCGGAATCTGCAACGCCACGGGGTTCGCTTCGAGCCGATGGCGAATCTCATCGAGCGTCCCTTCGAAGTCGGCCCCCTCGCGGTCCATCTTGTTGATGAAGCTCAGCCGCGGCACCTTGTGCCGATCGGCCTGCCGCCAGACGGTTTCGCTTTGCGCCTCGACCCCTTCACGAGCACTGAACACCACGACCGCACCGTCGAGCACGCGCAGGCTGCGCTCCACCTCGGCCGTGAAATCGACGTGCCCCGGCGTGTCGATCAGATTGACGACCACGTCTTTCCACTGGAACGTCACACAGGCGGCGTAGATGGTGATGCCGCGCTGCTGTTCCTCGGGATCGAAATCGGTGGTCGTGGTTCCCTTGTCGACCTCGCCCATGCGGTGCGTCGCACCGGCGTAGAAGAGCATCCGCTCGGTGACCGTCGTCTTGCCCGCATCGATATGGGCGACGATGCCGATGTTGCGAAGTTGGGCGAGATTGCGAGGCATTAGGAGGTGACGCGCTTGTTTAGCCGCGTCGCTTGCGACGCGCGGGGCAAGCCCCGCGGCTAAACTCGGCAACGACGTGCGCTACCACGCAAAGTGCGCGAAGGCCTTGTTGGCGTCGGCCATGCGGTGGACGTTATCGCGGCGCGTGACGGCGGCACCTTCGCGACGATAGGCGGCCATGATCTCTTCGGCCAGCTTCTCGTACGTGGGGCGTCCCTTCTTCTCGCGAATCGCCAACAGCAGCCAGCGAATGGCCAGCGATTGTTGCCGCGTGCGGTTCACCTGCATCGGCACCTGGTACGCGGCGCCGCCGACGCGCTTCGAGCGAACTTCGACCTGCGGCTTCACGTTCTCGATCGCCTGCGTGAACACCTCGATCGGCTCGACGTCCTTCATCTTCTCGGCGACGATGTCCATCGTCTTGTAGAAAACCCCTTGTGCGACGGCCTTCTTACCGTCGTGCATCAGGCAATTGATGAACTTGCTGACCAGCACCGAGTTGAAGCGCGGATCCGGTCGAAGCGTTTCGCGACTGGCGGTGATACGACCCATGGCGGGTTCCTAAACGAATATCGAAGAGGATTGATTGATTGTTCGTGTTCTGAATGCGAAATGCTAAATGCGAAACTAGGCATCCGTCATTTCGACTTCTTCGCCCCGTACAGGCTGCGCGACTGCTTGCGCCCTTCGACGCCGAGCGTGTCGAGCGCGCCACGGACGATGTGGTAACGCACACCGGGAAGGTCGCGCACGCGGCCGCCGCGCACCAGCACGATCGAGTGCTCCTGCAGGCTGTGTCCTTCGCCGGGAATGTACACCGTGACTTCCTTGCCGTTGGAGAGCCGGACGCGAGCGATCTTCCGGAGCGCCGAGTTCGGCTTCTTGGGCGTCATCGTCTTCACCTGCAAGCAGACGCCGCGCTTCTGCGGACACTTGTCGAGCACCGGCGACTTGCTGAACTTGCGCGGGGGCTTGCGGTTCTTCTTGACGAGCTGGTTGATCGTGGGCATGGTCAGTTCGCAACGTGCAGAGCGGTACGCATTTGGAATCCGTCAATCTATCGAAACGCGGTGGGTTGTCAAGGCAGGACCGCACGACGTTACGGCCGGTCGGCGTGCCAGCTTTCGAGCACTTTCACGTCGGTAAGATTGCCCTCGCCGCGAACGTAATAATGGAAGCCTTGCAGCCAGGGGAAGGTCTTGCGGCCGAAGTGGGGCGTGTCGACCTGGATCTCGGGGTCGACGTGCAGGACCAGAAAGTCGCCGCGATCGCGGCCGAAAAACCGCAACCCATCGTGCTCGCGATCGTGGAGCACGCCGCTCGACACGTCGACGGGCACCCAGCCGACGTCGGCCGTATAGAACTCGGCCTTCACGTGCTGTTCGTAATAGGACACGTCGCCGACATGCTGGTTGGGCTTCGACGACTTGTTCCAGCGGCCGGCAAGCACGCGAGCCGGGATGCCATTGGCCCGCATCGTGGCGACGAACAGGATGCTCATCCCGCCGCAATCGCTATAGCCGACCCGGCCAACGTACGACGCGTGCCGATCCATCTCCAGCTTGTACTCGTACTTCATCGTTTGGCATAGATGCCGGAACACGCGCTCAGCGAAGTCGACGGTGTCCTCGCCCGGTCGGCGTCGCAGCTTGTGCTCATCGAGCCACAGCTGAAATCGACTCTCGGTAAAGTTCATCAGCTCGGTCGCTGCCAGCGAGAATTCGCGCTCGTGATCGGCTAGGATCGTCGGCGCCAGGTACGACTTGTCCACGTCGCGATCGACGAGTTCGCGGGCGTGCAGCGTGGCACGATACACAACCGTCACATCGAGCTGATGCCGCCGCGAGCCCGACTCGACCGGCAGCGTGATGCGCACCAGCGGCCGATGCCTCATACCGAGATCCTCGTAGCGAGTTCCGGCCGGCGAGACGGTCGTCGAAACTTTCGTTTGTCGGTGCATCTCCGGGGCTTGCGCCAAGTAAACGGTCCACTGCGTCACCTGCATCTGCGGAGCGTCGACCGAGAAGCTGAACGTGCCGGTGACGTGGTGCTGCCCGGTCGACACGAGCGCGTAACGAGCCTCGGCGCATAGGCCACTGCACCACAGGCTCAACCCCGCCGCGATGAAAAAGGCGGCGCTAGCGCGGCCGGCTGACGTCGGCCGAGAGTGCCGCTTCATGACGGTGCACTTGCACGAGAGGGACCGCGACACGCGGCCGCGGCGGATCGGCGCGGAGGGATCGGCCCTTGAGCTCGACGAACTGCCGTCCGAACAATCCGCCCAACGGGCTGGCCAACACGGCCGGCAGCACGACCAGGTTGCCCACGAGCGCACTGGTGAGCAGTGTCACCATCATGTAGCCGAAGCGCTGGGTCGGTGTGAAGGGGCTTAAGGCGAACACAGACATGCCCAGGCCAATCACGCCCCAGCTTTGGTACATCGCGCGGGCACAACCTTGGTAGGAAACCATGATCGCCTCGCGGCGGCTCAAGCCTCGTTTCAGTGCCCCGCGGTACATCAGCATGAAGTGCACCACGTCGTCGACCGTGACGCCGAGCGCGACCGCCGGGGCCATCACCGTGCCGGTGTCGACAATGATGCCGGCCCAGCCCATGTAGCCGAACACCACGAACACCGGGAACACGCTGGGGAGCATCAGCACCAGGCCGGCCGACCACTCGCGGACGCACAGCATCATCACGATTGTCACCGTGATGAGGTCCATCACGAAGCCCCACAGTAGTCCGTCGAGCAGCGACCGCTGTGCCTTGTAGACCAATGGAACCAGGCCGGTGTAGACCGTTTCGATCCCCTTCGGCCACGCAACGATTCCTTCGCCGGCCGTCTCGGTGCGGTCTTGCTTCCAATGCTCTGGCGGGGGCTCGGAAAGCACCCGATCGACCTCGGTGCGAATCTCCTGCAGGAACTGGTGATAGTCGACATCCTTGAGCGCACCGACCCTGGCGCTGACGCGCCACAGATCGCAGCCGTTTTCGTCGGCCAGCCAGCCGCCGCGGATAAAGTCTTCCCGGGAGCGCTCGAGCCGTTCGCTGGTGATGCGACGAGCGGTGCGGAGCTTGAACTCCTTGCTCCCCATCAATCCGGCCAGGCCGCCGCTGATGCCACCGGAGTTGCGATAGTCTTCGGGCTTGGGCATCCCGGGGGCGAAGGTGACGGCCGAGAGTGCGCTACCGACTTCACCGATCGCCTCGACCCGCTGCTGCACGCGCTCGACCAGTTCGAGCCGCTGGATGAACGACAACGGACAGCGCTCGGGGTCGCGATCCATCTTGATGACAATCTCCATCGGCACCAGATCGCCGAGGTTCTGCTCCAGCCAGCGGTAGTCGGCAAGGATTTTCGATTCCTTGGAGAACATCCGCATGAGTTGGATCGACGTGTGCATCTTCGTCATGCCGACGGCGCCGATTGCCAGGACCGCTAGTCCGGCGGCGGTCACCAGGCCATTGTGATTGACGATCCACGCGGCGACGCGCCACCAAAAGCCGTCGCCCGCCTTGCCTTCCTCGACCGAGGCCGCGTGCTGATGCACACGATCGGACGACGACACGCGCATCGGGAACAGCTCGAAGCAAGCCGGCAGGAACAGGCACAGCACGAGCAAGCTCGCTGCGACGCCCGCTCCCGAGAACAGGCCGAACATTTGGATCGGCACGAGCTCGCTGTACATCAGCGTGAACAAGCCGATGACGGTCGTGCTGGTGGCCAGGCCCAGCGGCAGCGCGGCATGCAGCACCGCGCGGCCGGCGGCACCGCGCACGCCATCTTCGATGGCCGTATCGCGGTAGTAATTCGACAGGTGAATTGCCCCCGACACGGCAGCCACGTAGACCAGCGACGGCATGGTGAGCAGGATGGCGTCCATCCGCACACCGTATAAACCGTAGCCGGCGTACCACACGATCGCCATGCTCAGTGCGGCGGCATAGATACCGGCGATGAACACCATCGCCACCAGCCGCACGCTGCGCAGGCACCACCACGAGATGCCCAAGCCGATCACCAGGGCCAGCCCCGCCAAGCGAATCAGACTCTTCTCGCCCGCTTCGTTCAGCGCGGCGTTATCGACCGGCGGCCCGCCCAGGTGCAAGTCGGCCGGCGCGATGTTGCACTCCTCGCTGGCAATGCGTCGGACGGCCTTCACCGCCTTGACCGGCGCCTCTTTACCCAGGTCCGAGAGGGTGAACACGGCGCAGGTCTGTTCCAAGTCGCCGCCTACCAGGGTGCCGCGCAGACGCTTGAGTGCTTCGTCGCGAGAGAGATTCGACGGTGGCTGCATCAGCCGATCGAGCGCCTGCGGACCGGTGAGCACGCCCGAGAACATGGCCGTGTCGTCGTTCGCGGGCGTCCCTTCCGGGGGGACGAGCTTTGCCACGAGTAGCGGCAGCCGTTGATCGTCGAGCGTACACCCCTTCCAACTGGCGACGATGAATTGCTCGCCGGCGAAGTGGCCTTGGAACCAGCGGAAGGTGGCCGTCTCTTCGTAGCGATCGGGGAGCCACTTCTGGACGTCGTTATGCGTCGTTAAGAAAGCGCGACGCGCTCCCAAGAACGCAAACGGCATCAAGAACACTGCCACGACCAGAAGCGTGACACTGTTGCGAGCGAAGAACGACTGCTTCATGATATCTCGCGGGCAGGATCGTCGGTGATCCACGGCGGTCCCGAGCCGTTCGCAGCCCGGGCGTCCACTGCTTCCTTCTCAATGCCCTCGGCAAGTCCTGCCATCAATATGGGAGCGAAAACAACTCAGGACGACGATGTTCGGCAAACCCCCAGCGCCTTTTGCCGATCGTAACGCTCGCAACTCTGCAAACGGTTAAGCTGCGTAGTGTACTGTTAATCATGGGGTAAGTCGAGCAATCCTTGCCGTGGCGGCAGTCTCGGTGCTGGCGTGGCGCGACACATGGCGGCTTAAACTGTTTGACACCCGACGCTTGTGTCCACGCGCCGCTGCCCCAGCCTCGCCCCGGCCACCGATCGGCGGGCGTCTCATGTTCAAAACGGCCAAACCAGCGGCGCCACAATCACCGTCACCACGCCAATCAGTATATCGAGCGGCACACCGATCTTCAGGTAGTCGCTGAACCGGTATCCGCCGGGACCGTATACCATCAGGTTCGTCTGATAGCCGATCGGCGTCGCGAAGCCGGCGCTGGCTGCCATCATCACGGCGACGACGAACGGCATGTAGGCAACGTTCAATTCAGCCGCCGTGGCCATGGCGAACGGAAACATGAGGGCAGCGGCGGCGTTGTTGGTGATCAACTCGGTGACGACCAGAGTTACCAGGTAGACTAGTGCCAAGGTGCCCCAGGCGTTGCCGGCCGCCAGACCGGTCATCGAGTTGGCGATCGTCGCTGCCGCACCGGTCGATTCGAGCGCCTTGCCCAGAGCGAACGATGCCGCAATGGCCAACAGTGTTTCCAAGTCGATGCTCCGCCGGGCCGACGCGATCGACGAGCAACGGGTGGCGAGCATCAGCCCCGCCGCCAGCAGCCCCGCCTTCAGCATCGTCAGGTAGCCCAGGGCGACCGAGGCCACCATCGCGGTCAGAATCGCCAGCGCGATTGGTGCTCGATCGTGACGCGCGGGGTGGGCGTTCTCCACCCGGCTCACGAGAAAAAAGTCTCGCCGGTTGCGCTGCTCCTCGGCAAACGACGCCGCACCTTCCATTAGCAGCGTGTCGCCAGGACGCAGCACGATGTCGCCGATCTTTTGTCGTAGCCGCTCGCCGTTGCGCGCCACCGCCAGCACGGCGGCGTGATAACGGGACCGGAACCGGCCTTCGCGGATCGTCTTGCCCACGAGCGGGCAGGTGTTGGAAACGACCGCCTCGACCAGTGTCCGGCTCGTGCGGGGGCCATCGAGCTTGAACACCTGGTCCGTGGCCAGCGTCAAGCCGCGAATCTTCAGCAGATCGACCACCGATTCGACGATGCCGACAAACACCAGTCGGTCGCCGGCGCGAAGCCGCTCCTCGGGCGACACGGCCGCCAGCACATTGCCCTCGCGATCGATCTCGATCAGATACACATCGGGCAAGTGGCGCAGACCGGCCTGTTCGATGGTCCGGCCCACGAGCGCGCTATCGATTGGCACCAGCATCTCGACGGTGTACTCGCGCGGGTCGTCGAGTTGGCTGATAACCGGTCGCCGGTCGGGCAGCAGCCATGGGCTGGTAAAGATGAGGAAGGTGCAACCGACGAGTGCCGCCGGTAGGCCGACCCAGGTGATTTCGAACATCCCTAGCTCGACGCCGTTGTGCTTCTTGAGCAACCCTTCGACGACCAGATTGGTGCTGGTACCGATCAGCGTGCAGGTCCCGCCGAGGATGGCGGCGTAGCTGAGCGGAATCATCAGCTTCGAGGAGGCCACCCGTTGTTTCTTGCACCACTCGTCGATCACTGGCAGCATCATCGCCACCAGCGGCGTGTTGTTCACAAAAGCGCTCATGATAGTGACCGGAAGTGTCAGCCGGGCGACGGCAGCCCGCTCGGTGCGAGGCCGGCCGAGCACGTGGCTGGCGATCCAGTCGATGGCGCCGGTTTCACGGACTCCCGCCCCCACCACGTACAGCACCGCGACGGTCACCATCGCTTCGTTCGATAACCCGTCGAGGGCCTGTCCGGGGGAGAGCACCCCTGTGCAGAGCAGCGCGGTCACGGCACCGAGCAAGATCAGGTCAGGGGCTGCCCCGGGTATTGCCAGGAACACCAAAGCCGCCAGCACGATCGCAATCGTGATCCAGCCCTGCCATGTCAGCCCCTCAAGTCCGTTCATTGGCGATTCGGCGCTCCGGGTTCATCCATTGAGTCGACGCCCCGTCCCTTGTAGCAGGTTCGCCAGCGTAGAACAGGATCGGCTTGATCGAGGCCGCGACCGACGTCGGCTTTTCCGATCTTCCGTTCCACTTTGGCCTTGTGGCGTCGCCGCATCAAGATAGACACTTGGCCAATGATAAAAAGTGCTCGTGCTCAATTGTTGAGCAGTGTGGTCGGTGCTGCGATCCGGGCACGTATGCAAAGAAAGAGGGCACAGGCCGGCAGATCGACGTAAACGATAGCAGTGAAACGATATCTGTGCTGCCCTTGACTTGATGCTAACGATGTCAGCGAAAAGGCGACGGTCGTTGTCGCTGAAATGGATTTCAAATCCGATTTGAAGGAGTCGATCGATGGGAGAACGAGAACTACAGGTCCAACGCGCCGCCCAAGAGCTATATGAACAATCGCCCGACTGGGTCAGTTTCTTTCGGGCGGTCCTCGGGGTGGGGGGGCTAGTGCGCGAGACCTTTAAGTCGAGCGAAGAGTTGCAGATGTTCGAGCACTCCCCCGAGTACTCAGAGCTGCAGCAGATGGTCGCCCGGCTTCGCGAACGCAGCGGCGACGCCGCCTCGGTCAAGGAGCCGACCCGGGTAATCACCGTCCGGCTTCCGCAAAGCTTGCACGAGTCGCTGCGGCTGGAAGCCCACGAGCGGCGTACCAGCATGAACAAGCTGTGTATCTCCAAGCTGCTCCAATTGGTCGACGGGCAGCTCGTCCCGGCCGAGTAGTGCATTAGCCGCGGGGCTGGCCCCGCGCGTCTCGGTGCAAGCAGTGTTGTCAGCATGAGCCATCGCCGCGGGTGTCGCGGCAAAGGAAGGAACCAGAGTGGACCTGTAAGCCGGGTTCTGTGCCCGGGGCGGAGAAGCTCCGCCCCGCGGCGATGGCCATTTCTCTACAAGGCTGGTTGCCCAGCCCCTCTAGCAGCCTACCCGGAAGTCATGCCGGACCGGGCCGGTCCGTCGATCGCGCGGCCAACAATGCCGGCCGTGCGATGGTGCTTCCTGTTTGGCCTTGCGCCGTGTGGGGTTTACCTAGCCAGGCTGGTCGCCCAACCTGCTGGTGAGCTCTTACCTCACCGTTTCACCCTTACCGCAACTCCGAAGAGCCGCGGCGGTCTACTTTCTGTTGCACTTTCCCTGGCCTCGCGGCCGGTGGGCGTTACCCACCACACTGCCCTGCGGCGCCCGGACTTTCCTCCCGTCAGCCCCTAGGCCGACCGGCGGCCATCCGGTCCACTCTGGGTTCCTTCGGGTAGTATACTCGCAGGCGGGGGGATGGCGGCCAACCAAGCAATCGAAAGAAACTCAATTGCCCCGGCGATCTTTCAAATACCGAGACGCGCTCCTGGCCTCAGCCCTTGTGCTCGTCGGCGGAGCGATAGCGGGGGCCGACGATTTATCGGAGCTACCTCGCATCAATGAGCGAAGCGACATGACGGTCGACATGTGGCGGGACATGTACCAAACGCGGCGGTTCACGTTCCGCACCAAAGAACACCCTCCCATCGGTGAGAATTACGTCGTCGTTACCGACCACGTAAGCGGCAGACGCTTGCGATCGCTTGAAAAGCTAGCCGAGCACCGACGTGGCAGCGTACTGCGAGTTGGTGACCTTGGTTTGCTTGCCGATGATCCCGGGATGCGCGACGAACTCGCTAACTCGTTGCGAAGCGCATCACCGCGCTTTGTGGCCATTGCTCCGCGTTGGCCGAGCTATACGGAAAACATGCTTCTAAGTATGTGGCAAATCCTAGCTTCGTTCGATGACGATCCGCAGCTCGATGCCTTTCCAGGACTGCTATTGGCGCCGGACGAGCCCGAATTCGAAGCCCTTGTCGAAAGGTCGATCCATTACAAACCCCCTAATCGGCTGCGGCCATTTCTCATCGGCCAGATCACAAGCGAACCTCCGCCGATCAACGGCCGCTCGCTGCAGAAGGTCACGATGCTTCGAGCCCTCTTTGAGAGTCGGTTGCTTATCGCGCCGAGTTTGCTCGTAAGCACCTTCGATGCGGAACCGTTGCGTTCGCGCCCGTCAACGATCAGCCAAGAGTGGATGGTTTCTGCCGCCGCTCCGCGACAACCGGTTGCTCGGCTTCCGGAGGCAGCCAGATACCGTCGCTTTTTTTATGTAAAAGTGTCTGAATCGGTTGGGGGTGAGTGTTACTTGGTTTCAAAAGTCACGTAGCGTTTGGCGGTCTCCCATTCTTCGCTGATCTCGATCAGCACGCCGGTCACCAATCGTAGCAGCGAGGCCTCGTTCGGAAAGAG
>DATAXP010000160.1:0-13937 GCA_036272935.1 Pirellulales bacterium | reverse complement strand
CGGACATGTGATCGCCGTGAGCCGTTTCGCGCTAAACGTCCCATGCCACCACACGACCGACGGAGCGATTGTCGAGGCTCACGGCCCCATTGCCGGTGAGCGAGCATCGAATCGCAGCCCCAAGAACTTGGGCCGCCGATGTCGCGCTTGTCGCCTCGACGGACAATCATGGCCGCCCTTCAATCGCTCACGGCCGCCGTCGACTGGCGAACATTAAAGCGACCGGCGCGCCTGATGTGGAGCGCAAAAGCAGGCCACGTTTGGCTCCCGGCGGCTCGCCGGGGGCTAAACTTCTTATGCGGGCGGCGCGATGGCTGCTAGCGGGCCGACGGCGATGGTCGTGCTCGTGGAGAGCGGATACTTGGCGAGCACCGCGCGGATGTCGGCCAGTGTGACGGCGTCGATGGCTGCCAGGTCGTCGGCCACGGTGCGGTGTTCGTGGCGGTACGTCCAGTTGCCGCCGACATTGAACAAGCGTCCGCGCGGACGTTCGCTCGAAAGCACCACGCGCGAGTTGATCTTGTTCTTAGCCTGATCGAGTTCCTCGGCGGTGACGCCGGCCGCCTCGGCCTTGCGATACAAATCAAGCACGCGCTGCAGGTTCGCCTGCGCCTCGTCCGGCGCGCAACTGAGATAGGTGATGAGCAGGCCCGCGCCGTGATAATCGTGGTGCCCCAGCGACGCGCTCTCGGCCAGGCCGGGATCGACCAGTTCCCAGTACAACCGGCTTCCCGAATCGTCGCCGAGGATGGTGGCCAGCAGCTTCGCGGCGAAACGGTCGGTGTCGGTTGCCGAGGGGCCGTCGGCCAGTTGGATCACGTATTCCTGCGTGGCCGATTCCTTCTGCAGGCACTCGAAGCTGGCGTGGCCGGTGGGGCGCTCGATCGCACGGCGCGCCGGGGCGTGCTCCCAGGCGCCGCAGCAGCGCTCGGCGGCGCGAATGAAGGCGTCGAAATCAATCTTACCGGCGCCGACCAGGGCGATGTTCGCCGGACTGTAGCGGTGGCGGAAGTACTCGCGCATCTTCTCGACAGGCAGCCCGCCGACCGTTTCGCGCGTTCCCAGCACGCTGTGGCCGAGTGGATGCCGGCCGAAGTGCAAGGCCCGCACACGATCGTCGGCCCCGAACGGCGGCTGATCCTCGTACATCTTGATCTCTTCGAGGATCACCTGCTTTTCGGTGTCGAAATCGCTTTCGCGTAAGCTGGGGCGGAGGATGTCGCTGAGCAGCTCGACGGCCGAGGTTTGATACTCGGGGAGCACGGCGGCGTAGTACACCGTCGATTCTTCGCTGGTGAAGGCGTTGTAGTGGGCACCCATCTCGTCGAAGTGCCGGTTCACGTCGTCGGCGCTGCGCGATGGCGTGCCCTTGAACACCATGTGCTCCAGAAAGTGGCTCACCCCGGCCACGTCGCTGGTTTCGTCGCGGGCACCGGTCTGCACAAAGAAGCCCAGGGCGGTCGACCGCGCGTCATCGTTGCACTCGGCGACGATCTCAAGGCCGTTGGCCAGCGTGTGCTCACGGAACTGCAACGGGCACCTCCAGCGGTTGCGAGCCGAGCGTGACGATCGTGAAATCGCCCGGTGGATGGTCGGCCAGGAAGCCGTTGATGCTGTCGCGGGTGACGGCGTCGATCAAGGCCCCCACCTCGTCGAGCGTGCGGCTGCGGCCCAGGTAGTACCAGTCGCGGCTGATGGCCGAGGCCCGGGCGCCGGACGATTCTCCCTGCATGATGAGCGAGCTTTTGATCCGCGCCTTCAGGCGGTCGAGCTCGCCCGCCTCGATGCCACGGGCCAGGCGGCGCAGTTCGCCGATCGTGACGTCGAGCGTCTCCTGGGCGCGCTCGGCACTGGTGCCGGCGTAACACATCACGCTGCCGCGATCGCGCAGCGAGCTATGCGTGGCGTAGACGCTGTAGCACAGGCCGCGCTTCTCGCGCACTTCGGTGAACAGTCGCGAGCTCATGCCGCCACTGAGCACGCCGACCGCCCCCCAAGCCTGAAAGTAATCGGGATCGCGATACGGGATGCTGTCGTAGGCGATGCCGATCTGCGTCTGATTCGATTCGTGGTGCAGGTGGACGCGGCGCTCCCCGAGCGAACGCTCCACGGGATCGGGCACGTCGACCGGCTCCCAATCGCCGAACAACCGGCCGACATGATCCTTGAGCCGCGGCCAATCGAAGCTGCCGGCAACGCCGAGGATCGCGCCGTTGGGTCGATAGCAGGTGTCGAAAAACGAAGCCACGTCGTCGATCGTCGCCGATTCAAGCCCCGCGGCATCGCCTTGGCTGGGGCGCCCCCACGGATCGGGATACTGGCGGCGGCGCAGTTCGAGCATCACCTTCTGGGCCGGTTCGTCCTCGACGGCGCTCAGCTCTTGCATCGCCACGGCCCGGCTGGGATCGAGTTCTTCGTCGGGCAGATGCGGCCGGCGGACCAGGTCGACGTAGATCGACAGTGCCGGCAGCAGGTTGCGGCTGAGCATCGCTCCGCTGAAGCTGGTATGGGCATCGCTCACGCCTTCGCCGCGCTCGACGCCGAGATTGTCGAGATCGTTGACGAACTCGCGGCTACTACGGGTGCCGCAGCCGCGCAGGGTTAATTCGCACGTCAGGCCGGCCAGTCCCCCGCGATCGGCCGGTTCGTAGGCACACCCGGCAGGGACCCGCAACGAGAAGGCGGCCGACTCGACCCCGGCGATCGGCTCGGCCAGCAGGACCAGGCCGTTCGGGAGCGTATGAGAGAAAATGGTTTGCTTCACTGGCCCATCCGCCAACGCCGTTTCCACGCCGGGGCCGGTTCGTGGTTGCCGCTCGACGCCCCCTGGAAATCGGAAGCGTAGAGCCTAACGGGTGTTCACCATCGACGCAACGGGCCGCAGCCATTTGCGCAGGTTTCGCGGGAATAAACAGCTTGGTAACCTGCTCTTATCCAAGGAGCATTGCATCGCTTTACGCTACCGTTATCGATTCGATTCCACACGCCGAGGAATGCCATGAAGAACACACTTGCCCTGTTGGTCACCGCAGGATTGATCGCCGGATTGGTCGGATGCGAGAAGCCCAAGACGCCGGCCGAGATGAAAGCGACCGCCGACAAAGTGAACGCCGACGCGAACATGGTCAGCGACGACGCCAAGATGGTCGGCGACAAGATGCGGGCGATCGCCGACAAAGGTGGCGTGGCCACGGATAACGAGGTCGACGACCTGAAGAAGGCCGCCGCCAAGACCGAGGCCGACATCAAGAAGGCCAAAGCCGACGTGAACGAAGCGACCAAGGAAGCCAAGGGTGCCGCCAAGAAGGCAAAGAAGGAAGCCGCCAAGGACGAGGCAGTCAAGGACGAGGCAGTCAAGGACGAGGCCGACAAGGTGCCGCCGAAGGACGAGAACAAAGATTCGGGGGACTGAGAAACGAAAGTTAGGTGCGGCGCTCAAATGCCCGCTGCGCGGCGTCGAACACGGCGCGCAGCGGCACGCCGTGATCCAGTGCGACGCGGCGGCACGCTTCGTACTCGGGCGAGAATGCCGGCGGCTGGCCGGGGAGCGTGAACTGTTTGCCTTCGATCGGCCCCCACGGTGTCTCGACCGTGTGGGGCTGGCGCGGGATCGTCTGCCGGCCGAGCGACCAATGCCGCACGCCGAGCGTGCCGGTTTCGCCGAACACGATCTGCTCCAAGGCCGCGACCCGTTCGGCGGCGCAGAGCACGGTAAGCTGCGTGCCGGGGCGGTTCTTCTTCATCTGGATCGCCGTGGTGTAGACGTCAAGCGCGCCGGCTTCCCAAAGCTGCGCGATGCAGTGGCCCACCACCTCGCCGCTGACGTCGTCCAGATTCGTTTCGATGGCCCACACGGTATCGCTGTTCAGCGCGGCCGCGGTCGCTTCGCCGACGAAAAGGCGCAGCACGTTCGCCTGCTCGGTCAGCTCGCGTGTGCCGGCGCCGTAGCCGATGCGCGCGATCGTCATCGCTGGCATCGCGCCGAACGCCCTGGCCACGGTCGTCGCAATCGCTGCCCCGGTCGGGGTCGTCAGCTCGGCGGCGACACTTGATTCGGCCAATGGGACGCCCGCCAATAGCTCGGCGGTCGCGGGGGCCGGGATGCTACACCGGCCATGCGCGATCTCGACGAAACCGTGTCCGGTCGGGATTGGTGAGGCAACGACCCGCTCGGCCCCCAGCAGGTCCCAGCCGATCGCCGAGCCGACAATGTCGGCAATCGAATCGACCGCGCCGACCTCGTGGAAGTGGACCTTCCGAATCGTCGTGCCATGCACCTTCGCTTCGGCTTCGCCCAGGCGCGTGAAGATACGCTTGGCCAGGTCCTTCTGCCGCGGCGTGATGGCGCTGGCGGCATCGATCATGTCGGTGATGTGGTGCAGATGGCGGTGGGCATGTTCGGGCTCGTGCTCGACGGTGATGTGCGTGGCACGGAAGCCGTGCCGCTTGACTTCGGTGGCGACCAGCGTTGCCTTCAGGCCCAGCGAGGCGATCCCCGCATTCAGCGGCTCGAGCGGCACCCCGGCATCGATGAGCGCCGCCAACGTCATATCGCCGCTGATTCCGCTGGGACAATCGAGATATGCGATTTTCATAGCCGTGGATTCTATGCCGAGGCACGGTGCGGCGCAAGTGTGGCGAAGTGTCGCGTTGAATCGCCCCGCCTAGGAACGGATTGACCGTTTTCAAAGGCCTCGCTACAGTGCCGCCCCCAAGATTCTTGCCGCGAGCACCCACTGTGGAATCGAGTCTCCGCGAGTCGTCGCCGAAGCCGAGTGTCCGTTACGGCAGTCTGCCGCCGCGGATGCGCGTGCTGTACATCACCACGTATCACCGCACCGGCGGCTGGCTGGCCGAGGCGTTTGCCACCGATAGCGCGGTCGACGTGCTGTTGGAAGAGGCGGTGGGGGTGCGTGCCGGCATGTCTCGGCTGCGCGACGAGGTGTTCGACGCCGTGCTGATCAGCCACGAGCCGGGCGAGCTGGACGCCCTGGAATTGCTCGACGGTCTGCGCGCCGGCGGCTCGGAAGAGCCGTACATCGTGTTGGGGCATCAGAGCGAGCAGGAGCTGGCCCCGCTGTGCTACGAAGTCGGCGGCGATGCGTTTGTGTGCGTCGATACTTGCACCACGCGGTCGCTGATCTGGATCGTCGCCCGAGCCGTCGAGCGAAGCCGCTTGCAGCGCGAGAACCGCCGGTTGGCCCAGGCCGACCAGCATCGGCTCCGGCTGGAGAATGACGAGGCAGCCCGACTGCTGGGCGAGCAGCGAGCGATGGTCGAGGAGTTGATCTCGCGATGCGCGAGCGATCGAACGCTGCAGGTCGAGACCTTTCCCGAGCGGCTGGTGTCCCATTACCGCGAGCTGCTGCGGACCTACGTGATCATGGGCTCGGGGAACCTGGTCGACGAAATGGCCGCCCTGGCCGAGATGCTGGCCAGCGTGAACATCACCACCCCCGAGGCGATGCAGTTGCACCTACACGCCCTGGCCGAGCTGGTGCGTGGGTTGGGCTCGCGCAGCGCACGGCACGTGATGAGCCGCGCCGATCTGCTGGCGTTTGAGCTGCTGGTGCACCTATCGGAGTGCTACCGCCAGCGCTATTTCGAGCGCCAATACCCGGCGAGCCAGAAGCTGCTGCCGGGGTTTTTGACCAGATCATAACCAATTTAGCCGCGTCGCTTGCGACGCGCGTTGGCAACTGATCTTTGCGCCTGCCGGCGGTTGTGGTAGGTACATCCGCCCTTTTCTCCGCGGAGTCCTGCCGAATGAATCGTCGCACCGCGCGCCATGCCATGCTGGCGCTGCTCGTCGTGGCTGCTTTGCCGTTGTCGGCGTGGGCCCAAGTTGCTGCCGACGACCCGTTCATCGCGCGACCCGGGGCTCCGCCGAGCCGTTACGCACCCGGCTCGGTTCGTCGCCGTTATCCGGCGGGGCAGCAACCCGCCGCCACCGTGGAGCCGAACCAGTTCCAGGCGCCGGGCAACACGGCGGCGCTGGTCAGCGCGCCCGAACAGATGAACCCATCAGCGCCGGCGGCTCCGATCGCGGGGCGCGAAGCCGGCATCGGTCGCCCGGGAGCCAAGGAACTTGAGGGGCCGCAGACGCCGTCGGTCGTGCTCGAGAAGATCGCGCCCGCCGAGGTGCAGGTGGGCAAGGCGGCCACGTTCGAGCTGCACGTTCGCAACACCGGCTCCGTCGCGGCCCAACAAGTCACCGTGACCGATCAGTTACCGCACGGCGCGCAGCTTGTCGGCACACGTCCTCGGGCCGATCGCGGTCCTTCGGGCGAGTTAGTATGGCGGATCGGCACCATGAAGCCCGGCGACGAAGCGGTGCTGCACTGCGACCTAATGCCGTTGGCCGAGGGTGAGCTGGGAAGCGTGGCGACGGTGCATTTCGCGGCGGCCGCCTCGGCGCGCTGCGTGGCCACGCGGCCGCAGTTGGCCGTCGACGTGACCGCGCCGGGGGAAGTGCTGATCGGCGAGTCGGCCACGATGCAGGTCAAAATCTGGAACCCCGGCTCGGGCGTCGCCAACGGCGTGGTGATCGTCAACCGCGTGCCGCCGAACTTCGAGCATCCGGCAGGCGCCGAGATCGAATACGAAGTGGGCCGCCTGGCTCCGGGGGAATCGCGCACGTTGGAACTGTCGATGCGCGCCGCCAAGGCTGGTGCCGCGATGAACCTGCTCGTGGCCCGCGGCGATGGATCGTTGCAGGCCGACCGGCAGACGCCGGTGACGGTGATCGCGCCGGCGCTGGAGGTGGCACTGCAAGGTTCGCGCAAACGGTTCCTCGACCGCCAGGCGACCTATACCGTGACGGTGGCCAACCCGGGCACCGCCGCGGCGCAGGAGGTCGAGTTGGTAGCGTATCTGCCGCCGGGGCTTGAGTTCGTCGAAGCGAACAACCAGGGGCAGTTCGATCGGACTTCGCGCGCCGTACACTGGTCGCTCGACGAGCTGCCGGCCAAGGAGCAAGGTGCCGTGTCGCTGACCGTGATGCCGGTCGAGTCGGGAGCGCAGCCGCTCAGGATTTCCGGCACCGCGCAGCGCGGCCTGAGCGTCGAGCGACCCGAGTCGATCGTCGTCGAAGGGATGGCGGCATTGAATTTCCAGGTGACCGACTTGGCCGATCCGGTCGAAGTCGGCGGCGAAACGACGTACGAAATCCGCGTGACTAATCAGGGATCGAAGGCGGCGGCCGACGTGCGCGTGGTGGCGGTGCTGCCGGCGGAGATGCGAATCACGAGCGCCGAAGGCCCGGCGCCGTATGAGCTGCTCGGCAGCCAGGTGCGGTTCCAGGAGTTGCCGACGCTCGCGCCCAAGGCCGAGACGATCTTCCGTATCCGTGCCCATTGCCAGGCGGCCGGCGACATGCGCGCACGCGTGCAACTGACCAGCGCGGAAATCCGCACGCCGATCACCAAGGAAGAAAGCACACGCGTGTTTGCCGACGAGTAACGTCCCGTGTCGTGGCATGGTCTCCCGACCATGCCACGGGCTGTAGCACGGTCGGGAGACCGTGCCACAACGGGATGGCGCCTACACCTTCGGCTCCCAGCCAGGCCGGTACTCGCGGCTCCAGAGTTTCATCTGCTCGGCGTCGGCAACGCGGTGCGATTGCGGATCGAGCACCGCCGGTCGGCCGGTGCGATAGGCGATGTTCGCCAGCTGGCACATCAGCGTGCTCTTCACCCCTTCGGCAATCTCGGCGTTGAGCGCTTCGCCGTCGCGGACGGCCGCCAGGAAGTTCTCGACGTGCTGCGCCGGTGAGGCCGAGGCCGATTGCTTGTCGATCTGCTTGCCGGCGTTGTCGTAGATCTGGTAGCTGCCGCCGCCGTAGGTGAGCACACCCTTTTCGCCGAAGAATGCGACTTCATACGTGCCGTCGACTTTGGTTTCCTTGCCTGGCTTGTACCAACTGCGCTGCTCCCAGACGATCGCCTTGTCGCCGCACTCGATGGTGACCAGGTTCGTGTCGGGCGTCTCTTGCGAGTCGTGGTAGCGGTAGCGGCCGCCGGCACTGTCGACGCGCGTCGGATACTCGACCCCCAGGCCCCAACGGCAAACGTCGATCATGTGCACGCCGTTGTTGCCCACCTCGCCCGTGCCCCAGTTCCAAAGCCAGTGCCAGTGATAGTGAAAGTGCGTCGGGTTCTCGGGCCATTCGCCGTACGCGACCTCAGGCGCGGGGCCTTGCCACAACGCATAGTCGAGCGTGGCGGGGCACTCGGCTGCAACGCGCGGACCGAGCGCGGCGCGCGGGTTGAAGTAGTTGGCACGGGCCATCAGCAGTCGCCCGAGGACCTGTTCGTTCTGCATGCGATCGACCGCCTCGCGCAGGGCGGGCATGCTGCGGCGCTGCGTGCCGAGCTGCACGGCGCGCTTATTCTTGCGGGCCGCCTCGACCATCAGCTCCCCTTCGCGCGGATTGTGGCAGGCGGGCTTCTCGCAGTAGACGTGCTTGCCGGCCGAGCAGCCGAGGATGGTGGCCGGGCCGTGCCAATGGTCGGGCGTGGCGACCACGAGGGCGTCGACCGCTTTGTCGTCGAGAATGCGGCGGAAGTCGCTGATCGTCTGCGGGCTGGTGCCGACCGCCTTGTTCACGGCGCTGGCGCACTTCTGCGCGTTGTTCTGATCGACATCGCAGATGTAGGCGATCTCGACGCCCGGTTGCGCGGCGAACAGCTTGGCCAGCTCGGTGCCGCGGCCATTGGTTCCCATCATGCCGACCACAACCTTGCGGCTGGCGGCCTTCTCGTTGGCGGCGGCGCGCGCCTGCGCCTTCGCGGCGGCAGACAGGGCCAACGAGGCGGCGGCCGATTGTTGCAGGAACGTGCGGCGAGTGACGCTCATGACGGGAATCTCCAAGGCGGGATGCGAAGTGAAGTGCATGTACTTGGCGGGACGGTGTAGTGTAGCCGGGCCGAGCGGCGCCGTCCAAGCAATGGCGACGACGGGTGGCGGGGCAAGCTAATCCGAAGTTTTCTGAAACGGCTGGAGAGTCATTCCCGGAAACACATCGGGCAAATTTTCTTCGCGAATGTTAATCATGCTGCCGGGATTGAGCAGTCGCAGCCAAAGGCCGCCGCAGGCGGCACATTCATAAAGACACACGTCAAAGTCGGGATACGGCGTACAGCCGTGCTGCTCAAGAAGGAGTCGCAGCCCATTGCGTGTTGCATGGGATGCTTCACGGCGGCACGCATAGCAACCATGCCAGGGTCGAATGGCTGCTTGTCCATGCCAGTCATTGTAGCCGGCGGCGTGTTGGAAATGGGCGGAGGGTGGCTGGGGCAGAGCGTAGCGATGCCCCAGAAACTGCGAGTCTGGGGCTTCGCGGACTTAGCCCCAGGCACCCGTTTCGAGGACGCAATCAGCCTGCCAGGCCCAGCGACCGGGCGATCTCGCGGACCATGCCCGGGCCTTCGATCGCCAGAATGATGCCGACGGCCACGAGCGTTTCGCCGGCGATCAATCCCGAGGCCACCGCCACGGTGTACTTGGCATCGAGTGCCGGCCGCTGCTTCGCCAGCATCCAGGCGGCCGCGGCGCCGAGGAACATCATCAACGAGTTGTAGGCAGGCACCACGCCGGCGATCCCCAGTCCCGTGGCCGACGGCAGCCAGCGGCGAACATTGGCCGGCAGAAACTCGTCGGCCAGCGCGAGCAAGATGCCCAGCACGCCGCCGATGATCGCCGCCTCGATGGCGTATTCCGGCAGATTCTGTATCCCGTCCTTGAACAACTCAGCCATGCCTTGCCACACGCGCGCCGCCGGCGCAGGCAACTCGCCGGATTCGAACTTCTCGGGGCGCGCAACGATCAGGTACACCGGCACCGAGACGATCGTACCGGCCAGCACGCCGAACAACTGCGAGATGAGCTGCTTGCGCGGGTTGCCCCCCAGCAGGTAGCCGCTCTTGAGATCGGTCAACAGATCGGCCGAGTGCGATGCCGAACCAGCGGTGATCGAAGCGGTCATCAGGTTTGTCGTGACGTTCGACGGCGCGATCACGCCGTACATGAGCTGCGTGATCTTGCCCATCGCGCCGATGGGCGTGACGTCGGTTTCGCCGGTGGCCCGGGCCGCGACGATCGACAGCACGAACGACAGCAGCACCGCCAGGATGCCCATGTACCACGTAATCTCGAACACAAAGTGCCCGAACAGCACGCACGCAGTCCCGGCGATCAGCGTACCGGCAACGAACCACGAGGCGGGAACCTCGACGTGCGACAGCGGATCGCGGCGGCCCTCGGCCGAGCTCATCGCGTGAACCAGGTTCTGCAACGCACGCACGATGGTGCGCCAGCGCATCGCAAACGATAGCAACCCGGCGGTGACCATCATTGCGGTCGACGGCCAGAGCGTCCAATAGTTGACGCCGTGGCGTCCGTAGCCCGGGTCCGTAATCTGATGGTTAATTAGCCACGGACCAATCACGCCCCAGTAGATCAGCGCGCCGAACAGCAGCGACGCACCGACGCGGATGCCCATGATCGCACCGGCGGCGACCATGATCAGCGACCCTTCGAAGCCGAACGTGTACTTGCTCAGCCAGCCGGCGGGGCGCTCGCCAGGCGCCAACGGAATGCCGTCGGGCAATTGATACGGCCACTTGCTGTACGTTTCGGCAGCCTCTTTACCGCCGAACGCAGCGGCGATGTCGCCGACTTTTTTCCACGCGCCGACAACGCCGCCGAAGATCGCCGCACCCAACAGCGACTTGGCCTTCGACATCGCCTCGGCTCCCGAGGAGTGCATCGAGCGCAGTGTCTCGGCCGTGGCGATGCCGCTAGGAAACGGCAGTTGCTCGACGTTGATGAGTTGCCGCTTGAGCGGTACCGCCATGAACACGCCCAGCGACGCGACGCATCCCGACCAGACCATCAGTTCCCACCACAACAGTTGCCGACCGGTGGTGAGGTACAGTGCCGGGAACGCCGACACGAGCCCGGCGCTAGCCATGTAGCCGGCGGCACTGGCGGCGCTCGACATCGTGTAGTTTTCGAGGATCGTGAACGGAACGCGGCGATAGGCCGGAATGACGACCTCAAGCGCCTTGAACACGGCAAAGGCGATGATGCAGGCAGTGATGGTGACGCCCAAGCCCCAACCGGTCTTGAGGCCGACATACAGGTTGGAGATCGACATCACGCCGCCGATGAGCATGCCGGTGACGATGGCGCGCGGCGTGAGCTGGCGGGCGTCGTCGCCTTGGTACACTTCGCGCAGCCAACGATGGGCGGGATCGTCGGCCGGCGGTGCGCGGGGCGAAAGCGCGTTGGCCGCTTCCGCGCCAGGGGGCGCACGACCGGCCGGTTCGGCATCGGCAGCGTCGGGTTGCGATTCAGCCTTCATCGCCGCTCCAGGGTCAGCGTGACGGGCTGAATGCTAAACGACCGACGCGAAACTCTCAACCGCTGCCGATGCGCACCGGCGAACGGTTAATTGCGCGACTCCATCACCAACCGCATCAGGTCGACGACACTTTCGACGCGCATCTTCACCAGCACGTTGGCGCGATGCTTCTCGACCGTCTTGGGGCTGATCGCAAGCTGCCGCGCGATTTCCTTGGTGCGCTTGCCGGCAATCAGCAGGCGCATCACCTCACGCTGCCGCTGCGACAAGCTTGCCATGCGCGCCGCGAGCAGCGATTCGTGGCCGCGCGCGCCGGTATCCTCTTCGATCGCCACGCGCACGCGGTTCAACAGCGCTGCGGTATCGAATGGCTTTTCGAGCACGTCGATCGCGCCGCAGCGCACCGCCTTGACCGTTGTCGAGACGTCGGCGTATGCCGAGAGCACAATCACCGGAGTGCGCGCCCCCAACGCCGTCAGCTCGGCCTGAACCTCCAAGCCGGTCATCTTGTCGTCCAATCGCAGGTCGAGCACGATGCAGCCTGACCAGTTTGGACCGTACGCCGCTAAGAACTCTTCGCCGCTTGCGTAACTTTCGCATTCAAAGCCTGCGTTGCGGAACATTAAACACAGTGTTTCGCGAACGTCGCTATCGTCGTCGACGATAAATACGGTTGGCACTCGCTCGCTTGGCATGATGCTTCTAGCCTTTCCGGCCCGACGCATCTAGTGCCGACGCTATGATTTAGCCAGGCGCCGGCGGATCTTGCAGGGCCACGCTTGCTTCGGAGGCAGTGGGGCGTTTCTTACCCCATTTGGCAATCTCCATGCCAATAGCGCAAGAAGCCCGCAACCAATTTCGCGGTAAGGAAAAGCCCCATCACAGATGGGCGGTCCCCGCACGGGTGGAACTTCCAGCGACTCAGCCGGTTAGGAAGATGCCGGGCCGATTCGCTCGCTGCCAACCCAGGGCACCAAGGCGGTGGGGACGAGGACGCTGCCATCGGCCTGCTGGTAGTTCTCCAGCACGGCGATTAGCGCGCGGCTGATGGCCACCGCGGTGCCATTGAGCGTGTGGGCGAAGTGAGTCCCCTTTTCGTCCTTGCGGCGGAAGCGAATGCCCAAGCGGCGGGCCTGGTAGTCGGTGCAATTGCTCGTGCTGGTGACCTCGCCGTATTCGCCCGCCTCGCCGCGGCCGGGCATCCATGCTTCCAGGTCGTACTTGCGATACGCCGGGCCACCCAGATCGCCGGTGGCCGTGTCGACCACGCGATACGGTATCTCCAGCCCGTCGAAGATGCGGCATTCCAGTTCGCGGAAGTATTCGAGCATCGCGTCGCTCTGCTCAGGCAGAGTGAACGCGAACATCTCGACTTTCGTGAACTGATGCACGCGATACAGGCCGCGCGTCGCTCGGCCATGCGCGCCGGCCTCGGTCCGGTAGCAGTGGCTGATGCCGCATACCTTCACGGGCAACTGCTCGGCATCGAGAATCTCGTCGGCCAGCAGTCCGCCCAGCGTGATCTCGGCGGTGGCGACCAGGCTAAGGTCGGTATCGGCGATGCTGTAGATTTGCGTCTCGGGGCCGCGCGGAATGTACCCGGTGCCGTGCAGCACCTCGTTGCGGGCCAGGTCGGGCGTGATCGTCGGCGTGAACCCTTCGCTCGCCAACAGACCAACCGCGTAGCGCTGCAAGGCCAGTTCCAACAGCACCGCAGCATTCTTGAGGAAGTAGAAGCCGTGGCCGGTAACTTTCGCGCCGGCTTCGAAATCCATCAGGCCGAGCTTCTCGCCGAGCGCGACGTGATCGAGCGGTTTGAAATCGAACTTGGGCAGCGGCGTTTTGCCGCGCGCCACTTCGAGGTTCGCCTGGTCGTCGGCCCCCTGCGGCGCGTCGGGGTGCGACATGTTGGGGATGCCGCGCTGGATGGTATCCATGTCGGCGGCCAGCGGCGTGATCTCGTGCCCGATCGCCGTGATCTGCTCGCGCAGCTTGCGCCCTTCTTCCTTGCGCGCCTCGCGCTCGGCGGCGTCCTTGCTCTTGCCGATGCCCTTGGCCACCTCGTTCGCCAGGCGGTTCAGCTCCTCGATGCGCGTTTGGCGGTCGCGCCGTTGGCCATCGAGCGCGACGAACCGATCGACGTCGGCCCGCACGCCGCGCCGCGCGCAGTTGGCCTTCACGGCCTCGGCATTCTCCACGATGAACTTGCGATCGAGCATGACGAAGGGACGAGGGGTCGGGGGCTAGGGGCTGCGGCACCAACGCTTGCGCTTAGCACGCTTCACAGTTCGCGAATCGTGATGTTCTTCCAGCGCACTTCGTACGGGCCAGAGCCCTTCTTGATGCCGTGAACTTGCAGGCCGATGAAGCCGCTGGCATCGCGCGAATCGTGAAAGTCGGCGCACGCCGTGCCGTTGACCCACGAACGAATGTGATCGCCGTTGGCGACAATCTTATAGTGGTTCCACTCGCCTGGCTTGTAGGCGTCCTCGGCACCAGGCTTGCCGGCCAGATCGTCGAGCCACCGGGTCTGCCGGGCTTCGTCCCAGAAATTACCCGAGGTCGGCTTTGC
>DATAXP010000159.1:0-9136 GCA_036272935.1 Pirellulales bacterium | reverse complement strand
TGTCGCACGGTCGGGAGACCGTGCGACAACGGCGTTCACTCCTCCGCACGACCGACGGAGCGATTGTCGAGACTCACGGCCCCATGCCGCATTGGCGAGCATCGAATCGCAGCCCCAAGAACTTGGGCCGCCGATGCCACGCTTGTCGCCTCGACGAACTGTTCATGGCCGTCCTTCAACCGCTCCGGCCGCCGTCGACTGGTGGGCCATTAAAGCGATCGCCGCGCCGAAAGTGGAGCGCAAAAGTAGGCCAGCGAGGTGATGAGCGCCGTGCCTCCTCTCCCCATTGGGGAGAGGAAATGGCCGCCGCAGGCGGCCGAGGCGAGGGCGGCGGGTTGGTGGACCATCGCCGAGCGAGCATCCCCGAATGCGGACGACAATCTCGGGCATGCCGATTCGAGATCGACAATCTCGCCTTCGCCCTCATCCGGGTCGCCGCGGCGACCCACCTTCTCCCCAAGGGAGAAGGGTTTCGATGTTGCCGCTTAGGTCTGAGCGCGTCGACGGTTCACTTCCTTTGGATGCGACTCGGGCGGAACGAAGCTCTTGAGCTTTCCGGGCGCAACGATACCACTATCGCCCAGCAACTTGACAACGGAATCGACTGCTGCGGGCATCGCAGGACCCCATGTCCGCCCCGGGCTGGGGGTCCATTCTAGCCCCCTGGATGTTGAATGCACGCACTGCCATAGGGTAACGTCGGAAACATGAGCAATGCGTTGGGGCCGAAGCACGAGGCCCACGGACTGCCGTCCGTGGGCCGGAACGCCGCGCGGGATTGGCAGCGATTGTATCCGTTCGCCTCGCACGAACTGCGGATCGACGGGCTGCGATACCATTACCTCGATGAGGGGCGCGGCGAGCCGCTGGTGCTGGTGCACGGCAACCCCACGTGGTCGTTTTATTGGCGGAACGTGGTGCTCGGGCTGCGCGAACGCTACCGGCTCATCGTTCCCGATCACATGGGCTGCGGACTTTCGGACAAGCCGGCCGAGTATCCGTATCGGCTGGCTCAGCACATTGCCAACCTGCGCCGGCTGCTGGCAACACTCGACGTGCAACAGGCCACGCTGCTGGTGCATGATTGGGGCGGCGCGATCGGGCTTGGCGCAGCAGTCGCCGAGCCGCGGCGATTTGCCCGGCTGGTGCTGTTCAACACGGCGGCGTTTCGATCGTCGCGCATCCCGTGGCGCATCAGAGTGTGTCGTACGCCGCTGTTGGGGCCGGCGATGGTGCGCGGCCTCAACGCCTTTGCGCGCGCGGCGTTGTGGATGGCCGTCGAGCATCACGACCGCATGACGCCGGCGGTGCGTGCGGGGCTATTGGCTCCGTACGATTCGTGGGCGCACCGCATCGCCATTCAAAGCTTCGTCGATGATATTCCGCTTTCGGTCGAGCATCCAAGCTATGCGGCGCTAGCGGCGATCGAAGAAGGCTTGTGCCATTTGCGCTGGCTGCCCACGCAAATCATCTGGGGCATGCGCGACTGGTGTTTCTCGCCGTACTTCCTTGATCGCTGGCTCGACTTCTTTCCCGAAGCGACCGTCCACCGCCTGGCCGATGCGGGGCATTACGTGATCGAAGACGCACATGAACGGATCGTACCGCTGGTCGAACGGTTCTTGGCAAGCCATCCGGTCGGTGCGATACTTCACTAAAGAAATAGGCCCGCCACGCGGATTTCTGCGAGGTCCTCGATGAAAGTTAAAGTTGTCTTGGAACCCGACCCAGAAACCGGGGATTGGGCTGCGTGGTGTCCTGATCTGCCCGGATGCACTTCCGCTGGAAGAACGCAAGACGAAGCGCTCGAGCAGATTCGTGAAGCGATCGAGCTGTATATCGTGACCTGACGCACCGCACGGTGCGTCGTGCTGCGATTGACGCACCCTACCCGTCTTGCTCGAACGCGAGGCGTTGAAGCATGGTTCATCGATCATTGGCGCTAAGTCAATGCGCGACGCTGGCGTGCTTGTTCGAAGCAATGGCCTCGAAGCCGGGCAACGTGCATCGTGGGGCCGATTTCGAGGACCTGACGTTTGCCGACCTGGCCACCAGCGCCGTGGCAATCGGGCCGGCGTTCGATGAGTTGGCCGGTGGGCGAGCGGGGCGGCTCGTGCTGGCTGCCGTCGAGGCGACGCGCGCCCTGGTGAGCACGAACACGAACTTGGGCATGCTGCTGCTGATGGCCCCGTTGGCGGCGGTGCCGCGCGACGAGGCCCTGTCGGCGGGGATTGCCGCAGTGCTCGACCGGCTCGACGCCGATGATGCGCGGCAAGTGTACGAAGCGATTCGCCTGGCGAAGCCCGGTGGCCTAGGGCGCGTCGAGAAGCACGACCTATCGGGGCCGCCGCCAGGCGATCTGCTGGTCGCGATGCGAGCCGCGGCGGATCGCGACCTGGTGGCTCGGCAGTACGCGAACGGTTTTGCCGAGGTGCTGGGGGTCACGCTGCCGCTGCTCGGCGCGGGACAGCAGCGTGGTTGGTCGCTGAACGACACGATCATCCATGCACATCTCACCGTCATGAGCCAATACCCCGACAGCTTGATTGCTCGTAAATGCGGCGCTGCCGTGGCCGAAGAGGCGGCGGCGTACGCGGCGCAAGTCTTGCGGTCGGGCGCACCGGGCGAGGAAGCATATCACGAGGCGCTGGCCGACCTGGATTTTTGGCTGCGGGGTGACGGCCACCGGCGCAATCCCGGGACAACGGCCGACCTGATCGCGGCCGGTTTGTTCGCCGCCTTGCGCGAGGGCATAATCGAGTTGCCGGTGAGATTTTATTAAGGAACGGTCAGCGATCAGCAATTAGCCAATGTCTGAAACCTATCAAGTGCGCGTCACCAAGGATTACCTGGTGTTCAGCGCTGCGCATTTCATCACCTACGCCGGCAACATCTGCGAGCGGCTGCACGGGCACAACTACCGCGTGGCGGCCGAAGTGTCGGGGCCACTGGACGAGAACCACTACGTTGTCGATTTCATCGCCCTGCGCGACGCGCTGAAGGCGATTTGCGACGAGCTCGATCATCACGTGCTGCTGCCGACGCAGCATCCAACGATCAAAGTGGTGGCCGATGCCGACAGCGTGGAGGCGAGGTTCGAGGATCGCCGCTGGGTGTTTCCCCGAGGGGATTGCATCTTGCTGCCGGTCCCGAACACGACGGCTGAGATGCTGGCGAGGCACATCGGCCGCCGGCTGCTCGACAATCTCGGATCGCGTCAGGCGATCCGTCCCCTGGTGCTGCGAATCGAAGTCGACGAATGCAACGGTCAGTGGGGAATGTGCGAGTTGAGCGGCACATGATGGTTTTAAGCCGCACGCGGATCAAGCCATTTCTGCCATTTAAAGCGCGTTTCGCAACGGTGTGGCGTCCTGTCGGGGTGCCATGTCCACGCTCGTCGTGGACATGCTCACGCAAGTGTAAGCATGGCACCCGACCTCGCCGCTACAGCTAGCTGGAAAGCGCTCTAGCCGCGGGGCTTGCCCCGCGCGTCGCAAGCGACACGGCTAAATAGGCGGCAGTCCTGCCGGGCGGAAATAAGCTACGGTTGTAGTGTCTTTCCGGACCCTCGATTAGGCATCTCGTGACTCGTCGTTGCCCCACTCTACACCCGCGGCCGGGTCGTCGGCCGAACGCGCGCCGCGGCCTCGCGGCGGTCGAAGCGGCAGTAATGTTGCCGATCCTCGTCACGCTGATGCTCGGCGTGTGGGAGGTGGGGCGGATGATCCAAGTGACCGAGATCTTGCAGAACGCCGTGCGCGAAGGGGCGCGGCTCGCGGCCGGCGGGAACTCGAGCGGCACCGGCGTCACCGTGTCGATGGTGCAGCAAGAGGTGCTGAATTACATGACCTCGGCCGGATTGCCGACTGCCGCCGTGAACAATGCCACAGTGACGCTGACCAATCTCAGCTCCGACACGTGGACCGATCCAGGCGACGCCTCGCCGCTGGATAAGTTTAGTGTCAGCGTCACCGTTCCTTCCGGCACGGCATACAACAGCCTGCGCTGGGGACTAGTGAGCACGATCACCGGGGTTAGTTCGCTCACCGTGAGCACCACGTGGCTGTCGGCCAACGACTCGACGGTCACGATCAGCACGAGCCTGCCCTACTAAGCACCCCTGCGACACACACATCATGATTCGCCACACCGATAACACAGCCGCAGCCAGGCACCGACGCCGGGGAAGCACGCTCGTCGAAGCGGCGCTCGTGCTGCCGATCGTGCTGATGTTCATCATGGGAATCATGGAATACGGCCGGTACCTGATGACGCTGCACCTGTTCGACAACGCGGCGCGCGAGGGTTGCCGCTACGCGATCGCGCACATCCAGCCGGTAACGCTGGGGGGCACGACCTACGGCGACGCGACGAGCAATGTTACGAGTGTCATCACCTCGTTTCTTGCCGGGCAAACGCTGAGCAACCAGCAAACCCAGGTCTACCTGTCCGATTCGCTCGGGAACAACATCGGCACCTGGACCAACGGCACTGCCGGGCAGAGTGTGTGCGTGCAGATTACCGGCAACTACAAGGTGAGCGTGATGACGCTGCTCGGCTTGCCAAGCAGCTTGCCGATTACTTCAACGGCAGTGATGGACTGTGAAGTGCAGTAGCTGATATGACTATGAAACGACAGCTTCGATCGCGATCATTCGCTTCGCAACGACGCGGCACCACGCTGGTGCTGGTGGCCGTGTGCATGATTCCGCTGATGGCCTGTGTGGCCCTGGCAATCGACCTGGGCCTGCTGATGGCGGCGCGTACGCAGGTCTCGTGCGCCGCCGACCTTGCCGCGATGGCCGGCGCCCGGGCACTCAACGGCATCACGGCCAACAGCGAGAACAATAATTATTCCGATGTGTTGCCCACTGCGCAAACCGCGGTCGCAGCGAACTCGATCCTCGGCACCGCGGTCACGTCGTCGCAGGTTTCGGTGAACATCGGGCGCTACGCCTACAATACCTCCACACAACAGTTTGAAGGCGTGTTCACGAGCTCGTCGACCGACAACTGGAGCCTGGTGCAGGCCACCGTGAGCGTGCCGGTCAGCAGTCACATGTTCTTCTCGAAGATGTTCAGCTTCACCGAGCCGAACATCCAGGCGACTGCTACCGCGGCCCACCGGCCGCGCGACGTGGCGATCGTCCTCGATTTTTCCGGCTCGATGCGCTTTAGCAGCCTGATGGGCACTCCGTACAGCGGCGGCCGCACCAGCGGCAACAATCCGGACACCATCGTGCCGGCGTTCGGCCATTATTCCGGCGTGACGATGCCCGACTCATCGCCGACGTATCCCTACGGCAGCGCGAACATCACGACCACCACGTCCGACGGCCGTCCGCCGATTGTCTCTGACTTTTACACCAACTCGAGCGGAACGCTGGCGTTCAGCGCGGCCCCCAGTAGTTATATGAGCACTCCGGCCGGCGATGTCCCCAAGAAGACCAACAAAAACACCGGCAGCAGCTACGCCCAGACCGCCGCCCAACTGTTGAACATCTCGAGTCCCGGCAACAGCACGCGCGACGCCACGTTCGAGACCAGCGGTTACCAGGCCTACAGCATGGCCACCACGTTCAGCGGCTACACGCAAGGCCCCGGCTACTGGGGCAAGACGTTCTACCTCTGGCCGCCCGATCCACGTGCCGCCAATGATTGGCGCAAGAAATACTTTTACTACTACGACACGACCACCGCCTGCGACGACAACTCGCTGCTGTGGGACAGCTCAGGAAGCTGGACCGCGCCGGGCAGCGGCTCATACTCCGTGAATTACACGGCGATCCTGAATTTCATCAAGAGCGTCGGGCCCAGCATCTTCCCAACGCAGTTGGAATCGGGCCGGATCGTTTACTACACGTCGATTCCCTCGTCGATCACGACGTCGAGTTGGCCGCCCAGCGATCTGAACGAGCGATTCTGGAAGGACTACATCGACTACGTGCTGGGGATCATGCAAGCCGGCACGAGCAGTTGGAGCACGATCGACAACGGCAACACGGCGTACACCGGCTACGGCCCCGATTTTAGCTGGGGCACCGTAAAGATCACCGCCAAGAGCAGTCTCTCCGGCAGCCCCAAGCCGTACATGCACTACGGCGACAATCCGCAGCGTCCGCAGACCGGCTTCTGGTTCGGCCCGATGTCGATGGTCGATTTTCTGGGCAATTACAACATGTGGTACGACGTATCGCCGACATGCTCGCGCTACTGCTACTGGCCCGGCACCTGCCATGAATCGCCCACGTATGCGCTGAAGCTGGGTATCCGCGCGGCGTTGACCGACATTCAGAACAACCATCCGAACGATTACGTTTCGCTGGTCATGTTCAGCGATCCGCAATCGAGCTCGAGCGACGACGACGGTTCGCGGTTCAACCGCGTGCGCGTCGGCCTGGGACGCAACTACTCGAACATGCTCGATTCGTTGTGGTATCCGGTGCCGACGATCGGCAACTCCAGTGCCACCGTCACGCCGTACGATTCGATGAACCTGGAGGTGCCGCGCGCCATGGGCGGTACCTGCTACAGCTACGCGCTGATGTTGGCTTACAACCAATTCAGCGGCAATACGTCGTTGCAGTCGTACAATACCGGCCAAACGACCGGTGACGCTGGCGGTATGGGTCGCAAGGGCGCCCAGAAGATGATCATCTTCGAGACCGACGGCTGCCCGAATACCACCGCCAACGCCAGTCTCACCAACAGCGGCGCGTACAACTCGTACTATAACATCCGTTACAACAGCAACTCCCCCAGCGGTAGCCAATACCCGACCGGCGTCGGTGGTTACAACGACAACGATTCGACCGTCACCTCGCAGGTTTATTCGATCTGCAACCAGATTTGCGCGGCCGACAGCGCCTCGCCCCCTGGTTATTCCACCACGAACAAGCCGGTGAAGATCAACTGCATCGCGTTCGGACCGATCGTTACTGCCGGTGGCGCCGAATATGCCGGCGCGATGTCGACGCTGACCGAGATGCAAACCATCGGCAGCGTCACCGACAATATGCCAAGCTATAAAGTGGTCAACGGCACGCAAAGCCAAATGGTCACAAACCTGCAAACCGCGTTTCAGAAGATCATGGCCGACGGCGTTCAGATCACCTTGATCCAGTGACGCCTACCACTCGAACCTCTTTCACAAGTGCCCGCCACGCCCGCCAACGCCGTCGAGTTCCACAACGTGCGGAAGGTATTCCGCCGCGGGCTCTGGCCGCGCGCACGGGCCATCCAGGCCCTGCGCGGCGCAAGCTTCACCGTCCCCGCCGGCAGCTTGTTCGGCCTGCTGGGCCCCAACCGGGCCGGCAAGACCACGCTCGTCAAAATCCTGCTGACGATCAGCCGGCCGACTTCAGGCACCATCCAGCGGCTCGATCGCCCCTGGGCCGATCGCCGCACCTTGGCCCGCGTCGGCTTCGTGCACGAACACCAGTCGTTCGCGGCCTACCTGACGGCACGCGGCCTGCTCGATTACTACGGCGCCTTGTCGCGTGTTGCCAAAAGCGATTTACGCCAGCGCATCCCCGCCCTGCTCGACGAGGTCGGCCTGGCCGACCGGGCCGGCGATCCGATTGCCACGTTCAGCAAAGGGATGCTCCAGCGATTGGCCCTGGCCCAGGCGCTCGTGGCCAATCCGGAACTGCTGGTGCTCGATGAGCCGGCCGAAGGCATGGACCTGCTCGCTCGGCAGATGCTGCACGGCGTGCTGCGGAAGCGGCAACGGCTGGGGCACACTGCCCTGCTTGTGTCGCATAGCCTGGCCGACGTCGAGAGCCTATGCGATCGCGTGGCGGTGATGCGAGCGGGCGAAGTGGCCTTCACCGGCCCGCTCGACGAGCTTGTCGGCGACACCGACCAGAACGAACCCCGCGACCTGGAAGATGCGCTGGAACCGTTGTACGCGGGGGCGGCGCCATGAACGCTCGCTGGTTCCTGAACACCGTCGGCTGGATGGTTCGCGACACGTTCCGCCAATCGCTGGCCGCGGGCATTTTCTGGGTGCTGCTGGGCCTGAGCGGCGTGTGCATCTTGGTCTGCCTGAGCGCCGGCACGCGCGGCTCGGCGAACCTCGAGCTGACCGAGAACATGCCCGAGTTTCTGCCGCCGACCGATCCCGAAGCCCAGGATCGCCAGCGCGCCGCCAAAGAAGGGGTCGCGATCATCGACGGCGAGCTGACGCTGGGCTTCGGCGCGGTGAAAGTCCCCTTGGCCCGCGACGCGCGCACCGCCGTCCATTGCCTGGAACTGATCCTTGCCGGCGGCGTGGCCGACACCGCCGGGCTGTTGCTGACGTTGATTTGGACCGCGGGATTTCTGCCGGGCTTCCTCGACCGGCGGCACATCACCGTCCTGCTGGCCAAGCCGGCGCCGCGTTGGTGGCTGCTGGCGGGCAAGTTCTGCGGCGTGCTGGCCTTCGTGCTGCTGCACGCGACGATTTTCGTCGGCGGCACCTGGCTAGCCTTGGGCTTGCGCACGGGCGTCTGGAGCACCGGCTACTTTTGGGCCGTGCCGCTGCTGTTGCTGCACTTCGCGATCTTTTTCAGCTTCTCGCTGCTGCTGGCGGTGTGTACCCGCAGCACGGTGGTCTGCGTGTTTGGTTCGATCGCGTTCTGGATGCTCTGCTGGGGCATGAACTACGGCCGGCATGCGTTGGCGCTCGCCAAGCAGATCGCCCCCGAGTCGTCGTTCTCGCCGAGCGTCACCTGGCTGGCCGACGCCGGCTACTGGCTGCTCCCCAAGCCGGGCGACCTGAGCATCCTGCTATTCGATAAGCTCGATGCCTCGACTTTTTTCAAGCAGCTCTTCGACGTTGCGGCCTTGCGCAGCGCGGGCTTCTTCTCGCTCGAGCTGTCGGTGCTCAGCAGCGTGGCTTTCATGCTGTACCTGCTGGTGGCCGCGGGCCGGCAATTCGCGACCACCGACTACTAAGTCGGCAAGAACCACAAGGACACAAAGAGCACGAAGAGGGCAAGAACGGCTCTCGTCTGGCTCTGTAGAAAACCGGGTGCCTGCGTTCGGCTGCTAGCGTTGTCGCGTGCGTAGCAAGGAGGTATGAGTGCGACGAGCAAGAGCCCGAAGGCGGTGATTCTGACGGCGCTGGCGGTCGCGCGGCGGTCGCTGCCTGCCT
>DATAXP010000158.1:0-34405 GCA_036272935.1 Pirellulales bacterium | reverse complement strand
TCCTCCGCAGTGGCGCTCGCCCGTTGCAGCTTGGTGAGGCTGTGGCCCAGTTAGGTTCGGAGTCGGCGCGTCGGTACACGGCTTACTTCAAGAACCGCTGGGCATCGAAGGCCTCCTTGCGCTTGAGCATCCAGTACACCGTGCGTGCAATCCGCGCCGACAAGATCGACAGCGCCTTGGCCTTGCCGTGGCATCCTCCGGCTACTAACGCCCTGGCGATCCATTGTAGTCCGATCTACATTGAACGCTGCCTTCCGACTTTCCTTCCTCCGTTCGTGCCTCGCCGCCATGCAATCTCCCGTTGTGCTGCGTTTCGTTGTCGCCAGCATCGTCGCGTCGATCGGCATCGTGGCATCGGCTGCCGAAGCAACTCCGGATCAATTTGCGCCGTTGTCGCCCGAAGAGGGGCTGAAGTCGATGATCGCCCGCCCGGGTTTCACCGTCGAGTTAGTTGCCGCCGAGCCGCTGGTGATGGACCCGGTCGCTTTCGCTTGGGGGGCTGACGGCAAGTTGTGGGTCGTCGAGATGGCCGACTACCCGTTGGGCCTCGACGGCAAAGGGCAGCCGGGTGGTCGCGTCCGCTGGCTCGACGACACCGACGGCGACGGCCGCTACGACCGCTCGACCGTGTTCCTGGACGGCCTGAACTTTCCCAACGGCGTGATGCCTTGGCGCAATGGTGTGCTGGTCACCTGTGCTCCGGAGATTCTGTATGCGGAAGACACCGATGGCGACGGCCGCGCCGACGTGCGCAAGACACTGTACCTCGGCTTTGCGGAAGGCAATCAGCAGCACCGCATGAACGGTCTGCGCTGGGGGCTCGACAATTGGATCCACTGCGCCAGCGGCGGCAGCAGCGGCGGCGAGATCGAATCGAAGCTCACCGGCAAAGAGGTGAGCGTGTCTGGTCGCGACTTTCGCATCCGTCCGGATCAAGGCTTGATCGATCCGCAGACCGGCCAAACGCAATTCATCCGCGAGCGCGACGATTGGGGGAACTGGTTCGGCACCAAGAACAGCCAGCCGCTGTCGCACTATGTGTTGGCCGATGAGTATCTGCGCCGCAACCCGCATCTGCCGCCGCCGCACACCACGGCCGAGGTGCCGAGCGTGCCGGGAGCGGCGCCGATTTATCCGCGCAGCCCCGCCGTTGCTCGCTTCAACGATCTGAATAAGGTCAATCGCTTCACCAGCGCCTGCGGCGAGACATTCTACCGCGACGAGTTGTTCGGCCCCGGGTTCGCCGGCAATTCGTTCGTCTGCGAGCCGGTGCACAACCTGGTCCACCGCGAGATGCTGTCGCCCGCAGGCGCGACGTTCACCAGCCACCGTGCTGCCGACGAGAAGCGCAGCGAGTTTCTGGCTTCGACCGATCCCTGGTCGCGTCCCGTCATGGTGCGCACCGGCCCCGACGGCGCGCTGTGGGTTGCCGATATGTACCGCCTGGTGATCGAGCATCCGCAATGGATTCCGCACCAGTGGCAAGAGAAGCTCGACGTGCGCTCTGGCCACGACCGCGGACGCATCTACCGTGTGTTCCCCAGCGACAAACGGCCGCGAGCGATTCCGCGCCTCGACCAACTCGATACGCCAGCGCTCGTTGCCGCGCTCGACACACCCAACGGCACGACGCGCGACATGGTACATCGACGAATCGTTGAACGCGGTGATCGTGCGGCGGTCGAGACGTTGCGGCAGTTCGTTCGTTCAGCCAAGCGCGCACAAACGCGGCTTACCGCCCTGGCTGCGCTCGGCGGCCTCGGCGCCATCGACGCCGACGTGCTCGCGGCGCCGTTGGGCGACGAGCATTCTGGCGTGCGGCGGCTCGCGGTCGGCCTTGCGGAGCCGATTCTCGGTTCAACGCCAGCTTTAGGCGAACGATTGACCAAACTCGCCGACGATCCTGACGCGCAAGTCCAGCTGCAAGTCGCGTGTACGCTGGGCAA
The DNA here is from genome assembly GCA_036272935.1 of Pirellulales bacterium. Classification (GTDB taxonomy): domain Bacteria; phylum Planctomycetota; class Planctomycetia; order Pirellulales; family PNKZ01; genus DATAXP01. The sequence continues at coordinate 32,459 of DATAXP010000158.1, read as the reverse complement.
CTGGGACGATGCGCGCGCCGGAGCGGTGTTGGGCAACATCGCGCTCGGCGACAGTGGTGATCCATTCATCGTCGGCGCAGTCATGAGCTCGGTGAACCGCGAGACTCTCGGCGGCATCGCCAAGGTGGTTCTCGCGGCAAGCGAGCTGCAGAAGCATGCCGAACTGATTGAAAAGCTAACGACGATGGCCGTTGCGCTCGGCGATCAAGCGACGCTCGCAGCGATCGTCGCCAGGGCAGTGACACCGTCCGCCGGCCGCTACGCTCCGTGGCAGATCGGCATCGTTGGCTCGCTCGCCGATGCGCTCGCTCGGCGGAAGCTCACGCTGGCCGCGTATCAGCAGCAGGCAGGCGAGCCGCTTAGGGTGGAGCTGAACAAACTGGCGGCGATGTTCGCCTGGGCGCGCACCGTGGCAGCTCAACCGCCAACGGCCGAGTCCGATCGGATCGCGGCCTTACAACTTCTGGGCCGTGACGCCGCGGCGCGTGATTGCGACTTGACGCTGCTTGCCGGGCTGCTCGGTCCTCAGACGCCGCCGCCGTTGCAAGCTGCCGCGCTGACAACGCTGGTGCGCCAGGGCGATCCCCGCGTACCGTCGATGCTGCTCGGTCAATGGCGAACCTTCGGCCCAGTGGTCCGCGGACAGGTGCTCGATGCGCTCCTGGCTCGGCCGCTGTCCACCAATGCCTTGCTCGATGCGATCGAGCGCGGCGAAATTCAGCCGGCCGAGATCGATGCCGCGCGCGTCGAGCGGCTCGTCGAGAGCAAGGATGCCACGGTCGCCAAGCGGGCGGCCGCGCTGTTGGCGGCGGCACGGAACACTGACCGGGCGAAGGTCGTCGAGCAATACCGCGACGTGCTCGCGCTTTCGGGCGACGCGGCCCACGGCGCCGAGGTATTCAACAGGCGCTGCTCGGCGTGCCACAAGCTCGGCAACGTGGGGCATGCTGTCGGTCCCGACCTGACTGCGCTGACCGATAAATCTCCGGCGGCCTTGCTGGTGGCGGTGCTCGATCCGAACCGTGCGGTCGAGGCGAAGTTCATCAACTACACGGCGATCACCACCGACGGGCTCGTCTACACGGGCATGCTCGCCGCCGAGAGCGGCACCGGCGTGACGTTGTTGGCCGCCGAAGGAAAGGAAATTCCGCTGGCCCGCGCGGACCTCGAAGAACTGGCAAGCTCGACCAAATCGCTGATGCCCGAGGGGTTGGAGAAGGATTTGTCGCGGCAGGACCTGGCTGATGTGTTTGCCTTGCTGGGCCGCAGCGCGCTGCCGCGCAAGGAGTTCGCCGGCAACCGTCCGGCGGTGGTGAAGCCCGAAGCGCTGCGAGGCGAATTCTACCTGATGCCGCAGCAGGCCGAGATTTACGGCCCGACGCTCGAATTGGAAAGCCGCTACGACAATCTCGGCTTCTGGCGCAGCGAGGCGGATCATGCCGTGTGGACGATCGACGTTTCGCGGCCAGGACCGTACGAGGCGTCGTTCGAGTACGCCTGCGGCGACGACTCGGCCGGCAACACCTGGCAACTCACCGTTGACGGGAACCGGCTCACCGGCACGGTCGTGGGAACGCATACCTGGGACGAGTACCGTGTGCAGTTGGCCGGAAGAATCGCGCTCGCCGCTGGCCTGCACCGCATCGACTTCCGCGCCGGCGGCAAGATTCACGGTGCCCTGCTCGACTTGAAAACCGTCCGCTTGCGGCCCCTGAATAAATGATCCAGGCTGTGCGGACGTGCCAACGCGTCGCCGATCGGCTATGCTCTCGGTGTGTGGTGGGGGCAACGGACTTCTCAGCAGCGGAGGCAGCAAGCGAATATGCCTTGGCAGCAATTGTCAGGTAATCCAGCCTTGTTCGTCCTGGGCGCCTTGGTGCTCGGCGTGCTGGCGTTGGTGCTGGCGTTTTTGTTTTTGTTGTACGGCAGCCTGTGGTTCCAGGCGTACATGTCGAACGCCCGGGTGACCTTCTTCAGCCTGGTGGGCATGTCGTTGCGGCAAGTCGACGCGCGCGTGATCGTGCGCTCGAAGATCATGGCCCTGCAAGCCGGCCTGGGCAACGACCCGACGGCAGGCGTAACGACGCGCAGGCTGGAGGCTCATTACCTGGCCGGCGGGAACGTGCCGGGGGTGATCCGCGCCATCATCGCCGCCCACCGCGCCGACATCGATCTTGATTTCGATCGTGCGGCGGCAATCGATCTGGCCGGCCGCGACGTGCTCGAGGCGGTGCAGACCAGCGTCTATCCCAAGGTGATCGACTGCCCCGAGCAACGCTCGAGCAAAGGCACGCTCAGCGCGATCGCCAAGAACGGCGTCGAGTTGAAGATTCGCGCTCGCGTCACCGTGCGCACCAATCTGAAGCAGCTTATCGGCGGAGCGACCGAGGAGACAGTGATCGCCCGCGTCGGCGAGGGGATCATCACCGCCATCGGCTCGAGCGAAACGCACCTGGAAGTGATGGAGAACCCGAACGTCATCAGCAAGGCCGTGCTCGATCGCGGGCTCGACGCCCAGACGGCATTCGAGATCGTGTCGATCGACATTGCCGATATCGACGTGGGAGAAAACATCGGCGCCCGGCTGCAAGCCGATCAGGCCGAGGCCGACACGCGCGTTGCCCAGGCCCGCGCCGCCGAGCGCAACGCCATGGCCCGGGCCCTCGAACAGGAAATGCGCGCCAAGACGGCCGAGAACCGTGCCCGCGTGGTGATGGCCGAGGCCGAGGTGCCGATGGCCATTGCCACCGCCTTCCGCGAAGGAAATTTCGACGAGCGCGCGGCGAAGTAAAGGCGTTCGGCGTCTTGGTGCCCGAATTTCCTTGACAGGCACGGCGGGATATGCGATCAAAAGTGAATTCACGTTCTCTCGCACGCCCAGGCCCGCCTTTTGAGAGAGTGTGTGACCGTGCTCCCCCGCCTCGTTTGTTGTTTTGCCGCAGCAAGTTGCTGCCTGTGGACCGTGACCGCGGCCAGTTTTGCCGGCGAGCCTCAGCAGCAGCCGCGGCTCAGCTTCAACCGTGATATCCGTCCGATCCTTTCGGACAAATGCTTTCGCTGCCACGGTCCCGATGCGGCCCATCGCGAGGCCGACCTGCGGCTCGATCGTCGCGAAGATGCCGTCTCGCCGAAGCCGGCCTGCCGTGCGATTGTGCCGGGCAAGCCCGCCGAGAGCGAAGTGTATCGGCGGATCTCGGCCAAACACGCCGACGAACGGATGCCACCGGCCGAGTCGCAGCTTGAGCTAACGGCGGTCGAAATCGAGTTGGTCCGACGGTGGATCGAAGAAGGAGCCGAGTACCAGCCGCACTGGGCGTTTATTCCGCCGCGCGAGGAACCGATCCCGCAAGTCAAGCAGCGCGGCTGGCCACGCGGCCCGATCGATCATTTCATTCTGGCCGAACTGGAATCGCGCGGCATGAAGCCCTCGGCCGAGGCGTGGCGCGAGACGCTCATTCGCCGGCTGTCGCTCGACCTCTCCGGCCTGCCGCCGACGCCCGAAGAGATCGACGCCTTTGTGGCCGACCGCTCGGCCGATGCCTACGAAAAGCTGGTCGATCGGCTCCTGGACTCTCCGCGCTATGGTGAACGGCTGGCGCTCGAATGGCTCGACGCCGCGCGTTACGCCGACACCAACGGTTACTACTACGACTCGCCGCGCCACTCGTGGCCGTGGCGCGACTGGGTGATTGCGGCGTTCAACAAGAACATGCCGTTCGACCGCTTTACCGTCGAGCAACTCGCCGGCGACCTTTTGCCCGACGCCAGGAACGACGATCGGATTGCGACCGGCTTCAATCGCAATCACATGGTCACGAACGAAAGCGGCGTGATCGACGAGGAGTACCGCACCGGCTACGTCGTCGATCGCGTCGACACGACAACCACCGTTTGGCTGGGCCTCACCGTCGGCTGCGCTCGCTGCCACGACCACAAATACGATCCCGTAAGCCAGCGCGAATACTACGAGCTGTTCGCCTGTTTCAACACCGTCGAAGAGAAAGGCCTTGTCAAGGATACCGCCGGACCGCCGCCGCTGTTGTCGCTGCCCACGTCCGAACAGAAGCAGCAGCTCGCCGAACTGAGCGAGAAATGCAAGGCGTGCGAGGCCGAGAGCAAGGCGGGGATCAGCGAACTGAAAAAGGCGATTGCCGTGTGGGAGAAAACGCTGCTGGCGAAGCTCGAGCCGCCCGCGGTCGATGGACTGGCGGCGCATTTTGATTTCGAGGAGCGCAGCGAAGATCGTGGACCCGATGCGCTGCCGAGCAACGTCGTCGGCACGATCGACTATGCCGACGGGGTTTCTGGTCGAGCGGCGACGTTCGATGCCACGCAGTACGTTGAGTTCGACGGATTGAAGCTCGAACGCACGCAGCCATTCACCATCGCCACGTGGCTTAAGAACGGCTCGTTGCCGAGCACGTGCATCGTCTCGAAAATGGCTTCGACTGCCGACGCCCGCGGCTTTGAGATCACCTGGTACAAGTCGCAGCCGCGCGTGCACCTGGTTCACACTTGGGGGCACCAGGCGATCGAGATTGTCGCCGAACAATCGTTCGCCGGCAGAGGCCTGTGGAAGCAACTGGTCGTCACCTACGACGGCAATGGCAAGGCGGCGGGACTGAAGCTGTATGTCGATGGTAAGCCGCAGCGCGTGAAAGTCCGCCGCGACACGCTTGATGGCTCGATGGCGACCGACGAGCCGTGGCGGATCGCCTGGAAGGGGATGGGCATCGGCTACGAGGGGGGCATGGACGAGTTGCGGCTCTACGATCGGGCGCTCTCGGCCGCCGAGATCGACGCGATCTACTGGCGCGACATGCTCGGCGGGGCGATCGCGCTGCCGGTGGCCAAGCGCTGCACGCAGCAACGCGATCAGCTCGAAGGCTATTACATCGAACACGAAGGGACTGACGAGCAACGGAAGCTGGCGGCCGAGCTGGCGTCGCTGCGCGAGCAAGAAGCGACGCTGAAAAGCGAGGTGATCTCCGCTCCTGTCATGCACGAGATGGAAAGCCCTCGCGAAACGCACTTGTTGGTGCGCGGTCAATACGATCAGCCGGGCGACGAAGTCCAGCCCGGCGTGCCGGCGGCGCTGGGCATGTGGCCGGCCGACGAGCCTCGCAATCGGTTGGGCCTGGCCCGTTGGCTGGTGTCGCCGCAAAACCCGCTGGCGGCCCGCGTGACGGTGAACCGCTATTGGCAACTGATGTTCGGCGAGGGGCTGGTGCGCACGGCCAACGACTTCGGCCTACAAGGCGAACTGCCAACGCATCCGGAACTGCTCGACTGGCTGGCGGTCGATTTCCAGCGACACGGCTGGGATGTGAAGCGGCTGCTGCGATGGATCGTCACCAGTGCGACCTACCGGCAGGCCTCGTCGCTGACGCCGAAGCTGCTGGCCGCCGATCCCGACAATCGACTGCTGGCGCGTGGTCCGCGTTATCGACTCGCGGCCGAGCTGATTCGAGATCAGGCGCTGGCCGCCAGCGGCTTGCTCGTTGCGCGGATCGGCGGACCGAGCGTGCGGCCCTACCAGCCCCCGGGCATCTGGGAGGCGGTTTCGTACAACGGCGATCAAACTTACGTGCAGGACCACGGCGAGGCGCTGTATCGCCGCAGCCTGTACACGTTCTGGAAGCGCCAGGCCCCGCCGCCGATGACGCTGGCGTTCGACGGTCCCACGCGCGAGATTTGCACGGTGCGCCGTGCGCGCACGAACACGCCGCTGCAAGCCTTGGTGCTGTTGAACGACGTGACCTATATCGAAGCGGCCCGGAACCTTGCCCAGCGGATGATGCAAGCGAGCAGCGAAGCAACGGGTTGCGTTGGCTACGGCTTCCGCCGGGCGACGGGACGCCTGCCGAGCGACGACGAGGCGGCGGCGCTTGTGCGGCTCTATGAACACGAACGGACTGCATATCGAGGACGCCAAGAGGCAATCGAGAAGTTGCTGGCGGCCGGGGAATCGCCGGTCGATGCGGCACTTGAGCGCACCGAGTTGGCCGCCTGGACGATGGTCGCCAGCGTGTTGTTGAACTTGGACGAAACGGTGACACAGCACTAATGAACCCGCTCGACGAACTAAAAATCGCGCTCACCCGCCGGCAGTTCTTCGGCCGCACGGCCACCGGGATCGGCGCCACGGCGCTGGCGTCGCTGTTGGATGAGTCGGCAAGCGGAAGCCCAGCGACGGCCGTCGCTGGGCTTGGCCCGAAGCCGCACTTTCCGCCGCGGGCCAAGCGAATCATCTATCTGTTCATGCACGGCGGCCCCAGCCAGATGGACTTGTTCGACTACAAGCCCGGGCTCGCCGCGCGGCATGGCGAGGACTTGCCGGCGTCGGTGCGTATGAATCAGCGGCTCACGACGATGTCGTCGCGGCAGACGACGCTGCCGGTCGCGCCGTCGCCGTTCAAGTTCGCCCAGCACGGCCGCAGTGGCGCGTGGATGAGCGAACTGTTGCCGAAGCTGGGCACCGTGGCCGACGACTTGTGCATCGTCCGCAGCGTCGAGACCGAGGCGATCAACCACGATCCCGCCGTCACCTTCCTGCAAACCGGTCATCAGCAGCCGGGGCGGCCGAGCTTCGGCGCGTGGCTGAGCTACGGACTGGGGAGCGAGAACCGCGACCTGCCGGCGTTCGTCGTGCTCACGTCGCGCGGCAGCGCCATTTCGCCGGCGGACCCGTTGTACGCCCGGTTGTGGGGAGCCGGCTTCCTGCCGTCGAACCACCAGGGAGTCAGCTTCCGTTCGAGCGGCGACCCGGTGCTGTACCTTTCGAACCCTGAGGGCGTGGCCGACGACGATCGCCGCCGCGTGCTCGACACGCTGGCCGAGCTGAACGGTAAGCAGCACGCCGCGACGCTCGACCCCGAGATCGACACGCGCATCAAGCAATACGAGATGGCCTATCGCATGCAATCGTCGGTCCCCGAACTCACCGACACTCGCGGCGAGACGGCCGAGACATTCGATCTGTACGGTCCTGATGCCCGCACGCCCGGCACGTTCGCGGCGAACTGTCTGCTCGCGCGCCGGCTGGCCGAGCGCGGCGTGCGATTCATCCAGCTTTATCATCGCGGGTGGGACCAACATTACAACCTGCCGTCGAACGTGCGGCTGCAAGCCGGCGACGTCGATCAACCGTGCGCGGCGCTGATCACTGATCTCAAGCGCCGCGGCCTGCTGGATGACACGCTGGTGGTGTGGGGAGGCGAGTTCGGCCGCACGACGTACAGCCAGGGGAAGTTGACTGCCACGAACTTCGGCCGCGACCATCATCCGCGTTGCTTCACGATGTGGATGGCCGGCGGCGGCATTCGCCCCGGCACCACCTACGGGGAGACGGACGACTACTGCTATAACGTGGTCCGCGACGGCGTGCACGTACACGACCTGAATGCGACCCTCTTGCGCTGTCTGGGCATCGACCACACGCGGCTGGTGTTCAAGTTCCAGGGCCGCCGCTACCGCCTGACCGACGTACACGGCAAAGTCGTCGAGCGCATTTTGGTCTGATTATGCGGCAGCTCGTCGGCCGAGCGGGCGAAAATCTTGAGCAGCTCGCGCCATTCTTGCGCGATTGCAGTGTAGAATTCATTGGTCAACGACCGATGTAATCTCACGCCGCAAGAAGCGGCCCTTGCTAGCGAATTATTCGCAAGCCAAGCCTCTTGTCTTGTATTCCGTCGGGGGTGCCTAACCATAAATGCGTGGGCCTGGACCAATAAGGGCTGTGCTTAGCACCGCTCGGTCTCGCCCTTCTCGCAGCGACTCCACCGTCGCAATCGACGAGAGGTTTGCTTCTTCGAGGCCGCGGCATCTCACGCACGAGGTGCCGCGGCTTTTTTTATCGCTGCGCCATTTCTTGGATCGCCATCAGGGCCAGCAGCGCGATCCACGCCAGCATTGCCACGCCGGCAGCAATAAACCTGCGGCGCTGGCCCGAGGTAAGCATCGTAACCATCGGCGATGATTCCTACCCTGCCGGGGGCTTGGGGCGCTCGACCGGCGGCTTGATGCAAAAGCTATCGCACAGCCCGCTCTCAAAGTCGAACACGTTCTCGAAATCCTCACGGCGATCGGTCTTGGTTTTCCGCATCTCGCCGGTGCGAATCAGGTTGAACACGATCTCGCCGAAGTCGCCCGTGTTGCGCACCCCCCAGGTCTCGAATACCCTGCGGGCCATGAAGCCGTACTGCTCGAGCGCGTACTGGCGGATCGCCTCGCACAGTTCCTGGCCGGTGAGATGGCGCTCGGCCGGCTCCTTACCTTCCTTGGTCGCGGGGGGCGTTTCGGCGGCGCGCGAAGCGCCCTTCGACGGTTTGGCGGCCGCTGGCGGCTTCGCCGCGGTTGGCTTCGCAGCAGCCCCCATGTCCAGCACTTCGTGCCCGTACCGCAACGCCTCGAACACGAACGCATAGGCTTCCAGCTTGTAGCGTCGATCCTGGCGGAGCAACTCGGCAATCGAAAGACGTGATTCAGCCATGGTCATACGTCGAAACGCACTCGCTTGACATCAAATCCATTGGTTCTGCCGCCGCCCCGCTGGCTTGCTCGGCTCCTTGCCCGGCCCACGTTACCGACCGAGCACTGTAAGCACCTCGGCGGCTGGCATCAAGACGCGCCGATGATCTTCCATTTCCACCAGCAGTTGGCCGGCCAGAATCTCCTGGGCCAGCACGCGGCCGCGCCCGTTGCTGGTGACGATGTTCGCCCCGACCGGCGGCAAATCCTTCTGCAATTCTTCGTACGTGTCGTACTCGTAGCGCAGGCAGCACTTCAGGCGTCCGCAGCGGCCCGAGATTTTCGTCGGGTCGAGCGTCGCCTTTTGCAGTTTCGCCATCTTCATCGACACCGGCGGCATTTCCGACAAGTGCGTGTTGCAGCAGACCGGCTTGCCGCAGTCGCCGTAGTCGGCCAGCAGCTTCGCCTCGTCGCGCACGCCGATCTGCCGCATCTCGATCCGCGTCTGGAACTCGGCCGCCAGCAGCTTCACCAACTCCCGAAAGTCGATGCGGTTCTCGGCCAGGTAATACACCACGATCCGCTCGCCGCCGAAGATGTGTTCGACATCGACGATCTCCATTTCCAGCTTTAGCTCGGCGGCCTTCTGCTGGCAGACGCGATATTCGCTGAGCTGCTGGGCGCGGAGCCGCATCAGTTCGCGCTCATCGTCGCCGGTCATGATGCGCATCACCTGGCCGCGGCGCGGGTCGGAAATCTGCGCCACCCCCTGTTCGGTCGCTTCGCAAAGCACCTCACCCGCTTCCATGCCGCGATCGGTGCGTGCGATCACGCGGGCGCCGCGGCGCAGCGTGTCACTCGAGCCGAAAATGCCCAGCGCACGCATTGAGCCACAGCGAACAACGTATTTCGGCATGCTTCGCAATGCACGGAAGAAACGATGTCGAGAATGCGACAGAATTGCGGCAGGCAGTATAGCGAGATTCGCCACGTTGGGCTACCCGTTCATCGGTCGACGCGCGTCGCAAGCGACGCGGCCAAATTTACGATTACCGCCCCGCGCCGAATAATGCGCCGGCGCGCTCGGCCTCGGCCACGCGCTCGGGTGCTGTCACGCGCAGTTCCGACAGCACCCGTCGCGCCTCGTCGCTGGGGCACGCCAACAAGTAGCCGATCGCGGCACGCTGCACCGCGGGATCGGCGTTGTCGGCCACGGTGGCCAGCCGCACCACCTCGGGCGTGGCATCCCAGGCTTGCCAACGGGCAAGATCGACGATCACGGCCGCGGCAAACTCCGGCCGCGTCAGCAACGGGCGCACCGCCTGTGCCAGCCGCGCGGGGGAGATCTCTTTTCCATATTCGCGATAGAATCGCAATGCCGTGAGCAGATGCAGCACGTCGCCGTGCGCGGCACTCTTGTTGGCGATGAATCGCTGCCCGAGCCGTTCAAGCCCTGGTTCGCCAGACAGCAGCAGGTATCCGCCGAGCACGCCGTCGAAGCCGGCGCGGAAATCGTTCGACGGCGCGGCGATCAATCGCTCGAGCAACTCGGTGTTCAGCCGGCGATCGGTTTCGTCGCTCGCCAGTCCCAGCAGCAGCCCGTACAACCCCTTGTGCGTCTCGCGCACGTCGTCATCGACGATCCACGCGCGCAGCGAAGCCATCGGCACCAACCGGGCTACTCGTGCAACGTCGTCGAGTGCCGCGCGCCCGAATTCAGCATGTGCGTCTCCGGCCACCGCGGCATCGCGGTATTCCAAATAGGGAACGAAGTACGGAAGTCGCTCCGCCGCCGGCAGCCGCAACGCTGGCGCGCGAACAAAGTACGCCGCGGATGTTTCGTCGACTGGGATGGCCGACCACGCCGGCTCGGCAAGCAAGATGGCCAGCGTGCCCGGCCGAGGCGCTTGCTCGCCGGACAGCGCGATTCGCGGTTCCTTGTGTGACTTCCAATCGCCTTTGAGCACGCGATGAACACGGTAGCGTGCCTCGTGCGCCGCGGCGTCGATCGCCTCGATTGCCTCGGCCAGGAGGACCACACGCGCCGCCTCACGCCGCTCGGCAAACGTCGGTTGCTGCACCGTGCAGAACGGACAAGCGAGCAACGAAACCGCGGATAAACGCAGATAAACGCAGATAAAGATTAACGCAACTTGCTCGATCCGCGTCCATCTGCGTTCATTTGCGGTTTTCATTTCTGCCTATTCCACCGCATCGCCGTCGAGATGGTAGATCGCCAGCGGCTTGCCATCGGGATCGAGAAACTCGTGGACGGCGAAGGTCCCTTCGACCGCCACGGGACGGACGGTGAAGTTCGTGCTCTTGCCCGGCTTCATTTCGACGACGATGCAATCGTACAGCGCCGCTCCGGGGCCGAAGCAGCACTGCATGTTGTCGCGCACCAGCACGAACTGCGTGATCCCCGATTGTTGAAAGCTCGGCAAGATGTAACCACGGATGCGCACGCGCTTTCCTCCGAGCTTTTCGATCTCGGGAGTGAGCATCGAGCGCTTGAACTCGTCGGTCTTCTCCATCGGAAACTTGATCGTGTCGAACGTGATCTCCTGGCGTGCCGCGTCGTCGGCAGCGAGGCACGGCAACGCGACCGACAGCAACAAGAACAAGATCGCAATTCGCCCGAGAATCATTGCAGGTAATCCGCTTGGAGCTTGTAGACCACACTCTTGCCGTCGGCCGAGCCGGGTTCGACGTGAAACGTGCCTGCCACCTTGCGCAACCGCGTCGTGTACGAGAGCCGCAGCGGCTCGTCGAGCGTGACGGCCACCATATGCGTCGGCAACGGATCGCTGCCGAAACAACAGTCGCCACTGGTCCAGACGAGCACGAATTCTTGAATCCCTTCGGTTTGTCGTCCCGGCAGCACGTAGCCCTTGAGAAACACGCGCTTGCCGTCAGCCGCACGGGCTGCCGGAGGAATCGCCTCGTCGGGACGTGCCGGATCGGGCTGCAACTCGGCGAACGTGAGCCGCTGGTATCCCGGCGGAATCTCGGTGGCGTATTCGTAGCTCAACCGTCCCCAGCCGGCGGTCCAGAACACGGCGCTCAGCGCGATGCCCCACCGGGCCAGCACCGCACCGGTGAGCGTGTCGTCGTGCCAGCGCACATGTCGCCAGGCAACCAGGCCGCTGACGATCCCGACGGCCGGCACAATGGCCAAGGGCCAATCGAGCAGCGCCACAGCCGAGAACAACCCCAGCGCCAGACTGAGTACCGCCAGCCGGCTGACAGCGCGATACGGCAGTGCCTCATCGGCCTCGGGGGCGAAACGGACCGGCCTGGGACGCACGTCCACACTCATAACCCAAGCCTATCAGACGCGCGGCGACCCGGACCGCAAAATGACCGCCATCACCACGAACAGTCCGATACCGACGCCCAACGCAATCGACAACACCACCCCGCGGCCGATCGACTGCTCTTGCGGCTCGGCATCGGGAGGGGCGATTTCCGAGGCATCGTCGGGGCGGGGCGGCACCTTGGCCACGTCGGCATTGTCTGTAGTAAGCTCTTCTTTCTCTTGTGGAGTCTCAGCATCGGCGGCCGGCGGCGCCTGGTCCGCTGCCGCGGCGCCTTCGTCAGCCGGCGCGTCGGCGGCGGCCAAGGCGTTGGCATTGTCGGGCGAGGCGTTGCTGCTGTCGGCCTTGGCCGGCTTTGCGTTTTCCTTGGGCTCCGCCGCGTCGTTCGGCTGCTGCGCGCCATCTTTGGGTCGCTGCGCGGAGTCCTCTTTTGGTCGCTGCGCTCCGGGCGGCGGCTTGGCGCCGCCGAGCGGGAAGAAGTTGCTCGCTCGGCGCACCGCGTCGGGATCGATCTTCGCCAACTCGTCGATCTTCTCTTTCGCTTCGGGCAGCGGGCAGGCGCGCAGGTAGTTGATCACCGGCACGCGCACCCAGATCGACTCGTCGGTCGCTTGCTTGAACAGATCGACGAGCCGATCCATCACCGACCAATCTTCCCAGCGGGCCAGGTCGGGAATCACGAGGTCGGCCAACTGCGGCCGATCGAGCATCAACCGCATCGCCGCCACCAGTCGATCGCGCGGAATGACCTTGGTTTCCTGGCCGTGGAACCGCAGGGCCATGATCGTGGCATAGGTGTCGGTGTACTCGGCCTTGGCATTCTTGAGAAACAGGTCCTCGACCAGCGGCAGACCGTCGGGGCCGCGCAGGTTGAGATAGCAGGCGATCAGCGCATCGAGCGCGGTGCGCATCGTGCGGTCGTCGGTGCGGATCATCGCTTCCAGCTCGGGCACGTCCGACGGCTGGCCGCAGATGCCAAGCAGCGTCAGGTACAACCGCCGGCGACTGGTGGAGGTTTCGGTTGTCTTGATCCAGCCCAACAGCTTGTCGTGGTCGAGCCGATCCTTCAGCTTGGAGATGTCGGCATAGGGGGCCTTGGCGAACTCGTCGTACGAGTCGCCGGCCAGCAGCGGATCGGCATCCTCGAAGTAGTTCTGAAAGAACATCAGCCGCTCGGGGCCACTCTCGGGCAGTTTCACGAGTTGGCTGACGTACTTCACCGCCCGCGGGCTGAGTGCCGTCGGCGTTCCCCAGGCGAGTTGCTTGGGATCGGTGCCGATGATCAGGAACTCGGTGCCTGGATCCTGGTCACCGAAATACAGCACCTCGATCGTCCGGACCCCTTCGAGCAGCTTCCCGCCCTTGAGCACCTTGGCGATCTCGAACTTGGTGGTCGCCCCTTGGGCGGCGGCTGCGGCCGCGGGTGCCGACGTCAGCTTGCCGATCACCACGGCATCAGCCCCGGAAATCTCCTCGGTGAGCGTCTGCTGCACGGCGCTGCAAAACGGGCAAGCGCGGGCGAGCGGTGCGGCGGCAAGGTAGATCGTCAGGGCCAGGATCACTTTGCATTTTGCGTTTTGCATTTTGCACTCTCCTTTACCCCGAAAGCGTTTTCGCCACATCCGTCCGATACGCCGCCACCGCCGGCAACAACCCTGCCACGATCGCCGCGAGTATCAGCCCCGGAATCAACACCAGTTCCAGCGGCACCCGAAGTTCGAGCACGTCGCCGATACGTGCATCATACATCGGAAACTCCCACGGGCCGATGCTTACGCCGGTTTCGGCCTCGATCAACGGGTTGAGGGCCCCGATCAGGCCATGCCCCATGGCCAGACCCAGCAACCCGCCTCCCAATGCCAGCAGCGTCGCTTCTAGCAGCACGATCACCAACACGGTGCGCCGCCCGGCCCCGAGCGAACGCATGATCGCCACCTCACGCCGTCGATCGCTCATCGAATTATAGATGCTCACCATCACGCCGACGCTCGCCACGACCACCACCACCACGGCCAGCACCAGCAGCACCGTGCGCAAGTTGCCCAAGATTCCTTCGAACAGGGCGTAAATCTCGCGGGCCGGCATCACCGCCTGGGCGAACGGCTCCTTGTTGATCCGCCGCGGCAGCGAGAGCATCACCAGCGGACTGGCGGTGCGGACCAGGATGGCGGTCACCTCGCGCTGGTTCTCGGGCAACGGTTCGTGATGATGCTCGTGCGAGTCGGCATGATCGTGATCGTGCGCGTGTTCGTGTGCCGCGTGGCTCTCGCCGGGCGCTTCCTTCGCATGTCCGGCCAACAAGAAGAAGCCTTCAATGTTGACGAACAGCGCGCGGTCGTTGGGGGTGCCGGTCGGATCGAGGATGCCGACCACGCGGAAGGCATCGTGCTTGTGCCCCTGGCCGTCGTCGGATACGCCATGCGTCGGCTCGAACTTGCTTCCCACGCGCAGCCCGGTGAAGTACGCCACCTGCGAACCAATCACCGCTTCGAAGTAATGATCGCTTTCGAAATTCCGACCCGACGCGAACTGGTAGTGCTCGCCTGGTACGTACTCGATCTGGAACAGCTCGGCAGTGGTGCCGACGACGCGATAGCCCTCGAAGTTATCGCCCAGGCAGTAAGGAATCGCCGCGCTGACTTCCGACGCGTATTTTCCGCCGGGGCGAAACTCCTTGTAGTACGTCCACGGAATGTTCTCGATTGGCGTACTCAGGTGGTACACCGTGTTGAGCACGAGCTGCAGCCTTCCGCCCTTGGCGCCGACGATCAAGTCGAAACCCTGCGCCCCCTTGGCGAACGAACGGCTCAGCACGCCATACATCACGAGCACCGCCACGATCAGCGCCACGCCCAGCGCCATCGACAGCGCCGTGAGCGCCGACGACAGTCCCCGCCACTGCATGCTCCGCCAGGCGATCTTCCAAAGGCTCATGGGCTGTGCGTTGTCTCTTGTTACCGGGGGCATGACTGCCCCCGCTCGCCGTCAGGCCGCCAGGGCCTGGTTGAATTGCTCCAACTGCTCGACGCGCTCGAACTGCTCGGCCACCTCGCGGGCATGCGTCACCAAGAGCAGCGCCACATCTTCCTCGCGGCACGTGTCGCGGATCAGGTCGATGATCTGCTGCTGATGCTTCGCGTCGACGCTGGCGGTCGGCTCGTCGGCCAGGAGCAGCTTAGGCCGATTCGCCAGGGCGCGGGCGACCGCGACCCGCTGCTGCTCGCCGACACTGAGCATGCTGGGCTTGTGCCGCAGACGCTTCCCCAGGCCGACGCGCCCGAGCAGCGTCGCCGCCCGATCACGATCGCTGCGCTGCCCGCCAAAGCTCATCGCCAGCAGCACATTCTCGATCGCCGAAAAGCCGGGCAGCAGGTTGAACGTTTGAAACACGTAGCCCAGATTCTGCGCCCGGAATCGGTCGCGGACCGCCTCGGACAGCTTGGTGATGTCCTGACCCGCGACTTGCACCAGGCCCGAATCGGGCCTCGCCAGCCCCGCGATGATTTGCAGCAGCGTAGTCTTCCCCGAGCCGCTGCGACCCATCAGCAGCACCTGCTCGCCGGCCGCGACGTGAAACTCCGCCACGTCGAGAATCGGCAGCACCTCCCCCTCGGGATCGACAAACGATTTTTTGACATCGCGCAGCAGGAGCATAGTAAACGAATCATACCGACTATGCGTGCGATAACCCAGTAGCTTTAGCCCTTTGAGCGAGCCCTCAGTTCACGGCAAAGTTTGTCGAATGAAGGCGATCGTGCCTTGCAAGTTGGAAGATCCATTTTGGCTGTCAGAGATGGTTGGTCGATTGCCTCGCTGTATTTGATTCCCTTGAAACGACTGGCGACCCAGCCATTTCCACAGCGGTCGCCTTCAGGATTCGAAGGCGGGTCACTTGCCACGACATCCAAATAATCGGTCAGCGATTCTGCAGCTGCGACGAACCAAGTTTCAAATTCGACGTTCGCGACCACACATGCAACGTCGAGGTGAGCGTGGGCGAGGGCGGCCTGGACAGCGACGCGACTGAAATCAAGAACCAGGCGCGACAGTCCCGGCCGATCGAGGGAGGTAATCTAGTCAAACATGCGGGCAACGGCGCCAAAGATTAGCGCGAAGTCGGCTTGCGACGATCGCTGCCCTTCTGATTCAGCATGGTCATTCGCACACTTTCGTCGCGACGCTTGGTTCGCTCCGGCCTTGCAGGTTTTCGATCGCGTCGCGGTAACGTTGGTCGACGTCGGCGCGGTCGAGCGGGTTGTGGATGGAATGCTCGCCGTCGCCGTGCGCCGTCTCGGCGTGCCGGCCGAGCGCCTCGCGAAAGACCGGGTCGCGCGTGTGCCGGGCAACGCCGGTGATCGTCTCGAGCAGCCGCAAGGTGACCGATGTGTTCCCGCGCGCGGCCTGTCGAATCTGGTTGAACGCCGCGTCGACGATCCCCGCGAGGCTCGAGCGATCGGTCACCACGCGCAGCCGGCCCTCGTCGTCGTAGCGGAACGGCGACGGGATGGTCTTCTCGGCCAACAGGCACAGCGCAGCGCCCAAGCGGTCGAGGTAGTTCATCGCCGTGAACGGATCGTTAATGCACGGCGAAAGCGCGCGCACCGCGACCTCGACGAGCTGGTCGATCGCAAACTCGATGTCTTGGACCAGGGTGCGACGCTTGCCGAAACAAAGGGCTGCACGAACGTCGGCGGCAAGTGCATCATCCAGCTTGGCGCCGGGCCACACCCTCACAAGATCGCGACCCTTGAAAAAAAACTTGCCTGGACGCTGTTCGATCGAAAGCACCAGGTCGTGCTGCTTCGCGAGTTCCAACAGCCGGTCAACATCGACCGCCTGGAGATAATCGCTTTGCGCCGCGGTTACCGGGCGCGCCTTTCGGTCGAAACCGGCGGGCAGGTCTTGCTTGGGCGGCGCCCGTTCGTGCTCGGCATCCCGCTCCGTTTCCGGGGACTCTTTGCCGAGTGATTGCGGATACAGCCGATCGATGGCGTAATGCAAGTCGCGGCTGACTGCGGCAATCACGTTCTCGGCCTGGATCGATTCGGCCGCGTGATGGATGAAGTAAATGAACACGCCGACGCTCGCCAGCGATAGCAACAGACCGATCGTCACGGAGATGTGGGGCACGAACTGATCGGCCTCGGTGCCGTTGACGGTGCTGGGCTGGACCTTCACGCGCGGACACCAGGGATCGCGTGCGCTGCTGTCGACCGTCGCCTCTTCGATGATGACGATCGCCAGCGTGACGTTCTCGATCACGGTCGTCGCCCTGCAGTTGGCCTCGTCGCAGTTTGGCCCGCGGCTGCTCCGCAACTTCATGCGCGATCGCGGCAACCAGTTCGCGATCGGTGCCTTCATCGCCGCGCGGCGGCGTGCTTCGGCATGTCGAACACCTTGCCATTGTGGAGCGAGCGGCGGAGCTTCAAGTACTCGGCGTGCGCCCAGACCAACGGCATGGCCGAACCCGACGGGCGGCCCAATTGCAGTTGGTGCTCAGGGATATCGTGTTGAGGGCCGGCATCTGCACCATCTTGATTTGCACGTGGCTGTGGTCGTGAATCAACTCGCAGCGCACACTTTCGGTAAACCCTTGAATGGCGTGCTTCGCCCCGCAGTACGCCGACTGCAGCGGGATGCCGCGATAGGCTAGCGCTGACCCAACTTGCACGATCATGCCTCGATCGCGCGGCAGCATGCGCTTCAGCGCCGTGATCGTGCCGTAGACAAAGCCAAGGTACGTGACATCGGTGACCCGCTTGAAATCGGCGGCGGCCATCTCCTTAATGGGCGAAAACACCGACACCATCGCGTCGTTCACCCAGATGTCGATCGGCCCCAGTTCACGCTCCACGGCCTCGGCGGCGGCCTCGACCTGGTCGGGCTCGCTCGCATCGGTCGGCACCGCGAGCGCTCGGCCCCCCAACGATTCAACCTCTCGCTTGGCAGCTTCGAGTCCTTGCTGACCTCGGGCCAAAAGCCCAAGTCGCGCTCCGCGACGCGCGAATTCTCGTACTGTCGCGCGCCCCGCCCCCGCCGACGCGCCAGTCACCACCACAGCCTTCTGGTTCATTGAGGTTTGCCTAAGGTTCCCATTGGTGCGTTTGTTTTTGCTTTGCGATGCAACTTGCACACTTCATACCGCGAAGCCGTTTCTTGGCGTGACGTTTCCTCCATGGTGTGACTCTTGGCGCTGCGCTCGCGGTTCCCGATCCCTCCGCGAGCAGGTCGTAGTGCAGATGGATGGCTGGACATCGCGCAAATGCACGTTGTGATGCCGGGACACACAATTCGGCGCGATGAAATGCGCTTTCCGTCTTGCGAGGTTCGTTCGCTACTCAGGCCTGTCGAACTGTCGACGTCAACTAGGTTGTCGATCCGGTCGACGCCACGCTGATGGCTCACTTCCGGCAGAGCAAGCGCCGCACGGCACTGTTCGTGACTTCGATCCTGAACATTCCCTGCTGTCCCTCGCTGAC
This sequence comes from Pirellulales bacterium, assembly GCA_036272935.1. Taxonomy (GTDB): domain Bacteria; phylum Planctomycetota; class Planctomycetia; order Pirellulales; family PNKZ01; genus DATAXP01. Next base: position 14,194 of record DATAXP010000158.1, on the reverse strand, counting down.
CGTCAAACACCAGAACATCGCCACGCAGGCACTGAGGCCGAGCTACGACGAACTGGTCGCGGCGCTGGCGGCTCAGCCGCATCTCAACGGCGATGAGTCGCCGACCAAGGAAGCCACGATGAAAGCCTGACTGTGGACGTTTGTGGCCCAGACGTTCACGGTCTTCGCGTTGCGGGGGAGCCGTGCCGCCACGGCGATCAGCGCGTTGCTGGGCGAGGCCTTCGCCGGCGTGATGAGTTGCGACCGGGCCAAGACGTACTGGGGCTGGTGGGAATGCGCGACGAGTTGTACTCCCAGGCGAAGCGCGCGGTCAATCCGCGCTCGGCGCGGGTCTCCCGAACCCGCCGCTGCGCGCGTTGGTGGTATCCGTGCTTGCATGAGGTGCCCTGCATCTATTTGCCATTGCCCGGGTGGCTTGGTTTTCGGATAATGGTTGACGGCCAAGAGCCGTTGGTCGTTTCGCCAGCGTGGCATCCGTCACGGGGCACTGGCCACGCCTGTCTCGCCGCGTGGCACGGCTTCGAGCAGCTTCCGCCGATTCAACCCACCTGAACCGACGAGACGACTGTTACTGAAGCGTTGTTCCGCCCTGGCTTTCCGTTTGCAAGCGTTGTCCGTCAAACCCACGAGCTCAGTTCATCCATGTCGACCGTCGAGACCCTTCCGGTGCCCCAGAATCGCCATCGCCGCACCGACATACGCAACCTGGCGATCATCGCCCACGTCGACCACGGCAAGACCACGCTGGTCGACTGCCTGCTCAAGGAAAGCGGCGAGTTCCGCGCCAGCGAGCTGGCCGAAACCTGCATCCTCGATTCCAACGACCTGGAACGGGAACGGGGGATCACCATCCTGGCCAAGAACTGCGCCATGCACTACCGCGGCGTGAAGATCAACCTGATCGACACGCCTGGCCACGCCGACTTTGGTGGCGAGGTAGAGCGCGTGCTGCGGATGGCCGACGGCGCCCTGGTGCTGGTCGACGCTGCCGAAGGGCCAATGCCGCAGACCCGGTTTGTGCTCAGCAAGGCGATCGAGTTCGGCCTGAAGCCGATCGTCGTCATCAACAAGATCGACCGCGGCGACGCGCGGCCCCACGAGGTGCTCAACGAGGTATTCGAGCTGTTCCTTGAACTGGGCGCCGACGATCACTTGGCCGACTTCCCCTACATCTTCGCCTGCGGCCGCGACGGTTACGCTACCACCGACCCTGATCAGCCGGGCGACTCGATCCAGCCGCTGTTGGACCTGGTGCTGGAGCACATCCCGGGACCGGAAGTCGAGGCCGATGCACCGTTGACGATGCTCGTCACCACGCTCGATTGGAGCGATTACGTCGGGCGCATCGCGATCGGCCGGATTTACTCGGGCACGGTCAAAAAGGGGCAGCGCGTCGCGCTGGCGCAGGCCGACGGCGATTTCCACCCGGCAAAGGTCACGCAGGTGTACGTGTTTGAGAAGCTGGGCCGAACTGAGGTTGAAGAAGCGACCGCCGGCGACGTGGTCGCGCTCGTAGGCTTGGAGGATGTGGAAATCGGCGACACCGTGTGCGACATCGAAGCTCCACGGGCGCTCGAGCGGCTGACCGTCGATCAGCCGACGCTCGAAATGAGATTCAGCATCAACTCGTCGCCGTTCGCCGGCCGCGTCGGCAAGTATGTGACCACCCGCAATCTGCGTGACCGGCTGATGAAGGAGTTGGAGCGCAACGTAGCCCTGCGCGTGCGGCCGATTGAAGGGACCGACTCGCTGGCGGTCTCAGGACGCGGCCTGCTGCATCTGTCGGTGCTGATCGAAACGATGCGCCGTGAGGGGTACGAGTTGTCGATCGGCAAGCCGCACGTCATCACGCGCGAAACTGATGGCATCGTCGAGGAGCCGTTCGAATCGCTGGTCGTCGAAGTGCCGCCGGAAAAGATGGGACCGGTGATGGAATTGGTCGGCGCCCGCCGCGGCCAGATGGTCGAGATGCACACCCGTGGCCAGTATTCGCACATCCGCTTTTCGATCCCGGCCCGTGGGCTGATCGGCCTGCGCACGCGGCTGCTGAACGCCACGCAAGGCGTGGCGATCATGCACCATCGCTTCGAGGCATATCGACCACTGGAAGGCGACATCGCCGGTCGCCCGAACGGCGTGTTGGTGTCGATGGTCGCCGGCAAAGCGGTTGCCTATTCGCTGAACACGCTGCAAGAGCGGTCCGACTTGTTCGTCGCCCCGGGCGACGAGGTGTACGAAGGGATGATCGTCGGGGAGAATGCCCGCTCGGACGACATGCCTGTGAATCCGACCAAGGAAAAGAAGCTGACCAACATCCGTGCCGCGGGCAGCGATGAGAACATTCTATTGAAGCCGCCGCGCCAGATGACGCTCGAAATGGCGTTGGAGTACATCGAGGAAGACGAGCTGGTCGAGGTCACCCCCAGCCACGTGCGACTGCGCAAGATGCTGTTAACCGAGGCAGACCGCCGCCGCGCGAACCGGCGGGGGTGAGAAAATCCGCCGTCGCGTAGAATATCGGCAAGGCATGCCTCGATATTGGTCGCAAGTCGTTGCTGCGACGCGGCGGATCTCGCTGGCCGCGAAGGATGTTGCGGGACCGGTTCACTGAAAAGCGGTAGCTTCCAATTCCTCATTAGCGGCACTAATCCACCACGGCCTTTTGTTTTCGCATTGTTATCAAGCATGCCGTGGACGTGCTCGTTGACAGCCGAGCGTAACGCATTTACAGTGCATGGTTTGAGAGTCGCGAGGCCAACTGCTGTCGAGCAAGCTTGTGGCAAGCAAACCGTGGCAAGGGGTGTTCAGCGAGGCGACCGATCGCCGCGTCGAACGCTTCACCGAAAGTATTAGCTTCGACCAACGCCTTTACCGGCACGACATCCGAGGCTCCGTTGCCCACGCCCAGATGCTGGCAGAGGTTGGCATCATCAGCGGCGAAGAGTGCCGCGAAATTGAGCAGGCGCTGCAAGCGATCGAAGAGGAGATCGACGCCGGCAGGTTTCGTTTCTCGACTGAGCTAGAAGACATCCACATGCATGTCGAACGCGCTCTCATCGAGCGCACGGGCGATGTGGGTCGAAAACTCCATACCGGTCGCAGCCGCAACGATCAGGTTTCGACTGACCTGCGGCTTTGGGTCCGCGACGCGATCGACGCCGTCGACCGGGACTTGGTCGAATTGCAGGGGGCATTCGTGGGCCGCTGCGACGCCGATCGCGACTGCATTGTGCCCGGCTACACGCACCTGCAACGCGCTCAACCGGTGCTGGCTGCCCATTATTGGCTGGCGTACTGCGAGAAGTTCGAGCGAGATCGTGGTCGGCTGGCCGACTGTCGCCGCCGGACGAACGTGCTTAGCCTGGGTGCCGCGGCGCTGGCCGGCACAACGCTACCGATCGACCGGCACGACGTCGCCCGGCGGCTCGGCTTCGATGAGGTCGCTGCCAACAGCCTCGACGTGTCGAGCGATCGAGATTTCGCCATCGAGTTTGCCTTCTGCCTGGCCATGATCGCCGAGCATCTGAGCACTTGGGCCGAGGAATGGATTCTCTGGAGTACCGTCGAGTTCGGCTTCATCAAGCTGCCGCAGGCGTTCTGCACCGGCTCGTCGATCATGCCGCAAAAGATCAATCCCGACGTGCTGGAACTCACGCGCGGCAAGACGGCCCGGGTCGTCGGCAATCTCACGCGGCTGCTGGTGCTGGTGAAAGGCTTGCCGCTGGCCTACAACCGTGACTTGCAAGAAGACAAGCAGGCGATTTTCGATTCGGCCGATACCGTGCTCGCCTGCCTCGAAGTGGCGGCGCCGCTGGTTGCCGGGGCTGTACTGAACCGTGAGGCGATCCGTAATCGGCTCGACCTGGGCTATCTCGATGCGACGACGTTGATGGAATGGCTGATCCAACGTGGTGTCCCGCAGCGCACCGGGCACGAGATTGTGGGAAAGCTGGTAGCCCTGGCCAGCGGCCGCAAGCTTCCGCTCGCCGAGCTGTCGCTGGCCGATCTGCAGGCCGCTCATCCGGCGCTGACGGCCGAGGTGTACCAGGTGCTGGGTGCCCGCCGAACCGTCGACGCGTTCAAGAGCTACGGCTCCACGGCTCCGGCAGAGGTCGCAAAGCAGGTCGAGCGATGGAAGAAAAAACTACAAAATCGCGGCGGTTGCGGAGGGGTGCAATGAATCGATCTGCTGGCTTCTTGCTCAATTTTGCATTTTGCATTTTGCATTTCGCATGCTTCGCCCAAGCTCAGCAGCCCGCACCTGCTGCCCCCGCTCCGGTGCCGCGCGATCCGGTGGCGCGCGAACTGTTGGCGACCAGCCCGACCACCCCCAGCAATATGCTGCGCGTGATCAACGCGCTGGTCGATTTGCACGAAGGTCGCGCAGCAGGCCCGCTGTTGCAGCGATTGAACGACACGCCGCTCGACGACGCAGCTCTGTACGATCTGTTTCAGGAGCATGGGTCGAGCGTATTTCTGAAGATTGCCCAGCAGCCGGAGCTTACCCCGCTCGGCAAGCAATTCGCCGACAAAGTCCTTACCGCGACGAACAAGTACGCCCGAAGCCCGGAGCGCATCTCGGCGTTGATCGAGCAGCTTCGCAGCCCATCTCCCGCGGCGCGTGCCGCAGCGGTCGTGCAGCTTGGTCTCGGCGGCGACGCGGCGGCTCGGGCGCTGTTGACCATCTTGGACGACCCGGCACGTGCCGTCGAGCACCCGGCGGTCGAGGCTGCGCTGGTGGCACTCGACGCCCAGGCTCTCGGTGCGGTGGCGGAAGCCGCGCAAAAGAGCGACTCGCCATCGGCGCTGCGTGCGATTGCCGTTCTGGGCCGCATGCCCACGCCGGACGCTGAGTTGTTCCTGTACGCTCCCGCCTTCGCCGAAGGATATTCGGCCGAAATGCGCCAAGCGGCCCGCCGTGCCCTCGCAATGCGCGGTGCCGATCGCAGTCTCGATGCCTCCCAAGCAGCAGCCCGGCTGTATTTCCGCGCACTCGAAGAGTTTCAGCACCAGCGCGATCCCGGCCGGCTGCTGGCGGCCGCGCGGCAAATCCTGCCGAACAATGCCGAGATTCGCCGGCTCGATCTCACCGTGGGCGTTGAGCTGGGAGCGAAACTGGCCGGCGCGCCGCGTTCGCTGGAAAACGAGTCGAATGCGGTCGTCGAAGATTTACTGGCCGACGCGCTGGCGCGCAATCGTTGGATGACCGCGATCATAGCTGCTAAGCGGCTCGGCGCCTCGGCCGATGCTGAGCTGGTGCGTAACCGCGCGCCCGATCGAAGCGTGCTCATCGAAGCGACCCGGCACGCCGATCGGCGCATTCGCTTCGCGGCGGTCGAGGCCATCATGCAACTCGGTGCGCAGCAGCCATACCCTGGCGATAGCGACGTGCTCGCGGCGATGGATTTTTGCATGCGTTCGACCGGCGCGCGGCGGGCGATCATTGCCGATGTGCGCGAGCAGCATGCCCGCAACGTGGCCGGGCTCCTCATATCGGCCGGCTACGAAGCTGAAATTGCGAACGACGAACTTCGGCTGCTCGAGCTGGCCACGACGATGCCCGATTGCGAGCTGGTGTTGATCCACATGAACCTGGTCGTGCCGAGCGCCGGCGTCGTTGTCGCCCGCCTCCGGCAAGACGCCCGCACAGCTTGGCTGCCGATTGGCATTCTGGCCACGTCCGAGAATCTCACTCGTGCCGAGGCGATTGCCGAACGACACCCGCGCACTCTGGCGTTTGTCGATGCCCCGATCGAAGCCGCCGCCGCGAGGGCAGTTGCTCAGCTCGATCCGCTCTCGGCCGGTGAGCATCTGACGGCCGCCGAACGGTTGACGCAGGCGCAACAAACCTTCGCCTGGTTGGCCACAGCCGACGACGCTCAATGGACGATCGACCAGTGGCGCAGCCTGGAGCCGGCAATTCTGCCAGCCGTCTATCTGCCGGCGCTAGGTGCCCGGGCGATTGCCGTGCTTCCGCGACTAGGGACTGCTGCGTCGCAGCGTACCCTACTGCAAGTGGCGGGTAACGACACGCAGCCTCTCGCGCAGCGTCAGGCGGCGGTGGCGGCATTTGGAGACAGCGTGCAGCGATTCGGCACCTTGTTGACCAGCGCCGAGATCGCCCAGCAGTACGATCGTTACAACGCCAGCCAACGGCAGCCGAAGGCGGTGCAGGATTTGCTGGCCGCCGTGCTCGACCAGATCGAGGCTCGCCGCGCGATCGACAACGTCCTACCGCTGCCGGCCGGAGGCGCCACGCCATGAGCCGCGGCCCGACCTATCGCAGCGACACATCGGCCCCGACGGGGCCGCCCATCGCCGGGCTGATCGGCTCGGGCCCGGCCATGGAAAAGGTGTACGCCCTGACCCGCCGCGTGGCGAAGAGCAACGCCACCGTGCTGCTCTATGGCGAAACCGGCACCGGCAAGGAAATGATCGCTAAGGCGATTCACCAGCTCAGTCCGCGCGGCAGCGGACCGTTCGTGCGCGTGAACTGCGGCGCCTTGGCCGAAAGTCTGTTGGAGAGCGAGCTATTCGGCCACGTGCGCGGCGCGTTCACCGGCGCCCACGACAACCGCACCGGTCGCTTCGAGGCGGCCCACACTGGCACCGTGTTCCTCGACGAGATCAATTCCACGACGCCGAAGCTGCAAGTGAAGCTGCTCCGCGTGCTGCAAGAGCGCGAGTTCGAGCGCGTCGGCGACACGCAGACGATCCGTGTCGATACGCGCGTGATTGCCGCCACCAACCGCGACCTGATGGAAGAGGTGGAAAACGAGCGGTTCCGCGAGGACTTGTACTACCGCCTGAACGTGGTGCCGATCCACCTGCCGCCGCTGCGCGAGCGGCGCGAAGATATCCGCGAGCTGATCGGCCACTTCCTGAACATCTACAACGAGAAGAACGATCGCTACGTCGTGCACATCGACCACCGGGCGATGGAAGCGCTTGAAGATTATCACTGGCCGGGCAACGTGCGTGAATTGCAAAACGTGATCGAGCGCGCGGTGGTGATGGCCTTGGGCGACGAGCTGACGCTCGATGTGCTCCCCGAGGCTGTGCTGCGGCCGACGAGGCCGCGCACCTCGCGCTACAAGGAACCCGATATCGAGACGTTGACCTACGAATTGGTGCAGCTTGGCGTGAGCAGTGCCGGCGCGAACGAAGACAACTTGCACATGAAGATCGTCAACCGCGTCGAGCGCGAACTGATTTCGCAGGTGCTCACGACCTGCGACAACGTGCAAACCAAGGCCGCCACCAAGCTTGGCATCAACCGCAACACGCTGCACAAAAAGCTCAAAGAATACGGGCTCGACAACGAGCCGGCCGTGCCCAGCTGAGTTTAGCCGCGTCGCTTGCGACGCGGGTTCGGGCAGCGCTTCGCAAGCGACGCGGCTAACTGGGATCGACTCTTCGCATGCTCTCCAGGATCAGCATCACCTGTTTCGCCGCCAGCTACGCCGTGGCGCTGCTGCTGGAGTTGACGCGCCTCTGGTTTCGCAGCGGAGTGCGTGGGGCGGCGATGTTGGCGTTTGCTGGGGCCGGATTGATCGCGCACACCATGTTCCTGGCCTATCGCGGGCTGACCACCAGCGGGGGCATTCCGCTGTCGAGCGAGTTCGATTGGTACCTGATCGCCGCCTGGGCGCTGACCGTGGTGTACCTGTATCTGACCGTCTACCATCCGCGCACGGCGTTCGGGCCGTTTGTGCTGCCGGTGGTGCTGGGGCTGGTGGGGATCGCGGCACGCTTTGCCGATCGGACACCGTTTCCGCGTAGCCAGGCGCTCGAAGTCTGGGGGATGATCCACGGCCTGTCGCTGTTGGCCGGCACCGTGGCCGTGGCCACCGGGTTTGTCGGCGGTGTGATGTGCCTGGTGCAGGCGCGGCGGCTGAAACACAAGGTCGCCCCGCACTCGGGCTTGCAGTTGCCGAGTCTCGAATGGCTCGAGCGGTTAAACGCCCGGGCGATCACGATCTCGATGATGGCGCTCGCGATCGGGTTTCTGTCGGGCATCGTGCTGAACCTGGTCAATGACCGGCTGCACGTCGACCATCTGCCGTGGAGCGATCCGATCGTATGGAGCTCGGCGCTATTGTTGGGCTGGCTCGTGGCGGCCGCCGGGTTCACATGGTTCTATCGACCCGCGCGGCAAGGACGAAAAGTCGCCTATCTGACGGTGGCTAGCTTTCTGTTTCTGGTGCTGGCGGTTGTGGTGCGCGTCGGGTTGCCAAGCGTACACGGTGGTGGCAGATCATCGGAAGCGTCGCTTGAGCCGCAGGCGGAGGCGCGGCCATGAACGTGCAACTCGTCGGCTGCACGCACCAGCATGCCAGCGTCGAGCTGCGCGAGCGGCTGGCGTTCAGCGTCAACCAGGCCACCGAAGCCCTGGCCCAACTGCGCGAGCGCTTTCCCAAGGCCGAGGCAGTGCTGCTGTCGACGTGCAACCGTGTCGAGGTGTACACGGCCTACGACGAGCCGCAAGCGGGACCGACGCGGACCGACGTGGCCCGGTTTCTGGCCGACTTTCACGGCCTCGCGTTCCACGACGTGTTCGACGACCTGTTCCAGTGCAGCGGCGAAGAAGCGATCCGGCACTTGTTCAGTGTTGCCGCGAGCCTCGACAGCATGGTGGTCGGCGAATCGCAAATCTCCGCCCAGGTGAAGCAGGCCTACGAGCTGGCAGCGGCGCAAGACAGCGTTGGCCCGTTGACGCACCAGGTGTTCCAGGCGGCGCTTCGCGTCGCGAAGCGCGTCGCCAGCGAAACGGCGATCAACGAGCGCCGGGTGAGCATTAGCAGCGTCGCGGTCGGCGACTTCGCCAAGAACATCTTCGAGCGCTTCGACGACAAGAACATCCTGGTGATCGGCGCCGGCGAGATGAGCGAAGAAACGCTCCGCTATTTGAAGGAAGAAGGGGCGCGGCACGTGACGGTCGTGAATCGCAACCTGCCGCGAGCGCAGGAATTGGCCGAGCGTTGGCAGGGGCGAGCCGTGGCGTGGGAGGAACTCGGGGCGGCGCTGGCGGCGGCCGACTTGGTGGTGACCGCCACCGGGGCCGAGGAGCCGATCGTCACGCTGGCCGATTACGAACAGATCGCTTCCAAGCGGTTTCAACGCGACTTGTTCGTGCTCGACCTGGCGGTGCCGCGCGACTTCGACCCGGCCATCGGCAATTGCCTGAACGTGTATCTGTACACGATCGAAGACCTGCGGCAAGCCTGCGAGCGGAACCGGCAGGAGCGCGACCGCGAGCTGCCGCGGGCGCTAGCGATTGTCGATCAGGAAACCCGGCAGTTCATGGCCGAGCTGAACCATCGCGCCACGGCGCCGATGATCAAGCGCCTGCGCGAGGGATGGCAGCAGGTGAAGGACGACGAGCTACGGCGACTGTTCAACCGGCTGCCAACAGTCGACGACACGCTGCGCCAGGAAGTAACGCAGTTCGCCGACCGACTGGTCAACAAGCTGCTGCACCCGCCGCTGGAATCATTGCGCGACGAGGCCCGCAAAGGCGTCCAGCACCAACTGCTCGAAGCATTCAAGCAGTTGTTCAAGCTGAAGGACTAAGGGAATGCATAAGGATGAACGCAGAAGTCAGAATTAGGGAAGCAGCATGTCGAACAACAACGGCCGTCCCATTTTGCATTCATCATTCTGAATTCTGCATTTCGCTTACTTCATCATCATCCGCATCACATCAACGCAGCGGTTGGAGTAGCCCCACTCGTTGTCGTACCAACTGACGAGCTTGAAGAAGCGGCTATTCAGCTCGATGCCGCTGCCGGCGTCGAAAATGCTCGAATGGGCATCGTGGATGAAGTCGCTCGAACAGACCTCATCGCTGGTGTAGGCCAGAATGCCCTTCAGGTACGTTTCGCTGGCCCGCTTCATCGCGGCGCAGATTTCCTTGTAGCTCGTCTCCTTAACGGTCTTCACCGTTAAGTCGACGACGCTCACCGTCGGCGTGGGGACACGGAACGCCATGCCGGTCATCTTGCCTTTCACCTCAGGGATCACCAGGCTCACCGCCTTGGCCGCCCCGGTGCTCGAGGGGATGATGTTGATCGCGGCGCTGCGGCCACCCTTCCAATCTTTCTTCGAGGGGCCGTCGACGGTCTTCTGCGTGGCGGTGTAGCTGTGGATGGTTGTCATCAAACCATCCTCGACGCCGAAGCCTTCCTTCAGCAGCACGTGCACGACCGGAGCCAGGCAGTTGGTGGTGCAACTGGCGTTCGAGACGATCGTGTGCTTGGCCGGGTCGTACTTTTGGCAGTTCACGCCGCGCACCAGGGTGATGTCTTCCCCCTTGGCCGGCGCCGAGATGAGCACCTTCTTGGCTCCCGCCGTCACGTGCCCCTTCGCCTTCTCGGCCTCGGTGAACAGGCCGGTCGATTCGAGCACCAGGTCGACCTTGAGCTCCTTCCACGGCATCGCGGTCGGGCCTTCCTTGACCGCCAGGCATTTGATCGCCTGGCCGTTGACGACCAGCGTGTCGTCCTCGGCGGCCGAGGAGTCGCACTTCTCGCTGTAGACTTCGCCGCCGAAACGCCCCTGGGTCGAATCGTACTTGAGCAGGTACGCAAGGTTGTCGGCAGGCACCAGGTCGTTGACCGCGACGACATCAATTCCCTTGCCGAGCAAGCCTTGATCGCAAATCGCCCGAAACACCAGCCGCCCGATCCGACCAAAGCCGTTGATTGCAACACGAATCGCCACAGGGATCTCCTTCCAAGAAAACATGCCAGCCGCGCGAGGCGCTGGGCTGTGCTCGACGGCGCAAGGGGTACGGGCCACGCAGGCGCTCGATGAGTTCGGGATTATAGTGCATCGCCGGCTAGGCGGGCAACCGGCCCGGGCGGGAACGAATGATGGCAACGACTTACGAGCGCGATCGTTGCGCTTGGTTGCCGCAATGAACCAATCGCCGTATGTTGGAACGGCGGGGCGGCCAAGTTTGAGGAGCGCAGAAAGCATGGCGGACGAGGTCGAAGATTTGCGGGCAAAGCTCGCCCAGTTGCGCGCGCGGCTCGAAGGGGAGCCGCAGCTGCCGGCCGAGACGCGCGCCTTGCTTGACCAGGTGCTTGCCGACATTGAGCGGCTGCCACGCGGTGAACGGGCTGATGCGACGCTTTCGCGCCGGCTGTCCGAGGCAGCGCTGGAGTTCGAGGGCAAACACCCTACGCTTTCCGGCGCCGTGGGGAGCGTGATCGACGCGCTTAGCCGCATGGGCATCTGACTCTGCGGAAGAAGAGGATCACGAAAATACCAAAGCCTTGAAAACGCGAAACGGAGAAGACAATTTCCTTCTGTCTTTTTCGCGGCTTCCGTCCTTCGTGTTTTCGTGATTTTCCGCCGTGCTGTTACGGCGTGCCGAACGGCGAACCGGCCGGCGACGCTTTTCCGGGCGCGGCTCCCGGCTTTTTCTTCGACAGCGGATTGTTCAGGTTGATCGCCACGTTCTCGCCGAGGACTTGTCCCGGCTTGACCTCTTTCCCTTGCACCGTGATGCCGTCGCCGAATTGCGCGGCCGACGGGTTCTTCAATTCGACGGTGATCTTTGCGTCGGGGCCGAGCTTTGCCTTGATCGGCGGCATTCCAGGGACGGCGACCAATGCCACGCCATCTTTCACGCTCCGCAGGCTGCCGCGCACCGTGTAGGTGTTGGTCCCCTCGGCCAGCGTGCGCACCGGCGCGTCGGACGTTCCCGCTTCGCCGCTGTACACGCCGCTCTTGAAGCTGGGATCGCCTGAGTCGAACGCCTTCAGCTCGGCAACTTCGGGCTCGGTCGGAGCGCCTTTGGTCAAATCGGCCTTGAACTCCACGTTCATGCCCATCGTGAGCCCGTCGGGGTGCGCGGTGCCGGTGATCGTAACCTTGGCCGTCGGCATCAACATCACGGCAACCTCCTGGTTGCCGGTGACGAGCACCGTGATCATCGTCCCGCCTTGCGCCGGCTGCACCTGCTTGATCGCTCCTTTGAGCGTCGTGGTCTTGAGATTGGCGTATGGGTTGCCGCCGCGGCCCTGGCCAGGTCGCTGAGCGGGGAGCGTCGTCGCCGAAAGCGCTACCAAGGAGAAGGCAACGGCCGCCAACAGTCGATTTTGTCGTGCCATTTGCATGCCGATCCTTTCTCGTGCGAAGTCGTTGGCTGGCGAACGTCCCCCGGGCCACTGGCCAGCATATCGCTCGCATCCGCCGGAAGCCACTGGCTTAGGCTTCGCCGGCACGGCTCGAGGCAACATTTCGTGTTAGTTCGGTCCCCCGCAGCCGAGCGATCATGTTTCGGCGCACCTTGGTTCAGGACGGCTGAGTGCAGATCCGTCAAAATGAATCTTTTCCACTCCAGCTCTCCTTTGCGACCGAAATTGACCAGGTAGCCGGAAGGTCGTCGAGCGATCCGCAGATAATTGAACAACTGCGCTTCGTGCTCTGGCAGCAACTGCGCAACTGCCTTTAATTCGACAACAATGCCATCCCACACGATCAAATCGGGCTTGTACTTTGTCGCGAGCTGTCGGTCCTTGTAGAACACTGCCAGGTCGTGTGTTGTGCGGAAGGGAATCGACCGCGTTTCAAGCTCGATTTCCAAGCTCTGTTGATAGATTTCCTCGGCCATACCGTAGCCAAGCTGATTGTAAACCTCAAACGCCGCGCCCATAAACGCGAACCCTTCTTGCTTCAACATGGCGCGTCCCCCAGAAGGAACATCCAGAAGGAGTTTTTGGAACACTAATCTTCGCTAATCTCCACTTATTCGGCTATGGCTGCGCTTCCTCATAGCGATTTCAGATACTCGATCAAATCGCTTCGCTCGGCATCGGTGAGCGAGCCGGAGCCGGTGACCTTCGCCGGGTCGTGCGGGCCGGTGAGCAACTGTTCGAGGCTTTTCGCGCGGCCATCGTGCAGCCAGCGCACGCGGCGATACACCCCAAGTAGCGAAGGGGTGTTGAAGCCGTCGAGCGCGTCCTTCGGCGAGCCGAGGCCGACGTCGTGAATCTTGCCATCGGTGAACTCCGGGCCAGTGTGGCAGGCGGCGCAACCAGCGGTCGCGCTGTGAAACACGCTCCGGCCACGCTCGGCAGCCGGCGACAGCGAACCATCGGGCGCGCGATACGGATTGGGTGGATTGTCGAGCGTCGCCAGGAACGCGACCAGCGCCCTGCAATCGTCGGGCGATGGCGGCGGGCCGAGCATCGTTTCGGTGATCGACACGCGCATGGCGTCGTCCAGATCGGTCTGCCAGCCATGCCAGGTCCACGGCCCGGTGCGCGTTGCACCCACGAGCGAAGGCACTGTCTTGAACGTGAGCAAGCTGCGATCGTTCTTGGTATCCATCGGCTCACTGTTCGCGCCGCCGTCGTAATGGCAGCTATGGCAACTGTACCACTGGTCCAGGCTGCGCCGACCGTCGTAGAAGGTCGCAGCGCCTTGTCGGGCCAGCGAGGGGTGCGGCGAAGAGCCGAGGGGGATCGACGCGGTGACCTTGCGCGCATCGAGATCGACGATCTGCACGGCGTTGGTGAGCCAATTGGCGACAAACGTCCGGTGGCCGTCGCCCGACAGTCGCACAGCCATCGGCCGGCCTCCTAGCTCGATGCGATAGAAATTATCGCGATCAGCCAGCAGGTTGCGCTCGATATGATCGCCCGGGCCGCCGTAATCGACGAACCGCAGCTTTGGCACACCGAATACCAGCAGCTCGTGGGTGCCCGAGGCGGCGACAACCAGCGTTCGTTCGTCACGGCTGACTGCCAAGCCATGCGGATCGGCCACTGCCACGCCCGGCGGATCGAGTGTGATTGCCTCGCGGCGCGCGGGACCATCGAGCCGCACCCGGGCCACGCGGCTGCCCAGCACCCAGCCCTTGCGAATATTCGCCGCCGTGATCGGATTGTGCCGATAGACCATCCACGGAAAGTAGACGTACTGTCCATCGGCGGAAGTTTGCATGTGGCCCAGGTTGAGCCCGCCGACCGATTCCTGGTATAGCAGCTCGCCGCGCTCGGTATCGACGATCGACACGCTTTGGTCGCCGCTGGTCCCCACGGCCAAGCGCGACTCGTCGGGCGACAGCGCCAGCGATCGCGGCCAGCGACCGACACCGATCCGATTCGTTACTTTTCGCTGACGCAGGTCGACCAGGGCCACTTCAGCCGTCCCGGCCAAGGCAACGTAGGCGGTCGTGGGA
>DATAXP010000157.1:0-12323 GCA_036272935.1 Pirellulales bacterium | reverse complement strand
AATGGAGTCGAGGCGGCGGTAAATCTTCGGCGGCCATTTTTCCCTCCTCGGGACGGCTGACAAGTGTACGGCCAACCAATTTTCAGGCGATGAGAATGCTGGCACTAGCGCTGGCCGGCAAAGTTTGATGCGATTGCCCTGCTGGATCGACGATGGCAAAGATTGCGAATACTGGTCGCCGGAATGAGCCGCGGAATGGACATCCGCTTATGCAGAAGTCGGCCGAATGCTCGGCGCAATGGCCGCTCATTCCGAACGATTCGCTCGGTAGCCTGCTGCGTCCTGCCGCCTGAGACCCAGGGTCAGAGACCCGCTCCGAGCGTGTGGGTGGGCAGCCCGAGCGGCGGAGTCGGGAGACCCTGCCGACCGCATGATCTTAGCAGCCCGCGCCCTGCGCTCGCTCGAAGGAGCGGCTGCCGCGCGGCAGTGGCCCGAGTTCTCGCAGCTTTGGCTTCAGCACCGCGCACTGATCGAGTCGCTACCGGCGGCAAACCACTGCCGTCAACGATTCGAGACGCTCGAAGCCGCCGAGCGCCTGGAAGCGATGCTCGACGACCCGAGGAGCGACGAAGCGGTGATCGCCGCCTTGTGGCAACAGTTACTCCGCGATGGCGAGCCGCCGCTGGCCGATCGACTGCACGCCGCTCGCGAGCGCCGCCGCCAGCGACAAGAGAACTTCGTGCAGATCAACGGCCTGTTGGCTGCGATGAGCGAGGCGCCGACGTTCGCTGCCGACCAACAACTACGCCATCTGTGGAAGTGTGCGGAATCGCTCGGCGACTCGCGGCTGGAAACGCTGCGTGGCCACTATCGGCTGGCCAAGCTGCGCATGAAGCGCATGCGCTGGCTTAACCGGTTGGCGCAAGCGCCGACATTTGCCGGCGAACAGCAGATTGCCGCGTGTCTACGCTACCTGCCCAGCAACTACCACGCAAAGCTGCCGCAGCGGATCGCGCTCGCGCGGCAGCGATTGGAAGCGATGCGCGTCCTGGAGACCGCGGCGCTGGAACCGGTTTCGGAGCGCCGTCTGCTGGCAGCCTGGGCGGATGTCGTGGCGGCGAAGGGGCAGGCGCTTGTCACTGCCGAGCGGGCGGAGCGTGTCGCTTTGGCGCAGCGACGCGCGGCGCGGATCGTGGCGATCGACGCGCTTCGTTCGTTGCCGCCCGACGAACGCGACCAGCGGGTGCTGGAACTATGGGACGAATCATTGCTCGCCGGTTGCAACGACGCGGCGCAGGTTCAGCCTTTGCGGGACGAGGCGA
Source organism: Pirellulales bacterium (assembly GCA_036272935.1). Classification (GTDB taxonomy): domain Bacteria; phylum Planctomycetota; class Planctomycetia; order Pirellulales; family PNKZ01; genus DATAXP01. The sequence continues at coordinate 11,061 of DATAXP010000157.1, read as the reverse complement.
CCGCGCGAGCTGCAGCCATCGGAAGGCTCGCCGAGGCGCTCGAACTCGGCGACGGCGACGAAATCGCCGCGGCGCGGACCGATGCTTGCTTGTGCGATTATCCCTTGCCCGACGAGTTGCGATCGCGCCTCGCCGCTCACGACGAAAGGCTCCGCCAGGCGCGGATCGAGCGGCGGCATGCCTTGGTGCAAGCGGTGCTCGATCATGACCTCGCCCGGTTCCGCGAGCTGTTCGATTGCGAACTCGTTGCCGACCTTTGCAGCCACGTGCCGCACCATCAGCGCATCGTCAGCGACTGGGTGGAGCGCGAGATCCTGCCGCTCACCAAGTCGGGCCTGGCCTGCGCGGCCGACGACGGATTGCGTTGGGCGGGGCCGCACACCTGCCAGGCGCGCTGGACCTGGCCGGCTGCGTCGATCACCAACCGCTCGGTGCTTGCCGTGCTGCGCGAGATGCCGGCACACAATGCAATCCCCAGCGATCTATCGCCGCTCTGCACCGTTGAAGTGCCGCGCAGGACCAGCCCTGGAGCGGCGCCCGCGATCGAGTTGTCGGTCGATCCCCAGTGGCACCCCGCGCATGTATTTGTGTGGGCGGTTGTCGCTCTCGGCTACCAGACATTCTTCAGCGAGCCGCTGAACCTCGGTCAACTGCGGCCACCCGATCAATAACGCCAGCCGGGCGCGCGCCCGTCGCATTCCGGCGGTTGGTCGGTCTTCACGTTCCTCGAACATGGGAGAACCCTCATGAGCGCTCACGTTCTGCGCATTGATCTGTCGCAAGGCGCATGCGACTTCGAACCGATTGCACTGGAGCCTGGCGTGCCGATGCTTGACCGCTCCAGGGCGAACTACGCCGTACTGCGACGCTGGTGTGGTGATCTGGTGGCCGAGCCGGCCTGGGAGAACAGCGGCGAAGTGCGATTCTTTCTGCGCGACGAGCAGCAGGGGCGGCTCGCCGATGCAGCCTGCATCCCCGCAACGCGGGTCGATCTTGCCGGAGCATGCAGGGCCGAACTGGCAAAGTTGCTCGAGCGGTTCGAGCAAGCAAAGCCCTCGTCGCTGCACGAGCAAGCGGTGCTGCGTGCCGCCCGCTCGGCATTGATGAACTTGGAAAAGGACGATGGCTCGGGAGTGCGCGAAGGATGTTTTGTCAAGTATCGCGAGACGGCAGGACCGTGGCGGCTGGCGTGGTGCTGGGGATTCCGTCGCAAACATCCGCAGCCGGCCACGGCAGCGATCTGTAAGAATCCCGAATGCCGACAGCTTTTTCTGTGTGCGGCGAAGGGCAAGCCACGATGCCCGGGATGCGCAGTGATCACGCCGCCGCGCCGAGCGCGACGCCGAGTAGCAGCAGCCGCCGTGTTGATCGCAGCGGTTTTGTTCGTCGCGGTGGCACTTTTCTGGGCCGGTCGGGCGAGCACGCGCTTCGTGGTGCTGGCAAGACCGGTCGATGCCGGCCGTCAGTACGAATCGCCGAAATCGCAAGCGATCGCCGCGTCGGCCGCCGCCGAGCCAGGTGCCGAGCCAGGTGCCGAGCAAATCGAAGCTGGCAAGTCAGCGATAGAAACGGTCGTCGTCGCTGCCAAGCCGGCTTCCGCCGTGGTGGCGAATGGCACGACCGCACCGCCGGTTTCTATGGCAACGGCGGGCGCGGAGGCCGCTCCGCATGTTGTGGCCCCCGGCGAAATCGTTCACTCGGCGCCTGCCGTGGTCAGTGACCGTGCCGGCGCGGCAACCGCCGGCGAGGCATTGGCCGTTGACCTGGTGGTCGATTTCGGCAACAGCCGCAGTGGCGCGCTGCTGCTCGAAGCGTCGGCCGAGCTTGCCGCGCCGGCAAAGATGATGCCGTTCGAGTTGCTCGATCGCTACCGGCTCGATGCCTGGGACGCCCAGGGGCAGCCGCGCGATAATCCTGCGGCACAGTGGTTCTCATCGAAGACGCGCTGGTGCAATGCACCCTATCAGACGCCGGCGCCGATCGAACAAACCGAATACGTCGGCCAGACGTTGCGCACGCTTCTGCGGCGCAAGCACGTGGTTCGCGAGCGCAGCCGTTGTGTGCAGCCCGATCTGTTCGAGGATCTGTCGCTGGCCCGCATCGGTCGCGAGTCGGACGATTTGGGGCAGCACATCAATCTGCACGGCGAATTGAGGTTGGGCGTGAGCTCACCCAAGCGTTATCTGTGGGCCGACGACGAGAGCTGGCTCGAAGGAGCGTTCTGGCACATGGCCGATCCCTACGATCGCAGCCGCACGGGGGCATTCGCGACGAAACTCGCCGGGAGGATGCTGGCCTATTTGCATAGCGGCAATGCCGATGCGCCACACTCCGCCGACATGCCCGAAGCGCTGCCGCCCGAGGAGATCGATCCCGCCAAGCCGCGGCACCCGCCGCGCGTGTTGATGGCGGCCGCCTTGTATGAGCTGCTTTGCCAGGCCTATTGCTTTGCGAACTCGCCCCGCTACCGGATGCGCGCCGGAGATGCCGGCCGGGCGCGCGAGCTTCGCAGTCTCAGCTTGTCGTTCCCCTCGGGCATGTTCCAGGCGGAACGTGAGTGCTGGCAGGCACAGGCCGAACGGGCGATCCAAATCTTCCAGCGCACGCTGGGGAAGCGGCAGCGGCGGGGCGTCGCGCTGCATTTTGGCATCGACGAAGCCAGTGCCGTGCACCTGGCATATCTGTGGAGCGAGTTGCAAATCCTTGGCCAGGACGCCCGACTCTGGTTCTCACTGCTGGGACGGCACGAGCCGTCGATTGCGCGACCTTCACAAACACCATCGCCTGCCGAGGCACGCACACCGGAAGTGCGCATCGCGTGCATTGACATCGGCGGCGGCACCAGCAACCTGATGATCGCCGCTTACCAATGTCGGGCCGGAGTGTCCGATTCGCTGGAAGGACGTGTCCTGCACCGCGACAGCGTGACCACTGCCGGCGACGAATTGGTGAAGCGGCTGCTCGAGCGCATCATCGTGCCGACCCTGGTGAGCACCCTGGGCATCGAGCCGGCCGACGCACTATTGTTGTTCGGTCCCGAGGTGCCACGGAATCGAGGATTCCGCGCGCAGCGCATCGAGTGGATGAGCCGGCTGCTGATGCCGCTGGCCGAGACGTACCTGCAACGCGCGGCCGAAAACGACCGTACAGCGGCAATCTCGCATACGGATCCGGCGATTGTCGATCCGGCGATCCTCGAACTGTTGGGGACGGCGTGCAACCAGTTGCGCGGCGCCGGCTACTACAACCTGTGGCAGGACCTGCGCTTGACCTGCGATCCAGAGCGGTTCCGCGAAGTGGCCGGCGACGTGTTCGACGATTTGCTGCGGGATTATTGCCAACGCATCGTTGCCCACGATTGCGACGTGGTGCTGCTGGCCGGGCAGCCGACGAAGCTCGAAGCGCTGCGCGAGATGATCCGCGGCTATCTGCCGCTGCCCGATTCGCGCATCGTGCCGATGCACCATTACTACGCCGGCAACTGGTATCCGTACCAGGCGGCCGATGGCAGCGCGCCGGGGCGGATCGTCGATCCCAAGAGCGCCGTGGTCGTGGGAGCGGCGGTGAATTTTCTGGCCGCGCATGGCTGGCTGCCGCAGTTCCAGTTTCACACCGAAGATGGCGCCGCGCGCGGCAGCTACTACTGGGGCGCGATGACCGAGGCCAACGGGCAACTGCGTCGAGAGCGAACGCTGTTTCGCCCGATTGAAGCCGACTCACGCGATGCGATCGAATTCAAGGTCGCGTCGCAGCGAATGCTCATTGGTCGCACGCCAAGCGACGATCCCCGCGCCCGAGCCACGCCGATCTACCAGTTGCGGGTCGACCTGGCCGGCCAGCTTGGGCCGATCGACGTGAGCGTGCGACTGCGCCGGGTGCGCTCGGCCGCGCAGGTCGAAGAGTGCCTGACGATCGATTCGGTTTCGGGCACGGTCGCCGGCGAACCGGCATGTCTGGGGCGGAACGTGCTGTTCGGCTGGCGAACGCTGGCCGACGAACGGTTCTTTCTCGATACCGGCGGGCTCGATCATCTCGAATTGGAAACACAGCCATGCTAACGACGCACTTCGCGGTAGAACAAATTCAGCAGTCGCTCGGCGAGGCTCAGCGCCAGTTGCACGACCTGAGCGTGCAATTGACAGCCTGGGAGCAAACGCCGTCAGAGCCGATGAACGGTGCACCGCACGAGGCTGGGGAGAAACTGCTCTCGCCTCTGCTCTTGGGAGCCACGCTGGCGAGCGATTTAGAGATCGCCGCCGACCGGAAGCGATTCGTGGGCGGCGTCGCCACAGGCGATCCGGCGGCACTCGCATTGGCGGGGCGATTGCTGCTCTTTCGCGCCGCGCGAGCCGAACAGATGCCGCCCCTGGTCAAGGAGATTGGTGAGGCCTTTTATCAGTGGAGCAATGAGTCGGCCGAGCCGGCCGCTGCGCTGCGCGATGCGCTCGCGAGCATGCTGGTCGATGCATGTGCCGCCGCCGGGCTGCGGCATTCGATCGAGTTGGCATGCGTCGGCGATCGCTTCGACCGCATGCGCCACCACGCTTCCGAAGCAGGACTGGAGTTGACTGAAGTCCGCGGTTGGGTCGTGCTGCGCGAGAACGGCAGCGTGTACACGAAGGCTGCAGTCGCCACGAAGTAGCAGAACGTCATTCGTCACATTCTGAGCAGCGTTCCTTATCGCGAAATCCCGCGGGGAAGGTGACCATGAAGGGCGTCGTGCGCGCTTGCAGCGCGACGCGGTGCTGGTGGTGTTCGTGATTTATGCCTTCACGTTCGCGATCTTCACGTAGGCCAAAGGCACCTCGTCGGAAGTGAAATCGTGCCACGATCGCCTTCGTCGACGAGGATCACTCGGAACTGTCCAAGAAGATGATCGCCGCTTTCTACCGGCCGCGATTCAAACTGCCGGAGATGATTGCGGCACGCGACATCGTCGAGCTGATGGACCGCGGCAAGTACATGTTCGTGGTGGTGATTCCGCCGCGTTTCGAGGCCGACGTGCGCGCCGGACGCAACGCCGAGCTGCAGGTCAACATCGACGCCACGGCCATGCAACAGGCCAGCATCGGCGCCTTGTACATCAAAAACATTCTGGCCGACCAGGTGAGCACCTACTTGCGGCGCAACGATCAGAAGCCGCCGCTTCCCATCGAGTTGGTCGTGCACAAGGCGTTCAATCCCAACGGCGACACGTCTTGGTTCACGAGCATCGTGGCGATCATCAACCAGGTGACGATGCTGACGATCATTCTCACCGGCGCCGCGCTGCTGCGCGAGCGCGAACATGGTACGATCGAGCACTTGCTGGTGATGCCGCTGACAGCTTTCGAGATCGCGATGGCCAAGGCGTGGGCCAACGGGCTGGTGATCCTCGTGGCGGCCACCGCCTCACTGTTCTTGGTGGTGAGGATGATCCTGGCGGTGCCGATCGCCGGCTCGCCGCTGCTCGTCCTGGCCGGCGTGGTGTTGTACCTGTTCTTCGCCACCGCCTTGGGGGTGATTCCTGGGCACGATCACACGCACGATGGCGCAGTTCGCGCTGCTGATCATCCTGCTGATCATCGTGCTGCAAATGCTCTCGGGCGGAAACACGCCGATCGAGAGCCAGCCGCCTTGGCTGCAACGCATGACGATCGTGCTGCCGTCGCGGCATTTCGTCGCGTTCGCGCAGGCGATCATCTATCGTGGGACGGGGATCGATATCGTCTGGCCGCAGTTTGCCGCGGTCGCAGGCATCGGCCTGGCGTTTTTCATCTTCAGCTTAGCGAGGTTCCGGCAATCGATCGCGGTCAGCCGCTAATCGAAATCTGACAAACTGGGGCATTGCCGCGCGCGAAGATACCCGTGGCAACGAGACAATCATTGGAGGACGAAGGATGTCATCGGCTGAACAATCCACACGTGCCAGGGGCGCTCGCAAGGCCGCGGTAACTTCCGGAGCCCGATTGTCGGCTGACGAGCTGCGGCGGCTCGACGCCTATTGGCGCGCGTCGAATTACCTTTCGGTCGGCCAAATTTACTTGCTCGACAACTCGTTGCTGCGCGAGCCGTTGAAGCGCGAGCACATCAAGCCGCGGCTGCTTGGGCACTGGGGCACATCGCCGGGCCTTAACATGCTCTACGTTCACCTCAACCGGGTGATCAAGCGCGACGACCTGAACATGATCTACGTCATCGGCCCAGGTCACGGCGGACCGTCGTTGGTGGCGCACGCCTGGCTCGAAGGGACGTACAGCGAGGTGTATCCCAACATCAGCCAGGATCAGCAGGGAATGCAGCGGCTGTTCAAGCAGTTCAGCTTCCCCGGCGGCATCCCCAGCCACGTCGCGCCCGAGACTCCGGGCAGCATCCACGAAGGGGGCGAGCTTGGCTACGCGCTCAGCCATGCCTACGGGGCGGCGTTCGACAATCCTGATCTGATCGTTGCCTGCATCGTCGGCGACGGCGAGGCCGAAACCGGCGCCTTGGCCACCGGCTGGCACGGCAACAAGTTCCTCAATCCCGCGCGCGACGGCGCCGTGCTGCCGATCCTGCATCTGAACGGCTACAAGATTGCCAACCCCTGCTTCCTCGCCCGCATTCCCGAGGACGAGCTGATCAAGTTCTTCGAAGGGATGGGCTACAAGCCGCACATCGTCGCCGGCAACGAGCCAGACCTGGTGCACGAGCGTCTGGCGGAAGTGATGGATACCGTGGTGGCCGAGATCAAGCAGATCTGGGCCGAGGCGCGAAGCAGCAACGACGTGCGTCGCCCACTCTGGCCGATGATCATTTTTCGCACGCCGAAGGGCTGGACCTGCCCAGCCACGATCGACGGCAAAAAATGCGAAGACTACTGGCGCAGCCACCAGGTGCCGATGGGCGACATGGACAAGTCCGAGCACATCCGCATCCTCGAACAGTGGATGAAAAGCTATCGGCCCGAAGAACTGTTCGACGCGGAAGGCCGATTGCTGCCGGAGTTGGCCGAACTGGCGCCGAAGGGCGAGCGGCGCATGAGCGACAATCCGCATGCCAACGGCGGCTTGCTGCTGCGCGATCTGGTGATGCCCGACTTTTGCGACTACGCGGTCGACGTGCCGCGCCCCGGCGAGGCGACTGCCGAGAGCACGCGCGTGATGGGCAAGTTCCTGCGCGACGTGATGAAGCTGAACCTCACAAGCAAGAACTTCCGCCTGTTCAGCCCCGACGAGAACAACTCGAACCGCTGGCAGGACGTGTTGGAAGTCACCAGTCGCTGCTACATGGCGGACATTTATGCCGAGGACGACCATCTCAGCCCCGATGGGCGCGTGATGGAGGTGCTCAGCGAGCACCAATGTCAAGGGTGGCTCGAAGGCTACCTGCTCACCGGGCGCCACGGTTTCTTCTCGTGCTACGAGGCGTTCATCCACATCATCGACTCGATGTTCAACCAGCACGCCAAGTGGCTGAAGGTGTGCAACCATATTCCCTGGCGGCGCGACATTGCGTCGTTGAACTACCTGCTCAGCTCGCATGTCTGGCGGCAAGACCACAACGGCTTCAGCCACCAGGACCCCGGGTTCATCGACCATGTGGTCAACAAGAAAGCCGAGGTGATCCGTGTGTACCTGCCGCCCGACGCCAACACGCTGCTAAGCGTTACCGATCACTGCCTGCGCAGCCGCAACTATGTGAACGTGGTCGTCGCGGGTAAGCAACCGGCGCCGCAGTGGCTCACGATGGACCAGGCGGTGAAGCACTGCACGCAGGGGATCGGCATTTGGCCATGGGCTTCCAACGACCACGGGTGTGAGCCCGACGTGGTCATGGCCTGTTGCGGCGACGTGCCAACGCTCGAAACGCTCGCTGCGGTTGCATTGATCCGCAAGCACCTTCCCGAGCTGAAGGTGCGCGTGATCAACGTCGTCGACCTGATGAAGCTGCAACCGGCGAGCGAGCATCCGCACGGCCTGTCAGACCGCGATTTCAACGCACTGTTCACCAAGGACAAACCGGTCATCTTCGCGTTTCACGGCTACCCTTGGCTGATCCACCGCCTGACCTACCGCCGGACGAACCACGAGAACCTGCACGTGCGCGGATACAAGGAGGAAGGGACCACGACCACGCCTTTCGACATGGTGGTGCTCAACGATCTTGACCGGTTCCATCTAGCCGAGGACGTGATCGACCGCCTGCCGCAACTCGGCGCGCGGGCCGCGTATTTCAAGCAGGCCATCAAGGACAAGCTGATCGAACACAGGCAGTACATCGCCATGCACGGCGACGACATGCCCGAGATCGTGAACTGGCACTGGGACGCGGGGCCTGACGGAGGCCCCGCAGTACGCGACACTTCCGCCGATAATGCCTAGTTGCGCGCGGCCGAGCGCCAGGGCGTCGAGGACAATTCTATATGGCTACTCTCGAAACCAACTCGAAGTTTGGATTTCATCCGTCGCGTGAGGAGCTGTACCAATTCGGCAAGAGCTTGCGCGACGCCTGTCCCCGGACCGGGCACGGCTCGTGGAAGCCGGCGGACCACCGGCCCGATCCACTGCAACTGCTCGAGCAGTCCAGCGCCGGCCGCATTCCCGAGCTGATTCCGGTCCGCTACGGACGCATGTTGCAATCGCCGTTCACTTTCTTTCGCGGAGCGGCAATGAACATGGCGGCCGACCTGGCGACGACGCCGACGACCGGGCTGCGCGTGCAGGCCTGCGGTGACTGCCATCTGTTGAACTTCGGCGCGTTTGCAACGCCCGAGCGACGGGTCATTTTCGACATCAACGATTTGGACGAAACCCTGCCCGCGCCGTGGGAATGGGACGTCAAACGCCTGGCCACGAGCTTCGTGCTGGCCAGTCGCAATACCGGGCACAGCGAGGACGACGCCCGCGATGCGGTGCTCGTTTGCGTTCGCTCGTACCGCGAGCACATGGCCACGTTTAGCGAAATGCGCACATTGGACGTTTGGTATGCCGCGATCGACATCGAACGGGTCCTCCCGACGATCGAAGACCCCGAAGCCCGCAAGCGCGCTCAGCGACGATTGGCGAAGGCCCGTGAGCGGAGCGTGTTGGAGCACGATTATCCGGAGCTGGTCCACACCACGGCCCTGGCACCGACGATTAAGGAAAACCCGCCGCTGATCTATCACTGGCGCGAACTGGGCCACGAAGAGACGATGGAAAACGTTCGCAAGAGTTTCGACCGCTATCGTCAAAGCCTGCCGGAACACCGCCGGGCGTTGGTCGATCGGTTCAAGCTGATGGACATCGCCGTCAAGGTGGTCGGCATCGGCAGCGTCGGGACCTGGTGCTTCATCGTGCTGCTGATGGCCTCCGAGGAAGATCCGCTGTTTCTTCAGGTTAAGGAGGCGCGTCCGTCGGTGCTCGAGCCGTTTGCGGGGGCGAGTGCCTACGAGCAACACGGGCTGCGCGTCGTGGTGGGCTACCAGTTGATGCAATCGGCCAGCGACCTGTTCCTGGGCTGGGCGCAGGGCGAATCACGGCGTCACTTCTACGTGCGGCAGCTTCGCGACATGAAAATCAAGATGCTGGTCGATGTTTTTACGCCCGGCGTCATGCGTCAATACGCCGAAGTGTGTGGCTGGACGTTGGCCCGCGCCCACGCGCGCAACGGAGAACCGGCGAAGATCAGCGGCTACCTGGGAAAGAGCGACAAGTGCGACGAAGCGATCGCCGACTTCGCTGTCGCCTATGCCGATCAATCGGCGCGAGATCATGAGGCGCTGGTGCAGGCGGTGCGCGCCGGAAAGATCGACGTGTTCATTGAAGAGGAATAAAGCCCCGCAAGACTTGCCCGAACCACTCCTCTGGAAGGAATGAAACCATGATGCGCCAATCAACCCTGACGCCGTGTGCTCGCGCAGCGACCCTGTTTGCAGCAATCGTGACGCTTGCCGTGGCGCTGACAGTTCAAGCCGCGGAGAAGAGGGCCAGACGAGCAAGCCATCCATTCGAGTGTGACCTCCTACATCGAAGCGTATAACCGCGGCGACGCAAAAGCCGTTGCCGCCCATTGGAGCGACACAGGGCAATGGACCAGCCCAAGCGGCGAGCGATTCAACGGCCGCGAGGCGATCGAGAAGCAGTTGCACAAGCTGTTTGCTGACGGAGCCGCTGGCACATCGCCTCAAAACGAGGACTGGCTCCCGCTAGGTGTGTTCGCGGTCGTCGCCGAGCCGACGCAGACGCAGGCCGATAAAGTCGTGCAGCTCGCCGTGAACAAGGAAGGCGTGATTCGCGGCAACTTGCAGGACGCGCTCACCGACAAGGTCGTTCCAGTCTCGGGAGCAATCGATAAGCAGTCGCAGCGGGTGGCGATGAAGATCGAGGGGATCGACAACGTGGTCGTCGAGACCGGTTTGTACAACCTGACGAACGACGAAGTGCCTGTGCTCGTCCACTTCGGCCCCGATCGCCAGGAATCGCGCACGCTGATGCGCCTGCAATCGCCGGAGGAGGCGAATCAGCCGAAGTCGTAAGCATCGGATCACGACGCTCACTCCACCGACGTCCGGCGCCCTGCTTGCCGCCCCGGCCGAGAGACTGCACGAATGGCTGGAGGCATATCCTCCATTGATGCGTAGCCTGTTTCGCACGCTCAGCCAGCGGTTCAAGGAGGCCGTCGGTATCCGCGATCGCACGATCCCCGCGCCGCGGCTAGGGATGACCGTCGGCAACGAGTGCCTCTATCCGGACTGTGCCTTCCAGCTGATCCTGCCCGATGGTCGCATGTTCAATTACCTGGTCGAGATCGACAATCACACCGAACAGATTCGTTCGACGAAAGATGCCGACAGCTGGCAGAAGAAGTCCCGGCTGTATGACGACCTGCAGTCGTCTTCGTCCAATCGTTTCCGCGTCCTCGTCGTCACGACGCGCAGCGGTGTGCGGCTGAAGACGATCTTGGCGCTCGCCGCTGCACTCGCCAGCAATCCGCAACGATCCGTGTTGCTCGGGACACCGCTCGCGACGTACCTGGCCGAGCCGGCGGCACTCGCAGCACCGATCTTCCTCGACCACCACTTGCGGTCAGTCAGCCTGCTCACGGGCGGCGAATCGCCGA
>DATAXP010000156.1:0-49958 GCA_036272935.1 Pirellulales bacterium | reverse complement strand
AATGGAGTCGAGGCGGCGGTAAATCTTCGGCGGCCATTTTTTCCTCCTCGGGACGGCTGACAAGTGTACGGCCAACCAATTTTCAGGCGATGAGAATGCTGGCACTAGCGCTGGCCGGCAAAGTTTGATGCGATTGCCCTGCAACGCGAGTGCATCGCAATGACACGCGAATTGACAAAGGCCCCGATCAAAAAGTCGCAAATTGTAATTGTTGTGGCATTGTCGTTGATTAGCCTAATAGTTGGATTCGTTGAAAACACAAGCGTCCCCGGTGCCGAGGGCACCGGTTTTCGCTGGCTTGCCGTGCATCTGTGGCATTATACTCTGCCATTTGCGGCGAGCTGCGTTTATCCGAAGCGTCGGTGGCGGTGGACGATCGCTTACGCGATTCCACAAAGCTTCGTGTTTGGTATCAACGCGTTCGGGCCACTTTGGGCGCTTGGCGTGTTTGCCGCCGGCTTTTTCAGTGCATCTGTCTGCGTGGCGGGCGTTGCGGTACGTTGGATGCTTGACGCGAGCCCGTGACCAAGCCTCCCCTTGCTCGGTTCCCCCGTCCATCGTCGGACAGGGGCGACGACGGCTCGGGCCGTGCCTATTCAGCCGCTATCTCACCTACGGTCGGCCAGAGTCGCAAGGTGGCTTGCGAAGCACACTGCGGGCAAGTATCAGGAAAGGTTATGCGCCGCTACACCATCCTCGCCTTCTGGGTCATCCTGGGCCCTTTCGTCGGTTGTTCTCAGGGCAACAAGGCGACCGCGCCCAAGGCTGATCCGCCCGCGAAAGTCGCGCATGTTGCCAACGAGGAACAGGTCAACACCATCGTATTGACCGCCGCGGCCGAAGCGCGACTGGGCCTCACGACGGCCGCCGTCGAGCGACGGTCGATGCGCCGCACGCGGACCTACGGCGGAGAAGTGGCGTTGCCGCCGGGGGCATCGATCATTGTTTCGGCCCCCGTGGCGGGAACGCTGCTGGCACCGAAAGAAGGCGTGGCGCCAGCGGTCGGTGCGCGGGTTGTTCGCCGCCAGCCGATGTTCCTGTTGTTGCCGCTGTTGGCCAGCGAGCGATCGGTGCTCTCGCCGGGCGAGCGCATTCGCTTTGCCGAAGCGCGGAACACGATTGCCACGTCGCGGATCGATGCCCAAGGGCAAGTGCAGTCGGCCGAGGTGCAGGTCGATGCGGCGAAAATTGCCCTGGAGCGTGCGCAGCGGTTGCTTGCCGAGCAGGCGGGCACGGCGCGGATGGTCGACGACGCGCAGGCGCAAATGAACCTCGCCCAAAAAGTGCTCGAGGCGGCCCTGTCGCGCAAGGAACTGGTCGACAGCATCGACCTGGAGGACGATCCCTCGAAGCTCAAGCCGCTCACGATCGAGGCGCCGCGCGAAGGGATTGTGCGCGCCGAGCACGCCACTGCCGGCGAAGTGGTCGCTCCCGGCGCGCCGCTGTTCGAGGTGATGGATGCCGATCCGATTTGGGTGCGCGTGGCGGTGTATGTCGGCGAGTTGGCGGAGCTCGATGCCGAAGCTGCCGCCACGATCACCCAGGAATCGCAGTCGGGAAAAGCGACGCCGATGGTTGCACGCTCGATTGCTGCCCCGCCGACCGCGACGCCGTTGGCATCGACCGTCGACTTGTATTACGAGTTGCCCAATCCGAAAGGCGTGCTGCGCCCTGGGCAGCGCGTCGATGTCGCCATCAGCCTGCGTGGCCAGCAGGAGAGCACCGTCGTCCCCTGGTCGGCCGTGATCCACGACATTCAAGGCGGCACCTGGTTGTACGAGCAGACGGCTGAACACACGTTCGTGCGCCGCCGCGTGCAGGTCCGGCAGGTGATCGACAATGTTGCCGTGCTCGATGGCGGCGCCGCGATCGGGGCAAAGGTTGTCACTGCCGGCGCGATCGAGTTGTTCGGGGCCGAGTTTGGATTTGCGAAGTAGGGTGGGCCACGCCCACCATCAACAAGTGCATGCGGTGGGCGTAGCCCACCCTACGATTCCCCCATGACTTGGCTCGTTTCGACATCGCTGCGGCTACGCGTGCTGGTGATCGCCGCTTCGGTGGTGTTGATCGTCGTGGGGGTGCGCACGCTCGAAACGACGCCGCTCGACGTGTTTCCGGAGTTTGCCGCCCCGCTGGTCGAAGTGCAGACCGAGGCGCCGGGGCTTTCGACCGAGGAAGTCGAAAGTCTGATCAGCATGCCGCTGGAGAATGCGCTCAACGGCACGCCGTGGCTGAAGACGATCCGCTCCAAATCGGTACTGGGGCTGTCGAGCGTGGTGCTGATCTTTCAGACCGGTACCGACCTGATCCGCGCGCGACAACTGGTGCAGGAGCGCCTTGCGACCGAGGCGAGCCGGTTGCCCGCCGTCGCCCGGCCGCCGGTGGTCTTGTCACCGCTGTCTTCGACCAGCCGCGTGCTGAAGATCGGCATGACGTCGACCAAGCTTTCGCAGATGGATATGACCATCCTGGCTCGCTGGACGATTCGCCCCCGGCTGATGAGCATCCCCGGCGTGGCGAACGTGGCGATTTGGGGGCAGCGTGATCGCCAGCTCCAGGTGCTCGTCGATCCCGAGCGATTGCGTGCCCACTCGATAACACTGGGCACCGTCGAGCGAGCCGCCACCGAAGCCACGTCGCTCGTCGGAGGCGGATTCGTAGATACGCCCAATCAGCGCTTGGCGGTGCGGCAACTGGTGGGCGTCCGCACTGCCGAAGAGTTGGGCGATGCGATTGTCGATTACCGCGGCAGCTCGCCGCTCCGTTTGCGCGACGTGGCCACCGTGGTCGAAGGTTTCCCGCCGCCGATTGGCGATGCGGTGATCAACGACGTTCCCGGCCTGCTGCTCATCGTCGAGAAGCAGCCCTGGGGCAATACGCTCGACGTGACGCGGCAGGTCGAAAAGGCACTCGACGCGCTGCGGCCCGGGCTCAAGGATGTCGAAATCGATCCAACGATCTTCCGGCCGGCGACGTTCATCGAGCGGTCGCTCAACAACCTCTCGCACGCCATGCTAGTGGGCTGCGCGTTGGTCGTGGCGATTCTCGTCGTGTTCCTGGCCGACTGGCGCACGGCGTTCATCAGCCTGACGGCGATTCCGTTGTCGCTGGTGGCCGCCGGGCTGGTGATCCACTGGTGGGGGCAGACGATCAACACGATGGTCTTGGCCGGCCTGGTGATCGCGCTGGGCGAAGTCGTTGACGATGCGATCATCGATGTCGAAAACATCCTGCGCCGCTTGCAACTCAACCGAGCCAGTGCGGAACCGCTGCCTGCAATACGCGTGGTGTTCGAAGCGTCGCTCGAAGTGCGCAGCGCGGTGGTCTATGCCAGCCTGATCGTGATGCTGGTGTTTCTGCCGGTGCTGTTTCTCGACGGCGTGGCCGGTTCGTTCTTTCGGCCGCTGGCGATCGCGTACATCCTGGCAATTCTCGCTTCGCTGTTGGTAGCGCTGACGGTGACGCCGGCGCTGTCGCTGGTGCTGCTACCCGGAGCTTCGACGCGGCGGCACGACCCGCCACTGGCGCGTTGGCTGAAAGCGATCTACGCCCGGGTGTTGCCGCCGCTATTGGCGCGGCCGCTTTGGAGTGTCGCGATCGTCGCAGTCACCTTCGCCGCCAGTCTGGCTGCGGTTAGCCGGCTAGGCGAAGAATTCCTGCCGAACTTCCAGGAGACCGATTTCCTGATGCACTGGGTTGAGAAACCCGGTGCCTCGCTCGACGCCATGCGACGCATCACGATCCAGGCAAGCCGTGAGCTACGCTCGATTCCGGGAGTGCGCAACTTCGGCTCGCACATCGGCCGTGCCGAAGTGGCCGACGAGGTGGTCGGGCCGAACTTCACCGAGCTGTGGATCAGCGTCGATCCGAACGTCAGCCTTCCCGATACCGTCGCTGAAATTCAGCAGGTTGTCGACGGCTATCCCGGCTTGTATCGCGATCTGCTGACGTACCTCAAGGAACGGATCAAGGAAGTGCTCACCGGAGCCGGTGCGACGATCGTGGTGCGCACGTTCGGTCCCGATCTGGGCGTGTTGCGTGCCAAGGCCGATGAGATCAAGCACGTGATGGCCGAGGTGCCGGGTGTGATCGATCTGAAGGTGGAAGCGCAGGTGCTGGTGCCGCAGGTGATCGTCGAGCCGCGCCCCGAGGCGATGTCGCGCTTCGGCCTGTCGAGCGCCGGCGCGCGGCGGGTCGTGGCGACGCTCGTCAACGGAACCAAGGTCGGCCAGGTGTACCAGGATCAAAAGAGCTTCGACGTGACGGTACGAGGCGTCGATTCGGTCCGTACCGACCTGGCCGCGCTGCGAGCATTGCCGATCGACTTGCCGCTGGGCGGCCACGCACTGCTGAAAGACGTCGCGGACTTGTACATCGCGCCGGCCCCCAACGAGATCAAGCGCGAGAGCGCCTCGCGGCGGATCGACGTGACGTGCAACGTCAACGGGCGTGATTTGGGTTCCGTGGCTCGCGACATCGAAACGGCCGTGAAGAAACTCGACTTTCCGCGCGAATATCATCCCGAATTCCTTGGCGAGTACGCGGCTCGTGAGGCGTCGCGGCGACGGTTGTTCTCGCTAGCTGCGTTTTCGGTGATCGGCATCTTGCTGCTGCTGCAAGTCGATTTCGGATCGTGGCGCACCACGTGGCTGGTGTTCCTGACCATTCCGTTCGCGCTGGTCGGCGGTGTGATTGGAGCTGCGCTGCAAGGCGGCGTGTTGTCGCTGGGGTCGCTGGTGGGATTTGTCACGGTGCTGGGCATCGCGGCACGCAATGGCATCATGCTGGTCAGCCATTACCGGCATCTCGAAGAGGTCGAAGGAGAGCCGTTCGGGGCGGGTTTAGTGCTGCGCGGCTCGATGGAGCGCCTTGCGCCGATCCTGATGACCGCGCTGGCAACGGGGTTAGCGCTCCTGCCGCTCGTGATGAGCGGGAACCTGCCGGGCCACGAGATCGAGTACCCGATGGCAGTCGTAATTCTCGGCGGGCTGACTACCTCGGTGCTGCTCAACTTGCTGCTGCTGCCGCCGATCTATCTTGCCTACGGCCGCGCACACAATACGTCAGCTAGCAAGACTCTCGGCTAGCTGGGCAAGAGTTGCGGGGCGTATCTCAGCGACGATCCGCACATCTTCCTGGATCGCTATGTCCGGACCGGCAAATCGTCCGACAAGAAGAGTAAGGACGGCCAATTTGGCTCTTGGGGCATCGGCCGCTTCTCGGGACGAAACGCGATGCCTGATCGGAACATCACTGCGCGCGAACAATGGCTCATGCTCGGCGGCATGATTTGGATGGCCGTTGCGCTTGTGACGATCGGCGGTTGTCGCAGCGCACCGAAACATGAACCGGCCGCCGCCCAAAGCCAGGTGACTCCGCTTCCGCCGGTCGAAGCGCAGCCCATTCAGCTCGTTTCGTCCACACAATCCTACGCGGCCGAAGCCCTCATGCACGCCGCTGCGCAGATTCCCACCGAGGCGATCGACACAGAACCGACCCACATCGAACCGCCGCAGGCGCCGAAGCCGCTTCTGAACCTGACATTGTTCAGCGCTGTCGAGATCGGCCTGCAACAGAACCCGGACCTGATCGCGCTGCGTCAGTCGGAAGGCGTGGGCCTCGGTGTCTTGGGCGTAGCGCGCACCTATCCGTTCAATCCATACCTGCAGATTACCGCGACGCCGCTTCAACAGCCCGCGCCGGGAAGCCCCGACGTGGTCTACCACTACGTGCTGGTGATGCAGGTGGTGCAGCTTGCTCACCAGCAGCGCTGGCGCGAAGAGATCGGCATGGCGGCGTTGAACTCGGTGCGCTGGAACATCCTGCAAGCCGAGCTGAACAACATTGCGCAAACCGAGCGGCTGTACTTTCTGGCGCTCTACCAGCGAGGCATTCGCGATCTTGTCTTAGCCAATGCCGAACTCAACGAACAACTACTGTCCGTGTCGGAAAAGCAATTGCAGGCGGGCCACGTTGCGGGGGCCGATGTAGCTATCGTGCGGCTCGACACGCGATCGACCCGAGCCCAGGCCGAGCTAGCCGAGGCCAACTATCAAACTGCCCTGCTCGACCTGCGCCGGCAGCTTAATCTGCCGCTCGATACTCCCATCGCGATCGCGGATGATCTGGCGGCGTGGCAATTTGCTCCAGCCACTGCCGAGCGGCTGCTTACGGCGAAATGCGGCGGCGTGATGGCCGCGGGGGGGGCTGCCGCGCCCTACGATAGCGCGGCCGACTTGGTGGCGGGGCGTCCCGACGTGCTCGCGGCCCGTTCGGACCTGGCCGTGGCTCGCGCCGCGACGCGCCTGGCCAATGCGTCGCGCGTACCCGACCTGAACATCGGTCCGTACTACCAACGGACCGAAAGCGGCACGACCTATTGGGGCTTCCGCACGCAAAACGATATTCCGGTGTTCAACTCTGGAGTGCCATTGTTGCGCCAGCGGCAGCAAGAAATGCGGCAGCGTCAGGCACAGTGGGACCAGTTGTTCGCGCGGGCGCGCATTGAGGCCGCAGCAGCCATCGATCGCTACGAACGCGCTCGGCGGCTGGTCGAAGCATCACCGGTCGCCCCGGCACCGCTACCCGACGAGCTGCGACGCCTCGAAGATCAGTTCCGCGCCGCCGAGGTCGACGTCGTGCGAGTATTCACGGCACGGACCAGCCTGATCCAGTTTCGCCGCGCGCACCTCGATTTGCTCAACGAACTGGCTCAGGCCGCCGCCAACGTCACCGCCGCGACAGGCGTTCCGGCCGATGTGTTGATTCAAGCCGCGGCGACCGCCCCGTAGCCGCGGTGCCGGCGCCAGGTGGCCGCGATTCGCATTGACTCGAAAACGGTTGAATCCTACGATTCCTCAGTTTTCCTCTGCGCGTCGTGCCGCGTTTGTTCTTGGTTTCATTCTGGTCGGTGTCCTCAGTCATGGACCATCGTAAGCGAGCGGCAGCGAAGTTGGGCATCGCGATCGCGCTGCTCGTCGGCGGCATGCTCGGAGGCGTGACTTGGGCCTACCGTCATGTCCCGGATTTCTATCGTCAATCGCTGGCGGTCGACGAGACGAAGCAGCGCGAAGCGAATGACGAATTGCTGGCTCAAGCGACGGCGCTGGTGAGCAGCGCTCGCAAGCAAGGCACCTGGAGCGCGGCATTCACGGCCGATCAGATCAACGGCTGGCTTGCCGTCGATGTGCCGGAGAACTATCCCGACGTGCTTGCGAGCGGCATTTCCGAGCCGCGCCTGCGCATCGAGCCGCATCGTGCTACGATTGCCTGCCATTACACCGACGAAAAAGTTTCCACCGTGGTTTCGCTCGATGTGGAAGTGGCGCTGGCTGAGCCGAATGTATTGGCCTTGAAGATCGAACGATTGCGTGCCGGCGCGATGCCGCTGCCCCTGTCGACGGTCATCGATGGGTTAAGCACCGTCGCGGCAGACATGGAGCTGCCGCTGCGATGGACCAAGTCCGACGGTGCGCCGACCGCCCTGTTATCGCTCCCGCCGATGGTCGACCAAAACGGCACGCAGTACGAACTGCGAACGCTGGAGCTGCGTGCCGGGCAGCTTGTGCTCGCCGGGCGAACGACAGCGGCGGGACCGACCGGCCATCCCCCGACACCCGCCACCGCCGCCTTTCACGCGCTGCTCAACGCGTCGGCGCTGAACCTGAATGTGCAGCGCTGATCGTCAGCGTCGCAGCGCTCGATGGTCAACGTGCAACGTAGCGCGGCACCTTCGAGCCGCACTCGCCAGCGGCCGTCGTGCTGTTCGAGAGTCGCATAGCTGCCACGATCGAAGCACGCGACGGTGCCGCGATTGCCGGAGATCGGCCCTTCGTAGTCGAGATACGCCAGGCGGTGGTCGGCAAGTGGCATGCCCTGAATCGTCTCACCGAGCTGGGGTGGTTCGTCGAGTGCCCAGGTTCGCAGGCTTCCGTCGGCTTCAAGCATCAGATCCCAGTGATCCCGACGTGAGAAGCTAGCAGGCATTTGATGATGCAGAACGACGAAGCGCATCGTGCTCCTCATTCTGCGTTCACAACGCCACGTGCCGCGCTGGCAAGATCATCGAGCCAGCATTCGACAAGCGTTGCCTGGTTCACGTAGCGATCGAGCTGTGCTCGGGCCGTTAGGCTGCGCTCGACGCAATCGAGCACGGCATCTTCACCGGCTACCCCGGTCGAAGCACGGCGCTCGGCCGCCTCGCGCACGTCGGCGGCTGCGCCGGCCGCTGCGCCGACCAGCGTTCGGCTTAGCTCGGTGTAAAAGTCGATCGTCAGATCGATGATCTGCCGAGCACGAGCGCGCCGCGCCGTGGCTTCTTTTCCAGCCGCCTCGATGAAGGCCAACAGCACGCGCGGTGCCGTGAGCGGATCGTCGCCCGGAGCAGCAAGCTGCGCAAGCCAACTCCGGCGAAATTGCCAGTAGTCTTGGTCGAGCAGCTCGCGGGCGCGCGCGAGGCTCCCTTCGCAATGCGATGCGATTCTATGCGCTTCGGCAGGGTCGGACACGAGCTCGCTGTCGAGCAGCCGACGAGCGACCACCGCGGCCTCGAGCGGGCGGAAGCGAATGAGCTGAGCGCGAGACAGGATCGTCGGCAACTGACGCTCGGCCGAAGTGCCGATGAGAAACACGACCGCTTTGGGCGGCGGCTCTTCGAGCGTCTTAAGCAGGCAATTCGCGCTCTCCTCGTTCAGGTAGTCGGCATCGTCGATGATCGCGATCCGTCGGCTGCCGGGAAGCGGCTTTTGCCATAGGTCATGGCACAGCCCTTCCTGCATGCGGCGTTCAGGAGGACCGATCAGGAGCCGCAGGGGAATTTCTGCGCGGTCGGCGGGCCTGGCCACTTCGAGCAGGTCGGGATGCGAGCCGGCGACCATCTGTATGCACGGTTCGCAGCGTCCGCAGGGCTCGAGCGGATCGCTGCCTGGCGAGCGGCACAACAGCGCCTGGGCCAAGCGACGGGCGAACGTTCGCTTGCCGACCCCTTCGGGACCGACGAACAGATACGTGCTGGCCAGCCGACCGCGCGCAATGGCACGCCGGAAAAGTTCAACGACTTCGTCATGGCCTTCAATGCCTTGCCACATGGTCACAATCCAGGGAACTTGCGTTGTACCACGCGGCAAATTTCGCTCTGCACTTCGTCGATCGAACCGCTGGCGTCGACGACGACGACGCGATCGGGCTGGCGTGCCGCTTCGCGCAGGAAGCCATCCCGCACGCGCGACAAGAACTCGGCGCCGCGACGCTCCATACGATCGAGCGGCCGGTTGAGCCTCGCCGTTGCAGCAGCCAGCGGCAGATCGAGTACGATTGCCAGATCGGGCATCAGGCCCTGCGTCGCGACCTGACCGACGCTCCATATCTGCTCGACATCAACCCCTCCGGCGTGCCCCTGGTACACGACATTCGCCAGCAGGTACCGGTCGGAAACAATCGTCTTGCCAGCGGCGAGCGCAGGCCGGACCACTTCGTCGACCAGCTGCGATCGCGCGGCCATGTAAAGCAGCATCTCGGCCGTGGAGCCGATGGCGATGTTCTGCCGTTGCAACAGCAGATCACGAATCGCTTCGCCAGCGGGCGTTGAGCCCGGATCGCGACAAGCGACGACTTCGTGTCCGCGCTGGCGCAGCCAGGCGCAGAACTGCTCGATCTGCGTGCTTTTGCCGGCGCCGTCGATGCCGTCGAAGGAAACGAACATCGCGCCATTGTAACGGAGCACCGCGCGGGTGCGTCAGTCCCCGGCGGGGAGTGCCGAGTTTGCATCGTAGGCATGGCAACGCTGCGCCAGCCGCTGACAGCGCTGCAAGATCAGGTCGCGAAGTTTTTTGGGCCGCAACACAAGCGCTTGATCGCCGTAGCCGAGAATCCACCACGAGATTTCCGACAGCCCTGACACCTTGACGTGAAAATCGATGCTGCCATCGTCGTTGAATACGACGCGCTGGTTCTTGTGCCACACCACTTCGGCGACATTGCGGGCCACCATCTTCTCGAATCGCACACAGACTTCGTAGTCGGGGCCTCGCTCGGCCATCAAATGCCAGGCATTGCGCAAGATACGATCGACTCGGAAGCCGCGCGGAATGACGAAGCTGTCGTCGAGTGGTTCAAGCTGTTCGATGCGGCCAACGTTGAACGTGCGCACCGCGCGGTGGACGCTCGATCGGCCAAAGACGTACCAGCTTCGACGGCTGAAGACCAGGCGATAGGGACTGAGCTTCGTCGAGATACGCGTCCGCTCGTTGAGGCTGTCGTAGCGGATGCGCACGCAGCGACGCTTGGCAATCGCGGCAAGCAAGTGTTGATAGACTTGCTCATGGCCGGTGAGGCGGTTCAGTTCGCCAAGTTTGATGTTCACCGCACTGGCAGCGTCGCGCAAATAATCGCGCAGACGAGTGGGCAGGCACGATTCAAGCTTCACGGCCGCGCTGCTGGCCGCTGTGTACATTGGCAAGCCGTCGGGTTTACCGAGTTCCTGCGACAACACGATCATCGAGAGCGCTTCTTGCGGCGTGAAGCTGGTCGGCGGCAGCAGCACCGCGCCCGAGATATGGTATCGCTGGTGTTGCTCGTCGAACTCCAACGGCACACCGGCCATGCGCAGCACGTCGAGATCGCGAAAGATCGTGCGGCGACTGACGCGGCACTCGGTTGCCAACGAGGTGGCATTCTGGCCACGCCCCACTTGCAACAGCGTGATGACTTCCAGGAGCCTGGTAATGCGAGACAGCTTCATGCGAGCTCTCCCGGCGACAGCGGCTGGTCGTGTTCGGCGACGCGGACCGATTCTACGACCAACCGTTATCGACGGGAAGCTGGCGACGACGATGCTCGCAAGGAATTGGCCGTGGCGACGTCAACCCGCGGCCAGCCCAGCGATCACGATGGATTGAACGACGGCACCGGCTCGGCGGCTGGCGTGGTCGCAGCCGGCGTCGGCACCGCTTCACCCTCGATCGGGATCAGCGGGACCATCGGCGCGGCCGACGTTTTGTCGTCGCCGACGTCGGTCGGAGCGTTCTGCATGATCGGACCGCGGCTGAAGACGTTCGGACGGGTGAAGCCGTAGTTGATGAACATGCCGGCATCACGCTCGCGGGCGCGTTTGCGGGCGTCGAAGTACGCCTTGTCGGCCCAGGGGCCTTCCGCCAGGTACACGCCGTTGTATTCCAGCAGCGAGCCCTTGCGGAGGTGGACCTGGGCAATCGACAGGTTGTACAGCGACAAAACGTCGTAGTAGGCGCTTTCCGCGTCGGCTAACCGTTGTTGGGCTTGCAACAGCAGGTCGAGCGTGACGGTGCCGGTTTCATACGCGGCACGCACCGCCGTGACTTCTTTCTCGGCGGCAACGCGACGGTTGAAGTTTGTCTGGCTCAAGGCGTAGAACCGGTCGAGGCTGCGGACGGCATTGGCCAACTGGTGCGACAACTCGAGTTCCTGGTCTTGGAGGACCGAGCGCTCGCGGGCCAGTTGCAATTGCTCGTTGCGCACGGCCGCCATGCCTTGGCGGAAGCCCAGCGGCATGTAGAAGCTGAAGCCCATCTGCCATTCCTGGAACGCCCCGGTAAGCAAGCTGCCGTAAGCACTGTTGTACGGGAGGATGCCGCCGTTCTGCATGTTCGGCGAGCTGAGCTGGTTGTTGAGCAGGTTGCTGCCCATGCCGCGGAAGCGGTACAAGGCGTCGAGGTTCAACTGCGGCATGAGGAAGTTCTTGGCGGCGATCAATTGCAACTCGTGCTGCTTGATGCGCCACTTCTGTTGCCGCAACTCGGCACTGCGCCCGAGCCCCTCGGCGAGGATTTCGTACCACTCGAATTGCACGTGGGCGGTCGTCGGCTCGTCCGACGGGCGGATCAGCCGACCGTCGGTCGTGGCGATGCCCATGATGTACCGCAACTGGTTCTCGCTGGTGTACAGATCGCTCAGGGACGCTTCCACCTGGGCGCGGAACTGGAAGTACTGCTGGCGAGCCTGCGCTTCCTTTTCCGCTTCACCGCCGCGAGCACCTTCCTGGAACAGGGCGTGAATCTTCCGCCAGGTGATTAGGGCGCTATCGCGGCCGACGCGCTGGGCGTCGAGATCGCGATAGTTGAAGTACAGGCGCCAGTAGGTGGCTTCGACCTCGTCGACCAGGTTACGCACGCCGACTTCCAGGTCGGCCAGTGCAATATCGTGGTTGATGCGGGCGATGGCCACGCCGTTGTAAATGCCGGGAATCGGCGGCGAGCTGTAGTTATTGACGTTCACGGCACCGGCAATACGGTTGAACTGCAGGCCGGCGCCCTGCAACAACGGATGAGCAAATTCCAACTCGATATCGGGCTGGTAAACGTCGTGGTACAGGTTCGAGTTGTTGTTGTTCAGCGTGTAGTTGTTGTGATTGCGGACGTAAACCGTACCGCCGGTCGCCAAGCGCTTCGAGAGCTGGCTGATGTTGATCGCCTGGTCTTGCAGGAAGATGGGGTTCTGCAGGCCCGGGATGAAGAAGTTTTGCGGATAGTCGTTCTTATACCAGAAGGTGCTGGTGGTGAACTGTGCGTCGAACTGCGACAAGACGCCTTCGACGCCGAGACGTGGATCGCTTTCGACGATCGACGGGGCGTAAGCCGAGGGAACAACCGTCGGTGTGCTAATCAGGCGGGTCGGATCGCCAAAGCGCGTGCCGCCGGCGAACGTCGTCGGCACGAACGCCTGAGCGCCCAGCGAGCGCATCACCTTGCTGTTGGTGACCGCCATCTTCACGGCCTCTTGCAGCGTCAGGTCCCAGACCTCGCGCGGCTCAGTGTTCGACAGCGTGAGCGGCGGTTCCGCTTGTTTCACGTCGTCCAACAGCGAACTGTTGACGTCCGGGTATTCGATCTGCGTGGCGAAGCCGCGATAATGCGACATGTCGCCGTCATCGCGCAGGAAGATCGGCGTCGATGGAGAGCATCCTAACGGGGCCACGATCGCCCAGAACGACGCTGCCAGTTGGGCAAGAGTTTGCCGTCTCATGGATCCGCACTTCCTCGAACGGGGTTGTCGGTGCGTCAAGGTTCGACAAGCAGCCGTCTGACGGCCTGCGCAGGCGCAGGCACTTCCACGTGCCGCTCATCGAGCCGTGACACCGCGGCTGCGCTCCAATGGCGCAGCCCCCCGGGCGGAGTTCATCGGCAGCGAATTTATCGACGCACTATCCGGAAAACTTTGGGGAATCCGCAATCTCCAGCCAAAGGTGCGGGTCGTGCGAAAGCGCGCAGCTTTCTTAGACTTGCCAACCAGGCCGCAACCCACCTAGAAGTTTGGTGGTTGCGCGAATCAGCGCGCCCCGATGCAAGCTGCAAGCAGCTACTTTGCGGCGCTGGCCTGCTGGGTGCGGCTTTTTTCGTAGGCCGCTTTTTCAGACTTCGTCCGCTCGATGCGGGCTTGCAATGTCGCTAGCTTCTTGACGCTAGCATCGCGCGCGGCCGAGTGGTCGGCCAGGGCCCTGTCGGCTGCGGTCTTGGCCTTCGCCTGCTTCTCGGCTTCGGCCTTCAAAGCTGGCAGATTCTGCTTTGCTGCTTTGAGGGCGGCCGATTGATCGCTCCGCTGCTTCTCGGCAGTTTGGAAAGCTGCTTTGGCGTTGTCGACGGCCCTGCGAACTGTGTCGAGCTGTTGTTGGGCATCGGCAACCACCGTTTCGGCTTTCTGCTTCGCCTCGTCGGGATCGCCATCTTTCGGCCTGGCCGCCTTGGCCTTTTCCAAGGCCGCTTTTGCCTTGGCCACCTTGTCGTACGATGCCTTGGCAGCTTCGGCGGCGGCCTTGGCTTTTTTCTCTGACTGAGGCAATTCGGATTCGAGCCGCTTGAGATCGGCGCTTGTGGAGGCAAGCTTGTCGGCTGCCTGCTTTGCGGCTGCGGCGACCGACGCGACCGTTTTGCGCTGAGCTTCGACTTCGCCCGTCAGCTTTTTCGCATCCGTGTCGGCGGCGACGAGCTGATCGGTCTGCTGGCGAAGCAGGGCATCGAGCGTCGGCGGGTTCTGCACCATCTGCGCAATCAGCGCGGCATCGGCAGTATTCCACATGCGGATGTCGCCAAGCCAGTCGCCGCCGATGATCCGCGCGTCGTCGTACGAGAATGCGACCTCTTGCACTTGCTCCGCCATCCCCTTGAACGTTCGGAGCTGCTTCCCTTGGCCGGCATCCCAGAGCTTGACTTCCTTGTCGCGGCCGGCCGACACAAGCTGGCCGTTGCGTGCGAACCGTGCCGCCAGCGCTCCGCCCGTGTGCGCTTGCATGCTCTTCAGCGGAGCGCCGCCATCGAGTTGCCAAACCTTCACCGTGCCGTCTTCGCTTGCCGTGGCCAATAGCTTACTATCAACGCGCCAGCTCAAATCGGTGACGGCGCCGGTGTGCCCGGTAAGGTTCTGATATTCGCGACCGGTGTCGGCCTCCCAGATGAACACGCCGCCGCTGCGGTCGCTGGTGGCCAGGTACTTGCCGTTCGGGCTGAACTCGACGCCGTAGGCCCAATCGGTGTGCTTGCGCAGCTCGTACTCCAGGTCACCGTCCTCGACCGAGTACACACGCACCACGCGACGCGGGCCTCCCATGGCCACCAACTTGTGATCGGGGCTGATGTCGGCGGCGAGCACCGCGTCGACCTCGTCGCCAAGCTCGGCAACGCGCTGGCCGGTGCGGACATTGTAGAGCACCACCTTGCCGCTTTGGCCGTGGCGTCCGCCGCCGCACAGCAACAGCGTGCCGCTGCGGCTGAACTTCAGCGCCTGCGGAGTGCCTTCGGGGAACGGAAGGACGCCGATCAGTTCTGCCGAATCGGTGTTGTAGAGCAGAATCTGCTTTTGACCGCCGATGGCGACCAGCGGAGCCCAGGGGCTTGCGGCCAATGCCGTAATCGCTCCGGCGCGCGGGCTGGTGACGAACGGCTCACGGAACAGCCCTTCGGGCATTGGCGGCGGGCCCGATGGCTTCTGCGCACCGGCGGAGGCATTCAGTTCGAGATTTGGCTTCTTGGCCAGCTTGGCTTTCGAGCCGGAGTTCTCCAGCGCTCCATCGAGAATCCATTGCTTGATCAGGTTCAGCTTCGCATCGGGCAGCTTGTCCTGCTCCGGCGGCATCTTGGGGCTTTCCTGGTGCGAAACCAGGTGCCACAGGCGCGAGCTGTCGAGATCGCCGGGGATCACCACTTCGCCACCGGCGCCGCCTTTCATCACGGCGCCGTAGCTGTGCAGGGCCAGGTCGCTTTTTGCTTCGTCCTGGTTGTGGCAGGTGTAGCAATGCTCGCGGAAGATCGGCTGCACATCGTCGGCGTAGGTGATCTTCTTCGGCGCGGGCTTATCGCCGCCGGTCTTGGCTTCTTCAGCGTTTAAGCGCGCAGGGATCGCGAGCAGACCGAAGCAGAGCCATATCGCCCCGTTACGAACAACCGCCATGAAATACACCTTTGGCGTGCAGAGATTTCAAATCTCAAATTCAGATTTGAATCGATCTAGTGATTGAAAACGAATTCGCGCGAGTTCAGGATCGCCCAGAAAATGTCGTCGAGCGCCTTCTCGGCGTCCTTGCCGTCGGCGACGATCTTTTCCAGGTGTGCCAGTTCTTCGGCCGAAGGCTTCCGCGACAGGCTGCGGACGTAGATCGTCTCGATGATCTGGGCGGGCGTCTGCTTTTCCTTGAGCATCTTGCGCACCAGGCCGCCATTCGACACCTTTCCTTCGATCGTGGTGCCGTTGAGCAGGTGCAGCGACTGCGACAGCGTGGGATCGGTCTTCACGTCGCAGGCGCAAACCGTCTCGCGGCGCGAGCGGCCGAAGGTTTCGAGGAAGTACGTGCTCGTGGCGCCGTCGGCGATCTGCACCGCCCGAGCACCCGAGGGCAGGCCGCGGAACTTGTCGTTGATCTCGGTGACCTCGTTGATGCAATCCAGCAGGCTTTCGGCACGGATGCGCCGCACGTTGCCGTGGGCGAAGTTCTTCTCGTCGTCCTCGTTGCTGGCGTTGCGCGCGGTCGAACGCTGATACGTCTGCGAGTTGCAGATGTCACGGACCAGGTGTTTCAGGTCGTATTTGTACTTGGTCAACTGATCGCCCAAGGCCTTGAACAACTCGGGATTGCTCGGCGGGTTGCTGACACGAACGTCGTCGACCGGCTGCACGATGCCGATGCCAAAGAAATGGTCCCACACTCGATTGGCGATGCTCGTGGCGAAATACGGATTCTCGGCCGATGCCAGCCATTGGGCCAGCACGGCGCGGCGATCCTGCCCTTTCAAGTCCGGCGCGGCGGCGCCCAGGAACTTCGGCGGCAGGCTCTTCTTGAGCACCGGATGATTGACCTCGCCCGAGCCGCGGTTGTAGACGATGTACTCGCGCGGATCCTCGCCTTGTTTGCGGCCAACCTGCGAGAAGAACGACGCAAAGCTATAGTAGTCGTCCATCGTCCAGCGATCGAACGGGTGGTTGTGGCACTGGGCACACTGGGTGCGAATGCCCATGAACACCTGGGCGGTGTTCTCAGCCATCTTGAGCGTGTTCGTTTCGTTGTTGTAGTAGTTCGTCGGTGGATCGGTGAACGTGCCGCCGCTGGTCGCCAACAAGCTGCGCACGAACTGGTCAATCGGCGTGTTGGCCTCGATCTGCTGCGTCAGCCAGCGCGAATACATGTAGGTTGACTTCTGGCTGATCTGCTGGCCATTGCTGCGCACTAGCAAGATTTCAGCCCATTTCAGCGCCCAAATCTCGGAGAACTCGCGGCGTTCGATCAACCGCTCGATCAGCTTGCTGCGCTTCTGTGGATCGCGATCGTCGACGAACTCTTGGTACTCGGTTTCCGTCGGCAGCAGACCCACCAGGTCGATCGTCACGCGGCGCAGGAACGTCTCGTCGTCGCAAAGCTCGCTGGGCAGGATCCGCAGCTTTTCCAGCTTGGCGTTCACCAGCGCGTCGATGTAGTTCGTTGGCTTCGTCTGCGGGGGCGTATATTGAAGCCCCTTCGGCAGCACCAGCACCTGCACGCCAACGGTGACCGTGTCGAAGCGACCCATCATGAACGCCTCGCCACGATTGGCGGCCGTCACCAGACCACCGGCAATGATGCCGGCCGAGTTCTCGTTGTTCGACATGAAGACGGCCAGGCTCGTCACGTCGCGATCGGTGCCGTCGGAGTAGACCGCCCGAGCGATGATCTGCTGCTTGGCTCCTTCCCCTTCGAGCACGGCCCGCGGCGGATACAGATCGACGCGCACCACCTTCGGCACGTTGCCCGTGTCGTTGGGGGCGCCGGCTTCGAGCCAGCGCAGGAGGGCCGAGTAGTATTCGCTGTTGCGGTCGAACCGTTTGCCGCCGGTGTGTGGGACGCTGCCATCAATCTTTTCCAACAGCATGCTCTCGGCCGGCAGGGCCAGGTTGATGCGGCGGAAGCCCAGCTCGCGCGTCAGCCGGTAGTGATCGCCGTTGGGATCAAAACCGAACAGCGACAGGTTGAAGCCGTCCTTGCCGCGGGCCGCGCCGTGGCAGCTCCCCACATTGCAGCCGGCACGCATGAAGACCGGCATCACGTCGAGGTTGAAGCTGATCGGCCGCTCGGTCTTGGCCTGCGTGACGACAACCGGAACTTCGACTTTTCGCCCCTCGTAGCTGATTTCGAGCTTCGTGCTGCCGTCGGCTACGGGATGCACCACCGAGCCGTCGAGCCGCGCTATCTTCTCATCGGCCAGCTTCGCCTGGACGGCCGAGGTAACTTCGAGCGTGACGCCGTCGGCCCGGGTGACGATGGCGATGAACCGCTGCGAGTCGCGCGCCGTGGCCAGGTTCACGTCGGGCGGAAAGACTTCGAGCTTGGTGATCGCAGTGGCCTTCGGTGCCGCGCTCGTCGCGGCGCGCGCCACCGGGCAGCTTGCCAGTATTCCGCAAAGGCTCGCGGCAAACATCCACACGATCCGTCGGCTGCTCGTCACTGTAGATTCTCCACATGCGTGGGGCAGACGGTCTTGCCTGCCCGCACAGGTCCCATAACTATTTCTTGTCCGCGGCCTTCTTGTCCGCCGGCTTCTTCTCGGTGTTCTTCTTCTCCGACTTCTTCACGATCGGCGTGTCGACACGCAGCTCGACAGGACCAAGGATGTGCGTCACCGGCTCGCCGGCGACCATCGCGGTCACCCGCACCACGATCGCCTTGTGTCGCCCGGCAGGGGTCTTGGCGGTGGTACGAACTTTCAGCTTCACCTGTTCGCTGTCCTTGGTGAACTCGGCCGGAGCGACGGTTGTCTCCACCGGCAAGCTGATCAGCTCGACCTTCGCCGGTCCGTCGAACGGCGTATTCTGCTCGATGTCGAGCACCATTTCGGTTTCCTTCCCCTGCTCGACCGCGGTCGGCTTGGCGATGATCGTGAAGAACGACTCGGCAAGCTTGAGCGAGGCGAACGGTGTGGCACCTTGCAGCGGACCGGTATCGGCGGTGCCCGTTTCACCGACGATCGTAATGCGCCAGTCGCCCAACTCGGCGTCCTTGTTGGCTGTCAGCGGCATGAGCCCTTCGTCTTTGCCTTCGGGAATTGTCACCGCACCCGACGAGCCGACTCCCGGCGGATTGAATGCCATCCGCATCGTGATCGGCGCTTTGAAGTCTTTTTGACGCTTGGCACGCACCTTTAGCTCCATCGAACCGTTGCGCACCAGCGGTGCCTTTGGCTCGACAATCTCCAGCTCGAACGGCAATGCCTTGGTGACTACCGTCGCCATGCGCTGATTGTTCATGCCGTACATCAAGCGATTGTTCTGAGCGCGGATCATCCAGCTCAACTGGTTCAAGTGGCCGTCGACCGTGACGTCGGCGTCGCCGCGCTTCATTTTCAAATGGGCCACCGTATCGGTCAGCGACCCGCCGAGCGGCGCATCGGCCGTCGCGGTGAGCAGCACTGGCACCGTCGATTGGTTACCGGGCATCGGCACGACCTCGGCCGTCACGCCG
Organism: Pirellulales bacterium; assembly: GCA_036272935.1. GTDB lineage: Bacteria > Planctomycetota > Planctomycetia > Pirellulales > PNKZ01 > DATAXP01. Next base: position 31,009 of record DATAXP010000156.1, on the reverse strand, counting down.
GGGGGCAGGTCCCGCAGGTCGAGCATGATGTCGCCGCTGCAATCCTTGCGCGAGGCGTTGAGCACGACCGCCATGCGGTTGCCCTGGGGCACCACCGCCACGGTGTCGGTGTACCGCCGCAGCTCGGGCAGGCCCAAGACCACCGACGGCTGAACGTCAGTCACCTCGATGCGATACACGTAGTCGTCGCCGCCGCGATCGAGCATGTCGCGAATCACGACCACGTACTCGTCGTCGGCCGGAGCCGTGAATCGGATCGTGCTGTCGGGGTGGTTGCCGTTGTCGTCGTTGCTGGCGACCGTCGAGCCCTTGCTATTGCGAACCTGCAGCGTCGAATCGACGGGCGAACGCAGGCTGCGTGCGTGGACCGCCATGTCGAACTGCTGGCCTTTCTTGGCCTTGAACTTGAAGAAGTCGTTGTCGCCCGGCTTCGAGAGAATGCCGTTCAACGCCAGCGGCGGCGTGAACGCGGTGGCCTTGGCTGCCTCGTCGTTCGGTTCGGCCTCGAGCACGTTGCCGAACGTGCTGAGCCGCAGCGCATGACCGCTCGGCGCAATACCGCGATCGTTCTGCGGGAACACCGAGAACCGCGGATCGGCTTGCTTGGGTAGCGTGACTTCCATCTCGGCCGGACCGCTGATGTCGCCGATCAGCTTCAGCTTGAGGGTGTCGCCAAGCTTGCCGCCCAGCGGGTAAACAGCGCGCGGACGGGGAAACTGGCCGATGTGCAATCGGTAAGCGCCCGAGTTGATGAACGTGCTCTCGTGCACCACGACGTAATACGTGCCGTCGGCCGGGGCGACCAGCGACGCGAAGGCATCGGCGTACAGCAGCGGGGCGTCGTCGGAGTTGGCCAGCTCGCGCTGATCGGGACCGAGAATGGCGATGGCCGGGTCGACCAGTTCACGGGCCAGGCGCAGCGCCTCGATCTCGGCCGCGAGCACCTGCCCCTTGCGCAGCTCGACGGCGAATACGTCGAACTCGTCGTTGCGGATCGAACCGTTGATCGTCACTCCCAGCTCGACCTTCTGGGCTTTCTCCGGCGAGTCGTTCGGCTCTTTCTCTTCCATTTCGGCCAACGCGCCGACACTCAACACCCCCAGATCGCTGACGCCGGTGGCCGTGCGCACCCGCACCGGGTGCTGCCCCAGCGGGGCATCGTGCGCGATGGCCAAGGTCATCTTGCACGACTTGTCCTTGGGGAAAATTTCGCACGACTTAACGGTGATCCCGGGGCGGTAGAGCAGCAACCCTTCGGCGTCGGAAATGCGGTCGCCGCTGACCTTCACGGTGACCTCCGTGCCGCGCGATCCACCGGGGGGCGTGAAGCCACGCAGCTTTGGGTCGGCCGCGCGCGAGATTCCGACAATGCTGAGTAAAGTCCCTACGGCCAACGTGCCGAAAAGTAGACGACGACCGGCAATAGCCATCTCAGCCATCGGGCGACACTCCAACGGTAGGCGGGAAGGAGCACGCCAACAGGTGGCGCGCCGGGTAAGCGTTCGGGCAGGTCAGCGGGGAAACTTAGGGCAACTGTAACGAAACCCACTGGCCCACCCTCGACGGCTGGACAGTGGGTTATTCGTTTATGGTAGTCGAATCTTGTCGTCGGGCAACGTGCAGGCCTCGGGCGGCCAGGCCGTAGCCCCTTGCGGCTTTAGGCCAACAGTTCCTTGCAGACCTTGCCGCCGTCGCAAATCTCGATCGGGCGATCGCCCGGAGCCATCAGCTCCTTGTCGGCGACAATGCCCAACTGGTGGTAAACGGTCGTGGCCAGGTCCGGCGGGCCGATCGGATCGTCTTCCGGCTCGCTGGCGGTCGCGTTGCTCGATCCATAAATCGAACCACGCTTCACGCCGCCACCAGCCAGCGCCACGCTGAACACGCGGGCCCAGTGATCGCGGCCCGAGGTTTTGTTGATCTTCGGCGTCCGGCCGAACTCGCTGGAAACCATCACCAGCGTCTCGTCGAGCATGCCCCGCTGATCGAGGTCGGTGATCAGAGCGGCGAACGCACGATCGAAATCGGGCAGTTGCCGGTTCATGCTCTGGGTGATCCGGTCGTGCATGTCCCAGCCGCCGTAGGTCAAGGCCACGAAACGCACCCCGGCGCCCACCAGGCGGCGCGCCATCAGCATCCGCTGGCCGGCCGTGTTGCGGCCGTACATGTCGCGAATCTTGTCCGGCTCGGCCTCGATCTTGAACGCCTCGCGAGCATCCTTCGAGCTGACCAGCGCGTAGGCACGTTCGTAAAACGTATCCATGCTCTTCAGCGCGTCGCTCTTCTCCTTCTTGGCGAAGTAATCGTTCACGGCGTCGAGCGCACTGCGGCGGCGGGCGAAACGATCGTCGTTCACGCCGCTGGGTAGCGTCAAATCGCGGACCGTGAACCCTTGCGATGCTGGATCGGCACCCAAGCTGAACGGAGCAAACGACGAGCTGAGGTAACCGCAGCCAGCGAATTCGTTCGGTTGGTTGGGGATGCAGACATACGGCGGCAGGTTGTTGCGCGGACCGTACTCATGGCTGACCACGCTGCCCATACTCGGATACGTGAGTGCCGGGCTGGGCTTGTAGCCGGTGAACATGTTGTGCGTGCCGCGTTCGTGGGCCGCTTCGCCGTGCGTCATCGAGCGGATGACGGTGATCTTGTCGGCAATGTCGGCCGTCTTCACCATAAGCTCCGAAAACTGGGCACCGGCGATCTTGGTCGGAATCGACCGCATCTCACCGCGGTATTCCAGCGGCGAGAACGGCTTGGGATCCCAGGTCTCCTGCTGGGCACAGCCACCCGGCAGATAGATGTGGATCACGCTCTTGGCCTTGGCCGGCAAGAAGTCGTAATTCTTTTGACCGGCGTGGGCGTCTTGAGCGCGGAAGAAGTCGGCCAGCGTCATGCCGACACCGGCTAATGCGCCGACCGTCAAGAAACCGCGACGGCCCGGGACCATGGTGCTCGTGCGCTGTATGTTCATGTTCCTGTCTCTCTCCCTGCAAAGCCTGGGTGGGTTGGTGGCGGCCGCTTGCCCGCCAGGTAGGTCGGTCATTTCGTCGTCGAGTGGCTTGGGTTCAAGCGTTCGACGAGTTAGGCAGGCACAATCGAACGTCGGTCATCCATCTATTGGCATTTATCCGACGAAGGTTACGCGGGCATCGTGAAGATTTTTCAAAATCGCTCGAATCGATGCTGACGCAGACCGCGCAATGCGCGGTCGCGTCGAATAGGCCAACAGCAGCGTATCAGAGCGAATGTGCTGCCGTCAAAAGAATTTGCGAGGCTTTTCGCCACGCGCTGACCGGCCGATACCGAGGCCGCGGAAGCCACCGACCGCGGGCAATGTTTGTCAGGCGGCGGGAGATGGTAGCGTGCGCGCCGCAGCCGAGCCGACTTCCCGCTCGGCATGCCGTTCCAGCTCCCCACGCAGCACAAGCATGTCGGCCGGAGCCTTGATGCCTAACCGAATACGGTCACCGGAAATGCGGACGACGGTTACCTCGATCGAATCCCCAACCTTGATGCTTTCGTTTTCACGACGAGAAAGAATCAGCATGGCGAACACCTCCTTGTGTTGCGTCGTCACCTACGCTTGGCTACACGTGCATAAATGTACAGTATCTGCGGTGAACCTGCAAACAAATTTCTGTAAATTTGTTCAGGTCGCGCGACCTGCGTTTACCGTCATCGAGCCGCGGCCGTTATCGAAGGCCGCTATCACTTCATCGGCAGCAATGCATGCGGAGCATGCGGTGCCGCGGTGGGTAATTTACGCAGTCGCGGCATTCTCAGCGGAGCATCGGCGGAAGAATCGCTAGCGAGCGTACTTCTCGTACGCCCCGCCGATGTCGGCACTCGCGGCGTCGCCCGAGTGGAAGATAATGCGATGCCGCATCGAAAGAGTTTGGCCCGGCTCGAGCGTGGTTCGGCCGTTCTCGTCCGATTCGGGATTGAAATCGTGCAGGCCGAACGGGTTCGACGCGAACAGGCCATAGTCGCGGACGTGCCATGGAGTTGGATGGCGGTAACTCGACGGATGGTTGAGGATCGCGATGCCGACCGTTTTGCCATCGATCGTCCCGTAGTAATCGACCCAACGCGCACGCTTGCCCCACGCTTCCTTATCCTTCAGCCCCTCGCTGGTGAAGATGTGTCCGTTGCCTCCTTTCACGTCAATGGCAGTGGGGACGCGAACGCCTAGCGAACCTTCCTTGGTATCGCCGAACAGCGCCGGCTCATCGGTCGCGCGCAACACGATGTCGAAATCGATCAGTCGCTGGTCGCCGTCGGTACGGAACGTAACGGTGCGCTCGTCCTCGCAGTGCTTCTTGCCGGTGGAATCGATCCAATCGTTCACCGTGACAATCGTGGCGTGATCCCCTTCGGCCGCCACGCGCTTGAATTCACGATGGACGATCGAGCCGAGGAGCTTATCGACCGGCAGCTTCTTCCCCTCATAGGTGAGCGGCTCGCCCCAGAAATCGACACCGTTCACGTCGCCGTGGGTGAACCACAGCGAACGGTGGTGAGGATGATCGTGCTTTTCGCCGTCGATTTTTTCCATCGGATAGGCGCGGGTCATCGCCACACCGGTGGGGCCGATGATCGGCCAGAGAATCGGCTTGGTGCCACTCTTGATCAGGTATTCGGTGAACAGCTTGCCGTCGAGATTGACGGTCACACCGCGATCGGACTGCTCGAGCGAGAATTCCGCAGCATTGGTGAACGATGTGGCTACGGCACCAAAAAACGCGAGAAATGCGAGCAATCGCAACAACATGGCGGGAAACCTCGGAAGAGCGAGAGGCGGTTCACGATGAATGCACTGGTTCATCGTAACCGTCGGCCTTGGTCGCCGCTAGCGAGTGCCGTCGTCGGTTGTCGCGTTCCGTCCGTTACTCGCCGGAAGCGCTTTCGCCTTGGGCGGCACGGTAATCAGCCAGGCTCACCTCGCGGAACGTGGCCAAGGAAATCGCCACCTCGTCGATCCGTTTCAGATCGCTATCCACCAGCCGCCATTGCAGCCGGTGATCGGCGCGGATGGTGGCTTGGCGCTTCGAGGGATGCTGCGAATAGCGGGTCACCTGCACCTCGGTCGGCAGACGATGAAGCCGATCGAGCGCCGCGTTCAGCTCGAGCCGGGCGAACGGCGGAAACGATCCCGGGCGCATCAGCGTGTTCAGCTTAGTCTGCCAGTTGTTGAAGTCGGCGTACTTCGACGCAGCGTCGGGTTGCTTCGGCGGCACCGTCTTCACGCGGTAATCCATCCATGGGCTGACCAGCGACAATTCGCCGCTGCCGTCGTCGAAACTCTCGTCGAACTTCGGCTTTGCCAGGAACTCAAGCAGCGGCACGGGACGCGCCAGGGCTTCGGCCTGAATCTTCTTGGCGAAGGCTTCGATCTCGGCAGTGCCGATCTCGGTTTTGATCTGCTTCTCGGTGTCGAGTACGACGAACTTGTTTCCTGGCGGATCGAAAATCGTCACTTCGTCGGGCGAGGCGAGGAAGTCGTATACCCGGCCGCCGTGGAACATCGTCGTGCTTTCGACGATGTTCTTGCCGTCGTTGCCCACTTGCACGCGGCTGGCGATCAAAAAGTCGTCGGCCAAGGTGGTGCCAACGAGGGAGAACCCGATGGCGATTTGCAGCAGAAACCAACGGTACTGGGCAATGCTCATTTCTCGATCCATCCGTGAATTTCGAGGCGATTGCAGCAGGCACGCCTGCCCGGGGGCGGCGGCAAAGCATAACGAGCCCGCGCACGCCGTGTAAACGTCAATCGCGTCACATGCCGAAGTGCTGGCACCGGCGGTGCCACGTGTCTGGCGGTGCATCCGCCGAAAATGCTAGGGTTACGGAGCGTATTCTGGTGCCACTGGCTGCTCGCCAGCCAGTGCTTGATAAGCGTCAGCAACCCTGGCAGACAAGCCTGCCGGTGGCACCGGACATTGCCGTTCGTCTGTGGCCCCTTTTTGGAATCAACCGTGCGCACGTTTCTCGTCACCGGCGGAGCGGGGTTCATCGGGTCGCACATTGCCCAAGCGCTCGTCGAGCGCGGCGATCGGGTGCGCGTGCTCGACAATCTCAGCACCGGCAGTCTCGATAATCTGAAACCGGTTGCCGATCGGGTCGAACTGTTGCGCGGCGACCTGACCGATTCGAAAGCAGTTGCACAAGCCGTTGCGGGGGTCGACTGCATCTTTCATCAGGCGGCGCTGGCCTCGGTGCCGCTCAGCGTGGAACGCCCCCTGGACACGCACACGGCATGCGTTACCGGCTCGGTGTTGCTGCTCGATGCCGCCCGACGTGCCGGTGTGCGACGGCTGGTATATGCCGCCAGCAGCAGCGCCTACGGCGACACACCGACTAGCAGCAAACGCGAGAGCGATCTGCCGGCACCTATCTCGCCGTACGGCGCCGCAAAGCTCGCCGCCGAGTATTACTGCCAGGCCTTCGCCGCGGTGATGGGCATCGAAACGGTCTGCCTGCGGTACTTCAATGTGTTCGGCCCGCGGCAGGACCCGGGAAGTCCGTACTCAGCCGTCATCCCACTGTTTCTCACGGCGTTGCTCGCCGGTCGGCGGCCGACGATTTATGGCGACGGCCAGCAGTCGCGCGACTTCACGTTCGTGAGTAACGTGGTCGACGGCAATCTACTTGCCGCCGATGCACCGAACGTCAGTGGGCGAGTGTTCAACATCGCCAATGGCCGCTCGACTAGCCTGTTGGAGCTAATCGCCTCGCTCAATGAGCTGCTCGAAACCAGCGTCGAGCCGATCCATGCCCCGCCGCGGGCCGGCGATGTGCGCGAGAGCCTTGCCGATATCACGCTGGCCCGCAGCCTGCTGGGCTACGAGCCGCGGATTGGATTCGAGGAAGGGCTGCGACGGTCGATCGAATACTACCGCAAGCGCGTCGTTTAGCCGGCGGGCTTGCCCGCCGCGCAAAACGTGGCTCGTGGGGTGCCATGTCCATGCTCGCCGTGGACATGCTCACGCAAGCGTGAGCATGGCACCCGACCTCGCCGCTACAGCTAGCTGGAAAGCGCGCTGAACAATATTATCGCCGGGCGATCTGACGTTTGGCGGCTTCGGTGGCGGCGTCAAGTGCCGGATCGCCGTTGGTCGCCAGGTTCGCGGCACCCTCATTCTCGCCGTCGATCGGCCGAGCGGCTTGCTGCACCAACACGTCGGGCTGCACGCCCACCAGGCTGTAGGGCTGGCCGTTGGGCGAGTAGAACTTGGCCGTCGTGAGCCGCAGGCCCGAGCCGGCCGTATTCAGCGGGAAGATTCCTTGCACCGACCCCTTGCCGTAGCTGCGGGTGCCGACGATTGTCCCCCGACGATGGTCGCGAATCGCCCCGGCAAAAATCTCGCTGGCGCTGGCGCTCTCGCCGTCGATCAGCACCACCAGCGGCACGTGCCAAGTTCCGGGCTCGTGGGCCGAGTAGACAAAGTCCTCTTGCGGACTGCGTCCCTTGGTCGAGACGATCACGCCACGCGAGACGAACTTGTCGACCACTTCGACGCTGGTGGTCAACAGCCCGCCCGGGTTGCCGCGCAGGTCGAGAATCAGGCTCTTCATTCCTTCGCGGTGCAGCCGCCATAGTGCGGCGTCGAGATCGCGCGACGTGGTCTTTTGAAAGCAGGTGAGCTTGGCGTAGGCGATGCCGTAGCCGCGATCGAGAATCCGAGCATCGTCGATGCTCGGCACTTCGACCTGCTCGCGACGGACAAGCAGGTTCCGCGGGGCCTGCCCCGGCGTGACAGCGGTCACTCGGACCGTCGTCCCTTCTTTGCCTTGCAGCATGTTGGCGGCCTGGTCGGTCGACAGCTCGTCGGTCGTGCGACCTTCGACGGCCACGATCCGATCCCCCGCCAGGATGCTGCTCCGTTCGGCGGGGCTGCCCGTAATCACCTTGACGATCAGCAAGCTCCCTTCGCTGGCCTTCAGCTCGACGCCGAGGCCGACGAAGTTCCCTTCGATCTGCGAGTAGACTTCGCCTAACTGGCCCGCAGTGAGAAACGTCGAGTACGAATCGAGCGAGTTGGTTGCACCGCAGACGTATTCCATCACCGTTGCCACTTCGCGGATGCCTAACTCGGCACGGGCCAGCGCGGCGATATCGGCAACCGCTTGCCGGACGGTATGGCGGCTGTTGACTTCGGCGGCCGGGCGCGACTGCATGCGCATCCGCAGAGTGCGGTGGAAGCGATCGATCCGCGCGGCCGACTGGCCGGCCAGGTTCTGTTCGGCAAACGACGGATCATCCATCGCCACCTCCAGGTTGGCCGTGCCGTGATCGAGCAGGTAGTTCCAATCGGGCGCACTGACATAGTGCGATTGAATCTTCAGCAGCACCTCGGAATACAGATCGAGCGCGTCTTGCAGCGCCATGGTGCCCAGCGACTGACGGAAGCTGTTGTCGCTGTAGCGGCGGGCCAGGTCGTAGTGGGCCCGCGCGGTGCTGAACCGTTGCTCGAGCGCCGCCTGGTGGGGATGGTTGCGCAGGGCCTCTTCGTACAACGTCAACGCCTCGCCCCAACGGCGCTGCGTTTCCAGCTTCTGCCCGCGTTCCAGAACGCCAGGCAGCTCGGGAGTCACGCTCGGCGGTGCCGGCGTGACGAACGAGACTTGCCCGTGGGCAGCGACGCTCGAACCCAACCACGACGCCACGAGCCACAAAATCGCGAACCAGCCGCGGCGAGCGTTATTCATTGGTGGGAATGCCTTGGGGAAAAGCTCGAATTCGCGACTCTGTCCGCTCGAGAGCGCTGCAAAAGTCGCGGTCCGATTCCGCTAACCGAAGGTGCAGAAGCGGACTGGGAATTCCGAACGACAGCAGTTGCTCACGACGGACCGGGCGACCGATGCAGCCGACGGCTCTTTGGGGCTAGCCTGTCAGCCACAGTCGAATATAGGTCATGAAAATTGCCCGGTCAAAGAATCGCATCCCGAGATTCCCACACCGTTCTGCCCCGACGCAACTACAACCGGTACGCTGCGATTCACCCGATGGTTCGCGCTGGCGATGCAGCCGATCGCGGCATGTCATATCCGGACAAGTTTACCTGTGCGGACCGACCGTGTTTCGCGCTCGCATAGGACCAAAGCATCCATTGCCAGCTCGCCCGACAGCAGCGGCGATGGCTCGTTGCGACCGGCCGAGCGCGTCGCTTCGGTTAGCTCGGCCACGAAGGCGTCGACCTCGGGGAGCTTAGGCCGCGATACCTTGCTCTTGGGGCCCAGTACGGTCAGTGGAGTGTTGACGGTCGGCTTGTTGTCGATCACGGCGAAGTCGTAGATCAGCGTCGCCCGCTCCAGGTGGATCTCGAAAGCGTGCGTGAACGAGCGGCCTTGCTGCGCGATCACGCCACCGCTGGCTGTAACGGCCAAATCCCGGTCGTCGAACAGGAACTGCGTCTCGAAGAACTCGACCATCTCGCCGCGCATGCGTCCGGTGCTGAACACCGCCCGCGGCATGCCGCAGGCCAGGCGGATAAAATGGGCGTCGTGAATGTGCAGGTCGACCACCGGCCCGCCGATGGTGCGCGGATCGAAAAAATCCTTGATCCACGACGGGTCGGCGATGATCCGCTTGAAGTGCCCGCCGAGCAGCCGGCCGAATTTGCCGCGGGTGATCGCCTGATAGGCGAAGGCGTATTCAGCATGGAAGGGCAGCACATGGGCGATGTACAACTGGCGGCCGTTGGCGCGTGCCGCGGCGACCATGCGGCGCGCCTCGGGCACGGCCAGCGCGATCGGCTTTTCGACCAGCACGTGCTTGCCCGCCTCGAGGGCTGCGATCGCCACGCCGGGGTGCATCTGCGGCGGTAGGCAGATATCGACCAGATCGACGCCGGCGTCGGCGATCATGTCCTGCCAGTGCTCGAACCGGCCGACCCCTTTGAGGTCCATCACCGTTCCAGCAGGCCCGAAGTTTCCTTGGATGCCGCGCCAATCGCCGGCCAGTCGCTTGGAGCTGCGCGTAGCGATGGCGGCAACACGGCTGCCGCGGACCTTCTGATATGCCAGGTAATGGATCATGCCCATGAACCCGATGCCGACGATGCCGACGTTGATCACGGAGACGGTCCTCGCAAGAGGGAAGGGGATTTCTCGCGGCATAATACGCACAGGCTTGACGCCTTGCCAGCCGCGACGGGCGGCGCGCGACAACGTTCAAATCCGGGCGAAGTTTCGCTCGCGTTCCGTGCAGGCCGTTGTTAGGCTGTCGTTAGTGTTTTGTTCATCGCCGCCCATTCCAAGAACGACCCACCATGAAGCAACGCCTTGTCGTCTCGTCACTGATATTATTCGCCGTCAGTGGGGCGGCCTTTGCCGCTGAGCGCTCGGCTGATTCTGAAGGTTTTGTATCGCTGTTCGACGGACGAACGCTCGACGGCTGGGTGCAGCGCGGAGGGCAGGCGAAGTACGAAGTCGTCGACGGCGCAATCGAAGGGACAACCGTCCCCAAGACGCCGAACAGCTTTTTGTGTACCGACCGCGACTACGCGAACTTCATCTTGGAGCTGGAATTCAAGGTCGATGACGGCCTGAACTCCGGCATCCAGGTCCGCAGCCAGTGCTTCGACGAACCGAAAACGCTCGACTGGAACGGCAAGCAGATCAAGATTGCCGCGGGGCGAGTGCACGGCTATCAGGTCGAGATCGACACCAACGATCGCGCTTGGAGCGGTGGCATCTACGATGAAGGGCGTCGCGGCTGGCTAAACGATCTGAAAGACAACGACGCCGCGCGCAAGGCGTTCAAGCACAACGAATGGAACAAGTATCGCATCGAGTGCAACGGCGACTCGATCAAGACGTGGATCAACGACGTGGCCGCCGCCGACCTGAAAGACGACATGACCCCATCGGGATTCATCGCCTTGCAGGTCCACGGGACCAAGAGCGAGACGCCACTGCATGTTTGGTGGCGTAACATTCGCATCAAGACGCTGCCCTGACGTTTGGTTGGTTTGACATTTCTCTTCTTGCAGGGCAGACAATCCTATGACGATTTCAATGCGTGCCTTCCTGCGGGCGGGCACGGCGTGGTGTTTTGTTGTTGCTCTTTGGGCCAGTGCTGCCCGCGCGTTCGAGACCAAGTCGCTGAAGTCGGCACTCGATTCGATTTCGGTCGCCGAGCTTCGGCATCACGTCGAAGTGCTGGCCAACGATACGTTCGAGGGGCGCGCTGCCGGTACGCGCGGCGGCCGTGCGGCGGCCGGTTACCTTGCCGAGCAGTTCAAACGGTATGGTTTGAAACCTGCCGGCCGCGGTAATAACAGCTACTACCAACCGTTCGGTGCCGGCTTTCAGAACATTCTCGGCGTGCTGGAAGGGAGTGACCCGGCGCTCAAGCACGAGTACATCATCATCGGCGCCCACTACGACCACGTCGGCTACGGCACGAGCCGCAACAGCAACGGGCCGGTCGGTTACATCCACAACGGGGCCGACGACAATGCCAGCGGCGACGCCACACTGCTCGAAGTACTCGAAGGGCTAACGAAGCTCGACACGCCGCCGAAACGGTCGATCCTGTTCGCCCTATGGGACTGCGAAGAGGCCGATTTGAACGGTTCGCGGCACTGGCTCTCCGACCCTACGGTTCCGCGCGAGCGCGTCGTATTCGCGTTCAACATGGACATGGTCGGCCGCTTGGCCAAAAAACCGTTGGAAATCATTGGCACGCGCTCGGCGGTCGGCCTGCGGCGTTTCGTCGCCGAGCATAACGATACCGCCGAGTTGCCGCTCGACTTTACCTGGGAGCTGAAGCGCAACAGCGACCACTATTCGTTCTACTCGTACAACATTCCAATCCTTTTCATTCACACCGGTCTGCACAACGATTACCACCGCCCCAGCGACGATGCCGAGAAGCTGAACTACGACGGCATGCGCTCGATCGCACGGCTGGTGTTCGAGCTGGTCTACTGGCAGGCTGAGGCAGACAATCGGCCTAAGTTCCGCGATGCTTCGCGCGGCGAAGGGCCGGGTAATCAACGGTCGCTGGAAGCCCCGATTGCACCCGCGGCTGGTCGATTGGGAATCCGTTGGGACGACGCGCCCGATGGCGGGCCGGGCCTGCACCTCACGCAGGTATATCCGGGCACCGCGGCGGCGCGTGCCGGCTTGCGAATCGACGACAGGCTGCTGGAATTCGAAGGTGTGGCGCTCGACGCCCAAAGCGACCTGCGCAGCCTAGTGTTAGCGGCGCCCGCGGCGGTTCGAGTGCGTGTCCGTTCGGCCGGCGAGGAGTCGCCGCGCGAGATCCCGGTTGAGCTGGATGGGAAGCGGGTGCGGTTGGGCATCTCGTGGCATGAAGACGCTGCCGAGCCTGGTACGTTGATCGTCGTGCACGTGATTCCGAGTTCTCGCGCCGAGCGCGCCGGCATTCGCCAGGCCGACCGCATCTATCGTGTCAACGGCGAACCATTCCACGGCGGCGCGGAGTTCGCCGAGAAGGTGGCGAAAACGACCGGGTCATTCAACCTGACCTTGGAACGGTTCGGTCGGCTCGTGACCGTTGAAGCGCCCGAATCGCCTCACGCCGCCGGCCAACAGTAGCCGCTACAGCCCCCGGCCGATCTCGTACAGCTCTTCGGCATCGAAGACCTGATCGCGCTGCTCGAACAGCAGCTTGACGGCGAGCTTGTGCAGTCGCATCTTCGTGCCGCCGATCGCCAGCGCGCCGAAGCACTTCACGCCGCCGCGCTCCACGGCGCGATCGGAAACTTCGATGCCGCCAATGCCCAGCGGAGGCACAGCATTCAGGTCGACCGCGACCTGCAACGATTGGCACTGCTCGCGCATCTCGGTAGACAGAAGCTCAATGCCCGCCGCACCGGCCGCGATGACTACCTGAACGCCCTCGAGCGCTTGGCGGAGGTGCTCGGCGGAGCCGGTGGCGACCGGCGTGAGCTTCGCGTCTTCAACCTTGGCTGCCACGGCCTCACAGACGACGTTCGACCGATCGAGGCTGCGCGAACCCACGCGCACCAGGGCGTGTTCCCGCGCGGCCAGCCGAACGACGCGCTGACCCACCGGCCCGGTGCCGCCGAGCACCAGCACTTGCGCACCCGCCAGTTCCACGGTCTTGGCCGCAGCGCGTACCGCGGCAGCAGCCGTAGTGTTAGCGCCGTTGGGATCGACCATCACTGAAACCCGCAGCGGACCAAAGAACGTGCGCACAATCTCGTCGCGCACCGCCTCGGCTGCCAACACGTCGGTCCCGCCAATGAAGATCGCCGTACGGCGCAGGTCGTCGGGACCACGGGTGAAGATCGCCCCGTGAACCAGCGAGCGCACGTTGTGCGGCGTCACGTTCTGATGGCGCAGCAGGCGGTCCACCTCGCCGCTGTCGATCGCCACCACGCTGTCGAACACGCTCGGCTGATCGTCGGTGTCGAACTGCAGCAGAATCTTCTGGCGGTCCATAGTCGATCCAAAACCAAGGTGGCCCGAAGCGCGACCGTCTTTCTGGCCGCGCTTCGGCGACCTGTGGAACCACTAGAAGCCGCGGAACGGATGCTTCGCCGAATCCTTGCCGGCGATCATCTCGTCGGCCGTTGGCTTGCCGGCCATCGCGTTGGCGATCGCCATCTTGGTGGCCTGATAGTTGTAGTCGTAGATTTTCTTGTCGTCCTCGGCCATCCAGTGAATGAACACGCCGCACACGATCACCAGGTCTTCGACCTGCTTCTTCGGGATCACGCCTTCGGCGACGGAATCGGCGACCGCCTTGGCCACGGCCGACTGGGCGGGGCCGAACATCTGCACCGCCTGCTTGGCTCCCTTGATGGTGACCTTGGTGATGAGCACGGTGGCCGGTTTGACCGCCAGGTTCGGCGTGAGCACCGCCAACAGGTTGCTATGCCCTTCGCTCTGCCGCGCCAGGGCGTTGGCGAACGCGAGCCCGACCGGGCCGGCCTTGTCGCCGATCAACAAATCAATGTGAGCAATCTCATTGCCATCGCCGGCCAGCGCCTCTCCGATATACATCGTCGACATAAACTGAACCCTTGTAACTGATGCAGGTGTACGATTCGTTTGCTGAGTTGATCCGCACCGGCACGCCAAATTGGCTGCCGAGCCGCAACCATAGCAGACCCATCGCCAATTGCAACCTAGCCGGTAGTTCAAGGCACGATGCAGCCGCCTGAACGCTCGCCGCCGCCGATCGTAATCGTGGGGGCCAGCGTGCGCGCCGCGGCGTTCTCGGCCATGCGCGCGGGGTATGCACCACGGTGCGTCGACCTGTTCGCCGACGCCGACCTGAAGGCGCGCTGTTCAACGATCGCGGTGAATCGCTATCCGGCCGATCTGTTTGCCGCGGCGCGCAAAATCCCCGCCGCCGACTGGCTCTATACCGGGGGATTGGAAAACTATCCGACGTCGATCGACCGGCTGGCAGAACGTGGCTTGTTGTTGGGCAATCGCGGAGCGGTGTTGCGCCGCGTACGCGATCCGCATGAGTTAAGCCGGCGATTGACCGCCCACGGATTCGCTGTCCCGCAATGCGCTGCGTATGCCGATGGTTTGCCCTGCAACGGCAGTTGGCTCGTCAAGCGCCGTGGGGCCAGCGGTGGAATGCACGTGCGACCGTGGCTCGGCCAAGTGCTGGACGGCGGAGCAACTCGTTACGTTTGGCAACAGCGGATCGATGGCGACCCGCTGGCCGCGGTTTACGTCGGCGCCGCGGGCCGCGCGGTGTTGCTCGGCGTCACGCAGCAACTCCTGGCCGGTGCGCGGCGACCAGCGGCGCCGTTTACTTACGCCGGCTCGCGCGGTCCGCTGCGGCTAGGGCGCGTGCTCGAAGCGCAATTCGTGCGACTTGGCCAAGGGTTGGCGGCAGAGTTTATGCTCGAAGGCCTGTTCGGCGTCGATGTGATCGCGCAGGGAGATGCAATCTGGCCGATCGAAGTCAATCCGCGCTACACCGCGAGTATCGAATTGCTGGAGCGATGGCTGCAGCATCCGGCCATCTCCTGGCACGTCGCAGCTTGCCGCGGTGGTACGCTGCCTCATGTCAAGTTGATCGCTGCGCAACCCGTTTATGAAAAACAAATTCTCATAGCCCGCAGATCACTAGAGTTTGATGCGGCAACGACGAGCTGGCTTTTCGATTGCAACCACGACCTACGGTGGCCGAGGGTTGCGGATATTCCCTCCCCCGGAGCTCGCATAAATCCCGGCGAGCCCGTAATGACCGTATTTGCAGACGGTAGCGACCAAGTGCAGTCGAGCGCGGTCGTCGCACAAATCAACGAGCGGCTTGGCGAGAATGCGTGCTGGTAATTGGCACTTAAGTTGCACACTGATATCTCGCGTGCCAATTGCAAAGTTTGTCAGAGGTTCCTTATGGCCAAGCCGTTGAAAAAGCCCAAGCGGTTTATGGAGCAGGCTGCCCAAAAGCTTACGGGTTGGACGGGCTCTTCATGGGCGTTCTTGCTAGCGCTGTCCGCAGTAGTTGGATGGGTACTGTGCGGTCCGCTGTTCAGCTACTCCGACACGTGGCAGTTGGTCATCAACACCAGCACGACCATCGTCACATTCTTGATGGTGTTCCTGATTCAGAAAGCCCAGAACAAGGACTCCCAGGCGATCCAGTTAAAGCTCAACGAAGTCGTGGCGGCCCTGCAAGGCGCGAGCAACCGGCTGATCGATGCTGAAGACCTTAGTGAAGACGAAATCGCCAACCTGCGAAAGCATTATCGACACTTGGCGAAGATCGTCCGCAAAGACCGGCAGCCGACAGAATCGCACTCGATCGAAGAAGCTGCGTGCCGCGCGGCAATGCGAGCCGAAATCGCCAAGGTAGAACTGTATCGCGCAGAGGCAGGACACAGCGACGCCGTCGTCGGCGAAAAGGCGCCGGCGTGATTCGGTGTGGTCACGAGACCGCGCTGGCTGCTGTCTTCCAGTTCTTGCCCGCCAAGCGTGGCTGATAGTTCGGCACTCCGGCCAAGGCAGCGATCTCGACCATAAATCGCTTCGTCAGTTCTTCGAGCACGTCGCGGTCGCGAACTTCGCGGTCAAAATACTCGGACAGGTCGATCGGCTGGCCAACTTTCAGATATGTCTTGGCGGGCAGAAAAAGAAAACCCCATGAGGTGCCGTCGTTTGGACTACCCGAAATGTAGCAAGGCACCACGGGCACGCGCGCTCGCAACGCGATGAGCGCGGCACCCGGACGGCCCGGCAGCATCAGCTCTCTGGTTTCGTTGATCCGGCCTTCGGGAAACAGCCCGACGAGATCGCCTCGCTGTGCATAGCGCACGGCGAGCTTGGTCGCCGCGGTATCGATGCCTCCACGTCCGACCGGGATCACCTGCAGAATCCGTAGCGCCCAGCCGAACAGCAGCCCTTCCACGAATTCACGGGCCACCATCCAGTGCACCTGCCGGCCGCAGGCCAGGGCCACAAAGGCTGGATCGATCGGGCCGGCGTGATTGCAAACGATCACCGCCCCCTGCCCAGGACCGAACGGCACGCTTCCTTCAACCCGGGCGCGCCACAATACCCTGGTCATCGCCAGGCTGAACATGTAGACAGGGAATTGGGCCAGCGTGAAGCTCGTGCGACGGTAGATGCGTACGATCCACGTGACGAGTGTCGCGATCAATACGACCAAGACCACGCAGGCGAGCACGGCAGTGTTGGCGGGCGATAGCATGTTCGAGCGGATCGGTGAACGCCGTGGCGACGCGGTCCTGGCAAACTATAGTATGAATTCCCGCTATGGGCGAGATTGAGCAGCACGCCGCCGATCAGGGCATCCATCACGGCAGTCGCCAGTCCGGTGTTAAGGATCGCGCAGGCATTCGCTTAGGCGTGGTGAGCGATAGCCACGGCCATGCCGAGCACGTCTGGCCGGCCGTTCACATGCTCGAAAGCCTCGAAGTCGACCTGGTGCTGCACTGCGGCGACGTCGGCGGCGCGGCGATCGTGGCGATGTTCAAGCGCTGGCCCACCCACTTTGTTTACGGAAACGTCGACGATCCCAGCACACTACGCGCAGCGATCGCCGAAACAAAGCAGACGTTCCACGCGGCCTTCGGAACACTGAAGCTTTGCGGGCGTGAGATCGCCTTTACCCACGGCGACGATTCGCGCGCACTAAGCCGCGCGATCGACAGCAGTCAGTACGCCCTGGTGTGCCACGGGCATACGCACGTGGCACGCAACGAGCGCCGCGGCCCAACGTTGGTGCTCAATCCCGGTGCCTTGTACCGCGCCAATCCGCATTCGATGGCGGTGGTCGATATTCCAGCCGACCAGAATCGGCCGCTCGTGGCGACCATCATCCGCCTTTGAGGCACCAAGCGGGACTCGCGGCGCTATCCGGCAAGGCGGCGCTGCGGCATAACGCTCTCTGCCTCAACCGGGCGGTGGCGATATTGCATGAGGTAGGCGTCTTCGGTCGTGTCGTCGTAGAAGTCGTGCAGCACGTTCACCGCGCGGAAGCTGAGCGAGCGGAAGAACAACTGCGCCGCCAGGTTCGTCTCGCGCACCTCGAGCATGATCCGCGTGCGCCGTTGGCTCGACAGCTTGCCGACTAGCTTTTGCACCATGCGCCGGCCGATGCCCTGTCGGCGAAGTTCCGGCGCCACGCAGAAGTTGAGCACGTGCAGCCGGGTCTTGTGCAGCTCGTAAATCATGAAGCCGACGACGCGGCCGTCCAGCTCGGCGACCATGCCGATGCAGTTGCGTTGCCGCAGACAGCGCACGAATTCCTCTTCCGACCACGGGAACTCGAAGCTGGCTTCTTCGATTTCCATGGCTTCGGTCATGTCGCGCCGAACCATCCAACGAACTTGCATCGGCGATTGCTGGCGTGCTTTTTGCGGACCCATGCCCTAGGCCTCCTTGCCTGTCGGCCGGTACACGTCGCTGCGGATCGGCGTTGGAACAACGGCGATCGCAGATCCCTCGGCCCCAAAAACCGTCCGCCGGGGCGGGGGTGTTCAAGGCAGGCGACACCGTAACAAAACCGGTCCACCCTGCCAATACGAGCCTGACGCCAGCGTATGTCGGCACCCGAGACTTTACCGCGGCGGCCGGCAAATCGCCGCGCCGCTTAGTGTGTCGTGATATTGGACCGGACAACGCGGATGCCTGCCTCCGGTGCGGGCCGCAGCACCGAGCGCGCCGCGGCCAAGGCTGCGCCGACAATGATAGCCAACCCCAAGAAACTGGGCTCCAACCATAGCCACCAGGCGATGCCTGCCAGCGCCACGGCCATTTGGGGCCAGCGTTGCAACCATTCGCCCGGAACTGGATAGCCACGTCGGGCCAGCAGCAGCCCAACAACTCCAGCGAGCAACACACCCGCCGCAGCCGCGTAGCGCCACGTTGCGTCACTCGTCTCATTGCTGCGCCACTCGACCGTCACGCTGGGCAGCGATCCCTCGACTGCGCAGCGCACAGTAGCACCAGACGGCGACGGAAAACCTTGCTCTTCTGCCGACCGTTGCTGTCGTGCCTCATTGGGCCGAAGCGTGGCTGCTGCCGGATCGATGCGCAGCGACACTTCGGACCAACGCCGATCGAGGACATTGGTTTTGCCCTCGGCGCCAATGAGGCCGTAACCATTGTCCGGCGAATCGGCGTCGATCCGCTCGCGCACGCTCAGCCAGCGAATACGCCAGGCGGCGAACCAGCGCAGCCGCTCTTCGGCCGGCAGCGCCGAAAGCTCGTCCTCGGGGCGCGACACGGCATCGACAATCGACTGCAAATGAACGAGGTCGAGCGCGATCGGACCCAAACTGCCGACGCCCCGGATCGCCGCGCGACGTTGACCGGCAATTGCTACGGTCCAAAGTGCATGCTCCGCCGTCAGGTTTACGAGCGAAGGCACATCCAGCGTGGCTGTGCCACGCCATCGCGAAACCGCACGAGCAGTGCCGGTAAACACCATCTCGATGTGCTGCGGTAGCGTGCTGCGGATGGTCGGCACCCGCCACTGATCGGGGCCTTCGGGCAATAGCGTCGCCAGATGACCATTCACGAGCGCCTGGTCGATTGTGCAGTTTGCCGGCACCTGCAGCACGCACGGAGTCGTCTCGACCATTTCGACGTCGAAGCCGATCGTGCCGCGATAGGAGCCGTCGATCGCACAGGCCACGCGCGCATCGGCCAAGCGCAGCACCGGGATGGCCACCACGCGCTCGAGCGTGTTGAGCGTGGCCGAGGCCTGATCGCGCAACACATGGTAGGTCTCGTACTGCAGCGGGGCGGCTGGCTGTTCAAGTTCCGCGGGAAGCTGCGCCAACCGCAGATTGACGGTTTGCCAGGCTGCTTGCTGCAACCCGAGCTGGATGGGAAGGCGGACGTACCGCTGCCGCTTGTCGACGTGCACCGGCAAGATATTCGGGACTGTGATCGACTCGCCTTGGCCCGCTGCGACCGGTCCGGAAATCACGGTCTGCAGACTGTCGCGGACCGCGGCGCGCGGATAAATCACCAGTTGCGAGCGGTTCTGTCCGGGCAACTCGACCACTTCGCTCGTCGCGGCCGGCGTGATCTGGAACGGACCTCGCCATCCGGGTGGGATCTCTAATCGCAACACATCCAACAGGCCCGAAGTCACGTGCCAGCGGATGTCCGCCACAGCCCGCCATCCTTGTTCATCGCGCGCCATCGTGACAACCTGTTCGCAGCGAACGCGCGGAACGTTCGGCGTGATCGTCAAGCGTGCCGACGGCGCGTCGCCGCTCACGAGCCAGCGACCGACGGTTCTGCCTCGCTCCGGATACTTGTCGGCCTTGGCCGATTCGGCGTCGGGCGATAAGCCGACGATCTCATCAACGGCGACGGTCGCCGCCTGCTGCCGCACCAGCGAGATCGTTGTCCCTGTTGCCGGCACCCCTTGGAGCATCACGAGCGGCAAGTTGACCGGTGCATCGACCGCGACGTTCAACGACCCTCGCAACGACAACGTTTGTGCGCCGATCACCGGGTCGCTCAAGAACACGGTGACCGTGTCGGCGCCGTCTTTCGCCCAGTGCTCGGCACGTTCGGCGCCGTCCTCGAGCAGCGACACGCTTTCGACGTCGAAACCTTGCGGCACGCTCAATCGGTGCTGAAACACGTGTGCCGCCTCGGTCGTAATCTCCGCTTCGTATTCGAGTCCCAAGCGCGTTGCGCCGGCGGTGACGGTGAGGGACTGCCGTGCCGACGTCTTCGCCGGCTTGGGGTGCGTGTCAAGCCGCCACGCCGCCACGCCGCTTGTTAGCTCGTACGCCAATTGAGGTGCTGCGGCCTCGGGACCCCAATGCGCGGCAAGACTCGCGGGACTGATTTCGCTCATCGCGTCGCGGCCGTGCACATCGAAGTTCAGCGAGCTGTCGACGCTCACCGCCAACCAGCGCCGAATCGAGCGCGCCGAGAGCACCTCGATGCGCGGCAAGCGCAATCGGCCAACGCCCGTGAAGTCGGCGTACTGTAGCGACACCGGCACAGTGATCGATTCCGTTGCCGGTCGCGCCAGCGTGACGGACCATCTTCGCGCATCGCCGAGCGAGGCGTGATCGCTGGGCATCGGCAACTCGCTGATGCTCGCGGTTGACGAACCTGCCGCGAGTGGCCGCAGTCGGGAATCGGCTAGCAACTGGATCTCGCGGACGCTCCCGCCAGGCGGAATCTTCAGGCTCAGGCGAACATCGAGCAGCACAGAGCCGGGTCGCACCTTTAACCACAGCAACTCGTCGACGTCGATCGCGGCGGGGGCGGTCACTGCCGCACGCGCATCGTGCCAACGCAGCGACACCCGGCCGCAGTTCCCGAGCTGCGCGGTCACCGTTTGTCGATCGTCGCTCCGGCGCACCTCGCCGAGGGCACACGGAACGGTCAAGTCGGGAGCGTCGGCCGGCAGGATCACTTCCAACTGGCTCGTCAGTAGTGTCGGGACGGCGAGATCGAAGCCGGCGCCGTCGGGGAAATATCGCAACAGCGGACGAAGGAAGATCTCCAGCCGCTGGTTGCCCGCCTCCGCCGGCAGCCATTCCAGCGCCTGGGCCGCATCGTTCCAGGCAACCTGTGTCGACCGTCCGTCGACCAGCATGCGCACAGGCTGCTGCCCGACGGCTTCGCGTCCCAGTGGCAAATACACGATCGTTTCGGGATCGTCGATGGTCACGTCGAGCGCCACGACGAATTCGGTGACTTCCATGCCCATTTTCCCGGGGTCGCTGGCCAAGACCGCCCGATACGATGCAGCGTTCAGTGTCCACGAGCGCAGGTTCCCCTTGGTCGCCAGAGCACGCTGGCGCAAGGCACTGTAGAACTCTTCGGGGACGAAATACCGTCCGCCCGTGGGTGTTCCCTGGTCGTCGCTCGGGATGAACACGCGGTAATCGATCGCCGGCGTTCGGACCGGCGCACTTGGCGGCGTACTTGGCACGGCCGATTTGGTCGGCGGTGCCGCGTTGACCGTTGTCGGCGGTGGCGCGGCAGGCTCGACGGCAAACGATTGTTCCGCGAACAGCGCGAGCGCGAGCATCACTGCGCCAATTCGCAACGGCTCGGCCATCGACGGCAGCGTCGGCAGCGAAATTCGCGCGGGCGGTCGCAGCAAGCCGAGTGAACCAATGAGGGTTCCCAGGAACGCAGCAGAAGTGATCGCGATCATCCAGGCCGGCGCGACAAGCGCGGCGATGCCGGCGACCAAGATGATCGCCGCGACGGCTCTCGGCCGGACACGCGACAGCCAAAGTGCAATGCCTGCCGCCGCCAGCAGCGCTGCCCAACTCCAGACCTGCACCAGAGCGGTCGGCACGATCGTGATCGCCGGCCGGCCGTCGGCCAGCGAGAGATGGTGCCCCATCCAGCCGACCGGCTCGAACAGTCCCGACGGATGAACACGTTTTGCCGAGTTGTTGGCGGCGCCGTTCTTGCGCCAATCGGCAGCCGCCACAAAGCGATCGGAATGATGCTGTGTTGCCGCGTGGAGCCGGTTGCGCAGGGCACCGCGGTCGATCCAGTATGCCGCGATCTCGGCCAGCGGTGATACCGCGCTGTGCTCAAGCTCGGCCGCCGCCGAAGTGGTCAGCGCCAGGTGCGAGCCATCGGTCATGAATACGAAGCCAGCCTGCCATAGCAACGCGCCGCCACGTGAGGTCGGCGTCGCCTCGTCGTCGACCGTGGCCAATGGCGGAAGCGGCGAATCGGCGTCGAACCCCGCTTGCGCCAAGGCTTGTGGATCGACGAGCAGAATAAAGTCGTGCCGCGACGTCGCCGCCTCGGCAACGGCAATGAGTTCGCCCCACGTTCTTGGTCGCGAGCCACTGGCGGCCGGAGCCAGCGCCTGCCCAAGCTCGGCCAGCACCTCGCCGAGCCGGAGCGTGGCGTCGCGCCGCGCGGGAACAATGCTCACCATGCCGATCCAGTCGTCGGCCGACAAGGGATCGAACGGCTGCCGTTGCGCGCCTCGGCTTAGCGAGCCGAAGAAACGCGCTGACCAAGTGGGCGGCGCGCGTTGCGGACCGTCAAGCACCTCGTAGCCTGGCGGAAGCCAGAAGGTCCATTGGCGATCGAGCACCGGCAGCCCAACATCGATGGTCGGCGCGAAGCGCTTCGTCGCCGAGGCGAATCGAGCATCGCTTGTCACCAGTGCCACGACCAATTCGGGGAACTCCGCGGCTCCGAGCGGCAGCATGCCACCGTCGAGCGTCGCTGGATGGCCATCGAGCCAGAGGCCTTGCAGTTCGGCGCGCTCGGGAAGCCGCAGTTGAAGGCGATTCAAGGCCAGATTGTGCAACCGCAGCCGTCCCCAGTGCGTGCTGCGTCCGGTCGATTCGTAGCGGGAATCGACCGACTCGCTCAGCACCACGGCGCCGTCGAGCGATGCAGCGTCGGTGCGGCGAGTGATCGCCAGCGCTTCGTTCGACGCGCGGGCTAATTCACGCAGTGGCTCGTAGCGGAACGCCGCTACCATCTCCGACCCATGCGATCCATCGGGCCATGACTCGACCAGGCCCCGATTGCGAATTGCGACCCCAGCAGCGCCATGGTTGTAGACGCACACCCTTCCCGACTGCTGCACTGCATCGGGCAGCGCCATCAGCCCGATCGGCGTCGCGACGCCTGGCCTCATCGCCGATGTTCGCCGAGCATGTAGTTCGAAGGCGTCGCTTTGGGGCTTGTGGAATCGCAGTTCCCACGTCTGCCCCCCGGACTTCGCGTTGCCGTCGTGCGCCGTCTCGGGCGGTTGCGCCGCCGCGATTGCGGTAGCACGGCCGGCTAGCGACCATTCGAGCGGATTATCGCGGACCGTTGTGAGCTGAATCGTCACGCGATCGAGCGGTGTCGCCCCGGGCGTAATCGTGACGGTATAGCTCTCGTGCAGCGTGTCGCCGACGACCATCGCATCGACTTGTGCTTCGGCCGTAAACTCGGGGCGGGCGCGTTCGAGTTGGACTCGCCAGATAGAATCGATCCGCGAACGGTCGAATACCACTTCGGCCGGCATCGCTCCGACCAAGGCATGCTCCGCCTCCGAAAGCCGCTTCGGGTTCAGCAGCACGGCTTCCGCACCGTCGACTCGCACCTGGTGGTCGGCGTTGGCAGCCAGCGCGAGCAGGTCACTGATCAACACAGCGTCGTCGAAACGAAAGATATGGGTATCGGCGGCGCGCAACACCTCGCCCAGGGCAATGCCATGCGCGCGCAGCGCGACAATCACCCGCACCGGTTGCACCGGCGACAAGGCCTTGGCCAGTCGCAGCGACAGCCGTCGGCGCGCTGCTTCCGAGGTTTCCACGTTCCAGTCGCCGAGCGCGTCGGAGGGCACGGTCTGCACCGACTCGACGGTCCAATCGTCGGCAATCTTGCCGCGGAGGTTGAACCGCTCGCCACTGGGCAACTCGAAATCGGCGACGATCCGGCCGCTGCACGATGCCGTGCCCAGGACCAGCGAAGTGCCGACGGCCAGACGTGGCCGTTCGCGCTCGCGAGCGATCACGATCTCGGCGGTAGCCTCGGGGCCGAAACATTGCAGTTCGATCGACTCGCCAAGCAGCGGAGCCGCGAGCCGCTTGGCTTTCGATTGCCGGCAAGCCAGGCCTGAGAGGCGCTTCATTGCAAAAGTGGCCGGCACCAGCAGCGTGATCGTTCCTTCCTCCCAGGCCAAGTCGGCAGGAACCAACCGCGGCAGCCGCGCTGCATTGTCGGTCACCAGCGGCGCCAGGGCTGTCAGTCGCAGTGTCCGTTGGCCGGTGGAAACATCCTCGGGCAACTCGACCACGACCCGTTTGGCCGCGTTGTTTGGCATTGCGAAAAGCGTCCAGCGGCACGGCGCATCGCCGAGCTTGACGCTCACCAACTCCATGGCAGGATCGATTGCCAGCTCGATCTGCCGCAGGCCTGGTTGCTGCACGTCGAGCTTCCACTGCGCGTTGATATCGAGTCCGCGCGACGACACTTCATAGGTCGTCTGAGTGCGCAGAAATGCGCGCGGTCGCGGAGAAGTTGACGATTCGCGCGGCGCGATGCGCACCGAGAATTGTGAAGCCCCGCCAAGGTCGAGCCGCCATGCCCGCCATCCTTTCTCTTCGGCGGGCGATTCGCTTGCCAGGCCGAGGTCGGTCGTTGCCGCCAGTCTCTCCGGAAGCTCGATGATCAGCGTGTGCTCTGGCGCGCCAGGGAACGAGAAGTCGAACGTCGATGCTTCGCCGTCTTGGCGGGCAGCACCTAGCGACCAGGCCAATTTCAGGTCGTCGGATTGCGGCACCGCGAGGTTCGTGTCGCCACGGCCATCTGCCGATAACGTCGCCGGCCGCCGGTCATGCGACCACTCGAGCGAGTTGATCGCCAGCCCACAAGGCGAGAGACGAAAGCTCGTCGGCGCGTCATCTGGGGCAACGATCTGCAATAGCGCCGTGCCGTGCAGCGACTTGTCGTCAGACAGCCGAGTATGGAACATGGCCGCCTCGAGTCTCGCCATTGACCCCGGACCGACGGCGGCCGACGTACCGCGTGCCAACTCGATCAGCCGTTCAAACTCTTCCGGATCGACGGGAATGTATCGCTCGTTGCCGCGCGGCCAATTCTTGACGTCGTCGGCCGGCGCATACACGCGCCGATAGCGCAGCGGCGGTTCGGGCGCGGACTCCTCGGCGCTTGCGAGCATCGCGCCGGAGGCGACAACCAAGACGACGGCAAGCAGGATTCGATGCACGATGCGAGCCTCACCGCGGCGCTTCTGGCTCAGAGATCGGCACCGAAAGTTCCGCGGTGCTGGTCGTCGCCATCGAACCGGCAACCGCGCCTTGGAAGTGCGGTTGCGTTCGCGACGAACCGCGCGAAACAATCGAGCTCGGCCCGCTGCGCAGCGGCCGACCTGCGCTTGACCGTACGGCGACGTTCCGCTTCAACACCATCGCCAGCACGCTCAAGCACAATCCCAAACCAGCAGCTTCAGCCAGTAGCAGCGCTGGTTGCGGGTAAATAAAACCCAGCGGAACGACTGCCAGTGCCGCAAGCAGCAGCGCCGCCGGATGTCGCGCGAGCGGCCAATACACCGTCGCCAGTCCGACGAGCAGCACCAGGCCCGAGGCTTCGAATACCAGCAGGCTCCGCCGCACGACGCGCAGTTCGAGCGTCGATTCGTCGTCGGTGGTGCAAAACAGATACGGATGCACGGTGGCGGGCAGCGGCGTGTCGTGCCGCGTCCCCACCCAGCTTTCAAGCTCGGCTTGTCCCATTGCCGGCGCGTAGTCCCAAAGCAAGCCGGTCCACGACCAAATGTTCTCGGCCGTGAAATTCTCAGGCGCGGTCCACAGATGCTCATCGGCCGGCAGGATCACTTGCCAGAACGTTCGCCGCGGCACCAAATCGCGCTCGAGCACCGGCGATTGAAGCGTCAAGGTGCCCTGCATCGGTCGCCACTTCCGCTCGGCGAAACGATACCGAACTTCGATGGCGAACGTACCCGGCAGGTGCGGCCCCTGCACCAGCGGCACGATCAATTGATCGAGCGATGAGCCTTCTTCCGGCACGACGCGCACACCGTCGACCAGCACCTCCAACGCCGAGATGCCGTTGGGCAGTCGCATCGTAAAGTGGCTGTCGGGCGTCGTCACCTGGTAGGCGGAACGGTCTTGTCGCGATCGCTCGCCGAGCCACGATTGAACCCAAGCTCGGTCGACCATCGTGGTGCCGACATCGTGCACCTCGCGCAGCCGCAGTCCCAGCGATAACTGGCTGCGCGCGGTCGTCGCCGTGAGCTCGATCGGGTCGCCGGCGCGACGCACCGTCTCGGTCGGCTGCCATTGCGAATCGAGCAACTGAACTCGCAGCTCGGGCGCGCAGGAGACGGTCAACTCGCTCGAGGTCAAGGCGTCGGTCGCGGCGATCAGCGGCACCGTCAACGAGACGGTCGAACGCGGCGCGGGCAATTCCTCTTCCAAATCGAACTCGGCGACTAGCTCCAACGGTCCGATGGCCGGTTCCGGAAGGGCGACGTGTACCAGCGGCAGGCCGGCGGTATCGGCCACTTCTTCTTCGACCACCCCCCACGGCAGCGAGCGGCTGCCCTGCATGATTCCCAAGTCGCCGTCATCAAGGATCCCTGAGGGAACGCGCAGCGACAGCACTTCGATCGGTTCGTGGGCAATCTCGTAATTAAAGCGCTGCTGAACCCGCACGCGCTTTGTTTCCAGCGAAACACTGCCGCGCTGGGCCACCGTTATCGTGCGCCGGAAAACGCGGAAGCCTGCGCCGAACGTCGCGTCGGGATTCTCGGCGACGTAGGCCAGTGGCAACTGCTGCCGAACCGGTAACACGACGTTCGGCTTCGATGATTGCGCCGACAGCCCGCGCAGGTCCGCAGGGCGTGGCGAAAGCTGGACGTTGTCGGCTGGCTGAACCACCAACGTCGCCGGACCAATCGAGTTGGCCGACGGCTTTGGTAATCCGAACTCGACTCGGCCGCCGTCGGGGTCGATCGGTCGGTGCGCCCGCAGCGTCAGCTCGAACGTTCCGAGCGCCGGCCGGACCAAGGGCACGCTCAGCATTGTTCCTTCGAGCGGTCCCACTTCGTCGACATCGACGGCCGACGGTGGTCCGACATCGTCAAGCTGCCAGCCGGCGAGGTCGATTTCCAGTTCGAATGCCTTCGCGCCGCTGATCTGGTAGCGCAGCCGCGCCTCAAGATCGACCCTGGTGTCGCCGACCAGCGCGACGTATTGCGGATCGATATGAATCCGTGTTTCGCGCGGCATCACGCGCGCCTGCAGCGAGAACGGCTGCATGAAGTACTCGAAGCCGGCCAGCATGTCATCGCGCCATAGGTCGGCCGGCACGTCTTCTACTTGTCGCACTTGGCGTCGCTGTCCCCACACGACTTGCCACTGGCCCACGACCTGCACCGCCACGTGGCCCCACTGGCGCACCGCTCCCACGATTTCAAAGCCGGCCAGTTCGATGGCCTCGGTAGCATCGGTTGCGGCACGCTGCGGCGGTGCGGCGCGATCGGTCTGGTCGTCGGCTGCGCCGGCTGGAAATGTCTGTGCCGTCGCCAGTTTCACGCTCACCGGGCCGACCGTCGGGTTGTTGAGGCGCACTTCGACGATCGGCGCACGCGAACGCTCGGGCTCGGCACCCTTACTGGCGGCTGGCTTTTGGGTAGCGTCCGAATCGGTATCGACCAGGCTGACCGAATAGTCGGGCTGCTCGCCCGACAGCAAGACGGCACCACGAGGAAGGCGAACACGGAAGCTGTCGAACGCGCCGCCAAAGCTCTTCACGGTGAGCTGCGCCTGGGTGTGAACGCTGCGTCCGTCGAGCTGGATGAGCAATTCACCGGTCCCCTCGAGCACCGTCGGAGTTTCCAGCGCGCGTCCCTCGGCTTGCCGCCACGACAACGTGAAGTCGCTACTCATGCCGAGGACGTGAAAACGCGTCCCGTCCGATTCGGCGGTCGTCGAGTCGAGCAACGCCGGCGGCGACACCTGTGCGACGGCTGCCTTGATCGGGACCAGAAAATCGAGGTCCGACGTCCAGGCTCGCGGCACGCTGAGCTTCATCCGCGTGTCACCTGTCACCGTCGTTAGCGGCACCAGCACTGGCAAAGTGATCCGATGTGGATCGGCCGATTTGCCCTGCACCCAGCCCACGTATTCGTTGTGCGTCGCATCGAACTCGAGGAAAAACTTGCCCGGACCGTTGTAGCTGGGTTTGCCGTGAACGACCGCCTCGGTCAACCGTAGCGGCACACGCACCCAAGCGTCGTCGTCGATGACCACCGAGTATTCGACCGTCAGCTCGGCGCGTTGGCCCGTGGCGCGTCCGCGGACATCGACCCGATCGATGCGATAGGCTGGACGGCTAGGCGTCAGCTCGCGGCGCGCACCCTGCGTCAACAATCGTTCGAAATCTTCGAGCGTGAAGCCGAGCACCGGCTCAAGCTTCCCGTCCTTGTCCTTCAGATAATACAGGTCGGGCTTGGCTTCCTCGACTGTCTCGCCGCCTGCCGGAGTTGCGGCGTTGGGCGCGGCCGGCTGAGCACTGGCCAGAGTGCCCGCAAGCAGCCACGCCGACAATACAAAGTGGAAGCAGCAAATTCGCACGGTTGCAGCGTGCTCCTCAGAAGTGGCGGCGTCCGGCCGGAAGAAGCACGGCAGGCTGTGCCGCCGGCCGCGGACTAATTAGACGAGCGTGGACGCCGATCGACGCACGCTCCAGTTTACCCAGAGCCGCTGGTCCCGAAAACCATTATTTACGTTCCGCTGCGAACTGCGCCGAGCAGCGAACGGTGAGTTCGATTATCCTATTTGTAGCAGCCGCCCAGGACGGAAGAACATGCTTCGCAGTAGGTGGAAACGATCCGGCGCGCGACGCTATCATAGATGACCGTCACCTTTGCTTCCGTGACGCGAGCTTCGCAATAGCCGAGAACATTGTGCGCCGATCCCAGCTGTCGATTTGGTTCGTGATGGTTGCGGGGTCGTTTGCCGGTTGCGCACGCGAGCCGTCGCCCGTCGGTGAAGAGAGTGCCGCGCCGGCCGTCGACCAGTCAGCGCTCGATCCGGCCATGGCCGACGCCTTCCGCCGCGGCGCCAATCAGCAGTCGAAAACGATCCGCGGTACGACCATCGTGGTGCATCGGGCGTGCATCGGCATCCGACGCGGCACCGACAGGGGAAAGCAGTGGGTCGGCGTCGATTTCGAGTTGCAGCCGCTCGGCGAGAGCTTCCAGGGACTCGATCTGCGCGCGATCGAAGCCCGCGATGGTACAACCGGCGACCCGCTCGGCTCGGCGACGCTCGTGCAACGGCTGACCGACGATGCGCATCCCGCCGACGATTCGGACCCTGTGTTCGCCGGCGCCAACAAGTTTCGCGGCTTGTTGGTCTACCAGGTGCCAAGGAACGTTCGCACGGTGACTCTGTACTACGACGGCGAGCCACTGCACGCCAATCCGTTGCCGCTCGGACACTGCCACGTCTGGCTACCCGAGCCACGCGCCGAGGTGGTCGCGATGGCCAAGCGCGACACCGACTCTCCCGCATACAGCGGTTATTTGCTCGAGATCGAATGTCACCATTGGTCGCGTATGGCGACGCCGCGCAGCCTGGTGCTGCGGTGCCTGGCGAACGACAACGCCACGCTGGCCGACCCCGATCGGTTCATCGAGCTCGACGACCAAGGGCAACCGCTCGAATCGAGCCCGGCGAATAAGCCGCTGTATCCCGACCTGCGCAGGTTCTTAGTCGAGTTCTGGTGCCCGCGCGATGCGGTGCCTGTTGACCTGGTCGCCGGCGACGAAAAGATTCACCTGCCGACGACGAGCACCGCGAGTTTCTCGCAGGCGGCGCTCGAAGCGCTGGCTGTGGCGCCTCGGCTGCAACACGCCCGTCACCGACGCGAGTAGCGCGCTTAGCGGACCACCGGCGGCGCGGTGACGCCGTTGACGGTGCGCGTGGCGCCAGGAGGCGTGAGCGGCGGCGGCGTATTGGTCGCCGATTGAAGTGCCGCGACCCGCGCTTGCACGTCGGGCTGCATGCTGTTGTTGCTCAACGAGCGCTGGTAAGCGGCGATGGCCTGCGTGGTGTTGCCGCTGCTCTCGTGAATCTGCCCCAGGGCGGTCAAGGCCCGAGGATCGCGCGGATTGATGGCCAGCGCTTCGAGCAGGTGCTCGCGGGCGGCCGTGGTGTTGCCAAATTCTTGCGACAGCCGGGCCAACTCGACCTTGGCGTCGACACTCGTCGGATTGCTGCTGGCCCAGCCTTCGAGCAGCCGGAACGCCTGCTCCGATCGCCCCTGCTCCACAAGCAGCACGGCCAGACCGCGATGGCAATCGCGTTGGTTCGGATCGCGATCGAGGCACATGTTGTAGGTATCCTCGGCCAGCTTCCAATCTTCCGGCCGATTATTGAGCTTGGCCATGCGGTGGTAGGTCGAAGCCAGGTTGTAGTAGCCCTCGGGGGCGTTAGGATCGTTCGAGATCGCCTTCTCGAAATGCGTCGTCGCCAATTGATATTGGCCCTGTTGGTAAAGTTGCACCCCTTGCACGTTCTGCGAGTGCGACACGACGCCGCATCCGGCTGCCGCCCAACCGATGGTGACGATCGCAGCCATCCGCACCGCGCGCGCGGCGCGATTGCAGCCTGCGAGGGCTAGCGAACCGTCGATGCTGTCGCCTGGGGCTGACACGAGATTCCTCGCCGATTGCTGTGGCAAGCGACGCGCCGTCGAAAAGAGCGAGTGCGGAGGAAGGGAGCGTACCGGTGAGGCGGGAGAATAGCAGCGACGGCAACACCACTCAAGGGCAGTTACAAGCGAAAGGCGCGGCCGCCGCGAGTGCCAGCACCTTTTTCTTCTGCTCGGGCGTCAGCACCGCCTCGATTAAAATAAAGGGGCCGTGGTGAATGCCACGAAGTTAAGCCGCATTGTTTTGTCGCAGCAGGGCTTGCTTCAGTGCGGCGCGGGGGCGTTTCATCAGGTCGTATTCTTTGGGACGCCGTTTTTTGACGCGCGGCTCGAATCGTCCTGGCCGGCGCGGATG
>DATAXP010000155.1:0-18718 GCA_036272935.1 Pirellulales bacterium | reverse complement strand
TGGCAGCGAGACGATCAGCCTCGCCGGCTCGATCACCGGCAGCGGCAGCTACACGCTCATCAACTATGGCAGCGGCAGCTATTCAGGCGATCTCAGTCAGCTCTTGCTGAACGATGCAAACCTGTCGCTCTCGCCGGGCTCCACCGCCACGCTCACCGACAACACCGCGGCGCACGAGATCGACCTGCTGGTGTCGGGTCCGGTCGTTGCCAGCGGCAACCTCACCTGGACCGGCGCGATCAGCAGCACGTGGGACACCTCGACCGCCAACTGGAGCGATTCGGGCACGCCGGTCGCCTTCACCAACAGCAACACGGTCACGTTCACCGACACCGGCGCCGGCACGATCACGCTCAGCAACGGCGGCACGGCCCTGGCCCCGGCCAGTGTCGCCGTCACCAACAGCTCTGGCGCCTACACGTTCAGCGGCGATCCCTTGAGCAGCCCCGGCACGCTCACGAAGCTCGGCGCGGGCGCGCTGTTCGTCGCCGATGCCGAGACCTTCTCCAGTGGCGTCGCGGTGGCCGGCGGCACATTGGAACTCGGCACGACTGGCAGCCTGTCGACCCCGACGGTCTCGATCAGCAGCATCGGCACCGCGATCTTCGACGCCGGCGTGTCGCTGGCGAGCGTCAGCGACGACGGCACGCTGGTGTTCAGCGCCAGCTCGTCGATCTCGTCGCTCACCGGAGCTGGCACGCTCACGACCAGCGGCGCGCTCACGCTCGCCGGCGGCAGTTTTGGCGGCGCGATCAACGGCTCGGGCGCCCTGCTGAGCACCGGCAACCTCACGCTCTCGGGCACCAGCGGCTACACGGGCAGCACCACGATCAGCTCCGGGGCGACGACCCTCACTGGCTCGTTGGCCAGCATCGACGTGCACGTGCGCTCGGGCGCGGCGCTCGATGTCACCAGTAGTCTGGCCAGCAGCACGAACCTGTACGACTTCGGCACCACGACGCTCGCTGCCAGCCAAGTGCTCGGCACGCTCAGCGGTAGCACGACCGGCTCGCTGATCCTCGGCGGCAACCTGACCGTCTCCAACGGCAGCTTCGGCGGCACGCTCGCCGGCGGCGCTGAACAACTGGCGGTCAGCGGCGGCACGTTCACCATCAGCGGCGCCAACGACCTGACTGGCGGCGTGACCGTCAGCACGGGCGGCACGTTGGCCGTCGGTTCCTTGACCAACCTGGGCACCGGCAGCCTGGATCTCGCGGGCGGCACGCTGCACGTCACCGGCAACATCAACGACTCCAGCGCCTTGGTGAGCTTCACCAGCGGCGGCACCTTGAACATCGACTCCGGCACCACGCTCACGCTCACCGGCGCCGACATCAGTGGCAACGTCAACCAGACCGGCAATGGCACGCTCGTGATCCTCGGCAGTTACTCGGGCACGACCGATGTCGGCACCGGAGCGACCGTCGACGCCAACCCGGCCTCGGCTGGCAGCTTCACGCTCAGCTCAGGCGCGCTGCTCGACTTCACCAGCTCGGGCAGCTACACCGGCAACGTCACGATCACTTCAGGCACCGCCGTGATCGAGAACACCAGCGGCGGGCTGGTCACCTTGAGCGGCACGATCGACAAGAGCCACGTCAACCTGATCCTCGGCGGATCGAGCAGCTTCTGGGTCGATGGCCAGATCATCGGCGGCACACCGGGCGACGCCTTCAATAGCGACATGACCTATAGCACCAGCACCACGCTGGCCGCCGCGCAGACCTATTCCGGACCGACCACGATCAGCTCCGGCGCCGTGGTCACCGCGGGCATCAGCAACGCCCTGCCGACGAACACCATCCTGAACCTCGGCGACACCACGGGCACCACCGGCAGCTACGACCTGGCCGGCTTCACGCAGACTTTGGCTGGCATCGCCAGTTGGGGCAGCGGCGTGAACAACTCGATCACCAGTTCCGCCCCCGGCGCGAGCCTGTATGTGAACGTCGCCGGCGGCGTCGACAGTTATTCTGGCAGCCTCGGCGGCAGCCTGGCGCTGTACAAGGAAGGCACCGGCACGCTCGAGCTTTCGGGCACCGACAACAACTACACGGGCGCGACCACGGTCGACGCCGGCACCTTGCAACTCGACGCGACCGGCGCCTTACCCAGCACGACCACGTTGAGCCTGGGCGCTGCCGCGACGTTCGACCTGCAATCGTTCAGTACTCAAGTCGAATCGCTCAACAGCACCAGCAGCACGTCCACGGTCATCGGCTCGGGGACGCTCACCGTCGCGCCCGGCGTGGCCGGCTACTCGACCTATGCCGGGGCGCTCAGCGGCGCGATGAGCCTGGCGTTCAGCGGCGTCGAAGGCAGTGCCGAGGTGCTCACCGGCACCAGCAGCTACTCGGGCACGACGAACATCAACTCCGGCGCCTTGTTAGTCAACGGCTCGCTCGCCAGCGGCGGCACCGTGACGGTCAACAGTGGTGCGACGAACCCGGGCATCCTGGCCGGCATCGGCACGGTGACCGGTAACGTCGTGGTCGCCGGCGACGGCACCGTGGCGCACAACGGCGTGCTCGCGCCGGGCGACACGATTCCGAATCTCAGCACTCCCGGCAGCACGCAGGCCCCTGGACTGTTGGCGTTGGCCGGCAACCTGACGGTCAACGGCACGTACCTGTGGGATCTGAGCGGCTCGACGAACTCGGCCGCGCAAGCGGGCGTGGCCTACGACCAGGTGGCGCTCGGCGGCCATAGCCTGGACCTGTCTTCCGTCAGCGGCCAACTGCCGGTGTTCGACGTGGTGCTCGCCGCCGCCGCCACGCCGACCACTTCAGGTTCGACCGCCGCCTTCTGGAGCGCCACGGAACATTGGAACGTGATCACCGGCATCAACGGCACGCCCACCGGCAGCGGCTTCTCGCTGGCCTACGCCGAGGCCAACACCTGGAGCAGCCTGGGCGCGTTCACCGTCGGCTACTCCAGCGGCGTCGAGCAGCTCACCTGGACCCCAGTCCCCGAACCCGGCAGCCTGCTCTTGGCCACGCTGGCCGCCGCGGGCCTCGGCGCCCGCACCTTCCACCGCCGCCGCAAAACGAAACACGCCGCCACGCACGCCGACGACAACAAACCATCCTGATCGACTCGTCGCACCGAAAGGACTCGCCCATGACACGCTTCATCATCGGCTACGCGCTGCTGCTGTTCGCCGCCTGGTGCGCCGTGCAGGTCGACGTTCAACTGGCCGCCCCGCACCCCGATCTCTGGAGCGTTGCCGGCTACGCCTACGCGATCCTCTCGACCAGCATCTCGGGCATCTCCCTGGTCCGGCAGTTCAAACCACCGCTCCGGTACGCCGCGCCGCGCCCTGCCGCAGCCGACGCCCCCGCCAGGCCGCAAGCCATGCTGCTCGATGCGTGAGCCGTATCGATCGCTGCGCGGAAAGTCCGTGACGCTCAGTAACGGAACGACACGCCGCCGTTGGTGAAGAACGGCGCGGTCTGATCGTTGAGTCCCATGCCCACGCGCCAATCGAGTTGCAGATTATAGCCGAGTCGCCACTGCGCGCCGCAATCGATATTCGGCTGCACGGCGCCGGGATTCGTGCCGGAGCCGAACAACGAGTAGACTTCGCCGAACGTCATGTAGCGGCCGCCCAGCCAGGTGCGGTTGATCGTGCCCGACTGATAGAACTGCGTGACGCCCGGCGCACCGGGCTGACCGAAAATCGCGCCGGTGCTGCACTCGAACGACCACTGTTTGTTTAGCGCCCAGCCGTACATGTAATCGATCTCGGGAGCGACGTTCGGGATATAGTTCGGCCCGTTGCCGGTGGGCGTGAACAGTTCGAGCATGATGGCCGAAAGGGGAATGATGCCATCTTGTTTGGTCGCGAGATACTTGAAGCCGACTTCCAGATCGTGGTTCGTGCGTAGCAACGCGGGTCCGGTGTCGACGCCTGACCATTCCGCACGCAACTCCAGGCGCTCGAGCAGACCGTAGCGCAAGTCGAATTGCGGGAAGCTATTTGTGGACGGATTACTTGAATAGAAGTATCGCGTTTCGAGCAGCGCCATGCTTCGCGGCACGACGCTATTGGCCCGCGTGAAGCTCGGTCCGTCGGTATCGAGATACGACTGATTCGCGGCGACACGCTCGTCGTGGTTGCCTAGCCAATCGACGAGGCTGCACTGCCCGCGGCAGGTTTCGCCCAAGGCACATGCTGCCAAAACGATAAGTGTTGCGACTACTTTGGGAAGCGACATGTCGAGCCCAGCGCGCAGCTTCCTGGCACCGTTAAACTGCTCGGCCAGTCACGCACCCGGTCGCTAGTAATTCGCGGCTCGGCGTTACAGGAGACTGTGAGCACGATCGCGCGCAGCGCAATGGGCATCGGGCGCTCAGCCTGCCGTCCGGTCGGCCAGCTTCGCACCCAAGATTGCGATTTCGCAATGGCGTCGCGAAAAATTGTTCGAGCTTGGTCGGGTTTATAGGTCTAAAAGCTGCACTTATCCGCCGGCTTTTCCCGGTCGATGCCATTGGGGCACGTCGATTGCTGCTCGCTCGTCGCCGCTCGGCTACTGGAGTTTTGGGACGCCGTCATGCCGCAAGTTTTTCCGCGCGCCGTCAACGGAATTGCTCGGGTGACGATTATTGGCGGCATATTACTCGCCATCGGCACTTTGTGGACTGCACTGCTGTTCACGCGCTCGTCGTACGGCACCGATGCCGGCGTGGTGCGAGTTCAGCCGGTACCGTTCAGCCACGAACACCATGTCGGTGTGTTGGCGATTGACTGCCGTTATTGCCATACTTCAGTCGAGCATGCGGCTTTCGCGGGCTTTCCCGAAACAAAGACCTGCATGAACTGTCATTCGCAGATGTGGGTTGGCAGCTCGATGCTTGAACCGGTGCGCGCGAGCTTCCGCGATAAGAAGTCGCTGCATTGGAACCGTGTGCACAACCTGCCCGGGTTCGTCTATTTCGATCACAGCATTCACGTGCATAAGGGGGTCGGCTGCTCGACGTGCCACGGCCGGATCGACGAGATGCCGTTCACGTACCAGGTTCCCTCGCTGCTGATGGAATGGTGTCTCGATTGCCACCGCCATCCGGAGCGCCATCTGCGCCCGCGCGAAGAAGTGTTCAACATCGCTTACCAGGCACCGGCCGACCAGCAGTCGCTCGGCCAGCGCCTGGTCGAACAGTACGACGTCGACGATCCGACGACGATCACCAGTTGCACCATCTGCCATCGTTGATTGGACGCCGATGAATCCGCGCAAGCACCTTCATGCCGAGCATCCTCACCTGGCACGGCTCGCAGGCCGCAGCGGACGCGATTACTGGCGCAGCCTCGAGGAACTGGGCGGCGATCCGTCATTTCAGCAGATGATGATGCGCGAGTTTCCGGCCCAAGCCACCGTTTGGCCGGACTCATTGAGCCGGCGACAATTTCTTTCCGTGATGGGAGCGTCGCTGGCGCTGGCAGGACTTAGCGGTTGCTCGGTTCGTCCAGCTCCCTCGACCGAGATCGTTCCCTACGTCTCTCGGCCGGAGGAGTTGGTGCCCGGACGGCCGTTGTTCTTCGCCAGCGCGATGCCGCACCATGACGAGGCGATCGGTGTGCTCGTCGAAAGCCACGAAGGGCGTCCCACGAAGGTCGAAGGCAATCCCGACCATCCCGGCAGTCGCGGCGCGACCGATGTGTACGTGCAGGCTTCGATCCTCAGCCTGTACGATCCCGATCGGGCTGCGACGGTTACCCATCACGCTCAGGCCCGCACCTGGGACGATGCCGCGACGATGCTCCGCAGCGCAATCGACGCCGCGCGCGGCCGCGACGGCGCCGGCCTGCACCTGCTCACCGGTGCGATCCTCTCGCCGGTGCTCGCCGCACAGCTCGAACAACTGCTCGCCGAATTTCCGCGCGCGGTGCGGCATGTCTGGGAGCCGGTCCACAACGACGGCGCATACCGCGCCACGCAACAAGCGTTCGGCAGACCGCTTGAGCCGGCGTACGGCTTCACGCGCGCCGACGTCGTCGTATCGCTCGATGCCGACTTTCTGATTTCCGGTCCGGGACATCTGCGTTACGCGGGCGATTTCATCGACCGCCGTCGAGTGTCGAGCGCCGCTGAGACAACCGCGACGACCATGAACCGGCTGTACGTCGTCGAGCCGGTGATCAGTTGCACCGGTGCCAAGGCCGATCACCGCTTGCCGCTTCGCGACGCCGACATTGCCCGCTTCGTGCGCGAACTGGCTGCACGACTGAGTGTCGAAGGCGCGGCAGCAGCATCGAACGATCATGCCGCGTGGATCGCCGCCGTGGCCGACGATCTCGAGGCACATCGCGGCCGATCGTTGGTGCTGGCCGGCCCGCGGCAGCCGGCGGCGGTGCATCAGTTGGCGATCGCGATTAACGATCGGCTCGGCAACCTTGGCGAGACGGTGCGCTACATCGAGCCGATCCAGTGGCGGCCGGCCGATTGCACGGCGTCGCTGCGTGAGCTGACCGAGGCGATCGATCGCGGCGAAGTCGAAACGCTGCTCATGCTCGACACGAATCCCGTCTACACCGCTCCGGCCGATTTGAAGTTTGCCGAGCGGCTGGAAAAAGTGCCACGGCGAATCGCGATGAGCGCCTATCGCGACGAGACGGCCGAATTGTGCGATTGGCACCTGCCGCAGGCTCATTACTTGGAAGCGTGGAGCGACGCCCGAGCCTACGACGGCACGGCGTCGATCGTGCAGCCCCTGATCGAACCGTTGCACGCGGGGCGAACGCCGCATGAAGTGGTCGCGTTCTTGCGCACGGGGCAATGGACCGCCGCGCGAGAACTGGTGCGCGACGTTTGGCGCGACCGCTGGAAAGCAGCATCGGCCGACGAGTTCGATCGCCGCTGGCAGACTTCCCTGCACGACGGCGTGATTGCCGACAGCCAGAGCGAGCCGCAGTCGGTGAGCCTGGCGGCGAACTGGAATCAGAACCTTGCCGACGAACTGGCCGCGATCGAAGCCGAATGCAAGCCAGCCGCGCTGGAACTGATCCTGCAACCCGATCCGACCGTCTACGACGGCCGCTGGGCGAACAACGGCTGGCTGCAAGAGTTGCCCAAGCCGCTGACGAAGCTCGCCTGGGACAATGCCGCGATCATGAGTCCCGCGACGGCGAAGCGCCTCGGACTGGAGTTCGGCAGCTACGCGCATGGTGGCGAGCACGGCGGCTACCACATGCCGGAAGTCGATCTCTCGCTCGACGGCCGCACGCTCCGCACCGCGGTCTGGATCATGCCGGGACATGCCGACGGTACGGTGGCACTGAGCCTTGGCTACGGCCGGCGGCACGCAGGGCGCGTCGGCGGCGATGAGCAGGTGTCGCTCGGGGCCAACGCCTACGTGCTGCGCACGGCCGAGCGACCGTGGTCCGCCTCGGGCCTGCAAGTGGCGGCGACCGGCCAGCGGCGGTTGATCGCCTGCACGCAGCAGCACCATGCGATGGAGGATCGCGCACCGGTGCGCGTCGGCACGCTGGATGAGTATCACAATTCGCCGCGATTCGCCGCCCAGCCGGACGAAGAGCGCGACGACGACGCGGCGCGTCGTTCGAAGGACCCGCTTACGCTTTACGAGGAATACGACTACGCGCCGCCCAAGCACAAGTGGGGCATGTCGATTGATCTATCGGCGTGCATTGGCTGCAACGCATGCGTCGTCGCCTGCCAGGCGGAGAACAACATCCCGGTCGTGGGCAAAGAACAAGTGAGCCGGGGCCGCGAGATGCACTGGATTCGCGTCGATCGGTATGTGCACGGCTCGGCCGAAGAGCCCGACGGCTTTTACTTCCAGCCACTGCCGTGCATGCACTGCGAGAACGCGCCGTGCGAGTACGTGTGTCCGGTCGAGGCGACGGTGCACAGTGCCGAAGGGCTGAACGACATGGTCTACAACCGCTGCGTCGGCACGCGGTTCTGCTCGAACAACTGCCCCTACAAAGTGCGGCGGTTCAACTTCCTCGCCTTTGCCGATTTCGACTCCCCGCTGCGCCGGCTGCAATACAACCCCGACGTCACCGTGCGCTCGCGCGGCGTGATGGAGAAATGCACCTACTGCGTGCAGCGGATCCGCCACGCCGAGATCGACGCCGACGTCGAGGGGCGCAAGGTCCGCGATGGTGAAGTGCTCACGGCGTGTCAGGCGGCGTGTCCAACCAGGGCGATCGTCTTCGGCGACATGAACGACTCGGCCAGCGTCATCGCCGGGGCGAAGCACTCGCCGCTCGATTACGGCTTGCTGACCGAGCTGAACACGCAGCCGCGGACCACGTACCTGGCCGTGGTGCGCAACCCCAACCCGGCGCTGGAGGCGTGAGCCGTGACGAGCGAGGCGATGCGAATCGACACCGATCGCCTACCGGCCGAGGCCGAGCCGCCGCCGTCGAAATATGCCCCCGCGGGGCATACCTTCACCTCGATCACCGAGCAGATCAGCGACATTGTGCTCAAGCGCCCGACGGGGCTCGGCTGGCTGGCGTCGATGGCCGCCGGTCACACTCTGGCGCTGGTGTTCGTGGCGGTGGTGATCTATCTGCTGATCACGGGCGTCGGCATCTGGGGAATCGACATCCCGGTGGCCTGGGGCTTCACGATCACCGACTTCGTGTGGTGGATCGGCATCGGCCATGCCGGGACGTTGATCTCGGCCATCCTGCTGCTGCTGCACCAGCGTTGGCGCACGAGCATCAACCGCATTGCCGAGGCGATGACGATCTTTGCCGTGATGTGCGCCGGCCTGTTCCCGCTGCTGCACCTCGGACGGCCCTGGTTCTTCTACTGGCTGCTGCCATACCCGAACACGATGCGCTTGTGGCCGCAGTTCCGAAGCGCCCTGGTGTGGGACGTGTTCGCGGTGAGCACGTACTTCACCGTGTCGCTGCTGTTCTGGTATCTGGGCATGATTCCCGACCTGGCGACGCTGCGCGACCGCACCACCTCACGGTTGGGTCGCCAGGTGTATGGCGCGATGGCGATGGGATGGCGAAATTCGGCGCGGCATTGGCACCGCTACGAGGCGGCCTACCTGCTGCTGGGCGGCCTGGCGACGCCGCTGGTCGTGAGCGTCCACTCGGTTGTCAGCTCCGACTTCGCCATCTCGAACGTTCCCGGCTGGCACGAGACGGTGTTCCCGCCGTACTTCGTCGCCGGGGCGATCTTCTCGGGCTTCGCGATGGTGCTGTTGTTGTGCATTCCGATCCGCCACATTTACCGCCTCAAGGACTTCATCACGGTCGATCACTTAGAGGTAATGGCCCGCATCCTGTTGGCGACCAGCCTGCTCACCAGCTACGGCTACCTCAGCGAGCAGTTCGGCTCGTGGTACGGGCAGGAAGAGGTCGAGCACTACGTCTACTTGAACCGCATGATCGGCTGGGGGCAATTTGCGAGCGTGTCGTGGACGGTGTTCTTCTGCAACACCATCGCGCCGCAGGTGTTCTGGATTCCGCGCCTGCGTCGCAGCGAACCGGTGCTGATCGTCGTGTCGCTGTTGATCCTGCTTGGCATGTGGCTAGAGCGTTACATGATCATCACCACCAGCTTGCACCGCGATTATTTACCGAGCTCGTGGGGCATGTTTCAGCCGACGATTTACGACTATCTCACGTTCTTCGGATCGATCGGCGTGTTTCTCGTGGCGTTCCTGCTGTTTGCCCGGCTGTTGCCGATGATGTCGATGTCGGAACTGCGCGGGCAATTGCACGGCGCCCACGCCCACGAGGAGGGACGATGACGCGCATCGTCGGCATCCATGGGCTGATGATCGCCTGCGACACGCCGCAGGCCATTCTCCTGGCAACGCGCGAGGCTTGGCGCGCCGGCTACCGCCAGATGGACGCTTACACGCCGTACCCGGTGCGCGGGCTGGCGGTGGCCCTAGGAATGAAGCATTCGTGCATCCCGGCCGTGGTGCTGGTGGGCGGGATCGTCGGGGCGAGCGTTGGATTCTTCATGCAGTACTACTCGATGGCGGTCGACTATCCGTTCAATGTCGGCGGGCGGCCGCACAACAGTTGGCCGGTATTCGTGCCGATCGCCTTCGAGCTGCTGGTGCTGGTGGCGTCGTTCTCGGCAGTGTTCGGGATGATGTTCGTCTGCGGCCTGCCGCGGCCGCATCATCCGGTGTTCAACATCCCCGATTTCGTGCGCGCCAGCCAGGATCGCTTCTTCCTGTGCATCGAAGCGACCGATCCCCAGTTCGAGCTGCACGAAACGACCGTGTTTCTGGCCGCGCTCGTCCCCGGCACAACGGTGATCGAGGTGCCGGAATGAGCGCGCACGGAACACGCCGCCGGCTGGTCCTCGCTCTCGGCACGCTTGTCCTCTTCGCGGGCTGCCAACAGAAGATGGCCGACCAGCCGAGCTACAAAACCTACACCGCCTGCGATTACTTTCCCGATGGCCGCTCAGCGCGCCTGCTTCCGGCGGGAACAGTGGCGCGAGGCCACCTGCGGCTCGACAGGGCGTATTTCACCGGCCGCACGGAACCCACCACCGCCGAGGCCCAGCGCGCTGCCGCGTCGAATACTCAAGCCGCTGCCGAGGCTCGTCCGTTGATCGTGGCTGAGGCCGAGCAGAACCTGGGCTACGTCGACGAGTTTCCGCTGCCGGTCGACAAGGCATTTGTGGAGCATGGCCGCGATCGGTACATGATCTACTGCGTGGTCTGCCACGACCCGGCGGGCACCGGGGCGGGCAAGATCGTCGAACGTGGCTACACCCGCCCGCCGTCGTACCACATTGCCCGGCTGCGCGAGGCGCCGGTGGGCCGGTTGTTCGCGGTGGCCACGCACGGCTACGGCTCGATGCCTTCCTACGCCGAGCAGATTCCGGTGCGCGACCGTTGGGCAATCGTCGCCTTTATCCGCGCCCTGCAACTCAGCCGGCACTTTCCCGAGGCGGAACTTCCTGAACCGATGCGCCGGCAATGGGAGACGCAGCGCAATGTCGTGATGTCGAAGTCGCCATGAACGCTGACAACGAAACCCTGCCGAGAAGTATTAACAGGACACAGCGCCTTGCCGCGCTCGTGGGCATCGTGGCGATCGCGGTCTGCGCGCTGGGCGGGCTGGCCGATCCGCCGCAGTTCTTTCGCGCGT
Organism: Pirellulales bacterium; assembly: GCA_036272935.1. Classification (GTDB taxonomy): domain Bacteria; phylum Planctomycetota; class Planctomycetia; order Pirellulales; family PNKZ01; genus DATAXP01. The sequence goes on along the minus strand of DATAXP010000155.1, from coordinate 7,611 downwards.
ATCTCGCATCGTACATGTTCTACCTAGGGTTGCCGCTGGGGGCGATGGTACTTGTGATGATCTACCATCTCACCGGCGGCGCGTGGGGCTACGTGATGCGCTGGCCGCTGGAAAGCGCCATGCGCACGTTGCCCGGGTGCGCGATCGCCTTCCTGCCGATCGCGCTGGGTGCCTCGTACCTGTACCTTTGGGCGCAGCCCGACACGGTGGCGGCCGATCCGGAGTTGCAAAAGAAGACGTTCTACCTGACGCTGCCGCTGTACTGGGCACGGATGGCGGGGTTCTTCGCGCTGTGGGTGATCGTCGCCACGCTGTTGGCCCGCTGGTCGCGAAAGCAGGAAGAGACCGGCGAGCAGCGCTATGCCACTTGGCTAACCAATCTCAGCGGACCAGGACTGCTGGCCTACGGCGTCGCCATGAATTTCGCTTCGATCGACTGGTTGATGTCGTTGCAGCCGGCGTTTCACTCCACGATTTTTGGACCGCTCGTGGCCACCGGACACATACTCTCGGCCTTCTGCGTGGCGACGATCGTCGTGTGCGCCTTCGCGCATCGTGGCCCGCTCGGTGAATTGATCTCCGAGAAGGTATTGAACGACATCGGTTCATTGATGTTCGCGTTCGTAATTATCTGGGCCTACATGAACTGGTTCCAGTTCATGCTGATTTGGCTTGCCAACATGGAGACCGACGTCACCTGGTACAAGCCGCGGCTGGGCGGCGGCTGGCAGTGGGTGGCGCTGGCGCTGGTGTTGCTGCACTTCGTCGTGCCGTTCTTTCTATTGTTGTCGCGGCGCGTGAAGCGGCAGCCGCGAGTGCTGGGAACGATCGCGGCCGGCGTGCTGTTCATGCACCTGGTGTTCCTGAACTGGCAGGTGCTGCCGTCGTTCGAGGCCGCGAGCCTCATCGAGCATTGGATGGACTTTGTGATGCCCATCGGACTCGGCGGCCTGTGGCTGGCGTCGTATCTCGGGCAATTGGCTCGCCGCCCGAGCACGATTGTGGCCGACGAGAACCGCATTCTGGTCGAGCATCTGCGCGCCAGCGACGACGAAGAACTTGCCTGGGAGGAGTCGTTGGCCCATGGATAACGCGCTGGTGCCGCTGGAGAAACCCGAGCAGCCCGAGGTGCATCATCCCGACGGCCGGATCGAGCATCCGTGGGTCCGCCGCGAAGTGCGCGACGTGTACACCAAGACGATCGTCGTGATGCTGCTGGCAATCGTCGGCTTGTCGTGTCTGCATTTCTATTGCTTCCGTCGTTGGTTTTATGATTACGAAGCGGTCGTTCCAAAGCACGACATGGCGGCGTACCGCTCGCGCGGCGACAACGCGCTGCCGGCCGAGCCGCGGCTGGAACAGCTTGGCCGATTGGCCGACGATCCGCGCCCCAACGTCTACCTGCGCCAGCAACGAGCCGAGCAAGCGCTCGACCGCTACGCCCCCGGCGACGAGAAGGGCTACGTCCAGGTGCCGATCGACAGGGCCATCGAGATGTTGCCCGAGCGCGTGAAGTCGCGTGGCGACGAGGCGGCAGTGCGCATCAAGAGCGATGGACTGGTCGACGCCGGCGAATCGAATTCAGGGCGCGTGCTGCGGGAGGTGCGACCATGAGACGCGCCTGGATTGCGCTAGGGACGGCTGCGGCGGCGGTGATGCTAAACGCAAGCGTGGCGCGGGGCCAATCGACGTTGCCGCCGTCGCTCGTAGGCGTGGGCTTCGACCAGCACCTGAATGAGCAGGTACCGCTCGATCTGGCATTTGTCGACGAGCGCGGGCGCCAGGTGCGACTGAACGATTATTTCCACGGCAAGCCGGTGATCCTGGTGCTGGCGTACTACCGCTGCCCGATGCTCTGCACGATGGTGCTCAACGGCCTGGTGCGCGGGTTGATGGATGTTTCGTTCACGGCAGGGCGCGATTTTGAAGTGGTCGTGGTGAGCTTCGACCCGCGTGAGAAGCCCGAGCTGGCGGCGGCGAAGAAGAAGACCTACGTCGATCGGTATGGCCGCGAAGAGGCAAGCGAAGGGTGGCATTTTCTCACCGGCGAGCCCGAGGCGATCGCGGCGATCACCCGAGCCATCGGGTTCCGTTACGCGTACGATGCCCAGCGCGATCAGTATGCCCATGCCAGCGGCATTGTGATGCTCACCCCCGCCGGGCGGATCGCGCGGTACTTTTACGACGTGCAGTTTCGGCCGCGCGACCTGCGGCTGGGGCTGGTCGAAGCGTCGCAAGGGAAGATCGGCTCGGCTGTCGACCAGGTGCTGCTGTTCTGCTTCCACTACGAGCCGACCGAAGGGCGCTACGGCGCGGCGATCATGCGCTTCGTGCGCATCGGCGGGGCGCTGTCGATGGTCGGGCTGGTGGCATTCGTCGCCCTGCTCTCGAAGCGCGGCACACGCCGAACCAGCGACGCCGGAGGGGGAACATGACCACCGACGTCGCCATCTTCCCCCGGCAGGCATCGGTCGGGGCGTACGAGGTCGACCTGCTATTGGCGTTCTTATCGATCGTCTGCGGCAGCGTGGGGCTGCTGGTCGCGGGGCTGTTGATCTTCTTCTCGGTGTACTACCGCCGCCGGCCCGGCGACACGGCGACGCCTCCCGAGACGCCCAGTTCGCATGCGCTGGAATGGTTCTGGACGCTGACGCCCAGCGCGATTTTTGTGGTGATGTTCCTCTGGGGAGCGAAGGTGTACCTGGAAGCGTTCCGCGCCCCGGCCGACGCGATGCCGATCTTCGTCGTCGCCAAGCAGTGGATGTGGAAGTTCCAGCATCCCGAGGGGCAGCGCGAGATCAACACGCTGCACGTCCCTGTGGGGCAGCGGGTGAAGCTGCTGCTCACGAGCGAAGACGTGATCCACAGTTTCTTCGTTCCCGAGTTTCGTGTGCACATGGACGTGCTGCCCGATCGGTATACGAGCGTGTGCTTCGAGCCGACCGAGCCCGGCGACTACCACCTGTTCTGTTCGCAATACTGCGGCACGAACCACGCCGGCATGATCGGCACGGTGACCGTGATGGAGCCGGGGGACTACGCGGACTGGCTGTCCCAGCGGGCCGAGGGATCGCTGGCGCTCGAGGGGCGGAAAGTGTTCCTCAAGTACCGCTGCATCAGTTGCCACAGCGCGGACGAGAACGCGCGGGCCCCGGTGCTCGAGGCGCTCGCCGGCCGGCCGGTGCACCTGAGCGACGGCAGCACGGTGACGGCCGACGAGAATTACCTGCGCGAGTCGATCCTGAATCCCGGGGCGAAAGTGGTCGCTGGCTACCAGGCGATCATGCCGACCTTCCGCGGGCAGATCGGGGCAGAAGAGATCAACGCCGTGTTGGCGTGGCTCGGGTCGCTGGAGCGCGGCCAAACGCCGACGCGCGTGGAAGATTACAGCCCGCCGGCCACCACGCCGGCCATCACTCCCGAGCCCAAACAACCGTGAGCGAACCTGTATGAGTATCTCCGCATGAGCACTGCCGTCCTCGAACCGCAGCCGATGCCGATTCCGCAAACGCCGGCGCGCTCAACGTACCTGAACGTGGCGCATGGGACGTTGTCGTGGTTGTTGACGAAGGATCACAAGCGGATCGCGCTGATGTTCCTGGCGGCGGTGACGGTGATGTTCTTCATCGGCGGCTTTGCCATCACCATCGTGCGCCTGAACCTGATGGACCCCGAAGGAGGGCTGGTCGAGGCCGACACCTACAACCGGTTGTTCACGCTGCACGGCGTCGTCATGGTGTGGTTCTTCTTGGTGCCGGTGGTGCCGAGCGTATTGGGCAACTTCTTCCTGCCGATGATGATCGGTGCCAAGGACCTGGCGATGCCGCGGCTCAACCTGCTGAGCTTTTATCTGTACATGATCGGCGCCGCCTGGACGCTGTACGCCATGCTGGCCGGCGGCGTCGACACCGGCTGGACTTTCTACACGCCGTACAGCACCCATTCGTCGCACTACAACGTGGTGCCGACGATGATCGGCATCGTGATTGCCGGCTTCTCGTCGATGTTCACGGGGTTGAACTTCGTCGTCACCGTGCACTGGATGCGCGCGCCGGGACTCACCTGGTTCCGGTTGCCGATCTTCGTGTGGACGCTGTACGCGACGAGCCTGATCCTGCTGCTGGCGACGCCGGTGCTGGCGATGGCACTGCTGCTGGCGGTGATCGAACGGCTGTGGCAGATCGGCATCTTCGACCCGGCACTCGGCGGCGACGCGCTGTTGTTCCAGCACCTGTTCTGGTTCTACTCGCATCCGGCCGTGTACGTGATGATCCTGCCGGGCATGGGTGTCGTGAGCGAAATCATTCCCTGCTTCGCGCGCAAGAAGCTGTTCGGCTACACCTTCGTGTGTTACTCGAGCTTCGGCATCGCGGCGCTGGGATTTCTGGTGTGGGCGCACCATATGTTTGTCGCCGGCATCTCGGCGTATGCGGCGCTGATTTTTTCCAGCCTGAGCTTCCTGGTCGCGGTCCCCTCGGCCATCAAGGTCTTCAACTGGACGGCGACGCTGTACAAGGGATCGGTCGCGTTCGAGACGCCAATGTTGTTTTCGTTGGGGTTCGTCGCACTATTCACGGCCGGTGGGTTGACCGGGTTGTTCCTGGCCTGCCTGGGGTTCGACATGCACGTTCACGACACGTACTTCGTGATCGCACATTTTCATTTCATCATGGTCGGCGGCATGGTGATGGCCTACATGGGCGGACTGCACTATTGGTGGCCCAAAATCACAGGTCGGATGTACTCGCAGTTCTGGTCGCGGCTGTGCGCGATCATCCTGTTCGTCGGCTTCTTCTTCACGTTCCTGCCGCAGTTCATCGTCGGCTACAACGGCATGCCGCGGCGATATCACCGTTACGTGCCCGAGTTCCAGGTGTGGAACGTGATGTCGACGGCCGGTGCGTCGATCCTCGGCGTCGGCTACGTGCTGCCGCTGGTGTATCTGCCGCTGGGTTTCAAGTACGGCAAGCTGGCTGGCCCGAATCCGTGGCGCGCCACCGGGCTGGAATGGCAGACGCCGTCGCCGCCGCCGAAGGACAATTTCGAACAGACGCCGGTCGTCTTACGTGATCCTTACCTCTACCACCTCGACAAAGCGCAAAATGAGCCTTGACACGTTATTCACCGATAACGAGCGCGAGCTGTTCGAGTACTCGATGCTCAAGCGGCATCGGCTCGAAGAGCAGTTCGAGAATCTCGAGCAGCAAACCCACGCGGCCAGCACCGCGATGTGGGTGTTCCTGGCCACCGAAGTGATGTTCTTCGGCACGCTGTTCGTCACGCTGGCAATTTATCGCCTGCTGTACGGAGAAGCGTTCGAGCACGCCAGCAGCCGGATGAACTGGATCATCGGCGGCACGAACACCATCGTGCTTCTGATCAGCAGCTGCACGATCGTGCTGGCGCTGCACTTTACGCGGCTTGGCCAGAACCGGAAGGCGGCCTGGCTGCTGGCCACGACAGCGGCGTTAGGGCTGCTGTTCTTGGTGCTCAAGGGAACCGAGTATTACGGCGATTGGCGCGAGAACCTGTTGCCGGGCTGGAAATTCGACGCGCACGAGTGGACGCGGGGCGGCCTGTCGGAAGACCAGGTGCCGCACGTTAAGCTGTTCCTGGTCTTCTACTGGGTGATGACGGCGTTCCACGGGCTGCACGTCACCGGAGGGATCGTCGCCGTCGGGATCATCGCGGTGCTGGCGGCCCGAGGACATTTTTCGCCGGCCTATTATTCGCCGGTCGATGTCGTGGCCCTGTATTGGCACTTTGTCGACGTGGTGTGGATTTTTCTGCTGCCGATGCTGTACCTGTCGGGCACGCACACGCTGGGTGGAAGTTGAGGAGTGTGGATCATGGCCGAGCCAATGGTTTCCGTGCGAACGTACCTGATTGTGCTCGCCGCGTTGATCGTGCTCACCATCGCCACCGTGGCCATTTCGTTCGTGCCGCTCGAAGGAGCGTGGCACATCGGGGCCGGCGTTGGGATTGCGATCGTAAAGGCAGGGCTCGTCGGTTTGTTCTTCATGCACCTGATCCATAGCCCCAATCTGATTCGGCTGTGCGTGCTGGTCGCATTCATGTGGCTGGGCATTCTAGGCGTGCTTTCGTTCAGCGATTACCTGACGCGGGGCGAATTCTTTTCGATGCCAGGGCATTAACGAGTGATTCGATGCCATGAACCTCGACGAAGCTTCCGCGATGCACGAATCGAGGCTGGCCATCGGGCTGGCCGGGCCGGTGCTGGCGAGCATCGGCTTGATGCTGTTCTTCCTGCCGATCCTCTCGATCCCGCTGGGCGCGATCGGCCTGCTGCTTTCGCTGGTCGCAATCGCGCTCCTGGCGCGACGTGCCGACGTTGCCTTGCGTTGGGCGTTGATCGGGCTGGTTGTGTCGAGCCTCGCGCTGGGCACCGCGGTGGCGGTCAACTTCGACGCCATCGGCGAAGAACCCGGCCGGCAGGTGCCTGCCCCGTGGCAGCCGGTCCCCGATCGGCCAACGGTTTCTCCTCCGGCGAGGTCGATGCAACCGACATCGGCACACTTCCGACTTCCATGCCTGTTTGGTTGACTTTCTTGTCGTGGCTATCGTTGACGGCCGGGCTGACAAGTGCGGCGTACATGATGTTCGACATCGCCGCGGGCAGGCGGCAGAAGATGTGGATCATGGACTTCGTCTGGCCGCTTACCGGCTTGTATTCCGGGCCTCTTGGTCTGTGGGCTTATTTCCAGAACGGACGGCAATCGACCAAGCAGCCACACGAGAATAGGAATCGCTCTCCAGCGTTGAAGCCATTCTGGCAGCAGGCCGCCGTCACGACGACGCATTGCGGGGCCGGTTGCACGCTCGGCGATCTCTGCGCCGAATCATTGATGGCCGCCGCGCCGCTAACGTTGTTCGGCCACCGCATCTTCGGCTCGTGGGTGGTCGACTTCGTGTTCGCCTACGTGCTGGGAATCGCGTTTCAGTACTACACGATCGCTCCGATGCGCCACCTTTCTCCAGGCGCTGGCCTGCGGGCAGCGATCAAAGCCGATACGCTCTCGCTTGTTGCCTGGCAGGTTGGCATGTATGGCTGGATGGCGCTGGTGCCTTCTTCTCGCATTACGAATGAAAGGGCCGATTGGTGTCGTGAGCCTTTGGTTTTAAAAATGTTGGCATAGCTAAGCGCGTTCCCCGCACCGTCTATGAACTTGATCTGCGACTCATCCGCAGCCGCCTTGTCGATGATCGCACCAAAACCGTGAAGACTAAAGTCCGTTGCCAGCACAATCGCTCCGTCAGTTCCAGCCAATTGTGCCGTGGCCGCAACGCATTCCCGTAGTACTACCCCCTCGTGGACAAGGACGATTCCAGGTGAATGAAGACGGTACGCCCGTTGTGCCCATCCCTTTGAAGCTGTCAGGGTTGTCGTTTTTTGAGCAGGCGTGCGGTGGAGACGTGGGGTGAAGTGCCGCGGCGTTTGGGGGACGGCTGTTTGGGGCCGCGGGGATGTTTCTGGTAGCGACGCAACTGGGCATGACGCGCCATCGCACGCAATTCGTCGGCCAGTTCCACGGCGTTCAAGTCGGCGAAGCGTCGATGCCACGCGCGCGGCGGAATGGCGATTTGCAAACC
>DATAXP010000154.1:0-103883 GCA_036272935.1 Pirellulales bacterium | reverse complement strand
TGCCGCCTCGTCGGGGCTGGTCGTGCACAACGTGCAGCTGTTCGGACGCGACTTCGAACTGGGGTTGCTGGCGTGGCCGTTTACGCTGTTCTGGCTGCTGGGTGCGATTAATTCGGTCAACTTGATTGATGGCGCCGATGGCTTGGCGGCGACGGTCGGCGTGATCCTCAATGCGACGATTGCCGGCATGGCCATCCTCACCGGCCATGAGCTTGAAGCGATCGTCGCCTTGGCGCTGACCGGCGCCTTGCTCGGGTTTCTGATCTTCAACTTCCCACCGGCGACCATTTTTCTCGGCGATGCCGGCAGCATGGTGATCGGCCTACTGGCTGGCGCGCTCGCGATGCGCTGTGCGCTGAAGGGGCCGGCCTCCTACGCCATGATCGCCCCGCTGGCCATCTGGGCCGTTCCCGCCTTCGATTGCAGCGTGGCAATTCTACGCCGCAAGTTAACCGGACGGAGCATCGCCGCGACCGATCGCGGACATTTGCACCACTGCTTGTTGCGACGCGGATTCGACAATCGGCAAATGTTGTGCTGGGTGGCGGTGCTGTGCCTGATCACAGCAACGGGCGCGATCGTAAGCTTACGGCTGCAAAATGAGTTTTACGCCCTCGCTGCGGTCGCGGTGATGATGGCCGTCATGATGCTGACGCGAATTTTCGGTCACGCCGAGTTTCTGTTGGTGGCCAGTTCGGTTCGCAAGCTGGGCGCGTCGTTCGTCGTGCCGACGCGCCATAACGGCAACGCCGTGCACCACACAACGCACCATTTGCAAGGCTCGCGCGATTGGGATTCGTTGTGGAGGCTGTTGACTGAAACGGCCGACGGCCCACCCCTGCAAAGCATCAAGCTGAACCTCAACGTTCCCTGGCTGCACGAGAGCTACCACGCCTCCTGGGAGCGCGAACCCAGGTTGTCGTCCGGTGAAGGGTGGAAGCTGGAAATGCCGCTGACCGCCCAAGGGCGCACGTTCGGAACCTTGACCGTTCGCGGACGCGCTCCGGCGGGGCAAATGGCCGCCTGCATGGCCAAGTGGTCGGAACAAATCGAGTTGATTGAAGAACACCTGGCGACACTGGTAGCGCCGACCGCCTCGCCCGTGCTTGCGCACGAACAGGCGGAGGCATCCGAGGAGCAATCGCTCCCGGTTGCGGCGGTGTCGATCGCCGAAGGGGAAGGGCCGCAGCGATCGTTTGCCAGCAAATGACCGCGGCAGGCGAGCCAGCCGTTGCAACACGATTGATCGCGCACATCGGCGTGAATCACATCCTTTGGATTGCTCGTCCGGTGCGCGCAGCAGTGGTAGAATGACGGTAGCGTCGAGGTGCTCTTGGGCACCCAGAGGAACGGAGTGCGCGCGAACATGCCTCTATGAATCATTGTAAAATATTACACTGACAAGACTTGCGGTTACCGAGAATATTGAAGGCGTTGCACATCGATGCCCATTCTTGCCCACGAAACCGAGCTGCACCCCCGCGACTTGTTCGATCGGGCGGAAGCGCGGCCATCGCTCGACCGGTGGTGGGTCCTTTACACGTTGTCGAGGCATGAAAAGCAGTTGATGCGCCGGTTGCTGCTCGACGGCATTGCCTTCTACTGTCCGTTGGTGCCGAAGCGAAATCGGTCGCCGTCGGGACGCGTGCGCACGTCGCAGCTTCCCTTGTTCACGAACTACGTGTTCATGCTTGGCGGCGAGGACGAGCGACGCGCGGCACTCGAAACCCGTTGCGTATCACGAACGCTGCTGGCTCCCGACCAGCCGCAGCTCACCGCCGACTTGCGGCAGATTCACCGGCTGATTGGCATCGGCGTGCCGTTGACGCCCGAGGGCCGGTTGCAAGCGGGGACGCCGGTTCGCGTCAAGACCGGTGCCTTCCGCGGGTTCGAAGGAGTGATCGAGCGCCGTCAGGGGCGCGCCCACTTGCTGGTTGCCGTGAACTTCTTGCAGCAAGGCGCCAGCGTGTTGCTCGACGATTGCCAGGTGGAGCGACTCGATTGAACCATTCGACGGCACCAGGCAGCCGTTCGGCCACCGAGCACTCCGGCGCACTTCATTCGACGCGCGCGCAGCCGCGGCGGCCGCGCGTGTTGTTCCTGAACCGCTCGTACTGGCCCGACGTCGAGGCGACCGGCCAACTGCTCACCGAGCTTTGCGAAGACCTGGCCGGCTCGATCGACGTCACCGTGCTCGCCGGACAGCCCAATCAGAATCCCGAACAGCAGCACTATCGGCCTGCTGGCCTCGATCATCGGAACGGCGTAACCATTCGGCGCGTCTGGAACACGCGGTTCTCGAAGCGGTCGTTCATCGGCAAGGCCGTAAACCTGCTCACGTACAGCGTGTCGGCTTGGGCTGCGGCGCTGCGACTGCCGCGCCCCGACATCATCGTTGCCGAAACCGATCCACCATGGCTGTGCCTGCTGGGCGCGTTTCTGCGGCATTGGTTCGGCTGCGCGCTGGTCGTCTACCTGCAAGATGTGTATCCCGACGTTGCGGTCGCCGTGGGAGCCTTGCGGCCCGGCCGCTCGACGATCCTGCTCAGGCGATTGTTCTTCAACGTGCATCGCCGTGCCGATCGCGTGGTCGTGATCAGCGATGAGATGCGGCAACTGTTGATCGACGCCGGAGTGGCGGTCGATCGGATCGTCACCATTCCCAACTGGGTCGACACCCGACGCGTGCAGCCTTGGACGGGCGCCAATCGCATCCGCGAAGAGCACGCTGGCGACGCGCGGCTGGTGGTGATGTATTCGGGAAATGTCGGCCTGTGCCAGCGGCTCGAAGACGTGATCGAAGCGGCGGCCCGGCTCGCCGATCGCGACGACATTCGCTTTTTGATCGTCGGTGAAGGGGTGAAAAAAAGCGAGCTGCTCCGACAAGCAAGCCAGGGCGGTCTGAAGAACATTGTCTTCCTGCCGTATCAGCCGAAACACCGGCTGGCCGAAAGCTTGGGCGCGGCCGATGTGCAAATCGTGCCGTTGGACGAGCGCGTCACAGGCTTCCTCATGCCCAGCAAGTTGTACGGCGTACTCGCCTCGGCTCGACCGCTGCTGGCCGTCGCCCCGGCCTCGAGCGATCTGGCCCAAATCGCCCAGCGGTACAACTGCGGTGTCGTGGTGCCGCCGGCCAACCCGGCTGCGCTGGCCGAAGCGATTGCCTGGTGCGCCGATCACCGTGCAGAACTGATCGAGATGGGTTCCCGTGGCCGTGCGCTGGCCGTCGAGCAGTACGATCGTGCGCTCGTCACCCGGCGGTTCGGCGAGTTGATTGCTGCGCTGTCCGGAGCGCCCCCTGCCGCGTCGTCGTCCGATCTGCCGCTCGAATCGTCATGCGGCAACACGAGCACCGCAAATGGCGACTCCGTGCCCGGTGCGTTCGCGTCGCAGGCCAATGGTGTGCACGCCGAGGAAACGGTTCATGAGCTTTGTTGAATCGCGACGGATTGTCGTGACCGGCGGGGCTGGGTTCCTTGGCCGGCCGGTATGCGCCGCGCTCGAACGGCTCGGCGCCGGCGACATCTTCGTGCCCCGCAGTGCCGAGTACGATTTGCGGCGCCGCGAAGACATCCTCCGGATGCTCGGCGATGCTCGGCCGCAGATTATCGTCCACCTGGCGGCGGTCGTCGGCGGGATCAACGCCAACCGCGCCAACCCGGGCCGGTTCTTCTACGACAACGCCATCATGGGCATTCAGCTCATGGAGGAAGCACGACTGGCGGGCGTCGAAAAGTTCATCGGCCTGGGAACCGCCTGCTCGTATCCCAAGTTCACGCCCGTTCCGTTTCGCGAGGATGATTTGTGGAACGGCTATCCCGAAGAAACCAACGCCCCCTACGGATTGGCCAAGCGGATGTTGCTGGTCCAGGCGCAGGCTTATCGCCAGCAGTACGGCTTCAATGCCATCACGCTGCTGCCGGTGAACCTGTATGGGCCGCGCGATAATTTCGACCCCGCTTCGAGCCATGTGCTTCCGGCGTTGATCCGCAAGGTGATCGACGCGCGCGACGCCGGTCGGCCGTCGATCGATGTGTGGGGTTCCGGCAATGCCTCGCGCGAGTTCTTGTTCGTCCGCGATGCCGCCGCTGCGATCGTCCTGGCCACCGACGTGTATGATGAACCGGAGCCAGTGAACATCGCCTCGGGCCAGGAAACTTCGATTCGCGACGTAGCACAACTGATCTGCGACCTGTGCGGCTACCGCGGCACGCTGCAATTTGATCCAACAAAGCCCGATGGTCAGCCACGGCGCCGGCTCGACACCTCGCGCGCTCGCCAGGCGTTTGGCTTCGCGGCCGAGACGCCGCTACGCGACGGGTTGATCGAAACGATCGCCTGGTACGAACGACATCGCGACGAGCTGTCTGCCGCTTCGGCGCCGGCTTCCGCGGCCGCGGAGCCCATGCACGTCGCCAAGCAGCCTTCGGCATAAGGCCAGCTCGCCGTCAATCCTTTCGCCATGCCGTCATCGTTAAGCAACGCCGACGAGCCCTCCGCCCCGCTGCTGGTGCTCGAGCCGCGCCGCGGCGCGTCGGTCATCGCCTGGGGCGAACTATGGCGATACCGCGAACTGCTATATTTCCTCGCCTGGCGCGACATCAAGGTTCGCTACAAGCAAACGGTGCTCGGCGCCGCCTGGGCGGTGCTGCAACCGGTGACGACGATGATCGTGTTCACCGTCTTCTTCGGTCGACTCGGCGGGCTCGATCGCAACGTGACGATCGCTTACCCCGTCTTCGTCTATGCCGGGCTGTTGCCGTGGACATTCTTCGCCTCGGCTGTTTCGCAGTCGGCCAACAGCCTGGTGGGCAACTCCGGCTTAATCGCCAAGGTGTACTTTCCACGCCTGCTGATTCCCTGCTCATCGGTGGCGACGTCAACGATCGATCTGCTCATTTCGTCGGCCGTCATGGCGGCGCTCATGATCTGGTACGGCGTCGTCCCGTCGGTCTGGCTGGTGCTGCTGCCGGTGCTGTTTGTGCTGCTGTGGTGCGCGGCATTGGGGATTGGCGCATGGATGGCCGCGCTATTGGTGGCGTATCGCGACCTACGGCACGTGCTGACATTTCTGCTGCAGATTTGGATGTTCGCCAGCCCGGTGGCTTACCCGCTCGACATCGTTCCCGAGCAATGGCGGCTGGCTTACTCGATCAATCCGATGGCCGGGCTGATTCACGGTTTCCGCGTGGCGCTGCTCGACGAACCGCTCGAGGTCGGCTGCTTGGCGCTGTCGTCGATCTCGGCACTGGCCGTGTTCTGGATCGGCATCGCCTATTTTGCCCGCGCCGAGCGGCGGTTTGCCGATATTGTTTAGCGCATGAACCATCGAACGTTGGCGAATTGGGTTTGGCGGGCCGTTGCTGCGGGAGTGCTGGCCGGCGTCGGCGGACTGCAACTCATCCAACTGGCCATTGAAACCCGGACCGCCGCCGGCGAAGCGGTGGTCGACATGGCATTCTCGCCCGACGGTAAAGACCTGGCGACCGCCAGTGAATACAACGCGGTGTATTTCTGGAAGCTCGCCGGCGCCGAACTGCCGAAGGTTTTCTCCTTGCCGCGCCACGTGCCGGTGTCGGTGCGATTCACCGGCGAGGGCAACCGCATCATCACCGGCGCGCACGGCTTCCTCAAAGGTTCCTGGACCGTGAAATCGGCGCGCATTGATATTTGGAACCCCGATACAGCAATCTGTGAACGGACCGTCGACATTCCCGGTGGCTATGTCGGCGATGTCGAATGTGCCAGCCCGAACGTCGCCGTTGCCGTGCTCAAGGGGAGCGTCGCGCGGTACGATCTCGAAACCGGGCAAACACTCGAGCGCATCGACCTCCCGGCAGACGCAGCGAGCCACTTGTGTCGCGCGCCTGATGGTCGCTTTCTTGTCTATGGGTCCCCGGCAAGCACCCGCCGGGTCAACGTCTGGGATTCAGTGCGTCGCGAATTCTTGTTCGATCAGGACGACACCATGGTCTTGGTGCACGAAGTGGCCATGTCGCCCGACTGCCGGATGGTGGCAGCCTGCGGGCGAGCCAGCGGCAGAATGGGCCGCCTGAGCGTTTGGAACCTTGCCGACGGTCGCGAGCTGGGTGTGCCGTTCGCGGTTCCCGAGCTGTTTCGCGTCGCCTTCACGCCGGACGGCAAGTCGGTGCTCGCGACAAACATGCAGGGCAGAATCAACGTCTGGAACATTTCCGACGCGGGATATTTGGACTTCGACCGTGAGTTTGCCGCCGACGGGCGCGTCGAGCGCCTGGTGTTCTCTCCCGACGGAAGCCGCGTGGCGATGGTCACGTCGACCAGCCTCTCGATCTACGACTACGCCACCGGCGACAAGCTGCAAACGCTCGTCGAGCCGTTGCGGCTGTACAGCTTTCGACGTGTGGTGCGTTGGAGCAAGTTCCTGCTGGTCATCGCCGCGGGTATCGCGATGATCTGGTCGCTCCGTCATCGGATCGTACGGCGAACATGAGCCACCCCATCGTGCGCGTCGAGCATCTCGGCAAGCGCTACCAGATCGGCGCGGCTCAGCGGCGTGCGGGCTCGTTCCGCGAGGCGCTGGCCGGCATGGCGTACGCACCGGTGGAGCGACTGCGGCGGCTCGCCGGGCGAGCGCCCGAGGAAGAACAATTCTGGGCGCTCGACGACGTGTCGTTCGAGGTCGAACGTGGCGAGGCGATCGGCATCATCGGCCGCAACGGAGCCGGCAAGAGCACGCTGCTCAAGGTGCTGTCGCGCATCACCGAGCCCACGCGCGGCCGCGTGCAACTGTGGGGGCGCGTCGCCAGCCTGCTGGAAGTGGGCACCGGCTTCCATCCCGAGCTAACGGGTCGGGAAAACATTTACCTCAACGGCGCGATCCTCGGCATGAGCCGCGCTGAGATCAAGCGCAAATTCGACGAGATCGTCGCCTTCGCCGAGATCGAACAGTTCCTCGACACGCAGGTCAAACATTACAGCAGCGGGATGTACATGCGGCTGGCATTCGCGGTGGCCGCCCACCTCGAACCGGAAATCCTGATCGTCGACGAAGTCCTCGCCGTCGGCGACGCCCAGTTCCAAAAGAAGTGCCTGGGCAAGATGGAAGACGTTACAGCTCATGAAGGGCGAACGGTGCTGTTTGTAAGCCATAACATGGGGGCTATCAGTCAGTTGTGCCGGCGCGCCGTCTTGTTGGTGTCCGGCAAGGTGGTCGAGATCGGACCGGCACGCGAGGTGATTCACACGTACTACCGTGGGAACGTCGAACAAGATCGCGTCGACCCGTCGCCGTTTCGCGTTGGCGGACTCGGCACAGAAATCCACTTCATTTCAATCAAGCAGATGCCGCAGAGCGCCGCGGGTGCGACGGGCCAGGGCGTGTTTCTGTACAACGAGCCGCTGCGGTTCGTGGCCCAAGTGCATTGCACGATCAACGCCCGCGAGCTGAGCATTGGAACCGGCGTATTCACCGACACCGGAACTCCGGTCGGGACGCAATTCTCGCGGGATACATTTGATGCACGCGCCGGCGTTACGCTCGAGATCGAGATCGTCCTGCCCCCTTTCAACTTGGCGCCAGGACATTACACCTTGGGCGTGAGCATCGGTCGTGGTAATCTGTCGAGCGGCCGCCACGACAACGACATTATCCTCGGATTTCCTGCCTTTCAGGTGGCGAGCTTCGGCAGTGACGGCGATTCGATTGTCGCTTGGCCCGACACGTGGGGATCACTTGTCCTACCGCGTCCCGCGGTTAGCGCGGCGTCAGTTTCCATGGAGATATTTACGAATGTCTAAGGTGTTCTATCCGGAAATCCGTGCCGACCATCCGGTGCTCGGCAGCGTGATGTCGCCACAGACCGAGGTCCGCCTGCTCGGACCCGAATGGGATTCGGTCGTCGTGACGAACAGCCTCGGATTTCGGGATGGAGAGCACGATCTGCGCTGTGATGTCCGCCGCATCGTTTGGCTGGGCGATTCGGTCGTCGCGGCCATCCGCTGTCCTCAGGAAGACACGTTCCCACACTTGATCGGACCACGGCTTTCTGCCCAGACGATTGCGATCGCCTGCGGCGGATGGTGCCAGCGCGAGCAGTACCGCGCGTATCAGATATACGGCCGACAATTCCAAGCGACCGCCGTGGTCCTTGTGATCTACGCCCACAACGATCTGATCGAGAACCCGACTCGCATGTTTGCGGGCGAAAATCAGCCCTCAATCGACAACGACGAGCTAGACCAGAACATTCTCGACGAATACCGGCTCGCGCCATTGGCAAGCCAACGCACCGGCGAGCTGAAGAATGCCGGTACTGTCGGACAACCTGACTCGCTGATGGAAGGATTGCAATCGCAACTCCGCGCACAGCGGCGCGTGAAAGCGCTGGCCTACGGCCTTGGCCTGGCGGCAAGTCCGTACCCCACCTGGCCGGACATGTACGGCGGCATGGCGATGTTCGAGTGCTACCAGACGCACCTTTCGCCCCCCTGGAAGAAACACTACGACTTGCTGCTCGAATACGTGACGCGGCTCCGCGGCCGCGTCGAAGGCGCCGGAAGCAAGTTTGTCGCTGTGATCTATCCGAGCCCGTGGCAGGTGACCGACGCAAGTTGGTCGGAGCTGACAATGCGCTTTCCCGATCTCGGACGGCAGCACGATCGGCAGGCGCCGATGCGGCATCTTCGCGAGCGCTTTGACAAGGCAAGCGTCACTTACGTCGATCTGCTAGAAATGATGGACGGCGCCGATGCGCGCGAGTTCTATTTTCGTTGCGTCGACCATTTGAACCAGCGCGGCGAGGCCTTGGTCGCCGACTTGCTGGCGCCCAAGCTCTCGGCGCATCTCGACGCCGCGGAGTGAGTGAAGTGTCCATTCCTGATTTCGTAGTCGTGGGTGCCGCCAAGGCAGGCACGACCTCGATCCATCAATACCTGCGCCAACACCCGCGAGTGCGCCTCACGGAGCCGAAAGAGACGTTTTTTTTTACGCTCGAAGAAACCGCCCGTTGCCAGGGCGTCGGGGCAGAATACAACGGCGGCAACGTGATACGCACCTGGCAAGCGTACCAAGGGCTGTTCGCAAGCTCGCCGAGCGATGCGCTGACGGGCGAAATCTGTGTCGCCTATCTGTACTTTCCTAGCGCGGCGGCTCGCATCCACGCGGCCAATCCAAACTGCCAGATATTCATTGTGCTCCGGCATCCGGTCCACCGCGCATACGCAAACTACACCCATCATGTTCGCGACGGCTTGGAGCCGCTGAGCTTTGGCGACGCACTCGCTGCGTCGGCTGAGCGAATGTCGCAAGGCTACTGGTGGGGATTCGACTACGTTGGCGCCAGCACCTACAGCGAGCAAGTCGAGCGCTACCGCAGCATCTTCGGTGCTGAGCGGGTGGAGGTCTTGTTTTTTGAGGACATGCTTGAGCGCGAAACGCGGTTCGTCAATCAAATGTTGCGCACTCTCGGCTTGGCCGAACTCGACGGTATCGACGCCACTCCTATGCGACCGGGTCGAAATGGAATGAATCTTCGCGCTTACCGGGCACAGCGACTCGGGCTAACTTGGCTCGCGCGCCGGCTCGATCCTGATTACTGGCGCGGCTCCGACAAGCTCGATCCTCGCCTGGGTCGCGAATTGTTCGACGTTTACTTTCGGGCAGACGTCGAACGCCTTAGTGCTTTGCTTGGCAAGCGTATCGAGCTTTGGACGTCCGAGCGGTCGAACGTGAGCAGTGCTACATGAAGAAAGTGGCCATTCTCGGCGGCGGCATGACCGGCTTGGCGGCGGGATATGCTTCCGGCGCGCCGGTGTACGAGGCCGCGCCCGAGCCAGGGGGCATCTGCTCGTCGTACTACGTGCGGCCCGGCTCGACCGAACGCCTGGCTCAGGCGCCGAGCGACGGCGAAGCGTACCGATTCGAGATCGGCGGTGGGCACTGGATCTTCGGCGGCGACCCGGTCGTGCTCGATCTGATCCGATCGTTCGTGCCGGTGAAATCTTATGCGCGCGTATCGTCGGTGTTCTTTCACGACACGCGCCGTTTTGTACCGTACCCATTGCAGAACAACCTGCGGTTCCTGCCGCCGGCCGTCGCGCAGGCCGCGCTCACCGAACTGGTCGCGCCGCGGCAATCGTTCCGCACCATGAAAGAATGGCTGCGGGCCAGCTTCGGCCCCACGCTGTGCGAGCTGTTCTTCAACCCGTTCCACGAGCTGTACACGGCCGGCATGTACGAGCGGATCGCTCCGCAGGACGCCTACAAATCGCCGATCAATCTTGGCGAGGTGATTGCCGGGGCGTTCGATGCCGCGAAGCCGGTCGGCTACAACACCACGTACATCTATCCCGAGCCGGGGCTGAACATGCTGGCCAGCCGGCTGGGAGCCGGATGCGATGTGCGCTACGGCAAGCGCGCCGTGACGATCGACGCCAAGGCGCGCGAAGTACATTTCGCCGACGGCACCTCGGCAGGCTACGAAAAGCTCATCTCAACGCTGCCGCTGCACGAGACGATGGCGATGGCCGAGTTCACGGTCGATGCCGAGCCTGACCCGTACACGTCGGTGCTGGTGCTGAACATCGGCGCGGTGCGCGGTCCCGAGTGCCCCGCCGATCATTGGCTGTACAACGCCGGCACTGCCTCGGGATTCCATCGCGTCGGCTTCTACAGCAACGTCGACACGCACTTCCTGCCGCGCTCGGCCCGGGCCGAGAACAACCGCGTGAGCATTTACGTCGAACGTGCCTTCCCGGGAGGCAAACGACCGTCGGCAGCCGAGGCGCGCGATTACTCGTCAGCCGTGGTGAGCGAGCTGCAACGCTGGGGGTTCATTGCCGAGGCCGAAGTGGTCGATCCCACGTGGATCGACGTGGCGTACACGTGGTCGTGGCCCGGCTCGCGCTGGGTGCCGTCGGCGATGCGAGCGTTACAGGCCGAGAACATTTTTCCCGTCGGCCGGTACGCGCGTTGGACGTTTCAGGGGATTGCCGACTCACTGCGCGACGGCCTGTTCGCCGGGCCGGCGCTGACCGGTGCCGCAAGTCGTGGACATACATAAGACGACCCCGTACCCGACGATCGCTCCGGTGCCCGCAGGGGTGTCGCGGCCGTTCTGGTCGGTGATGATTCCGACCTACAACTGCGCCCATTATCTGCGACAGACGCTGGCCAGCGTACTCGCTCAGGACCCCGGTCCGGAGCGGATGCAGATCGAAGTGGTCGACGATTGCTCGACCAAGGACGACCCCGAGGCGGTGGTCCGCGAATTGGGCCGCGGTCGCGTCGCCTACTATCGCCAGCCGAAGAACGTTGGGGCGATTGGCAACTTCAACACGTGCGTTGCCCGCTCGACCGGCCACTGGGTCCATCTGCTGCACGGCGACGACTACGTGCTACCCGGCTTCTACGAATCGGTCGAGACCGCGGTGGCCAGGCGTCCGGATGTCGGCATGGTGTATACACGGGCATTCGTGGTCGATGCCGAAGGGCGGGTCGATTATTTGATGCCGTCCCATCGCGTCGGTGAGGAGCCGAGCAACGATCCGAGCTACTTACTGTACGAGAACATTTTGCGCACCCCGGCTGTGGTGGTGGCGCGCGCCGCATACGAAAGTATCGGCGGCTACGCGTCGAATTTAGCGCACACGGCCGACTGGGAAATGTGGGCCCGTTTGACCGCGCGCTGCGGTGCGTTGGGTATCAACGAGCCTTTGGTGTGCTATCGTGATTTTTCCGGCAACGATACGGCGAGACTCTCATACAACGGGTCGCGTTTGCAACATTTCCTCGATACGGCTGCCTATTTTCGCGAGCTGCATCCCACCTTCGATGCTGATCGGTTTCGACGGATCGTCGTCGACCAAGCCTCGGGCGATTTGATGAAGCCGGAAGTTGCCCGCGACTCCGAGGCCGTGGACCGGATTCGCAACCTGGTGAGAGGCGTGATGCGTGACCTCAGTTGGAAACCTCGCGCATTAATTCGGCTTGAAAGGATTCAACGACGCTTGCACCAACTGGCCGCGAGCGCCCTGCGTCGGTTGCCATGACGATGCTGACGACGTTCGACGTCTTCGACACCGTGCTGACGCGTCGCGTCGGCGATCCGAAAGCGGTGTTCCTGATAGTCGGCCAACGTGCCGCCGCACGAGGCTTGAGTTCTTTCCCGGCAACCGCGTTTTGCGAGCTGCGAATCTCGGCCGAAAGTGCCGCACGCCTCGGTGCGGAGCGCGCCGAAGCGACCCTTGACGAAATCTATGCGGTCTTTGCCGAGCTGACGAACCTTGACCAGGCCGACGCAAACAAGCTCCAAGAATTGGAGCTTCAGACCGAGCAGGAACTGATCGTGCCAGTCCCGAGCGCTCAACAGGCATTGCGCGCTGCTAGGGATCGAGGCCGCGTCGTCTTCGTCTCCGACACGTATCTTCCCGCAGTGTTCGTGCGCGAACAGCTCGAACGCCACGGCTTGTTCGAGAGCGGAGATGGGTTGTACGTCTCCTGTGACCATCGCATGGGGAAAGGTTCGGGCCTGTTCAAGCTAATTCTGTCCAAGACAGGCGCGAGACCGAGGGACGTCGTGCATCACGGCAACGACCCGGCTACTGATATGCAAGTGCCGCGGCGCATGGGCTTGCATGTCGCGCCGATGGACGCGGCGAATCTCAACCGCTACGAACGGCTTGTCGAACGCCATGCGGTGGCCACTCACGGTTATGCAACGTCTCTGGCCGCGGCCAGCCGGCTCACACGCCTGAGGTTGCACCATTACCGAGGGCGTGAACGTGTATTGTGCGATATTAGCGCGAGCGTGGTCGCGCCGATTTTGGCGTGCTTTGTTCTCTGGGCGGTGCAGCGCGCGCGGCGACTCGGCCTCGAGCGACTGTACTTTGTCTCGCGCGATGGCTATTTGCTCAAGCGCATGGCGCAGCAGCTTTTCGGTGACGCGACCGGCATTGATTTTCGTTATCTGTATGGAAGCCGACAGGCGTGGCACACGGCCACCGCGGACGAACTGACCGAAAACGATATGGCCTGGGTACTTAACAACCCCGGCTCCATTTCATACCGCATTCTTGCCGGCCGCTTAGGACTCGACTCCGACCAATTTGAGGCACTTTTCGCTGCCGGTAGAGCTCGTGAATGCAACCCCGACAGGGTGCTTATCGGCGCCGAGCTGGATCGAGTCGCGATTTGCCTGACCACGGCAACCCCGCTTCAGGAAACTGTCGCCGCGCAGTCGCGCAGCCGGCGCAAGCTTGCCATCGGCTACCTTAGCCAGGAAGGGATCTTTGACGAGGGGCGTGTGGGATATGTCGATCTGGGTTGGCACGGAAACAGCGAACGATCGCTTCGAAAACTAAGCGGCGAAAGTTCGAGTGTTGACATGGTTGGGATGTATTTCGGCTTGCTGCCCGAGGCAAATCCCCAGGTCGCCGCCTCGGCGGAAGCCTTCCTATTTGGTGCAAAAATGCCAGCGTGGAACTCGCTGGAAGCGGTATACATGCTCGAAACGTTCTGCACCGCCCCGCATGGCTCGGTGACAGGCTACGCTCGCGAGAATGACCGCATCGTGCCGCAGTGCCGGGCCGGAGCTGACGAGGCGCTGAAGCAATGGGGACGCGACGTCGTCGAGCGCACCGTGCTCGACTATGCCGATGCCTTACGTGCTTGCGTGGCCAGTTCAGCACCGGTGAGCGGCTTGCAGCTTGTCGTCAAGGATTTGCTCACAGAGTTCCTGGAACATCCGAGTCTGCAGGAAGCCATAGCCTGGGGGACGCATCCGTACGAGCAAGAACAGTCTGGCGATGCGATGCCGGCGTTGGTGCCGCCGCTGCGACCGACGCTACGAACGGTGCTGCGAACCCTGCGGAGCGGAGTTCTGATCTGGTTGTGGGACGACAAGGGGCCGCCCGTGCGATGGAGTGGCGGAGCCAAGGCCCTTGTGGCCGCGTCGCCACTTTGGATTCGCGCGGTGGCGTGGCTAGGCGCGGTTGCAGCCAGCGCCAAACGTCGCCTTAGAGTTGTTGCTGAAGAAGCGAAAGCGAAACTCCCCAGTTTCCGCGCGCGCCCTCAACGTCCTGCACGAGTTAGTCATCTCGTGTCGGACCCAGTGCCGGATCAAAATCTGCCCAAGGTGTAGGACGAGCAGCACCTATTAACGATCGGAAATGTCGAGCAATGGCATTTCAGATAGCTACGCAAGCGGATCTGCATTGAGAATCGCATTCGTCTCATACGAGTATTCTTCCGGCGCCGGCGGAGGCGGGATTGCAACGTACGTGCGGCAGGCTGCGGCAATGCTGGGGCGGCGAGGGCACGAGGTCGAGGTATTTACGGGATCGCGCTCCGCAACGTCTTCGACAAACGACGGTCCGGTGGTCGTGCACAAAATCGGTCCTGTGGAACCGCCGGAGTTTTTCCGCGTCGTCGAGCAACTATTTCGTCAGCGTCACACGCAACGGCCGTTCGATGTCATCGAAAGCGGCGAGTACGGTGCCGATGCCAGCGAGATCGTGAAGCAGTTTTCGGCGCTGCCTCTGCTAGTGCGTCTCCATACGCCGACGTTTTTCATCTCGCGAATGAATCGTGTCAGACCGCCGCTGTTGGCCAGGGCACGATTCGTGCTCGGCGCGGTGCGGCGAGGAACCGCACCGAAGCCCTACTGGAATCTGCGGCCCCGCTTCGATCGTGAATATCAATTCACTGTGGGGGCCGACGTGATTGCCACTCCGTCTCGTCCGCTGGGTGACATTGTCAGCGCCGAATGGAAAATTCCGCGAGATCGCATTCGCCACTTGCCGTATCCCTTTACGCCTTCAACTGAACTAATGAGCCTTGAACCTCCCGCACCGCGGGACGACGTGACATTCACGTTCGTCGGGCGGCTCGAGCGCCGCAAAGGAGTGCTGACGCTGGCCGAAGCGGTCCCCGAGGTGGTGCGAGCCGTCGGCAACGTGCGATTCGTCTTCGCAGGGAGTTCGTGTGGTTCGCCGCGGCCAGGCACGGGCATGGGCGACTATCTCGAAGATCAGCTTGCCGAATACCGCGATCGTGTGTCGTTTCTGGATTTCGTACCCTACGAGCGGTTACCTGCCGTCCTGTCGGAAGCGGACATCTGCGTGTTTCCCAGCATTTGGGAAAATTTTCCTTGCGTCTGCCTGGAAGCGATGTCGGCCGGCCGCGCGGTCATTGGCAGCAATGCCGGGGGCATGGCCGAGATGCTCGAATCGGGAGCTTGCGGCTCGTTGGTCCCGCCGAACGATCCAGTTGCCCTGGCCGAGGCGATGATCGCCTTGGCACGCGATCGTGAACAACGATTGCGTTTCGGCCAACTTGCTCGACAGCGCGTGCTCGAGGCCTACAACGAGCAAGTCGTCGGTACCGAGCAAGAGCGGCTTTATCGCGAAGCCATTGCCTCGGCCGCGCGGCGGCAACACCCGTGAGCCTGCAGCCTGCGGAAACACAGCCGGTGCGCGTCTCGGTGCTGATGCCCGTGTACAACGCGGCAGCCTATGTGCGCAAAGCGATCGAGAGCATCCTGGCCCAGTCGATGCGCGACTTCGAATTCTTGATCTTCGACGACGGCTCGACTGATCAGTCTCGCGCCATCGTCGAACAGTGCGCCAGCGGCGATCCGCGGCTCAAGGTCTTCAGCGACGGCCATCGCGGCTACACACCTCGGCTCAACCGAGGGATCGAATTGGCTCGCGGAGAATTCATCGCGCGGATGGATGCCGACGACATATCACTGCCCGATCGTTTCGAGCGGCAGTTGGCATTTCTCAACGAGCATCCTGACTGCGTGGCGGTCGGCGGCCAGGTGATGAACATCGATGCCGAAGGTTACGAGATCAGCGTGTCGAACTTGCCGTTGGAGCACGACCAGATCGATGGTCAGCATATCGGCGGTGGGTTTGGCCGGATGTCGCATCCTACGGTAATGATGCGGACGGCGGTGGTACGTGCGATCGGCGGCTACCAGCCAGACCTAGAGCCATTGGAAGACTATGACCTGTGGCTCCGCCTGGGCGAGATTGGCCACTTGGCGAACCTCCCCAACGTGCTGCTAAAATACCGCTTACACCTGAAGAGCGTGTCGCGCCTGCGTGCGCAGCAGCAGCTCAGCGCCTGGCAGCAAGGCATCGACCGTGCCCGGGTGCGGCGCGGTCTGCCGGCGATCGTCGTTGATCAGCCGCACGCACCGACGGCAGGCGAAATGCAAAGCCTGTGGGTCTCGATGGCCTGGCTCGACGGAAACTACGGGACGGCCTTGAAACACTGGCGGCGGTTGTTCCGCAGTGCACCGATGGCGCGATCGAGCTGGTGGCCTGCCTGGCGCATTATGCGGCTCACCGCGGGGCGCTGGGCTCGCCGGCTGGGTCTGCGCTGAGCGGGATCAAACGCACCACCGATGACCAAGACGATCGACGTTTCCGTGATCATTCCGACCTACAACCGGCTTTGGTCGCTGCCCAAGGCCGTCAACTCGTGCCGCGGCACGCGCTGCCTGACTGAGATCATCGTTGTCGACGACGGCAGCACCGATGACACCTGGGAGTGGCTCCAGCAGCAGAGCGACATGGTCGCCTTGCGGCAGCCGAATTTGGGTCAAGCCTGGGCCGCCAACCGCGGCACTGCGGCAGCGCGCGGCCGATACGTGCGCTATCTCGATTCCGATGATTTTCTTTGCCCTGGCATGATCGATCGGCAA
Organism: Pirellulales bacterium; assembly: GCA_036272935.1. Taxonomy (GTDB): domain Bacteria; phylum Planctomycetota; class Planctomycetia; order Pirellulales; family PNKZ01; genus DATAXP01. The sequence goes on along the minus strand of DATAXP010000154.1, from coordinate 87,192 downwards.
TTCGAGGCGGCCGTCGAAAGCGGAGCCGATCTGGTCTATTCGCGCGTCGATGATTACTTCCACCCTTCGGGCCGCATTCACGAGCATCACGATCCGCCGTTGTGGGACGACTTTCTCGCCGTGCAGCTCGGCGAAGGCTACGGCAGCCACTACTTGGGCATGCTGTTCCGACGTGAGCTGGTCGCCGACACGCCTCGGCGCCAGGACTATTCTATCCGCGACGATCGCATGCTGTTGTTGGAAATTGGGCTGAAGCATCCGAAAGTTGCGTTGGTCCCCGGCTGCGCCGGCTATTGGGTGCGACACGGTGATCAGATTCACCTTCCGGCGCGAGGTCCGTCGTGGATTGCGGCCAACTGGCAATTTCGTGAGATGTATCGCCGCATTCTCGATCAGCTCGAGCAGCGCCGCGAGTTGACGCCTCGCCGGGCGCGTGCCGCGGCACGCAGCTTGTGGGGATTGGCACACCTGTTGGCGTACACGCATCCGCGCGAAGGCGCCGAAGTGGCCAATTGGGTTTACCGGCTTGATCCGCAGTTTTCACCGCCCGAAGCGGGCCTCTTGGGACGGCTGTATCGGCGGCTGGGTTTTCGCCGCACAGAACAACTGCTGCGCGTGCGCCGGTTTCTGCTGAAGCCATTTCAACCTCGAATGCCGAGCCCCACGTTCAGATGATTGCTGGAGGTTCAACGCCGGCCGATTCGCCCTGCGTTTTGACGCTGGCGGTTGGGCCTCCACGGTACAAGCACGTCGCCGCCAACCTGGCGCGGTCGTTCCGCCGGTGGCATCACGACGGTTCGCCGTGGTTTGCGATCGCGATCGACCGCCCCGACGAGTTGCCCAGCGATGTGCGCGCCTAGGCCGAGATCGCCACGATCGACACGGTCCGCTACGGTGTTGGATTTCGCAGCTAGCTGCATCTCGACGGGCTCGCGCCGGCCAATCACACATTGTTCGTCGATGCCGATTGCTTGTGCCTCGGCCCGCTCGATTCAGCCTTCGCGCAGCTTGCCGGCCACGTCGTGGCCGTCGTCGGCGGTGCCATCACCAAGGGGGAATCGATCGGCGACGTCGCAAGCATTTGCCAGCGATTCGAAGTGCCGTCGCTGCCAAAGTTCAACGGCGGAATGTATTACCTTGAGTGCCGTCCGGCCGGCACGAAAGTCTACGAGATGGCCCGACGGCTCGGAACCCGCTACGACAAGATCGGGCTCGTGTGGCTGCGCAATCGACCGAACAACGAGTTGCTGATCGCCATCGCCATGGCAGTGCACGGTCTGAGTGCAGTTCCCGATAACGGCACGATGCTTGGCGATCTGCTGTCGTATGCCGGCCCGGCGTTTCAGCGCGAGACGCACGCCGTGGCCGTAGCCGGCGACGGAAGCTGCCCCGTGCCGAGCGCGCGTACCGCGGCCCTGGCCCGTTACCTGCCGCGTCATGGAGTCGTTCTCGCCAAGAATGTGCTGCGTCCGGCGTATCACCTTCTTCGGGCCGCGCCCGATTGCTCGCAGCAGTCGATACCGACCTAGCAGACCGCCGGTGCGGGCAGGTTCTTCGCGCCCTTAAGCTCACATGCCCACACGGCCGATTGAACTGTTCAGCCTCGACTATCCAATGCCGCCGCGCTGGTTCACCGGAGACCAGATTCCGCGCCGCGCGGTGCAGACATTCCTGAAGCCGTTCCGTCGGGGTCGGTGGACCGGATTGAGCAAGGTGGCGGCGAACCTGATGCTGGGGTTGAAGCGTGCGGCGATTGCGCATCGCCTGCATCGGCGACCGGTGCGCATCGATCCAGGGCAGCGTGCGGTGGGCATTTTACATGGGCCCGTCGATCGTTGCCGTGAAATCGCTGCGCTGTACAAATCGGTGGTTGGCCCGGGAGTAATGACCACGCCCCACGACTGGCCCGACTTGTTCACGGCAACGCGCGCCGCGTGCGTGGTGCAGGCGTGCGAGTGGTCGGCAGCCATGTACCGCCACGTCTTTGGGAACGAGCGAGTGCGCATCTGGCCGGTGGGAATCGACACCAAAACCTTCGCGCCGCGCCCGATCGATGCCAAGACGCACGACCTGCTCATCTACGACAAGCTAAGTTGGGGCAAGCCGCTGTTCACAGGCTTGCTCGATGTAGTCCTCGAGGCCTGTCGCGCCCGCGGGTTGACCTATCAGACAATCCGCTACGGCTCGTACAAGGAACACGAGTACCGCAAGCTGCTCCGCGATTCACGGGCGATGGTCTTTCTCAGTCCCCATGAGACGCAAGGCATTGCCTACCTCGAAGCCCTTAGCATGGGATTGCCGCTATTGGCGGCCGATTATGGCCGCTGGTGCGACCCGAACCAGGCGAAGTACAATTTCGGCCCAGTCCGCGTGACTTCGATTCCGTATTGGGACGAGCGCTGCGGGATGGCGTTCCGTGGGCACACCGAGGTCGCCGCGCGGCTCGATGAGTTTCAAGAAGCGCTCCGCGGCGGGCGCTTTGCTCCGCGCGACTATATCCTCGAGCATTTGACGCTGGAGAAGTGCGCTCGAGAGTATCTGCGACTGTTGGAAGAAGCGTGAGCGTCGAAATCGAAGAATGCGCCCTTAAGCCAGCCGACCGCGCCGACAAGCGCATCGTGCTGCTCACCGGCAGCCCGTTGTGCCACAATCCGCGCGCGATCAAGGAGGCCGACGCCTTGGCGGCCGCCGGATACCAGGTTGAAGTGCTTGGTGCCTGGCTCGACGATGCGCTGGCGGCCAGAGACCGGGAGATTGTCGGGGCTCGCTGCTGGGCGTTCACGGTCGTCGCCGACTTGCGATGCAGCACGCTTGCCGGGCGAATGCGACGAGCGATGGTCGCTGCACGGCGGCGGTGGCATCGAACGGCGTTCGTCCGTTTCGGGCACGCGCATCCCGATCTGCTGGGTTACACTCCGGCGCCGCTGCTGCGCGCTGCCATGCAGCGCGACGCAGCGCTGTACATCGCCCATTCGGAACAAGCGCTGTGGGTGGGGCAGCGATTGCTCGCGCAGGGGCGATGCGTCGGCGTCGATATGGAGGACTGGTTCTCCGAAGACCTGTTGCCCGAAGCGCGCCGCGCTCGGCCGATCGCCATGCTGCACAAGCTCGAAGCGGAGCTGCTCGCCGGCGGATCGTATCGCACGTGTACCTCGCATGCGATGAGCGACGCCTTGGCCGCGGCATATCGCGTCTCGCCGCCAGCGGTCGTGTACAACGTCTTTCCTTGGGGAGATCGCAAGACGCTCGACCACGTAGCCAAGGATCGCCCCGATCGCAGCCGCCTCTCGGTGCACTGGTTCTCGCAGACGATCGGCCGCGGCCGCGGGCTGGAAGACTTGTTTGCCGCGTTGCCCTTGCTGAGCCAACCGATCGATCTGCATTTGCGCGGCACACTTGCCGGCGATTGGCAGGAAGCGTTCGCTCGGTGGCGCGACGCCGATCGTCGCCACCGCGTGTTCGTGCATCCGCTGGTTTCCAATGACGAGTTACCATCGCGGATTGCCGAGCACGACATCGGCTTTGCCGGCGAACAAACCTACTGCCCGAGCCGCAACCTGACGGTGACGAACAAGCTGTTTCAATACATACTGTCGGGGCTGGCGGTCGCAGCAAGCGACACGCTCGGCCAGCGGGAGATTGCCCGCCAGGTGCCCGAGGCGATTCAACTTTATCCACCGTCCGATGCACGCGCGTTGGCCGATGCCTTGAATCGCTGGCTGGTGGATGCCCCGCGGCTGCAGCGGGCGAAGCAAGCAGCACTCGATGCCGCCCGCGAGCGATTCTGCTGGGAACAGGAGGCCGAGCAAGTGGTGCGTGCCGCCGACGCCGCGATTTTTTCCACGCAGACCACCGTCGCATTGAGCACCACGTGATGCAAGACCCAGCGAACCAGATGCTGGTGACCGGCTCGTCGGGGCTGATCGGCTCGGAGGTGGTGGCGTACTTTGCCCATCGCGGCTGGCGCGTGCATGGCATCGACAATAATCAGCGGGCCGATTTCTTCGGACCCGGTGGCGACACGCGCTGGAATCAACGCCGGCTGCAAGCCGAGTACGCCGCGTTCTCGCATTACGAGCTCGACATGCGCGATCGCCGGGGTGTGTTGCAGACGATCGCCGAGATTCGCCCGCAGCTTGTGGTTCACGCCGCGGCTCAGCCGAGCCACGATCTCGCCGCCCAGCGGCCCTTCGACGATTTCGACACCAACGCCGTCGGCACGTTGAATCTGCTCGAAGCAGTGCGGCAAGCCGCGCCCGAGGCGGTGTTCGTGTTCATGAGCACGAACAAGGTGTACGGCGATCGGCCGAACTCATTGCCGCTGGTCGAACTACCGACGCGCTGGGAGTATGCCGCCCGGGCCGACTACGAGGGGATCGACGAGTCGATGTCGATCGACGCGAGCAAGCACAGCCTGTTCGGCGTCTCCAAGACGGCAGCCGACTTGCTGGTGCAAGAATACGGACGCTACTTCGGCTTGCGCACCTGCTGCCTGCGCGGTGGCTGCTTGACCGGGCCGAACCATTCCGGCGTCGAACTGCACGGGTTCCTCAGCTACCTGATCCGCGCGAACGTCGAGCAACGGATGTACAACGTCTTCGGATACCTGGGCAAGCAGGTACGCGACAACATCCATTCGCTCGACGTGGCCCGATTCATCGAGGCATTTTGGCGTGCTCCGCGCGTCGGCGAGGTTTACAACATCGGCGGTGGCCGCGCGAATAGTTGTTCGATCCTTGAGGCATTCGCGCGCGTCGAGGCGCTTTCGGGCGAGAAGATGCAGTACGAATACGTCGATTCGGCCCGCGCCGGCGACCATATCTGCTACATCAGCAACCTATCCAAGATCCGTGCGCACTATCCGGAATGGTCGCTGACCAAGTCGCTCGACGATTTGTTCGAAGAGATCTACCTGGCCCAACGAGCCCGTGTTGACGGCGCTGCGTCGAAATAGTTTTACTCCCGCCATGCGTGTTTTCTTGAGTTGCATGCAGGCCCAACGACGGCATCCATTGCCGGCCTATTCGTTCTGGGAAACCTACTTCAAGCACGGGCTGGAAGAGGCGGGGCACGAGTGGGTCGAGGCCGCGGGGATCGACTGGGTAGAACCGCTGGTCACCGACGATCCGAGGCTCGTGCAGCGAACGTGGCAGCGCGCGATCGATTACATTCGCCAGTTGCAAGCCGAGCGGCCGATCGATCTTTTCCTGGGCTACTTCTTCCCGAAGCAGATCGATCCTGCCGGAGTGCGCGCGGTCCGCGATCTCGGCATTCCGACCGTCAACTTTTTCTGCGACAACGTGCGCGACTTTCGCGTGGTGCCCACGGAATTCCGGGCGTTCGACCTGCACTGGGTACCGGAGTTCAAGGCGCTGGTCATGTATCGCGACGCCGGGCTGAATGTCGTCCATGCCGCGATGCCGGTGTGGGTCGCGCCGGAGCGTCGCACCTGCGACCATCCCGAGCGCTATGGGCCGACATTTATCGGCCGTTGGGATTTGCAGCGCGACGATTTGTTTGGCCGAGCGATTCAACTCGGCGCGCCCCTGGTCGTGCGCGGACCTGGCTGGCGAGGCGAGTCGTCGGCCGCTCAACAACCCGCCGCGGCGGCATCGTGGACAAGGCGCCTCAGCCGTCTGGCGAAGATGGCGCGAACGCAAGGCCCACTGGCGCCGCTTTGGCGAATGACGTACACCCGCCATCGAGAGCTGCGCGGTCGCTTGCCCGCCGCAGCCGTCGACGCGCCGGTGTTCGGCGACGATTACGTCGCGGTCACGCAGCAGAGCATGGTCACCATCGGCACGAATCGTTATCCGTCGTTTCGTCGCCCTTTTTGGAATCCCGACACGTATTCCCGATTGCGCGACATCGAAGCGCCGGTGATGGGCGCATGCTACCTGACCGAATGGACCGAAGGCTTGGACCAGATGTACGAATTGGGTCGCGAGATCGAAACCTATCGAACGGCCGAGGAGTTGGTCGAGCAAATCAGTCGCTTGTCGGCCGATGCGACTCGACGGACGAACTTGCGGCTTCGTGGCCAGCAGCGCGCCCTGGCCGACCATTGCGTCGGCCGCAGCATCAGCGCGATCGGCGAGGCGTTGGGGATCGACCGGCGCACGATCGCCACGGCCTCGAAGAGTTCCGCTTAAGCGTCGACGATATCCGATGTGCGGCATCGCTGGCATACTGACCGCTCGCAGCGACTTGGACCTGAAGGCTATTTCCGAGGCGATGCAGACAAGTCTGCGCCATCGCGGCCCGGACGACGAAGGCCGCGTCGAACTGTCGCTGCCCGGCGGTTACCGGCTGAGCCTCGTGCACACGCGGTTATCGATCCTCGATTTGAGCGCCGCGGGGCACCAGCCGATGAACGAGCCTGACAGCGGCTCGTGGATCACGTTTAACGGCGAGATTTACAATCACTCGCAGATTCGCCACGAGCTGCCCGAAATGGCGTACCGCTCGTCGTGCGACACCGAGACGATCTTGAAGTCGTGGGACGCCGACGGTGTGCGTTCGCTCGACGCGCTGCGTGGCATGTTCGCCTTTGCCGTCTACGACGGTCGCCGCCGGCAAGTGCACCTGGTGCGCGATCGGCTCGGCATTAAGCCGCTGTACGTGTATCAGGCCGACGCTTCGACGTGGCTGTTCGCCTCCGAGGTCCGCACGCTGCTGGCCTCGGGCATCGTTCCACGGGTGTTGAATCCGGTGGCCGTGAACAGTTTCCTGGCGTTCGGCGCGGTAACGGCACCGTGGACGATGATCGAAGGGGTGCAAAGCGTTCTGCCTGGCGAGTATTGGGAGTTCGACTTCAACGAGCCCGCGCAGCCGTTGGTGCCGCGCCAACGCCGCTGGTGGTCATTGCGATTCGCTCCGCGCCAAGAGCGGATGAGCTACGGCGAAGCGCTCGAACGCTTGCGGCCCGCGCTGATCGAGGCCCTGTCGCTGCACATGCTTTCCGACGTGCCGGTGGGCGTGTTTCTGTCGGGCGGCATCGACTCAAGCAGCCTCGTTTCGTTGCTCACACACGCCGGCCATTCGTTGCACACGTTCACGGTGCAGTTCGGCGAGCGCGATTTCGACGAGTCGGAGCACGCCGCGCAAATTGCCCGCCGCTTCGGTACGACACACACCAAGCTGAACTTGTCGCCGACGGTGGCCGTCGACCGTTTTCAGTCGGCCCTGAGTGCGTACGACCAGCCCTCGATCGACGGCGTTAACACGTATTTCATTTCCGATGCCGTGGCGCGGGCCGGGATCAAGGTGACGCTTTCTGGCTTGGGGGGAGACGAACTGTTCGCCGGATACGCGACGTTCCGGCAAGCGGCGTCCATTGACCGCCCGCTTTACCGCTGGGTCGCACAGTGGCCGCTGGCCTACTTGCAGCGAACCGTACCAGGCTCGGCTCGCGCGCAGAAGCTGCGCGCCATTCTAAACGACAGCGGCACTCGGCTTGACCGCTACGCGATCTTTCGGCAGTTGATGATGCCTCAGCGCCGCGAGGCACTATTGGAGTATGACTACTTCAGCACGCCGACTGCGTTGCCCGAGGAAACAATCGAAACGTTAAAAGCAGCCGCGTCGCGGCTGGACGTGGTGAACTCGTACTCGTTGTTCGAATTATCGCTGTACCTGGCCGACATGTTGCTGCGCGATGCCGACCAGATGAGCATGGTCCATCCGGTCGAGCTGCGCGTGCCGCTGCTCGATCACGTGTTGGTCGAGACGATCGCCAGCATTCCGGGGCCTTTGAAGTCGAGCCTGTGGTATTCGGGAACAAAGCAACTGCTGGTCGACGCGCTCCCTACCCATCTGCCGCGCGAGATCAGCAGCCGACCGAAAATGGGGTTCGTGCTGCCGTGGGAGCTGTGGCTGCGCGACAGGTTGCAAGAGCCAATCACGGCGATCCTGGCGGATCGAGCGGCGCTGCGCGACGTGGCTATCCGCCCCGAAGCGGTCGAGCAGCTGTGGCGCGACTTCCGCGAGTCGCGCCCCGGCGTTCGCTACACCGATATCCTGGCGATCGTGCACCTGCTGCACTGGGTTCGCGAACACCGCCTGGCCGCCTAACCCGAACACGGCAACAAGAACATAGCGCACAAATTGACGCGATCGCGCGATTGAATGGCTGGCACCACGCTCCAGATTAGCCTCGCCCCCAGCGACTACCGGCATGCCGAGCACATTTTGCCGCATCAGCTTCGGCAATGGCGGGACCAGATGAGCGAAGTGCTCATTTCGATCGACTTTCATCGCAGTGCAGGCCGGTTCTCCGAACGTTGGCAGGAAGGACGCGGTCGGATCGAAGCTTTGGCGAACGCGCAGCCCGGCGTGCGCGTCGTGACGGTCGATTACTCCGAGCCCGCACAGCAAGCGGTGTCGGCAATGTGCTTCGGCGGACGACGTGTGCCGGCGAAGGATTTTCGCGGTGGACCCTATTACGCGTACTTCTTTGGCTTGTGGGCCGCGCGGCACGACATCGTGTTGCACACCGATTCGGATATTTTATTCGGTGGCGGGAGCAAGGCATGGATGAACGAATGTGTGGAGACGCTCGCGACCGATCGGAGCGTGCTGGTGTGCGCGCCGTTGCCCGGTCCACCCAGCACGGACGGTCGTCTCAAGCAGCTCGTGGCGACTCATTCCAACGGCCGGCGTTGGGCGCCGCGCTTCGATACCATGAGCACACGGCTATTCGCCATCGATCGCCGACGATTCTCCGGCGACTTCGGCATGCTCGTTCCGCGGCGCCCTTCGGCACGGAACTGGATTAAGGCATGGGTTGAAGGAAACCCACCCCAAGATCTGCCCGAGCACCTGTTCACGCAGCGGATGCGATCTTTGGGTCTCGAGCGGCTCGATTTTCTGGGCGAGGCGCCGGGAATGTGGTCGTTGCACGCACCGTATCGTTGCGAGGATTTCTATCGCCGGCTCCCGGAGATCGTCGCGCTGGTCGAGCGCGGCGAAGTCCCCGAAGCTCAACGTGGCGACCACGACATCAACGACAGCCTGGTCGATTGGAGCGAAGCACGCGAGCGACTGGCGTCGAACCGCTGGTGGAAACGGTTGCTCGTCCGCTAAACCATGATACTCGATCACCTCAAGAGGGCTGCGTGGCATGCAGCACGCGCACTGGCCGCCTGGACGCATCCGCCGGGCAGCGTCCGCAAGGTTCTGCGCGGGCCGGCGCGCGGCATGCGGTTCGTCGTCGAGCCGGGAATGGGCCTCGGCTACGCCTTGCACTGGGGGCCGCACGAGGTGCGCTTTCTGCACGCGAAGATCGCACGCGGCATGACGGTCTACGACATCGGGGCCAACAAGGGGCAAATGGCGTTGTTCTTCGCCGCATGCGTTGGTCCCACGGGCCGAGTGGTGTCGTTCGAGCCGGCCCCGGCAGAATACGCAAGCCTGACTCGCAACCTTGCGCTGAATCGACTGGCGAACGTGTTTGCCATCGAAGCGGCCGCCGCCGATGCTACCGGAGTCGCGGCGTTCTCCTATTCCTCGGCCAAGCGAATGCAGGGACAACTCGCCGCCGTGACCGGCGCCGACGCCGAGGCTAGCGAGGTACTGGAAGTGCGGACCCGAACGCTCGACCATCTGCTCGACGAAGGTTTGCCGGTGCCGGAGGTGATCAAGATCGACGTCGAAGGGGCGGGCGCCGCCGTGCTGCGCGGAGCCGGCGCGCTGCTCGATCGATACTCGCCGGCCGTGTACATCGAGTTTCACAACCGCGACGAGCAGGCCGGCGTGCGCGATGAGTTGCTGGGACGTGGGTACGTCGCCGAGACCCTCGCCGGCGTCCGAGTGGCCGACTCAACCGCCGACTGGTACAGCCCGCTGTGGTGTTATCGGCGATGAAGCGCGTGCTCATCGTTACGAGCGGCTACTGTCCGACCATGACGGCCGACATGCACCGCGCGCGCATGCTGGCGTTCAATCTTCCGGAATACGGCTGGGACGTCGAGATCCTTGCTCCCGACACCAGTTATCAGCGCGCAAGTAGTCTCGACCGCGACTCCGAAATCTTTTTTTGCGACACGAGCCCGGTGCATGACGTCCCGGCGTGGATGCCGAGGCTATTCCGCGCGGCAGGCATCGGCACGGTCGGCTGGCGCGCTTGGGTGCCGATGTACCTCGAGGGGTCGCGACTGTTGGCCAGCGGCCGCTTCGACCTGGTGTACTTTTCCACAACGCACTTCGTGCTCTTCACGTTGGGGCCGATATGGCGCGCCCGTTACAAGGTGCCATTCGTCGTCGATCTGCAAGATCCATGGTATCGGCCACAACAGCGATACTTCACGACGAACATGGTCTGCAAGGCACGCGTGATGAACTGGCTTTCGAAGCGCATGGAGCGGCAAGTGGTCCCGCGCGCCGAAGGGATCGTCTCTGTATCGCCGACGTACCTCGCCAACATGAACGAATGCTACAGCAGCCGTCGCGGCGCGTGGCAACAGCCGTCGCATCAGGCGGTGATTCCGTTCGCTGCCTCGCTTGCCGACCTTCAGCGCGCGCGCGCGGCAATGCCGGCGGCGACCCACGACGGTTTATCCGACAGCTCGGGCGACCAACTGAAGCTGGTGTACGTCGGTATTGGCGGAGTAACACGATCGGCAGGTTTCACGGCACTATGCCGCGTGTTGGCTGAGCTGCGGCGCAGGCAGCCGGTGCTCATCGATCGGGTGCGTATCGGTCTGTTCGGAACGACCGGCGGGCAGGCGATGTGGGGCGAAGGGGTGCTTAAGCAGATCGCCAACCAACATGGTTTGTCGGAACTGGTTCAAGAGCAAGGGGACCAGGTCAGCTACTTTGAATCGCTGCGATTGGGGCTGGAGGCTAGCGGCCTGTTGATCTTGGGTGTCGATGATCCCGGCTACACGCCGTCGAAACTGTTTGGGTACTTGCTCTTCGGCAAGCCGGTGCTCGCCTGCCTGCTGGGGGGAACGCCAGCGTGCGACTTCGTCGAGGCGCATCCCGAGGCCGCGGCGTTGATCCGCTTCGGCTCCACGGCGACACCGTTGGAGGATGGGGTGCGTGTCGTCCGCGAATTCCTCGAGCAAGTGGCCGACGGCTTGCGGAGCGATCGCTCGGCGTTGGTTGCCGAATACTTGGCCGGCCCGATGGCGCAGCGGCACGCAGAGCTTTTTGACCAATGCCTTGCCGATCGGCAGTCCGTACGGCAGGAATCGTCACGCGACCGTGTTGACCATGCCATCGCAAACCATCGTTGAACGATCGCTCTTGCCGGCCGGTGGACACAAGATCCGTCTGGCGATGGTCGTATCCCATCCGATTCAATACTACGCGCCACTGTACCGCCGGTTGGCCCAGCGCGACGATCTGGATCTGCGCGTCTTTTTCACCTGGTTTGGCCAGCAGCAAGCCGTGTGGGACAAGGGGTTCGAGCGGGAGTTCGCCTGGGATATTCCGCTGGTCGACGGCTATCCGTTCGAAGCGGTTCCCAACAGGGCGCGCGACCCTGGTACGCATCATTTCTTTGGCATCGACAATCCCGGGCTTCCGTCGAGATTGCTCGCCTGGCGACCCGACGTGGTGCATCTGACCGGCTACGCATTTGCCGGGCATCTGCGGGCGCTGCGCGCTCTGGCTCGGCGCGGCGTGCCGGTGTTATTCCGTGGAGATTCGCACTTGCTCGGTCGCCGAGGCGGCTGGAAACAGTGGCTGCGCAAATTGGCACTGCGGCAAATCTTTCGCTGGCCCGCCGGATTTCTCTACGTCGGAAAGCACAATCGAGATTACTACCGGGCGTTTGGAGTGCCGGAGTCGAAGCTGTTCTATTGTCCGCATTCGATCGAGCTGGAACGCTTTGCCGAACGGGCCGAAGAATTTGAGATCAAAGCGCGGCAATGGCGGTGGGAGTTGGGAATCGACGACGACCGCTTCGTGCTGGTCTTCGCCGGAAAGCTCCAGGCGAAAAAGCAGCCGGTCGAGTTGATGCGTGCCGTGGCGGCGATCAACGATCCGCGCCTGGTGCTGGTGGTCGTCGGCGATGGACCGGAGCGGCCGGCGGTCGACGCGCTGGCGGCCCAATACCCCGACCGCTTTCGGCTGTTGCCGTTTCAGAACCAGAGCGTGATGCCGATCGTTTATCGGCTGGGGGAGGTATTCGTTCTGCCGTCGCAGGCGACCGACGAGACGTGGGGCCTGGCGGTGAACGAGGCGATGGCCTGTAGCCGTGCGGTCGTGGCGAGCGACCTGGTGGGCTGCGTGCCGGAGCTGGTGCATCCCGGTTCGACCGGCGAAGTGTTTCAGGCGGGCGATTGGGAAGATTTTCGCGAGAAAATGCAGGGTTTGATCGGCCTAAGCCGCGAAGGACTTGCAGCCATCGGCTCGGCGGCCCGAGAGCTTGCCGGGCAATTCACGCCGAAAATGACCGAAACCCATCTACTAAACGCTGTACAAACGGTTTTGGCAGATAAAATGAACTTCACTCACTCACCGGCGGTTCCGAGCACACACCAAGCAGAAGCATGAAAGCTTTCGGCGCTTACCAAGATTTTGCGGCCAAGCGCCGTAAGCTGAAGATTCCGGTCAAGCTACGGCATAGCTGGCTGCCGGTGATCTTCATGATGGTGTGCATTTATCGCAACCAGAACGTCACCGCCTTAACGCTGTTGGAGGTGCTGGCGGGGCTGGCGATCGCGTTTTTGAGCATGTTGCCGCTGTTTCTTTGGGCGGCCCAACGCGAGCGTGAGCCGCCCGCGTTCCAATGCTTCAGCGCGATTCACTTTCCGTACTTCGCGTACCCCATCCTCAATACTCGCCCCGAGTACATGAGCTACTCGGAGACGACGCGCCTTATTGCCGATGCAACAGTGGTATTGTATCTGGCGCTTGCCATCGGGGCTTACTACTATCGCCGCCCCAATGCGGCGAAAGTGCGCACGATGCTTTTTATTCCCTACCGCGTGATTCCGGAACGGACGATCAAGCAGTTGGGGTTCGTTTTGCTCGTGATTTGGTTCCTGTTTACCGTTGGCTATCGATTTGGCTTCATAGATTCGCTGGGATCGCTGCGCGGCGTCACGAACGTCGTCGTCGTCGTGGGCAATGCGGCCGGCATGATTTCCAGTTGGCTGCTGTTCCGGCAACTGGGCGAGGGGCGGTTGAGTACGGGCGAGAAGCTGTTTCTCGGCGTCTTTGTGGGCATGACGTTGACCGTCAGCTTTGCGGCCACCACGCTGGTCTATGGCATGTGCAATCTGGTGATTTGCCTCGTGGCGTATACGCAAGGGCGCAGCAAGGTGCCGTGGATTGTCATTGCCGCCGGGATCACTTTCTTGGCGTTCATGAATCTCGGTAAGGCCGACGTTCGAAAGACCTATGGTCCTGGCAGCACGCTGTCGGTTTCGCGCATCTTTGACATCTACGAGCTTTGGATCGACTGCTCAATGCGCATGATTTACGAACCCGAGCGCCGGATTCGAGATCAACGCGATGTGCTGTCTCGAGCAAACCTGATCCACATTCACACGCGCGCGGTCGACGTCACTCCGTCCGTCAAGCCATTTCTCTACGGCGAAACCTACGCCCATCTGCCGCAATTGCTCGTACCGCGGCTAATATGGAAGGATAAGCCGCACGTTCACATTTCCACCGAGCGGCTGGGGCTGTACTACGGACTGACGAACGCGGCGAGCATCAAGACGACGACGGTAGGCATCGGTCCGATCACCGAGGCCTGGGCCAATCTTGGGTGGTTGGGAGTCATTCTGGCTGGAATCGGCATGGGGGCCGCCATGCGCACCGTCGCCACCGCATGCTTAGGAGCGGCGCCATCGTCGCTGCACTCGATCGGCAGCGTCATTTGGGTCGGCATGAGCTTTCAGATCGAGCAGCCATTCAGCGGTTGGTGCGCCGCGTTTGCCACCTCGCTGGTCGGGATGTGGGTGTGCTTGTATCCTCTGAGCCGGCCGGCCAGGATGCCTGAACCGACAATGCAACACGCTATGCCGGCGCCGGCGTGACAGCGCACGTTCAGTTGCCCCCTCTCTAAAAAACAGCAACCCGCGTGGTGCAGACCGAACGACTCGATGCCCGCACCACCGCCGGGCGCCGTGCTGGCATACCACCGCGCCGCAAGCACGTCCACCTTTGGTTTCCCGATCTGCACGCCAAAGGCGGCATTCAGGTTTACTCGACCTTCTTTCTGAGAGCGCTTGTCGAACTGTTTCCGGAACTTCGTTTGACGGTCGTCGTTAAGAATGATCCTTTGGGAGCAACTCAACCTTGGCTGGAACGGCGCGCCCGGGTCGTGCGCACGGGGCACTGGCCTCGCGAGCTTCGTACTGCGGCATTTTCTTCCCGCCTTGCCGTCGAGTACCTGCGCGATCTGCCTGCGCTCGTGATTTGTGGACACTTGAATTTCACGGGTGCCGCCTATTGGCTTCGCCGCGCGACCGGAGTGCCCTACTGGGCGATTGCTCACGGCGTTGAGGCCTGGAACTTGCGCAGCGATCGCGTTCGCCGCGCGGTCTGCGCCGCCGACCGCATCATTTCGGTGAGCCACTACACCGCCGATCGGCTTGTCGCCGAGCAGGGCGTGCCTGCCGGTCGCGTTTCGATTTTGCCCAACACCTTCGATCCCGAGCTGTTTCGTCCAGGCCCCAAGCCGGCACAATTGCTCCAGCGATACCGGCTTTCGCCCAACGCGCGGGTGATCATGACCGTCGCCCGCTTGCACTACGACGAACGGTACAAGGGCTACGCCCAAATCATTAAGGCACTGCCGACCATCAGGCATTACGTGCCCGATGTGCATTACCTGGTTATTGGCAGCGGCAACGACCGGCAACGCATCGAACGGCTCATCGACCAGCACCGTCTGCGCGACCATGTCACCTTGGCCGGTTTTGTTCCCGACGCCGAATTGCCCGACCATTATCGTCTGTGCGATGTCTTCGCGATGCCCAGCAAAAAGGAAGGCTTTGGGATCGTCTACTTGGAGGCGCTGTCGTGCGGCAAGCCGGTCCTGGCCGGCAATCGCGATGGGGCGTTAGATGCCTTGTGTGGCGGCGAATTGGGCGTGTTGGTCGATCCCGACGATCCACAAGCCATCGGCGGCGCATTAATCGAAATGCTTCAAGGATCGCATCCACTGGCCATCTTGAAGGACCCCGAGCGCCTGCGCCGCCGCGTGATCGAAGAATTTGCCCCGCGACACTTTGCCGAGAAACTGAAGGCGCTCTGTCTAGGGTATGGGCCGTGTCGACAGGAAGCGACTGACGCGTCCGATGCCGCGTGCTCTGGGAACCTTGAGCGAGCAACGTAGGCCTGCGAGCTCTCTGTGGCGTTGAAGCAAGTGACGGCGGAAGTTACGCAACACGATGCTAAGTATGGTGCTGACGATGAAGATCGTACTGCGGCGTCCGGCGTCAAGGCGACCGTGGTACCGTCGCTCGATCCGCGCTACGGAGGTCCGTCGGTTTCGGTACCGGCGCTCGTCCGGGCAATGCACGACCTCGACCCAACCGCGCGCTTGTACTGCGCCGGCGCCGGCTGGCCGGGCGAGCCGGGATGGCCCGATTATGTTCGCCGCTTCGAGGACGATTGGCCGCAGCCGCTTCGCCGGTCGCGCCGGCTACGGCGAGCGTTAGAGTCCGACGACTTAGCGCTCGTTCACCATCATGCGCTTTGGCTGCCGACGCTTGGTTACGCATATCGAGCGACGCGGCACCACGATTGTCCGCTGGTGATTAGCCCGCGCGGCATGCTGTCGCCGTACGCGCTGGCGCGTTCGCAGTGGCGGAAGCGCCTTGCGGCGATTGTGGTTCACCCCGGAGCGCTGCGTCGCGCCGCTGGCTGGCACGCCACGAGCGACATCGAAGCCGACGATATTCGCCGCGCCGGCTATCGCCAGCCGGTCATCGTCGCTCCCAACGGCGTCGAGGTTTCGGCCTGGAACGAGCCGGTCGATCGCCAGGCGTGGCTCGGCCGGCACCCGGAACTCGCCGGGAAGCGCATTTTGCACTTCTTTTCGCGGCTGCATTCCAAAAAAAGAGTCGACTGGCTCATCGACGCCTGGGCGGAGCTGGCGTCGCGCCATCCAGATTGGCATCTGCTGGTAGTCGGCAATGCGGAGGAATTCAGCGTCGAGCAGCTTCGCGCGCGGGCCGCGGATCGTGGCATCGCCGAGCGCACTACCGTGGCCGGGACCGACGGACTGGCTAAGCCGTATCGACTGGCCGAATTGTACGTGCTGCCAACCGCGTCGGAGAACTTTGGCATGACGGTGGCCGAGGCGCTCGCCAGCGGCGTGCCCGCGCTGGTCACAACTGACGCGCCGTGGGAGGCGGTCAACCGCCTCGGCTGCGGAGCTTGCGTGCCGATGGCCGACTGGCTGAAGGAACTCGAAACGTGGCTGCGTTTGTCATCCGACGAGTTGCGACAACGCGGCGAGATCGCTCTCCAGTATGTGACGACGACATTTTCCTGGGAGAAGCAAGCACAATCGCTGCTCGACTTCTACTCGTCGCTGACCGCATGAATCCCGATCAGATCACGCCGGTCGTTTTGACCTGCAACGAGGCGCCGAACATCGGCCGTTGCCTCGAGCGGCTGCGCTGGGCGCGCGAGGTGCTGGTCGTCGACAGCTTCAGTACCGACGAAACCTTAAACATCGTCGGCGAGTTCCCCAACACCCGCGTCTGCCAGCGAACCTTCGACGACTTTGCCAATCAGTGGCACTACGCGCTCGACCATGGCGAGATTCAGACGCCTTGGATTTTGGCGCTTGACGCCGATTACATGGTGACCGACGAGTTCTTGGCCGAGGTGAACGATCTGGCCGAACGTCCCGCGATTTCGGCGTACGTGGCGCCGTTCGTTTTCGCGATTTGGGGTCGACCCCTGCGCGGGAGCGTGTATCCGCCCGTCGCGGTGCTGTTCCGGAAGAATTGTTGCCGGTATCGTCAGGATGGGCATGCCTATCGCCTCGTGGTCGAGCGGGGAGAGACGGTGTCGCTGTCGTCCCCGTTGGTGCACGATGATCGCAAATCGCTCGGCCGCTGGTTGCAATCGCAGTCGAAGTACATGGATCTGGAGGCGGAAAAACTGTTGGCCACGCCGCGCGGAAGACTCTCAGGGACCGACCGCCTGCGACGCTACACTCCGCTAGCGCCAATCCTGGTGCTGCTCTATAGCCTCGTCGTGAAGCGCGGGGGGTTCGACGGCCCGGCAGGCTGGTTCTACGCCTGGCAACGTTGTGCCGCCGAGGCGATCCTGCAGCTCAAGCTTCTCGAACGCCGGCTGGCGGGTTCAACTCCACAACCTGCTACGATTCAACCGACCGCTCGGCAAGAAAACGTTGGATCGGGAGGACGAGTGTCGTGATTGTGCTTGGAATCAACGCTTACCATGGCGATTCCGCGGCGTGCATCGTCGTCGATGGCCAACTGGTCGCCGCCGTCGAAGAGGAACGACTGCGACGGATCAAGCACTGGGCCGGCTTCCCCAACGAGGCAATCGCCTACTGTCTGGAAGCCGCCGGCTGCACGGCGCGCGAGGTCGACCATCTGGCGGTGAACCGCAACCCGAAGGCGAACCTGGTGAAGAAGGCGCTGTTCGCCCTGCGCAAAGGCCCGTCGTTCGCCCTGGTGCGCGAGCGGCTGCGGAATGCCGCCAAGGTGCGCGACGTGCGCCGGCAGTTCTGCGACACTTTCGGCCTCGATCCCGCCAGCCGGCGACCCGAGATGCACTATGTCGAGCATCACATTGCCCACCTGGCCAGCGCCTACCTGGTGTCGCCGTTCGAGCGCGCAGCCGTGGTTTCGATCGATGGTTTCGGCGACTTTGTCGGGGCGATGTGGGGACTCGGCCAGGCCAATTCGATGCGCGTGGATGGGCGCGTCTACTTCCCGCATTCCCTCGGCCTGTTCTACCTGGCCCTGACGCAATTTCTGGGCTTTCCGCACTACGGCGACGAATTCAAGGTGATGGGGCTGGCCGCCTACGGCGAACCGAAATACTTGCCGCAGATGCGCGAGCTGGTCCGGCTGAAGCCGGAGGGGATGTTCGAACTGGGGCTGGAATACTTCCGGCACCATGCCGAAGGCGTAACGATGACCTGGGAAGGGGGAGCACCGACCATTGAGCCGGTATTTTCCTCACGGATGGTCGATCTGCTGGGGCCGGCACGCAAGCCGGACGAACCCTTGGCCGACCGGCACCGCGACCTGGCCGCCTCGATGCAGGCGATGTACGAAGAGGCGTTTTTCCACATTCTGAATCACGCCCAGCAGTCGACCGGCAGCGATCGGCTCTGTCTGGCCGGCGGTTGCGCGATGAACAGCCTGGCCAACGGCAAGATCGTCCTGTCGACCGGCTTCCGCGAAGTGTACATTCCCCCCGCCCCTGGCGACGCCGGCGGGGCGGTCGGAGCGGCGTACTACGTCTGGAATTGCCAACTCAACCAGCCCCGGCAGTTCGTGATGGATCAGCCCTATTGGGGACCAGAGTTCTCCGACGATGCGATCGCTCGGCAGATCGAATCGAACACGCCACTGCGCGAGGCCAGCCAGATCGAAAGGCTCGACGAGGCCGCTTTGTGCCGCCGAACCGCCGAGGCGATTGCCGCCGGCAAGGTGATCGGCTGGTTCCAAGGACGCATGGAGTGGGGACCACGGGCCCTGGGCAATCGCAGCATCCTGGTCGATCCCCGGCATCCCAAGATGAAGGACATCCTCAACGAGCGGATCAAACGCCGCGAGTCGTTTCGGCCGTTTGCCCCCGCCATCCTCGACGACCGCACTGGCGAGTATTTCGAGCAGGAGCAGCCCGACCCGTTCATGTCGAAGGTCTACAAAATTCGCGAGCAAAAGCGATCGGCCATCCCAACGGCCGTCCATCACGACGGCACCGGGCGGCTGCAGACCGTCTCTCGCACGGCAAACCCCCGGTACTGGCAGGTGATCGACGACTTTCGCCAACTTACCGGGGTGCCCATCGTCATCAACACGTCGTTCAACGAGAACGAGCCGGTTGTCCACACCCCGGTCCAGGCCATCGACTGCTTCCTGCGCACGAGAATGGACGTGTTGGTTTTGGGGCCTTTCTTCTGCCGGAAACGGTCGCCGTAGGGCGATGCAAAGCCCGTCGCGGCATGCTCGGGCAGCAGCGACTTTCCTCGGCAAGCCGCTCTTGGCGGCGCGGGCCGATAATTCCGCACCTGCGGCCCTTGCCTTCTGCAAAACGCCCCTAAGATTGGCATGATCGGAGCAAAACGGTCACGGGCCGGACCCTAACAAGCAGCGAATCTTTACGCTTTTTTACGAAAGTTTTTGCGGAACTTGCACGGCTCGATTAAACTGACGTTTACCGCAGCAGGATGGGGGCACTGCATCTTCTCGCCCGGGTCATTGCGCTGCCACGCGACGGCTTCTCAACTCGCAGAATGCCGCAAATAGGAGTCGCATCGGTTCATGGTTCAATCGGCTGATCGTCCCGAGTCTGAGCCCGCGCCCGCCGAAGCTAGCGGTGGCGATTTTGTCGCCGTGATGCTCCGTCGCAAGTGGATCGTATTCCTGATCACCAGCGTCGGTGCTGGCCTGGGATACCTGTACTACAGCAAGGCCGAGCCGGTTTTTAAGTCGGCCGGCCAGGCGTTGGTGATCCATAAAGACCCCGCTATGCCCACGCGGGACCAGTTGGAGCATGACGAACATGGCCTGACGACCGATATGTTGTCCACGGCGGTCGTCGTCGTTCAAAGTCCGATGATCCTCGAGCGTGCGGCCCGAAGCCACAATTTGGGTGCGCTGCGGACGTTCAACATGCCCGACACATTCGCGGTTGCGGGTGCGATCAGGGGGGGGCTGACGATCACTCGTGGCGGCGACCAAATGGTCACCGAGAACGCCAACGTGGTGAACGTCAGCTTCCGTGGTCCGCACCCGGACGATTGCCAGCAGGTGGTGGCGGCCGTGCTCGACGCGTATGAGAGCTTCTTGAACGAAAGCTCGCAGAACGTCGGTGAAGAAACGCTGCAACTGATCGAGAACGCCAGCGAAGGCATTCACAAGCAGCTCCGCGACAAGGAAATGGAATACCGCGAATGGCGGAAGATTTCGCCGCTGCTCTTCTTCGGCAACGAGAACGGCAAGAGCGTCCACTCGTCGCGGTTGGCGGTCATCGAAGGGGAGCGATCGAAGGTGCGGCTGCGCACCGCCGAGGTCCGCGCCCACGTGCAGACGCTTGAGGAAGCGATCAAGGACAACGTGGTGCTCGAGGCCCTGCGGCTGTTGGTCGAGCGCTCCGGCGTCCGCGGACCCGATAACAACCGCAACACGACAACCAGCATCGTCGAACAGCAGTTGTTCCCACTGATGGTGGAGGAGCAGTTGCTGATCGAGAGCTTCGGCCCCGATCACCCGAAGGTGAAAGTGGTCCGCAAGCAGATTCAGGTGCTGCAGGACCTGGTGATGGGAGGTCGGGGCCGGCAGCAGGACACGGCCAGCACCCCCGCGCAGTTCATGCAGGTGTATCTCGATTCGCTAAAGCAGGAATTGAAGGAACTGGAGCAGCACGACCGCCAGCTTGCCGACGACTTCGAGTTGGAACGCGAAGCCGCCAAGGAGGCGATGAATTACGAGCTGCACGACGAACAATTCCGTTCCGAAATCAATCGGTTGCGCATCCTGTTCGAGGCCGTTGCCGGTCGGCTGCGCGAAATGGCGTTCGTGAAGGATTACGGCGGCCTGAAAATGCGCGTGATCTCGAAACCGACGATTAGCAATCAGAAGGTCGAGCCGGTGCTGGTGCGCAGCGTCGCGATCGGCGCGGTGCTGGGGATGATGCTGGGGATCGGCCTGGCGTATCTCATCGACCTGGCCGATAAGAGCTTCCGCACCCCGGACGAGATCCGTGGTCAGCTTCGCCTGCCGGTGATCGGTCACATCCCGGTGATCGATCCCGCGACCGTCCGCCGCCGCGACCGGAAGATCGCCGCCAACTCCAAAATCGACGAGATTCTCGCGTGCTACCATCGTCCGCGCTCCACGGTCGCCGAAGCGTATCGCTCGGTGCGCACGGCGCTGTACTTCGGCACGCGCGGCGAAGAGCAGAAGGTGTTGCAGATTACCAGTGCCGACGCCGGCGACGGCAAGACGACCCTGGCGGCGAACCTGGCGATCAGCTTCGCGCAATCAGGAAAGCGCATCTGCCTGGTCGATGCCGACTTCCGCCGTGCCCGCATGCACACATTGTTTTCGGTCGATAACTCGGTGGGCATTTCGTCGGTGATGGCCGGTCAGGCCGAATTGCCCGACGCGATCCATGCGACCGAGGTTGAGAATCTGTGGCTGTTGCCCTGCGGGCCGCGCCCGTCGAATCCGTCGGAGCTGCTCACCTCGCATCGGTTCAAGGAACTGCTCGACGTACTGCGCGGCAAGTTCGACATGATTCTGATCGACACGCCGCCGCTGTTGGCGGTCACCGATCCGTGCGCCGTGGCACCGCGCGTCGATTCGGTGCTGCTGGTCATGCGGATCACCAAGAACGTGCGGCCCAATGCGATGCGCGCCAAGGAAGTGCTCGATGGCCTGGGGGCAAAAGTGATCGGCGTGGTCGTCAATGGCGTCGAAATGCGCCGCGGTTACGGGCACGATAGCGGCTATCGCCGCTACGGCGCCGGCGGCTACGGATACCGCGACTACGACTACGGCGACTACTACGATGACGACGACGTGCGCAGCTCGCGTAACAGCAAAGCCAAGGCGACTGCTGCCACGCCGCCGCCCCAGGCGTCGGCCTAGCGTACGCCGCGATGCCATGGTCCAACGTTCGCTTTCGTCGGCAAGACTGCACGCGGCGATTTTTGCGGCGCTAGCGCTGGTCGGCTGCCAAAACAAGAACGCCGGGCACTTTACGCCGCCCGAAGTGTCGGTCGAGACCGAACGCCAGCCGTTGAATCTTGCACCGTTCGGCGACGCCAGCCTCGCCCAGCGCCGCGACGATCAGCGCAGCAATCACGAGCTAGAACCTGACGTCGGCGAGTCTGCGTCGCTGCCGGCTGCACCGACAATTGGAAGCAGCGTGCCGATGCTTGGCGGCACGCCGACCGATTTCGGCCGGATCGTCGACGAACAGCTCGCGGCCATTCCACAGATTCGCAGCACGTTCGATGACCCGGCTGAAGTCGACAACGCGGCGTTCGATCGCGCCTTGGACGATTTCAACAAGGGCCGCCTCGACGAGGCGATTCCCGGGGCCAACACCGCGATTGCAAGTAACCCGGAGGACGTTCGCGGCTACGAGTTGCTGGCCTTGTGCTACGTGGCCAAGGGGGAGTTCAGCCGCGCAATCCCCAACTTCGATGCCGCCATTCGCCGCCAGCCCAAGTCGGGCGGACTGTACATCGAACGCGGCTCGACCTACCTCAGAATGCACCGCGAGGGACGGGCGCTGGCCGATCTGAACCGGGCCGTCGAGCTGGTACCGGACAACGTAGTGGCGTTTGTGTGGCGCAGCGTCGCGCAGCTCAACAATCGCCGGCAGCAGGAAGCGATCGCCGACGCCACAACCGCCTTGCGAATGAACCCGCGCATCCCCGACGCGTACTTTATTCGTTGCCTGGCGAACCTGCAGCTCGGCCGCACGGACGACGCGCGGCGCGATTACGAGGCGGCGCTGCCGCTGGGCCTCGACGAGCACTCGCGGGCGATGGTCCGAGGAATCTTCGAGAAGTAGGCGTGCCCAGCTCCCGACATCGTTGCATCCGCAGGCCGGTGCGCTGGGGAGCCGTGTGCCTGGCGATCGTCGCCATCAGCGTGGCCGCCCCCAGCTTGCTGCGGGAGACGTTGCACTTCTTGGTGGTCGACGAAGGAACTGGCCCGGCCGACTACGTGGTGCCACTGGGCGGTGACCAAGTGTACGAACAGGCCCCCCGGCTCGTGCGAGAAAAGCTCGCCCAGCGCGTCCTGCTGTCGCGCTGGCATCCGTCGCGGATTGTACGCTTCAACATTATTCCGCCGCGCGAGGCTCTGGCTCGGCATCGTCTGGCTCTGGCGGGCATCGCGGCCGAGATGGTCGACATCACACCCCGCGCAGCACGTACGTCGGCCGATTCGCTCCGTGACGTCGCCGCGTGGCTTGCCGAGCGCTCGGAAGCCACGGCGATTGTGCTTTGTCCGCGACTCGAGGGGCGCCGGCTCGCACTGGAGCGCGATCGCTACGTCGAGCCGGCGCTAGCCCAGCGCATGCGGATCGTGGCCATTGCCGACCGGGAGCTTGACGAGCGTTGCTGGTGGCGCGATCGGCTCTCGGCCAAATCACTGCTGAGCGCCTGGATTGGCCTGGCGATCGAAGTCTGTTTCGGAGAAATGCACCCCGAGCCGGACGACTGGGACCCGGACCAATACGAGAAATCGCTGCGCAGCAAATCGCTGCACAGCGGGTCGCATCTTTGAGCACCGACGAACGAAAGCCACGACGGCGAGTTCTGGGCTGCACGACGGTGCTGTGTGGCGCATTGGCGCTGGTTGCCGTAGGATACTTCGTACGGGTACCAGTCCTGGCGGCGATGGGCATGTGGCTCGACGTCGGAGAGGAACCGTGCCCGGTCGATGCTGTCGTCGTGCTTTCGGGCGAACCGAACACACGGCCGTTCGTGGCGGCGGCCCTGGTGCGTGTGGGACTTGCCGACCGTGCGATCATTCCCCAAGCGCGTCGCGGCGTCGAGGTGATCGAAGAGCGCGCGTTTGCCGACGATTACGTCGTGCGCAAGGTGTTGCTGGCGCGCGGCGTGTCGCAGGAAAAGATCGTACTGCTCGAAGGGGCTAATCTCAGCACGTTCGACGATGCTCGGGCAGTTGCCAAGTGGCTGGCCGGCGAGCATGCCACGTCGCTGGCCGTGGTCACCAACGACTTTCACACCCGCCGTGCTCGCTGGGTATTCGAGCGCGTGCTGGCCGGCTCGCCAGTGCGCCTGGTCATGATCTCCGCGCCATCGGACGATTTTCGGCCCCAGCGGTGGTGGCACGTCGCCAGCGGGCTGAACGCCTACACCAGCGAGTACGTCAAGCTGCTGGCGTATTGGCTGCGATACGGTAACGGCGCGTACTGGGTGGCGGCCATCGCGATCGCTTGTATCGTTGCCACGGCGTTGGTCAGAAGGTTGGCGCGCAAAAAAAGCCCCCCGCACGCTGTATAAGCGTGCGGGGGGCAACGATCGCGCTGCGGCAACCTTACTTGCCGCTCGACGACTTGCCGGGGACCGGCGTTGGCTTACTTGGCTTGCTCGACTCGCTCTTCTCTTCTTCGTCGGTGGTCGACGAACTGCTCTTGCCGCTCGTCGTGGCCGACACCTTCTCCTGCTTCAGTGACTGAATGTCGATGTCCGGGCGGTAACGGTGCAGCAATTCTTCGGCGTCGCGACGATGGGCAAACGGTCCCGTCACCGCCAGCGCTTGCTGCAGCACCTTGATCGCGTCGTCGAAGCGGTTGGCTGCGATCAACACGTTGGCATAGTAGTAAGCCGTATCGGAACTGGCCTGGCCGACCGACAAGGCGGCCTTCAACGCCTGCTCGGCCTCGGCCATTCGCTTCTGCTTGAAGTAGATCCAGCCCAGCGTGGCCGCTGCCTCGACCGAACGCGGATTGGCGCGGGCATTGACCTCGGCAATGCTCACAGCCCGATCATGCTTAGCGGTCGCGTCTTTGCCATTGTCTTCAATCAGTGCCAAGGCCAAGCTGTTGCTGGCGCCGAAGTCGGCCGGATTCTTGTTGTACATTTCCGAGAAGAGGCGCTCCGCTTCCGGATAGTTCTTCTGATACAAGGCGATCAACCCGCACAGTCGCTTAAACGCGTCGGAGTTAGGGTCGGCGTTCATCGCCTTGACGGCCTGCTTGGCCGCTTCCTCGGTCTTGCTGTTGAGCAGCATCCACTGCGAAACCTGGGCGTGAATGGCCGCCACGGTTTTCGAGTCCTTCACCTTGCCGCTGTCGGCCGCAGCCAGTGCTTCATCGAAGTACTCTTCGGCCGTCGGCTTTTTGTCCGGCTCGTTGGCTTGCGAGGCCATCAGCCCCAGCGAGATCAACGGGTACTCGATCTTGGAATCGTCGCCATAGGCCTTCTCGAAATGATCGCGAGCCGCCTCTCGGTCACCGGAAAGGAACGCCGACCGACCCAGCCGGCTTTCAGCCGCGGCTTGCTGCGACTTGTCGTTCTGGGCTGCTTCGAGCCACGACATCGCCGACTGCTTGGCTTTAAGCCAATCTTGTCGTGCTTCGTAAACGCTAGTCAAACCCGCGTACACTTGGCGTTGGAAACGCTGAAATGCCGGATCCTTGGGGTTCGGCGAAAACACCATCGGTGCCTGCGATAGGGCTTTTGTATATTGCAGTTCGGCGTCCGATAGGCGCCCCTCAGCCACGGCCAAGTTGCCAAACAACAGCGGCACTTCGGGGCTCTTGCTGTCGTCGGGATCGGCGGCGGCCTTCTCAAGCGTCTGCCGAGCCAGATTGATGAGCTGCGGCTGATTGGCGGCAAACAACATTCGCGCCAACAGCACGCGCGCCGGCGGCAGAGCCTTGTCTTCTGACTTGGCGTTTTTCAACAGCTCAAAAGCCCGGTCGCCGTTCCCTTCCTGCAGCGATTTCCAAGCCTTTTCCAGCTCCTCGGAGCCCTTGCCATTGTATTTCGGATCGAGGCCGAAAACGTTGAGCTGGTTCTCATCCAGCTTCGCCATTGCTGACGGGGCAGTGCCAAGCACTACCAGTAGCGCGGCGCCTGCGATCGAGTACCGCGCGAGTAACGAATTTAGTCCAAGGAACGGCATGCGTGGGTCTCCCAGGAAACGCGAATATGTAAAAGACGGGGGAATATGCGGCGGTCTAGTTTCGTTCGCTGCATTTAACAGGAAAAGGCACCTTCCGTTCAACGGTTTGGCGCGCGGAAATTGAGAATTGAACAACTTTCACAAGCTCCCAATTCCATGCAGAACGCACAAGCGACAAGACAGTTGCCGCGGGAGCCGTTTTCTTACTTGATTTGTTGATAACGGCGGAAATGGTCGGCCGCTTTGTCGGCCATGCCCATTTGCTGGTACACCTCGCCAATCAGCCGGTGCAGGTTCCGATCGTTCGGCTTCGCTCGCACGGCAACCTCCAAGTCCATCAGCGCGTCGAGCCATTGCCCGTTGCGGGCATTCAAATCGCCACGGCAAGAACGCAGATCGGGATCGTCGGGCCAGATTTTCAGCCCGAGTTCGACCAGCCCCATCGCCTGTGCGACGCTCGGCGGCGGAAAATCGACGTACGAATGCGCCATGTCGCTGATCAATCGTGGTACCCGGCGATCGATCTGCCGTGCCCGCGTGAGGTAAATCTGGGCAGAATCCATCTCGCCCCGGTCGGAAGCATCGACCGAAAGCAGCACGTTGACCACTTCCAGCGACTTACCACGTCCCAAGGCAGCCCGCACCACGCCGCGCACAATTTCAGCCTCGGCGCCGTCGGCTTTGAGGCCGTTAATCAGCCGCCGCAGCAACAGCCGGCTGGTCGGATCGCACTCGAACGAGCGGATGAGCAGCGCTTGGATATCCGCCGTCCTGGCTTGCGGCGATCGCCTTTGCGCTTCGGCCCAGGTCAAGTACACCCGTCCCAGGGCCACCGGATAACGCGGATCGGTGCTGATTTTGTAGCCCTTGTCGAGCACCGCCGCCGCATCGCTGAACCGCTCCAGGAACGTAAGCGCCTCGGACGTGAACAGACGCGATTCGTGGTCGTCCAGGTCGGACTGCTCCAGGCGGCCGTAAATCTCGAGCGCTTTTTCGGCGTCGCGGCGGCCCACCTCGCGCTGTCCCTGCAACACGTGGACCCGGGCCAGGGCGATCCACAATTCCGGGCGACCGTCCGTCGCGGCCGCAAAATGCTCCTCCGCCTGCTTCAACCGGCCTGAAGCCAGGTACAACTGTCCGAGGAATGCGTGGGCGTCGGTGGCCACCTGCCCACGCCCGCGCACTGCCCGCAGCAAATGCGCCTCGGCCAACTCGACCGCCGCCTGGCCGCCAGTCGGATCGCGCAGCAGTTGCACCGCCTGCCACAGGTGGGCCGGCGCGAATCCCTGCGAATCGCGCGGGGCCAGCGTCGTCATAATCGCCAGTGCCTCGTCGTGCTTCCCTTCCTCTTCGACGGTTTTCGCCAGGTTGTAGCGGAACACGTCGTTCCCAGGCTCGAGCTGCACCAGCGCCCGATAAAACACCTCGGCAGCCGCGTAGTCTTTGCGGTCGAACGCGTCGCGGGCCGCCTCGTAGTACTGCTGCGTATCCTTCGTCGCAGTCGGACCGACGATCGGCACAATCGCCAGCCCGGCGAACAAGATCGCCGGCATTCCTTGAAACAGGAACCGCCACTGGGCTTGCGGCCACCAGCCAATCGCCAGATCGACAATCCATCGCAACAGCCGGCCGAATTCAAATACCGGACGCATCAAAAGCGCCGGCACCGCCAAGAACCAATTGGTGCGTCCCCCGCGCCGCCGAAAGCGCGACAGGAAGAAGCCGATCGACCGTTGCATGTGCGACAGCCAAACCACCGGCAGCATCAGCATCTGCACGATCCACGATACCGACCAAGCCAGCGCGTCTTCGAGCGTGCCCCACCAGCTTCGCCGAAAGCGTCGATATCGTCCCATTGCTATCCTGAATCCTGTCGTCGGGTCGCCGCGGCCGGCGTGGTCCATGGGCCGACGGGCGTATCGTTCATCCTAAGGGCTGCTGCCGGAAGGGTCAACGAATGCGTTTGGCACCCATCGCACTTCGCGACCAATCGCTCGTTACGACCGCGCCAGGCAGTACTGGGCAAATGCCGGGATCACGTAAAACCCAGCACCGGATGCGGCACGTAAGGCTCTTCGAGCTTCGTTAGCTCGTCGGCCGAGAGCTTGATCGCTAGCGCGGCAATCGCATCGTCCAGATGATGTGGCTTCGTCGCACCCACGATCGGCGAGGTCACCACCGTCTTGTGCAGCACCCACGCCAGCGCGATTTGCGCCTGCGGCACACCGCGGGCCGCGGCCAACTCAACGACCCGATCGACCACGCGCCAGTCGGCCTCCTCCGTCGCTGCATAAAGCGTCTTGCCGAACTCATCGGTTGCGGCGCGCTCGGTGCTGCTCCGCTCGTTCCACGGTCGCGCCAGCCGGCCGCGTGCCAACGGGCTCCACGGTAGCACGCCGACGCCAGCGGCCGCGCACAGCCCGAGCATCTCGCGCTCTTCCTCGCGGTACAGCAGGTTGTAGTAGTCCTGCATCGAGACGAACCGCGTCCAGCCGTGCCGATCGGCCAGGTGCAATGCCTGGCAGAATTGCCAGGCGTACATGCTCGACGCTCCGATGTACCGCGCCTTGCCGGCACGCACCACGTCGTGCAGCGCTTCGAGTGTCTCTTCGATCGGCGTGTCGTAGTCCCAGCGATGAATCTGGTACAGGTCGACGTAATCGGTCTTGAGCCGTCGCAGGCTGGCGTCGATCTCGGTGAGAATTGCTTTGCGCGAAAGGCCGCGGCCGTTCACGTCGGAACGCATTCGGCCGTGTACCTTGGTGGCGATGACCAGTTCCTCGCGGCGGGCCATCTCGCCCAGCGCTCGGCCGACGATCTCTTCGCTCGTGCCGTCGGAATAGACGTTGGCCGTGTCGAAAAAATTGATGCCTAGCTCCAGCGCCCGGGCCAGGAATGGCCGGCTTTGCGCCTCGTCGAGCGTCCACGGATGCGGCCCGCGCTCGGGCACGCCGTAGCTCATGCATCCCAGGCAGATGCGCGAAACCTTCAATCCCGTTCGACCCAACCGCACGTAATTCATGCCGGGAATCTCCGTCGGCTCCGTCGTCGCGCGATCGATTCATTCCGACAGGTCGAGCCGGCAGCAGCCCAAGTCGATCACGTTGCCGGCCGGGGCATGTTGCCGGTTGCGGGCCGCGACGTCGGCGGGAATTTCGTAGACCACGAATCGGCCATGCTTGGTGGCGCTCACCAGGCCGGCCTCGCGCAGCACACCCAAATGATGCGATACCTTGACGATGTCTTCACGCAGCGCGTGGGCCACTTCGCCGACATTATGCGGCCCGGAGAACAGGCACTGGATAATCCGCAACCGCTCGCGGTCGGCCAGCGCCTTGAGCCGATCCGCGCAGTGATCGAATTCCTTGGGGCTTTTCATGTGCTCGTCCCGCACATTCGAATGCTCGCGGCCGCCCGAGTCCGGCAGCTTGCACGTCAATCTTACGTCCGTTAGAGTATTGACTTGCGACGCTTCGTTATCGTAGCCGATCGTCCGCGATTGGGCGATGGTGCTTTTGCGTAGGCCGGCACGTATGCGCGAATTCATTTCATGCGCCGCAAGCGCAGCATTCCACGCCGGGGTGTTGGGCTGCATGTACTTGGCGCTCGACGAAGCGCCGATGCTGTGGACGCAGCAACAGGGGCGAGCCTCGGTGCAGCTCATGGCATCGATGGCCGCGAAGGCCCAGCCGGACGAGCCCTCCGAGGAAAGCGAAATCGAGCTCGACCCGCGCGAGCTGATCGAGCCGCCGGCCAAGGTCAAACCGGTGATGGACCTCGATCGCAAGGCCGAGCGTGACGTGCTTCCGCGACACCCCGATGCGCTGGCGCAAGCACCGCTTGATCCGCCGCTGCCGCCGGAGATGCGGCCGCGCGAACACGATGAGCAGCTCGATCTGGAGCTGCCTGAGCCGGTGCCGCGCAAGCAGCGCGAACAAGTGGATGAGATCGCCGAAATCGACGCAACGGCATCGCCATTCTCAGTGGCGATCGAAGGTTCCGACGTCGACGAGGAGCCGCGTGCCACGCCGACCAACCCCATGCCGCCGTATCCTTCCGAAGCACTTTCGGCTGGAATCCAGGGAGTCGTAGTTCTGTGGGTGACCATCGAAGCCGACGGCGGCGCCGGCAGCGTGCGTGTCCATCAATCGAGCGGCACCGCATCGCTCGATCGCGCGGCGCTCGAGACCGTGCAGCGCTGGCGGTTCATTCCAGGGCGGCGTCGCGGCATCGCCGTGGCCTGCGAACGCCTGGTGCCAGTGAACTTCACGATCCGCCGGTGAATGCCCATGCGCCGCGAGGACGCAGCGGCTAAGCTTTCTCCGTATGGCATGCCATACCGGTCTGCGGCGGCTGCGAGGGATCGGGCTTGGATGCCGCGAGTTGCAACTCGCGCATCTCAACGCCGTCGGCAACAAAGCATGGCGATTTGCCTACCTTCAGATACTGCACGTTCACGAAGCCGGCATCGGCCAGGGTCTCGGCGACGCTCCCCAACAGTGGCACATGCTCGACCAGCGCCGCGGGCCCTGGCAGCTGCGGCTTGCTCGCCAGCGGTCGGTCAGCCGCCAGGCCGTGTACCCAAACACGTCCGCCAGGACGCAACACCCGCAGTACCTCGGCCAACAGCGCGCGTTGCCGCGACGCATCAGGAGCCAGGTTGAACGTGCCTTGCAGTTGCACCTCGTCGATCGAGGCGTCGGCGTGTTCGATCGACGATGGAATCGGCTGCACGAGGAAATGCCGCCACGACGCCTTCGCTGGTTCGGACGAAATGGCAATCACGTCGGGCGACTGTACTCCTAACGCGCGCACGTCGGCGGCAGTTCGCATTGTGGGAGCATGCTCGTCGCTGTGCTCTTCGACATCCTCGTGCAGGATGTACAGCTCCCACAGCGTGTTGTCTGGATCGGTGACCCAGAACTTCGTCTGCCGGGCGTAGCAGCATTCGACCCCTTCCTCGCGCTGCGTGCGGAAGCCGGCGCTTTCCAACCGCACCTGAGCCGCCACTAGTACCTTAGCATCGGTTAGGCGCAGCCCAACGTGGTTCAACGCTCCGCCGCCGGCGTGGCCTTGAGGCACCAGCGACATGACCAACGGCGGCTCGGCAGTCTCGAATTTGACGTAACCGTCGCGCACCTTCGCGGGCTCGACGCCGAATAGCATGCGATAGAACGTGATCGACCGGTCGAGATCGGCAACGTTCAGCGACAAATGAAACCGTGCGACCGTGTCGGGGGTCGACGCGTTTTGAATCGGTTTTGCAGCCTCAGCGACGGACATCAGCAGCTCTCCTTTGAAAACGCCCCGATTTCGGCATCGGCGTCAGTGCGGCGGCAACTGCCCAGGCGACGGCCACCGGTGCGAACCACTGATAAGCCGTCAGGTACGATCCGGTCTGTTCGTGGGCCGCGGCGATCGCCAGTGGCCCCACGGCCGACGCGACGACGGTAAGCATCTGGGCCAGCGCCTGGATGCGTCCCAGGTGCATCTTACCGAACGCACGTGCCCACACCGAGAAAAACACCACGGTCACCAATCCGCCGGCCGCTCCCATCGCCACCGCGTTCGCGTAGACCGCCGTCTCGTTTCTCGCTTGCGGCAACAAGAACAACGCCACTGCCATCACCGCCATGGCCGCGCTGAGTTGTGCCCGCAACGGTATCCAGGCCAGGAGCAAGCCTCCCAACAAATTGAACGCCATCCCCACGACGGCGCCCAGCGCCAACGTGTTGTGATACAGCGCCGCCGTGAACCCCAGCTCTTCAAGAATCGCCTGGTTGAACAACGCGATTCCCGAGCTGAACAACCCGTAAAACGAACTGGCCAAGGCGAAGACCCAAAAGCACGGCGTCGCTAGTGCTTCCCTCAGCGATACGCTCGGTTGATCAAGCACATCAGTCGTAGATTGCACAGCGGCGCGCCGCGGTGGATCGCGCACTAGTAACAGCGACACGGCGGCAACGCCCAGCAACCACCAGCCAATGCCGGCCCATGTATCGCGCCAACCGTGCTCGAGCACCGATTTGCCGACCGTCTTGAAAGCGACGCCGAACCCCAGGCCCAGCAGCACCGAGTACACGCCCATCGCCAGGCCGACCCAGCGGGCGGTGAACCATTTGCCGACCATCGTGATGCTGACGATCGAGAGCATGCTCTGTCCCAGACCGCGCGAGAGCATGATCAACACGAACAGCAGCGGCAGCGCTGCCACCTGGCTCATACCAAGCACCACTGTCGCGAGCCCCGCGAGCACCAGCGTCACCATGCTGCGCAGGCCGAAACGGTCGATCATCCAGCCGCAGGGCAGGCAGAACAGCGCGCCGATCAGCGTGGCCCACAGGTTCATCTGGGCGTAGGTGTTCGGTCCGATTTCCAGGTCGCTCATCAGCGGCGAGCTGACGAGCCCCAGGCCGTGCGTGCGTCCCGGGAGCGTGGCGACCATCGCGGCCGAGGCCAGCGGGACCATTAGCCATCCGTAATGGATCGCCGAGCGCTGCAGCGACTCCGCCACAGGCTCCGCGACGGCCGTCGACGTAGGACTTTCGCTCGCCATGCTACTTGAAATAGGTGTCGGACTTGTCGTACTCGGCGTAACGCTCGCGCAGCCAGGCGTGGAACTCGCGATAGTGCGCAAGGCGTTGGTCGCCGCCATCGTCGTCGGCGTTGTAGCTCAAATAGAGCTGCCGCCGCCAACGATCGCTGCGGTTCGGCGCCGAGCGGTGGGGCGTGAACGCACCGAACATCGCAATGTCGCCGGGCCGCAGATCGAGCTTTACGCCGCGCGATTCGTCGATTTTCTCCAGCGGCACCTCATGGTACATGCCATCCTCGGGCGACAGGTAACCCTCGCGGTGGTAGCCGGGAAACACTTCGGTGGCGCCGTTGTCCTCGCCGGCGGCGTCGATCGCCAACAGCACGGTGATGAAGGTGCGTGGAAAACTCTTCCAGCCGATGTAGTCCTGGTGCAGCGCGTAGCCGCGAACTCCCGGCGGCTTGAAGATCAGCTTGTCCTTGAACAGATGCGCCGGTGAACCGTAAATCGATGCCAACGGCTCGACGATGCGTGGATCTCGCGCCATCTGCGCCGCTACCGGCCCCAGATCGATCACCGGGTCGAAGCACTCGAAGGTACATTCGCCCGATTCGACGTTGTCCTGCCAGCGGCAGCGAATGTTCTTGGTGTCGATCAGATCCTTGCGCCACCACAGGGCCGAGGCTTCGCGCTCGAGTGCCATCATCTCGTCGGAAGAGAAGACGCCGCGGACGATGAGAAAGCCGTCGCCCTCGTATTGCCGCAACTGCTCGTCGTCCAACGCGGCGCCTGGAACCGTCGTGCTCATGGGTTTGCACCCGGGCCAACATGATATTCGTACCGAAGTGCGAATATCATAGGCGATGGCCGGGCTACGGGCTACGGGCTACGGGCTACGGGCTACGGGCTACGGGGAAACGATCGCATGCCGTAGCCCGAAGTCCGTAGTCCGTAGCCTGCCACTAGAACGTCGCCGAGAGCGTCATGCGCACGTTCGACGGAGTGCCGGGGATCACCTGGTATTGGCTCAGCGACGACAACGCGTAGTTCACGTTGAAGATGTTGTCCCACAGCAGGCTGGCGTTGAACCGGCCCCGATTGTAGTAGAAGCCGAGGTCCCAAATGTTGTACGACGGCAGCACCAGCGGCGAGGCGTAATCGCCCATGCGATCGCCGACGTAGATCATGCCGATGGCGGTGCCGACCGTCTCGCGGCGATTCTGAATGAAGTTGTAGCGCGTGAAGACGTTGCCGGTCCAGTTCGGCACGCCGCGCACTCCCTTGCCGTTGACGGTGGGGTCGATGCTGGTCTGCTTCACGTCGACATAACCGAAGTTGCTGATCGTGCTGAGCCGTTCGGTCCACTGGCCGGTGAGGTTCGATTCGACACCCTGGCTGCGGACCAGGCCGCTCTGATCGGTGGCGAAAATTGGCACTCCCGCGCCGGTCGTGCCCTCGAACAACTCGACGTTGACGTTGTGCTCGCGGATGTAGAAGGCGGCGTTGTTCCACGACAGCCGGTCGGTGAGCTTCGTCTTGATACCCCCTTCCCAAATGTCGCCGTATTCGGGCAGCAGCGGCACGTTGGTGAAATTCACCACGCCGACGCTGGGGGTGAACGAACGCGAATACATGGCGTAGGCGGTCATGCGCTCGGGAATCAGGTCGTAAGACAGGCCAACCCGCGGCGAGAACTGCGTGAAAGTGTCGGTAGTGGTTAGGTAGTCGGCAGGGATCGTGCCGTACCCGGAAATCGTGGTAATGTCGCCGCGGATGTACGTCTGCTTCATGTAGTCGATGCGTCCGCCGAGCATCAGCTTCAGCCGCGGCGCCAGCTCCATGATGTCCTGGCCGAACCAGCCGAAGCGGTTCTGGGCAAAGTACGGATTGTCGAACGACGACTGAGTGTAGGCAGCCGTCGGGAAGGTGTTGATCGGCGAGCCCAGTGGGAAGGCGCCGGCACTGGCCACGTTGATCGGCGGATAGGCGCTGCCCGAACCGCCGGTCAGCAGGTTCGTGGTCGAGCTTTGCGTAAAGGTGTCGTGGTTGGTGACGAACCAGTCCTGCTCGGCACCGAACACGACGTTGTGCGCAATGTCGCCCGTGTCGAACTTGCCATTGATCGCTTCGAGGATGTCGTTGTTCTGCTCGGTGAACGGGTAGGCCACCGTGGTATCGCGCGGAATGACGGGCGACGAGATGAAGCCGGTCGCCGGGTTGATCATTGCGTTGTCGAGCACCGTGGTGCTCGACGGCGTGTTGTAGAACAGCGACATTTCGCCGACGCGCATGCTCCAGTTGTCGCTGAGCACGCGTTCGAAGGTGAACGTCGAGCGGTAGCTGTAGTAGTCGGCGACGTCGCCGTTGGGGTTGCCAGTGAACGTGTTGTTCGAGATCGCGAATGGATTGCCGTTGATCGCCGGCACACCCTGGTCGAGCCGGAAATTGTCGTGCTGGTATTCGCCCGCCCAGGTGACCGACGTGTCGTCGTCCAAGGCGTACGAGATGATCGGGCAGAAGAACTCGCGCTGGTTGTAAATCGCGTTGCGGAAGCTGTAGTTGTCCTGGTAGGCGGCGTTGATACGCACTAGCGCGCTCTTGTCCTCGTTCAGCGAGGTGTTGGCGTCGATCGTGTAACGCTGCAGGCCGTAGCTGCCGGTCATGAATCCCGCCGTGGCAAAGCGGTCGGCCAGGGGCTTCTTGGTGGTGACGTTGAAGGTGCCGGTCGGCTGGGCGGCACCGTACAACACGCTCGACGGTCCCTTGAGCACGTCGATGCGTTCGATGTTGGCCGGGTCGCGAGGAACGTATGTGGGGTCGAGGTAACCATCCTTGCGCCAGTTCTGGCTGGTGACCTCAAAGCCGCGGACGAAAAACTGATCGGGACGGATCACGCCGTCGGAGCCGTAGGCCTTCACCGCGGTGGGAATGTCGCGAATGGTGTCGTCCATCATCAGCACCTGCTGATCGCGCAGCACGCTGCGGGTCACGGTGTCGATCGTTCCCGGAAAGTACTGCGTCGGCATGTTCACCATCGTGCCGACAGTCGACGTCGGAGCGTTATAGCCGTTGACCGGCGGGGCGTTGAACACCGTGCCGCGCAGTACCGAAGGGATGCGAATGGCGTCGGGATTGCCCAGCGGCTGCGGCAAAACGGGCTGCGGCTCGGCGATGACGTTCGTCTCGGGGAGCGTCGGGGGGAGCGGAGACGTTACCGCGGGGGGCTCGTCGCCGGGCTGGTAGGCCGTCAGGTCGGCAGTCTCGTCGCGACCGTCAAGTTCGGCAATCGGTGCAGGCCCAACCGCTGCGGCGGCGCCGAACGGATCGACGACCACCGTCTCTGCCGATTCCACCGCCCACGCCGTCGATGAGAGGGGCGCAACGGTGCCCAGCGCGGCCCCCCAAACGAGGACGCCGCTCAGCCATGAGCGTTTCATCCGTGACTTCTCTCATCCAGTTCAGACGCGGAACATCCATTGTCCCGTGCAACTGATGATCGTCCGGCTGTTTCGCGCGGCGAAGGACATTCTTATGGTTTTCAGAATAATTGGGGGATGCTATGCGACGGGGTTATCACAACCGATCGTAATCTGCCTACAAGGACCGTCCGCAAACGTGTTGCGGATTGTCGTCGCCGGTCGGCAAGCGCAGAGTCGAATTTCGCATCGCTGCGGCCGACAACACGCAATCCGAACGTGCAAACCGTGCGGCCGGCGAGGCGCTAAGCCAGGTGGCCGGATTAGTCGCCCCGAACGAGATCCCGCCGATGCTTCAGAATCTCTTCCGCGGCGCGCTGCCGCGAGGCGACGCCCGGCTGCGGGTACAAGCCGCCGCCGAGAATCAGTGCCGCCAGAGCCAACACCGCCAGGCGTTCGCGCCAGCCGATCCGGAGCGACACCGTCGAGACATGCCGTGCCCCGGTGAAGAGCAGGAAATACGCCCGCATCACGGCAATGCCGTTGATCGCCCCGGCCGTTACCACGCCCACACCGACGTAAGGATTTGCCTCGACGGCGCTGTCGACCAATAGCTCGGTTGAGACGAACCCTAGTGTGGCGGGGAAGCCGACGCTCGCCAAGCCGGTAAGCAGGAAGCAGACCGCCAGGGTCGGCGAATGGCCGTACAGGCCGTGATAATCGGTCATCGGCAGGCGCCCGAACCGGGCTTCGAGCGCCCGCAGCGTCAGCCCAAACCCACCGAGCGACAAAATCACCGAAAACCATAAGCACAGCGAACCGGTCAACGACATGTTGGTGTGCAATTCAAGCCCCACAAGCACCAGCGAGGCGTGGCTGAGAAACAAGTAGGCGTAAAATCGCCGCGTCTCACGCTGCACGATAGCCATTGCCGCGGCGTAGATGGCGGTGGTTAACGAGACGATGCCAATGCTCGTGAGCACCCACCCAGGGCCGATCGGCAACACCAGCCGCACCGCCGCGTACACTCCGCTCAGCGGCACCACAAACAGCAGTGCGTTGCCCAACGAAGCATGCTCAAACCAGTCGGTGATCCAACAATGCAACGGCACCGCGCCGCAGCGTACCAGCACGGCAATCAGCAGCGGCAGTATTGTCCACCACGGCGCCGGCCCGGGTAGCCGGCCAGCTCGTTCGACCATCCACCAGCCGAGCACGAGCAAGCCCACGAACAACGCCATGTGGATGACGTACACGCGCGTCGGCCGGCCGCGGTTGACCAGCTCGATGTACGGCGGAACGACCGAGATGGCCAGCAGCCCGATGAGCATCCACGGCTCGCGGCAACTAAAAGTAGCCAATTGGATGGCCTCGGCCGATAGCGACCACGAGAACGAGAACCGTCGCATCTTGGTGCGCGCCGTGGCCAGCGCAATGAGAAAGTGCAAAAGTGCGACGGTCGGCACTAGCGGCGCGCTCAGTTCGTCGAGCGTGAATAATTGCCGGTTGAACAGATACTCTTGAAAACTCGATGGGGGCGAAATCCCCGAGGGGGCGACAAGATACACTCCCCGCCAGGCCAGGAACGCGCACAAGAACGACAAGCCGGTGAAGATCAAGCCGCCGCGGTAGGCGCGATTGGGATCGCGGAATTGGCTGACGATCGGCGCGCCGACGAGCGGCACCAGAATCGCCAGGTCGAGCCAGGAACTTTCCAGCACATTCATGAAAACTCTTCGATCGTTCCGAAGTGCGGTTTCACCTGGTCGGATTCACGCGACGCCTCGCCTGACAGGAAGTCGGTCCAGCGGCGTTCGAGCGAATCGCAAAGCCGAAATGTGCGAACAAACGGCCCAACGATGTAATCCGTCAGCAGCGAGTCGAGATAGCCGCGCTCCAAGGCGAAGCGATACAGCCATGCATGAAAGCCGGTCCCGCCGAAGCGCATCCACGGCGTCGCGGTGCGAGGAAGCCGTGACCCGATCGCGTTTTCCAACGTTCGGTAGTCTTGCAGTAGCGTCGGCGCCCGGACGAATTGCAGCGTGCGCAGGCAAGCGTGCCCCAGCAGGTGAAACAGCGGCAGATACGTGAATCCTAGGCCGATCTCGGCAACGATGATCCCTACCTGCGACAGCGACGCGAACGACAGGGCCGATTTGATGTCGGCCTGCACGCTCGCGGCCAAGTAAGCAAACACCGCGGTCATCAGCCCCAGCGCCACCACCACGACGCAAACCAACGGCGAGCGTTCGAGCAACGGGCTCACCCGCAGCAACAGGAACGCTCCCAGGTGCACCGACAACGCGCCGTAGAACACGGCACTCGAAGGCGTGGGCCCTTCCATGGCCCTTGGCAACCAGCCCGAGAATGGCACCAGCCCCGACTTACCCGCCGCCGCGACGACGAGCAGCAGGCCGACGATCGTCGCGTCGCCGGTGCTGACGTTTGAGGTTTCATCGGGCCAGGGACCGGCGCCAAGCAACTCGTTGAAATCGCCTTCGCCGATCAGATGGTGCATCGCTACGGCGGCAAGCACCAGCGCCGCGTCCGACACACGGTACACGGTCCACACCCACAGTCCATTGCGCGCCGGCGCTGCCCGCTCCTGAAAGAATGCCACGAGCAACGCCGACGACAGCCCTACGAACTCCCAACCGGCGAACAGCGTTTCGATCGTGCCGGCCAGCGATGTGGCCACCATCCCCAGCACGAAAATCGCATAGAGCATGAAGAAGCGATTGAATCCCGGCTCGCGGTGCATGTAGCGCGTGGCAAACGCGCCGATCGTTCCAGCGAGCACGAACGACAAAATCGCCAGCGGCACGCTGAGCCGATCGAAAACGATCTTCACCGAGAAATGGAAATGGTGGGGAATCTCGACCCAATCCCCTGCGTCGATGGCGACATGCCGCTCGCCGGTGGCCAGCATCAGCACCAGGATCACCACTGCGGCCGAAAGGCCGACGACGATCGACGAATAAACAAGCCGGCCGATCGACTGCTCCGTCAGGGGCCAGTCGAGCAGCAAGGTAATCCCGAGTACGAACGTCATCACCAGCGGACTAACGACGACGAGCGTGCCCAGCAACGTCGACGCCTGCTCGAAATCCGGCATGATGTCCTTTCGCTTCGCATGTCGGCACACCCGCTCAAGGGAATCACTTTAGAGAATTCGCCGAGAGATCACGAGGCCTCGATCTCGGCGAACTCCAAGTGATCGCGCCAGCCACGGTACCAGTCGACACTTGATGGCGCTGTGGGCAGAACCGAAGCGCGGGCATGGTAGCGGCGAAACTGGCCCTCGTCGAACAGGTCGATCGCCCCGGTTTCCGGATGCAGCACGGCCAGTTGCACCCAGCCGTTACGGCACAGCCGACCGATGCCGAGATCGCGATCCATGATGCGCGTCATCGCCTCGGGCGAGGTTTCGATAATGAACAGCGACCGCACTGGCTCGTGGATTTCGACCATCTGCCAGGGCAGGCCGGTGCGCAGATCGCTCGCCGCCCCGTCCATCACCCCCAGCAAGGCAGCCAGGTTGTGCGGCAGCTTGGTGCCGCAGCCGAATCCGCGATTGTCGACATGCGAGAAATAGTATTCCAGGTTGATGCCGCTGCACACCGGAAATACGGCCCCTAGGACGCGCGTGAGGATCGAGCATTCGGCGTCGTCCTGCGTCGGATCATACGACGTGAGAAACGCCCGGCGATCGAGAAACAGGCCGCGCGTCCATTCACGGCGGCCGACGAACACGATCGCGTTAGTGGCGTGCCCCAACTCAGGACGCGTCTGCGCCAGGTCCTCCGAGCGCGCCTCGACGTGCTCGCGCGCCTGGGCAAACGAGAGCGTCAGCGGCGCCGACATGAAACGCCGGCAGCGTTCGTGTGCGTTGCGTTCGAGCGCTGCGTCGATCAGCCGCCGCGCCTCGTCAAACTCTTCGCGGTGCGACGCGGGCATGTCTTCCAGGTCGGAATAGGTGACCGAGTCGTTGCAGGTGTTGTGGTGTCCGCCGACGAAGAACGTATCGGCAGGGATTGCCAGTTGCCGCTCGGCCAGGACGGCACGCACGCGCGGATCATTGAGGATACGGGCGATCGCACGGGCATTGGGCCCGCCGGCTGCGCCGCCGCACGCCCCGCACATGTACGCCGAGTTGTGCGGATTGTTCTGGCTGTTCGAGCCGTGCCCCAGCAACATCACGAGCCGCGAGAAGCCGTCGATCAAGCCAATGTCGCGCAGCAGCCGTTCGCCCATGTCGCACATCTCGGCCAACGTGAAGCCGATGTGCCCGTTCTCATCGCCCGGCGTCGGATCGTTGCGTTCAAGACACAGATTGCTGACGGGCGGTGCTTGCACGAAGCCGCTCGCCAGTTGGCGCAACTGCGCAGTGAGCCGCGGAAACAGGATTCGCCCCACCAGCGGAATGCTCGCCAGCACGCCGAGACCGCCGGTGAGCAATGCCCCGCCGGCCACGGTGCGGCTACCGATGTGTACCCGGTGCGATGCGGCGCCGAGCACGCGGCGCGTCTTGGCGCGGCGGCGGTGCTCCTGGGCGTGCTTGATGTCGATGTCCTCCGTTACCCAATGCTGCGGCTTGATGACAATCGGGCACAGCGGCGTGAAATGCGCGTCCGACGCGCCGCGATAGTACATCGGCACGCTGTAGAAGCCCGCGGCACCGAACGTCTCGACCGACGGGGCAATCTCCTCCAAGTGGCGGCGGAACGATTCTTCGCGCTCGTCAAGGCAGCACGATACCTGGAACGCCGGCGACACCGGTCGGCCTTTGCGCCGCCGCGCATGCACCGCGATGGCATCGAGTGTCTGCACGTTGAACCGCTGCTCGTACGCCAGGTGAAAGATCCGCCGGCGCTCGATCGCTGAAAATGTCTCGATTTCCTCGACGATGCGGCTCCAGGCTGCTTCGTCGAGGCGGTGCAGCAAGTCGGGCGACAGCCCAAAAATCTGCGCTAGCTGAAACACCAGAAACGCGCGCTGCTCGACGCTCGGCGGCCAATGCTCGTCGGTGCGGGTCGCCAGCGCCGCACGCAACGCGCTGAGCGGCCCCGGAAAATCGATGCTCTCGCGCGCCAAAAACGCCAGCGCGAAGCGATCGAGGACCAGACGAACCGCGAGGAACTCTACCAGGCTGCCGGTAGGAATGGGCTGCACGACGCGGTCGCCGCGCAGCTCGACCTCACGCACCATGCCCCCCCAGCCGCGCAAGGCCAACAGCGTCGTCGAAAGATAATCGTCCCATTCCTCTTCTTCCACGCCCAATAGTTCGAGCGATTCGGCAATCGACTCCAGCGGCGAAACGTTCTCGTTTCGTAGTCGACGCAGCTCGGTACTGAGGCCGCGCATCCAACGGTTGGGAGGGCCGCCCGGCTGTCCGTACAGCGCACAGAACGCGCGATAAAACCCGTGATCGCGCTCCGGAAGCTGCCAGTGGGCCAATCCCTGGTCGAGGAACGCGGCGACGGACCGGATCAACAGCTCGTGCACCAGGGCGTCGGGGTCGGTACCGGTGGCGTCGAACAGCAAATCGCGATGACGGATCGACATCCCCTGCGGCACGGTGAACTGCGGCAGGTGGCGGACGCCGTCGCAGCACACGCGCCACAGGGCCTGCAGCGCGAAACCTTCCCAGTCGTCGTCGCGCCAGTTTTCGATGTCCGAATCGCCGAAGCGGTCAAGCAGTTCCGCGAGGCTTTCGGGAACATGCTGCTCACCGTGATGCCCGGTCGCCGGATTGCGGCCGTTGCGAGCCTGGTTATCGCGTCCGACGCGGAGGTCGCGCAGCACCCAGCGGCGCGTTTCAGCCAGCAGCCGGGCTCGGGTTGCCGACGACGCTTCCGTCCTTACGCGTCGCAGCGCGTTCGCTTCGGCAACGTGCCAGACCAGCTCGGCGGTCGGCCCGGTACGCAGCGGATATTGCAGCAACGCCAAGCGCAACTGCATGCGGGATCCGAAACAAGGGATTGGCTCGCTGGCCCCTTGCCCCAGGTCGCGCTCCAGCACCTCTTGGAGGTCGGCAAAGCGGATCCGGCCGCGTCGCAGGGCCTCGCGGTAGCGCTCCTCTGAAAGGTACGGCTGGCAGCCGAATACATGGGCCCCCTTCCGCACCGCGTCGTGAAAGGGCAAATCCTCGAACGCGTGCAACGTGTTGTGATGGATGAAGACCGTGATCGGTCCCTGGGCCGGCAGCAGGTGCGCGGCATCATTGATCGCCTCGCTTAGGCGTTCGAGCTTGGAACGATCTGCCGCGTGCGACTGCAGGATATGCGAAGTACCGCCCAGGTGCGTTCGACTCTGCATAACTTACCGTATTGGGCTGACGACAGGAACCGTCATGATGACGTGTTTTGCGAGCCGAAGCCAAACCATCGATGACCACATCGGTGGAGAAAGGTATATTTCCAGCATGAAGGCGCTAGTAAAACGCGAGGCAGCGCGCGGCCTGTGGATGCAAGACGTTCCACGCCCGGCCGTCGGCACCGGCGACGTGCTTGTGAAGGTACAGAAGACCGCGATCTGCGGCACCGACCTGCACATCTATAACTGGGATGCGTGGGCGCAGAAGACTATCCCCGTGCCGATGGTTATTGGCCACGAGTTCATGGGAACGGTCGCCGAAGTCGGCGCCGATGTCGTGGATTATCGCCCCGGCGATCGCGTTACGGCCGAAGGGCACATCACCTGCGGCCACTGCCGGAATTGCCGAGCCGGTCGCCGGCATCTTTGCCGCAAGACCAAAGGCGTTGGCGTGAACCGGCCCGGCTGCTTCGCCGAATACGTGAGCATCCCGGCGAGCAACATTTTCAAGCTCCCGCCCGACATCCCCGACGAGGTGGCGGCGATCTTCGATCCCTACGGAAACGCGACGCACACAGCCTTGTCGTTCGATCTGATCGGCGAGGACGTGCTGATCACCGGCGCGGGGCCGATCGGCGTCATGGCCACCGCGATTTGCCGCCACGTCGGCGCGCGCTACGTGGTGGTGACCGATGTGAACGACTACCGGCTGGGCCTGGCCGAGAAGCTCGGGGCGACCTGCGTGGTCAATCCGACGCGCGGAACCTTGAACGACGCCATGCGCCGGCTGGGCATGACCGAGGGGTTCGACGTGGGCCTTGAAATGTCGGGCAACGCGCAGGCGTTTCAGTCGATGCTGGAATCGATGAACCACGGCGGCCGGATCGCGATGCTCGGCATCTTCGCCGAGCCGGTGCCGCTCGACTCTAGCCAAGTGATCTTCAAGGGGCTGCACCTCAAGGGGATCTACGGCCGCGAGATGTTCGAAACCTGGTACAAGATGACCACCATGTTGCAAAGCGGGCTCGATATCTCGGGCGTGATCACGCATGCGCTGCCGGTCAACGAGTTCGCGCGCGGCTTCGAGCTGGTGGCGGCAGGACAATCAGGCAAGGTGATTTTGGATTGGTGATTGCGCCGACGTGACGGCGGATGCTGGTATACGCTAGAATGTCGACGGAGGCCATTCTCATGATTCAAACGGTTGAGGCGATCATCGACGACGCTGGGCACGTGCGCCTACTCGGTCAATTAACCGTCAACGGGCCTCGCAGAGCGCTGGTGACTGTGCTCGACGAACCGGCCGCGGTTCCCGGCGAGACCTCGCTGTTGGCGGAGGCGGCGCTTGCGGGCGACTGGCTGCGCCCCGAGGAGGACGCGGCGTGGGCACACCTGCAGTCGGGCAAATAGTTCTGGTGCCGTTCCCATTCTCTGACCTCTCGCAGTCCAAGGTTCGGCCGGCCGTCTGTTTGGCTGACGCTGGGCGCGGAGACTGGATTCTCTGCCAGATCACCAGCAATCCCTATGGCGACTCGACCGCAATTTCGATCAGCGCGGCAGACTTTGGCTCGGGTGGGCTAATGGTCGCGAGCTTTGCGCGGCCTGGAAAGCTGTTCACAGCAAAGCTCGGTTTGATTCTTCGCGACGTCGCAAGCCTTACACCAGCGGCACTTGAACGCATCCTGGTTGCCGTCACCGCCATCCTAAAGCCCGGCGGATCGCCGCAATCGCGAACTCCATGACCACGTTAGCAAACCGACTGCGTGCCGCGCTCGATCAACTGCGCCTGGCCGGCACGTACAAGCAGCTCAAGTTCCTCGCCGCGCCGATGGCGCCAATCACCACGATCGAAGGCATTGGCGAGGTGCTGGTGTTCTGCGCGAACAACTACCTGGGGCTGGCCGACGATCCTGAAGTGGTCGAGGCAGGGATCGAAGGGCTGCGACGTTACGGAGCCGGCACCGCCAGCGTGCGATTCATCTGTGGCACGTTCGATTGTCATCGCGAGCTCGAACAGCGGATCGCCGCGTTTCTCGGTACCGAGGCCGCGCTGACCTACGTGAGCTGCTGGAACGCGAATGAAGGCCTGCTGGCGAACCTCGTGCAAGAAGGCGACGTGATCCTTTCGGACGAGCTGAACCACGCCAGCATCATCGATGCCGCCCGGCTCGCTCGCCTGGCGACCCGCAAGGTATTCAAACACGCCGACACAGCGGCGCTCGAGGTGGCCCTGCAAGAGTCGGCTGCCGCGGCGGTGAAAATCGTCATCACCGATGGCGTGTTCAGCATGGAGGGCGACCTGGCACCGCTGCCCGAGATGGTGGCGATCTGCCGCCGCCATGGGGCGACGCTCGTTGTCGACGATTCGCACGCGGTCGGCGTGCTGGGCGCCGGAGGTCGTGGAACCCACGAGCATTTTGGCCTGCCGGGGCACGCTCCCGACGGGATCGACATCTTCACCGGCACGCTGGGCAAGGCGCTGGGCGGCGCGGCCGGCGGCTACGTGGCCGGGCCGCGCGAAGTGATCGAAATGCTCGTCCAGCGCAGCCGGCCACAGTTGTTTTCCAATGCGCTGCCACCGACCGTGGCAGTGAGCGCCGCCAAGGCGCTAGAAATCCTCCAGCGCGAGCCGCAGCGGGTGACGCGGCTGCGCGAGAATGTCGTCCGCATGCGCGACGGCCTGCGCCGGCTTGGCTACGACGTGCTCGAAAGCCCCTCGGCCATCCTGCCGATCATCGTCGGCGACACCGCCCGCGCGATCCGCATGTCGGAACAGCTCCTCAAGCTCGGCGTGTTTGTCATCGGCTTCGGCTATCCGGTCGTGCCCGAAGGCAAGGCGCGCCTGCGGGTGCAAATGTCGGCGGCACACACGGCCGAGCACATCGACCGCGCCCTGGCGGCCTTCGAGCGGCTCGCACATGCTTAGCGCGGCT
Source organism: Pirellulales bacterium (assembly GCA_036272935.1). GTDB lineage: Bacteria > Planctomycetota > Planctomycetia > Pirellulales > PNKZ01 > DATAXP01. The sequence continues at coordinate 42,194 of DATAXP010000154.1, read as the reverse complement.
CGTCCACGAGCTGGGTGCCATGGCCACGCCGCGTGGCCATGATCGTGCTTCGCTCGCATGTCCACGGCGGCCGTGGACATGGCACCCACCGCCTGTTGTGGCCGGTCTCCAGACCGTGCCACCCGCCATTGTCGCGTGGGCGCGGCCGCTAAGCGGACGAGCGATCGTTCAGCAAATCGATCAACTGCCGCAACCGCCCCAGGCTGCGGCGATTGAACCGAAACACGAGCCGCGGCAGGTTCACCAGTGCCTCGTCGTCTCGCTCTTCCGGAAGCGCTTCGCTGACCACGAACTTGCCCTCGAGCACGATGTCGTCGAACGTGGCGTTGATCTCGTCGAGCAGCCCAGCCGATGGCTGGCGCTGCATCCGCAGGACCAGCTTGTTACGCACGTAGCGCATGCTGTGGTAGTTGCTGTAGAAGCGCAGCATCTCATCGACCGCTTCGTCGATGCGGTCAGTCACCTTGTACAGCGACAGATCATCGGGCGAGATCATGCCATGCCCCAGCAGCCGATGGGTGACGAACGCCTGCCAGTCGCTCCAGAACTTGCCGTCCGGCTCGTCGAGGAATACGACCGGCACCATGTCGCGCTTGCCGGTCTGCAGGAGCGTGAGCACCTCGAGCCCTTCGTCAAGTGTGCCGAATCCGCCCGGCAGCAGGCACACCGCATCGCATTCCTTCACGAACATCAGCTTGCGGGTGAAGAAATACTTCATGTGGACGAGTTTCGGGTCGCCGGCGATCACCGGATTCGCCTCTTGCTCGAACGGCAGCATGATGTTGATGCCCATCGCATGGTCGCGCCCCGAGCCAACGTGCCCAGCTTCCATGATGCCGCTGGCCGCCCCGGTCACGACCATCCAGTCGTGCGCGGCCATCGCCCTGCCGAACTCCACCCCGTGCTGGAACGTTGCCGCGGAGGGGAGCGTGCGTGCCGAGCCGAACACGGTCACCTTGCGCCGCAACCGATACGGCGCGAACACCTTGAAGGCGTAACGCAGCTCGCGCAGAGTGCGCGCGAGGATTTTCAGGTCGCCGCGGCTGGTGCCGTCGCGCTGAAGCTTGTCGGCCGATTCCTTGATCATCGCGATCAGGTCTTGCGAGCGCTCCTGCTCGCCCGAGCCCTCCATGAGCTTGTCGCTCTCGGTGGTGGCCGGCAGCTCAGGATTCGGCAGACCAGGATCGGGCGCGTTCAAGACCGGCGACACCTTCGAGAACAGGAAGTGGCAATGCCCATTGGCCGGCATGCTCGCCAAGCCGCGGGTTCGGGATTATACCGCGAGGACCCGCCGGCGGGCAGCACCTTCAGGCTCGGCCAACCGTCCTGAGCGCATGACAAAGCCCAGGGACGGCGCGTCCCTGGGCTTCGTGGCGTTGCCCCAGATTGCATCGGATGGCTATTGATACTGAACCGGCTGGTATCCTGGCTGCCGGTTCGTTGGGTAGTTCATCGGATAACCGGTTTGGTAGGCGGTGCCCGACGGATAATTCGGCCCGTTGTACGCCCGATCGTTCGGACGGCTCCAGTACGTGGGCCGTCGGTAGCCGTTGATCGGCCGTGCTCGCACGCCGCGTTGAGCTTGCGGAGCAGGCTGCATGCCCGGGCCCGGTGCCGGAGCGGGCTGCATCATCGGAGCTGCCGGCATCGGCGAACCCGGCAGCGGAGCGACATTCGGCATCGCTTGCGGCACCATCTGCTGGTTGTACACCGGACCGGGGATCGGTTCGCCATCGGGCATCATGCTCTGGCCGACCCATCCCGGAGGAGCGCCCTGCCAGCCACCGCAGCCGTTGCAGGTGTCGTGACAGCAGGGAAGATTCTCTTGCCAATCGCCTTGATAGCAGCCGCCGCATCCACTGCACGAGCATAGCGGTCGGAACAGCCAGCTAAGCCCCGAGAATATTCCGCAGCCGTTATGGCCGCCGCAGCCGCTGCCGCAGCTGCTCCCGCAGCTGCTGCCGCAACCGCCACAGCCACCGCAACAGTCATCGCAGCCGCCGCAGCTATTGCCGCCGCCAAAGCCCCCGAAGGGCCGACCACAAGCACAGCCGATGCTGCTCATGCCGATGGCGAACACGAGAATCGTACCCAACGCGCGTTTCATGGTCGGTCTCTTTGCTTTGAGATGGACGTGTGTTCGAGGGGACGCAGTACCTATCGGCCATCCCGAGCCGGCACGATCGCTAAAATCGCTGCGATTGGCAGATTTTGACTCGCCTCTCGCGCGCAGTGCTGGCTCGATCTACCGGCGAGAAACGCTCTGCCTTGGCGCGCCGGAGAGCGGCGGCTATTTCAATGCCATCAGATAGGCAATCACGTCGGCCAGTCCTTGCGGATCGATCTGCTTTTCAAGACCCTCGGGCATCAGCGATAACCCCGTGCTCTGCAACTGCTCGATGTTCACGCGCAGCACCGTGTCGGTTGCACTCTCAGCCCGGCGCAGCGTGACGCTGGTCGCCGTTTCATTGGCGATCATGCCGGTGATCGTTCGGCCGTCGTCGGTCACCAATACGTAATTCACGTACTGCGGATTCACCTCGCGACTGGGGTCGAGCACGTTCAGCAAGATCGTCTCGGGGCCGCGGTTCTTGATCGTCGCCAGGTTCGGCCCCAGTTCATGACCAACTCCTTCGGCCTTATGGCAGGCTGCGCAGATCTTCTGAAAGATCTGCTTGCCGTGGGCGGCGTCGCCCGAGAGTTTCAGCGCTCCACGGTAACCGTCGACCACATCCAGGCGGCGTCCGGTTTGTAACGTGCCCAGCACTGCCACGGCACGGCGGCGAATCGCGTCGTCCTTGTTGTTCAGCAGCAGTTGCAAACGCGGCAACTCGATGTCGCGCGCCGAGAACCTGCCTTGCTCGATCGCGTCGAGCAGGGCTGTGATCCGTTCGGGGCGGGCCAGCAGCGCTTCGGCAGCCGCCACCCGCGTGCGCGGACCCAGTGCCGGCCAGGCATCGATCAACAGCGGGGCGACGCCGGGATCGCGGAACTTTTCCAGCGCCGCCAACACCGCCTGCTGCACCTTATCGGGCTGCCGCTGATCGAGCAGCCGCACGAGCAGATCGCGCGCCCCGGCAAACGAGCCCAGCGGCAGTGCGTTGATCGCTTGCACCCGGGCCTTGATCGACTTCTTCTCATCGCCGGCGGTCGTGCGAGCGGTCGCCAGCAGCTTTTGCAGAATGGTCGAGAACTTTGTGCCGTTCTCGTCGAGCACGCTGCGCGCTCGTCCCGAGCGGCTCAACGCCTCGGCGTAGCCACGCACCACGGCTATCACCAGCGCCTCGTCGTCCTGATCGAGCGAGTTGATCGCCTTGGTCAACGGCTGGCCGCGCAGGCCGGCAGCACTGGCCAAACCCACGATGACGTCGTGCCCCGCCTCGCTGCGGCGGAACGAAGCATCGGCCAGCAGATCGTTCAGTGCCGCATCGGAACCGGACGCCGAAAGCGACACGAGCACCGCCGTGCGCACCCAACGGTCGGCACCGTCGTGCCGGGCGATCTTCACGAGCGCCGCCTCGCGCTGCGGCTCCGTGGGTACTAGCCCCAAGGTGTACGCCAACTGGTAGCGCAGCGGCATGTCGTCATCGTCGGCCAAGGCGTACAACCGCGCGCGGATCGCCTCGGGCCAGGTGCCAAGTCGCTCGGACAAACGGATGGCGTGCTCGCGAACCCGAGGATGCTGGTCGTTCAAGCCCTTGAGGATGATCGCTTCATCGAGTGCCCCAAGGCCATCGAGCGCGTACATCGCGTGCATCCGGCCCACGGGATTGGCCCCCTCGGCAGCAAGCTTGGCCAGTAGCGGAATCGCCGCGGGGTCGTGCTGCTCGAACAGCAATCGCGACGCCGTTGAGCGGTGCCAGGCATTGGGATGCTCCAGAAGCGCGACCAGTTCCAGCGTCGTCGCCTCGCCGAGCTTTGGCAGCGACGGCTGCTGGAACTCGTCGGCCACCACGCGATACACACGTCCGCGATCGCGGCCGCTGGTGAGGTCGAGATGCTGCTTGATTTCGGGCGGGATGCTCGCGGGATGCTCGATCACCTCGCGGTACACATCGGCGATGTACAGCGCACCGTCGGGGCCGCTGGCGAACTGCGCCGGGCGAAACCAGGTGTCTTTCGACGCGATGAACTCGCTTTGCATATCGACGCGGCGAGCCAGGAACTGCACCCCTTCGAGGATCAGCCGCTTGCGATGAACCAGGTTGCTCCCCACGTCGCCGACGACCGCCATGCCGTACATGTCGTCGCCGAGCGCGGTTCCGCGATAGATCGTCACGCCTGTGGCGCCGGTGAAATAGCCCGCCGCGCGGCCGCCACCTTCGACGACTCCCTTGACCGCCCCGCTGACGCGCAGCCGGGTACGCACAATGCGCCACGACTCGACCGGGCTGATGCGAAAGACCTCGGCCTGGCCGCCGTCCTCGGCAATGTCGATCCGCGCCGGCGGTGCGATGATGTAGGGTGCCCGCGCCAGATAGCGGTCTTCGTACATCACCTGCTGAATGTGATTGCTGTTGCCGCTGACGAACTTTCGTCCCCAATCGTCGAAGCTCATGCCGTGCTGCAAGCCGCCGCTGGTGACGCCGAACTCGAGCGTGCGCGGGTTGAACGCAATGTCGCGGCCGCGCACCGACACCGGCCGCGCGTCCTTCGGCACGTTGCCTTGCTCGTCGAGGAGAAAAATATCGCCGCCGACACTGCTGCCGGCAGCCTCGATGCGATTGTCGAGCGTCCAGGTGAACGAGTTCAGCAACCCTTGCACGTTGTGTACGCCGAAGCCCGTGAACAGCTTGCGGCGCACGTCGGCCCGGCCATCGCCGTCGGTGTCTTTGAAGTACCAGATGTCGGGAGCATCGGCGACAAAGATGCCCCCCTCGTAACACGCGACCGCCGTGGGCCACAACAGTTTGTCGACGTACACGCTGCTGGTGTCGTAGCGTCCGTCTCTGTCGCGATCGGTGAGCATGCTGATGCGGCTGATGGCGTCGTCGCGGTTTTCGGAGTAGCCGCGCATCTCGACGACGAACAGCCGAGAGTTTTCGTCCCAGGCCATCGCGACCGGGCTGTTCACCAGCGGCTCGGCGGCGACCTGGTCGATGCGGAAGCCGGGCTTCACCTGGATCGTGGCCACGGCGGCAGCCGGCTCGGTGGGCGGGATGCGCGGCAGCTCGGCCGAGTAGTCCTGGCCAAGAACAGCGGGCAGAGGGCAGAGCGCAGCCAGCAGAAAGCCAAATGTGAGGCGGGAAAACATGGCGTGACCACTCGTAGCTGGGCGGCGAAGGAAAGTGGATTCACATACCCTACCGACCTTTTGTTACGATTGCTACCATTGTCGACCAAGCAGATTGCCCTGCGGCTTTTCACTAACAAGGACAAGTGCGTGGTGAAACTCGTCGATTTTCTCGGCAACGAGGATTGTGTGCCCGGGATGCAGCGGCTGGAGAATGGCTGTGTGGATCTGGCGTTCGCCGATCCGCCGTTCAACATCGGCTATGAATACGACGCCTACGACGATCGGCTGGCCAGCGAACATTATCTCGACCGGTGCACCACCTGGATGCGCGAAGTGGTCCGCGTGCTCAAGCCGACCGGCACCTTTTGGCTGGCGATCGGCGACGAGTACGCGGCCGAGCTGAAAGTGATCATGCAGCGCGAGCTGGGCCTGGCGTGCCGCAGTTGGGTCGTGTGGTATTACACGTTCGGCGTGAACTGCAAGAACAAGTTCAGCCGCAGCCACGCGCACCTGTTCCACATGGTCAAGGACCCGCAGGCGTTCACGTTCAATGCCGAGGCGGTGCGCGTCCCTTCGGCGCGACAACTGGTGTACGGCGATCGGCGAGCAAACCCCGTCGGACGCCTGCCCGACGATACGTGGATTCTGCGCCCGCAGGATCTGCCCGAAGGTTTTGGCCCCGAAGAAAACACGTGGTATTTCCCGCGCGTCTGCGGCACGTTCAAGGAGCGTGCCGGCTGGCATGGCTGCCAGATGCCCGAGCAGTTGCTGGGGCGCATCATCCGTGCATGCAGCAACCCGGGCGAACTGGTACTCGACCCGTTCGCCGGGAGCGGCACGACGCTGGTCGTTGCCAAGAAGCTCGACCGGCGATACGTGGGATTCGAGCTATCGACGAAGTACGCTACGCACGTCGAGCACCGGCTGAGCGAAGTGTCGCCAGGCGACGCGCTCGACGGCGCCGCCGAACCGTTGGCCAGCGCGCCAAGCACGGCCAACGGACGGCGACTTGAGGATGTTGCAGGTCAAAAGGAAAAATTCTTGAAGCGGGGCAGATCGAAGTAAACAAAATGTCGCGAATAACCGCCCTACATTGAGGTGCAGCAATGTTTGCATACGGGGTATTTGCTGGCGGGGGCGTCAAGGGGGCCGCGTTAGCAGGTTGTCTTTACGAGGCCCAAAAGCAAGGGATCGCCTTTGTCGGACACGCCGGCACTTCTGCCGGCGCAATCGTCGCCTTGTTAGCAAACGTCGGTTACAGCGGATCGAAGATTTATCAGCTGTTGAAGGGCGAGATTCATCCGCTCTCGATGCTTGACGATGGCGGAACTCTGCTGCTGCGAGCGATGGAGAATAAGAAACGAGGTGCGGAACTCTGCAAAAAACGGACATCTGTCTTTCGAGCGCGCAAATACTGGCGGCTTTGGAAAGAATGCTCTCCCGTGCGCCGCCGTATGATCGATAACCTTGGGCTTTACAGTGGCGACGCGCTACGGCAAACACTATTCGAGTTGGTGCGTCGCAAGCTTGCGCAGCGCGGTCTTCGCGTTGCGAGAAAGACAGATTTCAGTTTTTCAGATCTTCGCGAAGCAGGCTTTCCGCCTTTGAAGATCGTAACTTCGGATATCATCAACCGAAGGGTAGTCGTCTTTTCCTCAGAAACTGAACCCGACGCTTCTGTAATTCGCGCGACTCGCGCCTCGGCCGGCTATCCCTTTCTTTTTCGTCCAGAGCGCTTCAAAAAAGGCCATGAACTTGTCGACGGCGGCTTGTGCAGCAACTTGCCGTCCTTCGTCTTTCTTGAAGAACAGCGGATTCTACCTTACCCAATTCTCGCGTTCAATTTTCGGCCGCCTGCGCGCGACCCGTCAGGTTATTTCGTTGTCGACTTTGGCTACGATCTGATGGTGACGGCGCTCGAGTCGAGTGACAATTTAGTTCACAGCTTGAACCTCGATAAGATTTCTGTCGTAGACGTTCGCGTTCCCGATGGGGTCGACACACTCAAGTTCGATCTGAAGAAAGATGACATCCAGAGACTCTTCCGAAACGGAAGAGACGATTCTGCTGCTCGTCTAAAGACGCTGCCAGTCTTGGAAGATTTCAAGCTGGCCGGCGGTGATCCGTCCAAGGAACTAATGGCGTATTATGGCGACCCATCCATTTTCGTTGCGGCGCTGCAGGCATTTGGGCAAATGATGACCATCGGTGGCGGGATGGAGATGTTTAGTGCAGCGGAAGTGCGCACGAATATCATGCTTCCGACAGGAAAGTACGGTCGAACGCGCGATGGAGAGGTCACGAGGATGCGACGGGTGGTTTATCACTGGAATTTTAAAGACGATAAGAAAGATGCCGACCGTAACCTTGAGTTGGCAGAGTTTGCCGGGTGCACAGGGCAGGCAATCCAGAAAAGACGAATTAGCTTTGCCAATCTTGAGGTGGCGCGCCAGCAGCCCGACAGGATGGGGTTGACGGACGAGCAAGTGGCGATGGTCCGTGGGGATCGTCGAACGATGATTAGTGCGCCGATTTTCATGCCGCAGCGACGCAAGGCCCATAGCGTTAAGGATCTTAACTTGCCGATTATAGGTGTGCTCTCTGTCGACACGAGTTCGACGATGAAAGAATCGGGATGGTTTGCGGACGACTCTGTGCCTGCTAAGCCAGCGTTGAAAGAGGAAGCAAAGAAACTGATGCGAGTCTGGTCCGAGATTTTCGCTCGTCTGCTTGTTTTTTAACCATTCGGCGATCGACTTTTGGCTCGTTATGGGTTAAAATTTAGTAGTGAACTATGCCCGTTGCGGCGAAGAGGAAGGTGAACCGTGCTTTACAGTTCGATCAAGCCAACGCAACAGAATTTGTTGCACGGGACAGAAGGTGTTCCAGATCATACGCGGCCTGGCCTCTATTCCGTGCCCGATGAAGAAGGCGAGTACGATTTCTTCTATGTCGATCCGACCTTCTCCGGTGTGCCCGCCGAGCATCCAGAAGCTGTTCGCAACGACAGCCAGAAGGAATCGCGTTAGTGCCCGGCAATTCGGGATTGTTGGGGTGCGATCGCCGACGGATGATTCGCGCCAGGTTGGCCTGAACTACGAAGCTTTTTGGCGATGAAATTCGCCATTTGCAACGAGACATTTCAGGATTGGCCCTTTGACCGGGCATTTGCCTTTGCGCGCGCGTACGGCTACACGGGGCTCGAAATGGCCCCGTTCACGATCGATACCGACGTGCGTCGCATCTCGCCGAGCAAACGAGCTGAGGTGCGCCGGCAGGCGGAAGCGGCTGACTTGCAGATCATCGGCCTGCACTGGCTGCTGGCGAAGACCGAGGGCTTTTATCTCACCAGCCCCGATGCCGACGTGCGCCGCCGCACGGCCGCGTACCTCGGCGACTTGGCCCATCTCTGCCGCGACCTGGGCGGCTCGATCATGGTGCTCGGCTCGCCGTTGCAGCGCATACTGCTGCCGGGCGTTTCTGAAGTAGAGGGCATGCGCTACGCCGCCGACGTGCTCACCCAGGCGATGCCGGGATGCGAAGCAACGGACGTGACGATCGCGCTCGAGCCGTTAAGCACCGACTGGGGACGATTCTTGAACACCGCGGCGGAAGGGGTCGAGCTGATGGAAATGGTCGGCTCGCCGCACTGCCGGCTACATCTCGACTGCATCGCGATGAGCACCGAACCGACACCGATCCCAGAGCTTTTGAAGCGACATCGGCGCGAGATGGTCCACCTGCACGTCAACGATCCGAACAAGCAGGGACCGGGAATGGGCAAGCTCGATTTCGCGCCGATCCTGCGCACGCTCGGCGAGATCGATTACCGCGGCTGGGTCAGCGTCGAGGTGTTCGACTACACGCCGGGCCCGGAACGCCTGGCGCGAGAGAGCATCGAAAATCTACGCGCGGCGGCCAAGGCCGCCGGCTAAACGGCTCCTAGCCGTTGCTGGCTTTTAGCTCGGCCAGATGCTGCGCGGTCCCGACGAGTCGGTCCCAGTTGGCGTGGAGGTACTCGGGCGGGCCGCCAATCTGCGCCACCACCTGGGCCACCTGCTCGGTCGGCACCATCTCGATCGCGTCCCAGGGGCAGACAGTCAGCTCGTACGGGTTCGATTTCTTCTGCGGAATGTGCACGCACACTTCGCAGCCGACGCAGCGCTCGAGGTCGATTTCGCACCATTGCTGCTGCCCTTTCAGCACGCCGCCGTCGATCTTACGCAACTCGATGCAATCGACCGGGCAGACTTCCAGGCACGATTCGCAGCCGGTGCAGTTGTCGGCGTTGATGACCGCCAGTTCCTTCGGCAGCTTTTTTCGAGGGCCGGCTTTGGCCATCGGCGTCGTCCTTTACAAAACGCTATCTGTGAAACTTGTCACAAGGTATCATAGAAGCTGATCGGCAGCCGGCCAACTGCTACATTGATGGAATTCCCGCCCCTGGCCCCCCCTTCGACGCCCATTGCGATGAGCCGCCATGTCCGCATATCCGCTGTTATTCCGTGTCCGGCAAACGTTTGAAGCCCCGCGCGTCGACGACATTCAGGCCACGGTTCACGCCGAACTCAAGCGCCTCGCCCTGGAAAAACGGATCAAGTCGGGACAGTCGGTGGCCATCACCGCCGGCAGCCGGGGGATCGCCAACATTGCGTTGATCCTGCGCTCCGCCGTCGAACATCTGAAATCGATCGGCGCTAAGCCGTTCATCGTGCCCGCGATGGGCAGCCACGGCGGCGGAACGGTTGAGGGGCAGGTCGGCATTCTCTCGGGCTACGGCATCACCGAGGCGTACGTCGGCTGCCCGATCCGCGCGACGATGGAAACCGTCGTCGTCTGCCAGACCGCCGAGAAGTTTCCGGTGCATTTCGACCGCTACGCCTTCGAGGCCGACCACGTGCTGGTCTGCGGGCGCGTGAAGCCGCACACCGGCTTCTCGGGCGACATCGAAAGCGGGCTGATGAAGATGATGCTCATCGGCCTGGGCAAGCACACCGGCGCGACGATCTATCACCGCGCGATCCAGAACTACAGCTTCGCACAGATCATCCGCAGCGTGGCGGGCAACGTGCTGAGCAAGTGCCGCGTGGTCGCCGGACTGGGGATCGTCGAGAATGGCTACGACGAGACGGCGCTGATTCGTGCCGTGACCCACGAAGAATTCGAGGCCCGTGAGAAAGAGCTGCTGGTGCAGGCGAAACGCTGGATGCCGCGCCTGCCTTTTCCGAAGACCGACATTCTGATCATCGACGAGATCGGCAAGAACATCAGCGGCACCGGCATGGACACGAACGTCGTCGGCCGCAAGGAAAGCCGCATGGCCACCGCGGTGCAGGACACTTCGGGACCAGTGGGGCGCATTGTCGTCCGCAGCCTTACCGAGGCGACGCACGGCAACGCCACCGGCATCGGATTGGCCGATTTCTGCACCTCACGCGCCGCGAGGCAGGTCGACGCCCGCAAGACGGCGGTCAACTGCATCACCGGCATCCATCCCGAGGCGGCACGCATCCCGCTGCACTTCGACACCGATCGCGAGGTGCTCGACGCCGCCTTGGCGACGATTGGCCTGGTCGAGCCGCCCGATGCACGCCTTGCCTGGATCCACAACACGCTCGACCTGGCCGAGGTCGAATGCTCGATGGCCTACCTCGACGAAGCACGCCAGCGCGATGATTTGGAGATTATCGTCGACCCGCGGCCCATTCCGTTCGACGAGCAAGGAAATCTGCCCGCTTGGTCGGCGGAAAGTGAACATGCTTCAGTGGTGACATGATGCGTACTGTGATTTTGATCGCCGCACTCTTTTTATTTGCTACATGGTGCTCGGCCGCCCGCGCCGATGAAACCTGGCCGCAGTTCCGTGGTCCCGGCGGGCAGGGACACGCAAGTGCTACGAACCTGCCGCTTGAGTTCAGCGAAACCAGCAACGTCACCTGGAAGACGCCGCTGCCAGGCGAGGGTTGGTCATCGCCGGTGAGTGACGGCCAAACGTTGTGGATGACCACGGCAGTTGTTCAGAACGATTCGCAGGTGAGCCTTCGGGCATTAGGGGTCGACGCAGTTAGCGGCAAGCTGCGGGCCAACATTGAGGTACTGCAGCCGCTCGCCGCGATTCGACTGAATCTGAAGAACTCGCATGCCTCGCCGACGCCGGTGCTCGAAGCAGGCCGTTTATACATGCACTTCGGTACTTACGGATCGGCGTGCCTCGACACGCACTCCGGCAAGGTCGTTTGGCGCAACACCGACTTGCACCTCGATCACAAGGAAGGCCCCGGCAGCTCGCCGCTGATCTACCATGATCTGATGATTTTCAACTGCGACGGCATGGACGTGCAGTACGTCGTGGCGCTCGACAAGCGCACCGGCAAGGTGGCGTGGAGAACGAAGCGCAGCGGTGAACTGTCGTCCGACCCCGAACAGTGCAAGGCCTACGCAACCAACCTGGTGATTCACGCCGATGGCCGCGATCAGCTCATCAGCCCGGGAGCGTGGCAAGTGGTGTCGTACGAGCCGGCAACAGGCAAAGAGATCTGGAAGGTCCGCTATGCGCCGGGCTTTTCGAATGTGCCGCGGCCGCTGCTCGGCCACGGGCTGCTCTACGTGTGCACCGGGTACATGAAGCCGCAGCTGTGGGCGATCCGCCCTACTGGGCATGGCGACATAAGCGACTCGGGCGTTATCTGGAAGCTGCCGAAGCAGGCACCGGCCAACCCGTCGCCGCTTCTCGTGGGCAACGACATTTTCATGGTTGCCGATAAAGGCGTCGCCACGTGCGTCGATGCCTTGAGCGGCGAAGTGGTGTGGACCGAGCGGCTGCCGGGAAACTTTTCGGCGTCGCCGGTGTTCGTCGACGGCCGGATTTACATCTCGAGCGAGGCTGGCGCGGTGTACGTCGTCGCTCCCAGCCGCGAGTTCACGCTGCTGGCGACCAACCAGCTCGACGGCCGATTGATGGCCTCGCCCGCGGTGCTTGGCAACGCGTTGTTTTTCCGCACCGACACGGCGATCTCCCGTATCGAGCAGCGCAAGACAGCCGCGCAGTCTGCGTCCCGTTAATGCAGCAGTGCCAGGCCGACTTCGACCGTGATCAGCAGGATCACGATCCATTCGAGCGTCTCGGCCCGCGCGGTGTCGGATTCGTCGGAAACCACCTGGTACGCCCCCTCGATCACGCCCAGCGAGCGCTCGATGCTGTGCTGCCACTCGCCGAGATGGAACCGCGCGGCGAGCATTTGATAGACGCGCGCCAGGTACTGGTCGCCGACCAGCTTCAACGCGTTGCCGGTGCGCTCGTACAGATCGTGCGCTTCGAGCCGCAGTTCGCCAAGCTCGCGTAGCCGGCGGCGAGCGCCGGTCGCAAACGGCCACAAGCCGCGGTGGCGAGGATGAATCAGGCCATACGCCCCTGCCAATCGATCGTCAAGCCGGTTGTCGATGTGCCGAAACTCGAGCAGTTGCAGGTTGGCGAATTCGACGGTCTTGAGCGTCTCGTCACACGACTGATCAATCAACACGGCGGCTGACCACTCGGCGACGAACAGGTCGGCCGGCGTATAGCTCAGCCGCATCCGCAGTGCCTCGGTCAGTTCGTCGGGCGCGAGCGGCTCGTCTTCCAACCGCAGCAGTCCGGCCAACCAGGCGGAGTGCTCGGCAACCAGGCGCTCAGGCGGCGGCAATGCCGCGCCGGGAGCGAACTGGAACACGAAGTATTCTTCGCTCAATTCGCTCCAGGCGGCGTCTTCAATCGCCGGGCGCAGCCTGTCGAACAGCGGCTGGAGCACTTCGCGGGCCGAGCACATGATCGGCTCCGGCTCGGAAAGGCAACCGGCCAAATATGTCCACTCCGCAGGTGACCGCTCGATGGCTACCCGCAATGCCAGGCTCACCGCGGCGAAATCGAAGATGGTCAGTTCGGCTTCGGCCACCAGCGGCGGACCGGGACAGCCGGCAATCGGCAGCGTGATTGGCTGCAAGGGGTACCGCAGCGGCGTTGGGCGGTAAGCGATGCTCGACGGCGTGCGCGAGCGGCGCGCCAATGTCTGCCACTCGGCGGGGACGAGCCGAGCGACGTGCGCCAAATCGATTTCGTCGCCCCAATCGAGCGCCGCGAACATGTGCAGCGTGCCGCTCAGCGTACTCGGCAACTGGGCGTCATCCGGCATGGTAACGACGCGCGATGAAACCGCGGATGCACGCAGATAAACGCAGATATGAAAGAGACCTGCCGCATCCGCGTTTATCTGCGTGCATCCGCGGTTCCCGCATTCATTGGAAGAATAAGAAGGTCGCGACGATGAACAGCGGGATCAAAATGCATCCCGAATACAGCATGTAGCCGAAGAAGCTGGGCATCTTCACCTGGCCATGCTCGGCGATCGCTTTGACCATGAAGTTCGGCCCGTTGCCGATGTACGTGTTCGCGCCCATGAACACGGCACCGCAACTCACCGCCGCCAGCAACTCGGCGGCGTGGTGCTCGGGCGGCAGCGCCAGAAAATCGGCCAGATAGCGATCGACCCCTTCGGTCGGCACGCCGTGCACCGCGCACGCCGTGACGGCAAATGTCAGGTAGGTCGGTGCGTTATCGAGAAAGCTCGACAAGATGCCCGAAGCCCAGAAGAAGTGCGACGGTTCCTGCATCCCCATCTTCGCCAGCGCCGGCCCGTGAACGTCGAGCAGCGCCAAGGCGGGCGTCATCGTCACAAAGATACCGACAAACAGCACCGCTACTTCGATGATCGGGCCGGCGGAGAAATGATTCTCCTTGCGCAGCTCGTCGCTGGTGGTGAAGTAGGCGGCGGCAGCGAGCGCGACCATCAGCCCCTCCTGGATGCCGTACGGCCAAGCGTTGCCGCCAAACCCCATGCCGGCCCCGGAAGCCATGATCGTTGCCACGATGCCCAACAAGAACACAAAATTGTGCATCCCGGCAACGTGCAGACGCCGATGGTGCGTTACCTCCTCAAGCAGTGGTTCATGGCATTGCTGTTCTTCGCGGCGGATCGCCACCTGGTCCCACACGTTGAAGATCACCAGCAGCGCGCCGTTGATGACGAGCCACGCCGGCCAAAGCATCAGCGTCCAGGTAAAGGGCACTCCCTTAAGAAAACCCAGGAACAACGGCGGATCGCCCAACGGGGTAAGCAAGCCGCCGCAGTTCGATACGATGAAAATGAAAAAGATCACCACGTGGGTTTTGTTCTTCCGCAACCGATTGGCGCGCAGCAACGGCCGGATCAGCAGCACACTGGCACCGGTGGTGCCGATGATGCTGGCCAGCACCGCGCCCAGCGCGAGCACACCGGTGTTCACCAACGGCGTTCCCGAGAGTGATCCGCGCACGCAGATGCCGCCGCTGATGATGAATAGCGAGGCAAGCAGCACAATGAATGACACGTACTCCATCATCTTGTGCGCCAGCTCGTGGATCGCCTGATCGCCGAAGCTACCGACCAAATAAGCAGCCAACGGAATCGAAAGGGCCGCCACGATGATCCCCTTGTTTTTGTTGTGCTCCCACCAATGCTCAGCGGCGAGCGGAAGCACCGCGATCGACGCCAACATCGCCGCGAACGGCAGCATGGTGATGAACGGCAACTTGAGGCCGAGTTTCTCGCCCGATTCATGCTCGGCAGCCGCGGCCACGCTCGGGCCGATCACCAGCAGTGCCGCCGCCAACGCTCCCACGTACAACAATCGTTGCATGGTTCTACGGTTCCTTTTCAGCAAGAAGCTTCGCCAAGGCTAGACCGACTGAGTCGTGGCGTGCGTTGCGAATGCGGCTAGGCTGCTGGCTTCGTCATGAAGTCGTAAGTGTAAATCCCGGCAAATGTCAGGAAGAACAAACCGCCCAGCGCCAATGCGATGCGTACCGGCCAACCCGGCCGCAGCTCTTTCGGCAACAAGAGCGTGTTCACGGCCAGCACGTGCCAGCAACTGATGCCGAAGGCGAAATTGTACAGGTTGGCGGCCCACTCCATCAGGTATGCGGCGTTGACAAAACAGAGATTGAACAGCCCCAGGGCCATGAAGCCGCAGAGGACGCCGAAATACAGATAGCGAATCTTGTGCGGCTCGACGCGGCGCATCGCCGGCAGGCCGGTCCATACCAGGTCGACCCAGCGGCGCATCGCGCCATCGGAAGTCGAGATCATGCTGGTCGACAGCACCAGGAAGCCGCACAGCAGCGTCAGATACCAGAACAAGTGCCCCCAGCCAGGATGCACCGCTTCCACCGCGTCCCCGACGTGTTCGGCCGTCGCACCGGCCGCGGTCCATCCGGCGGCGTTCGTGCCGCGCGGCAGGAACTGCATGCTCAACATGCTCGGCAACGCCAGGCCGATGAAGCACGCCGGCATCCACACTGCCAGTTGCTCGCGGCGCACATGGTGCAACCAGCGCCGCCAGCGAGGCATGCTTTCGGTATCGGGAATGAACGCCGTGCCGACATGCGAAAGTTGCAGGTCCTTACCGCCCACAACGCTCGGAATCGCCCCGACGTGCGATCCCATGCCCCAGCCCTGGTCGCGGGTGTAGCCGCTGATGTTGGTGTTCGTCAGCCCGCCCGACCCCGAGATGGCGACCATCAACGCAATGAATCCCAGGTACTTCAAGTCGATCGACGGAACTCCGTTTCCCTGCCACAGCGACTGGAACACGTTGGCAATATTGGTGCCCGGCTCGACCAGCCCATCAGGGCCGGTGATGCCTTCGACCGGCACGTCGCCAAAGCGGACGAAGCCGCTGCAAATCTCCCACCACGTGTCGGCCGTCGAATAGAACAGCGCCAAGTACGCAAGGAAGCTGATCACGAGCACCAGCTTGAATGACATGATCCACTTGAGCATCGTGTAAACTTTGCCGCCGAAGGCCAAAGCACCGATCCCGCCGGCGAAGATCGCGCAACTTAGCCCCTTCAGCAGCCACCAATCGGAAGCGATTGTGTCGGGCTGCGGCAGACGTTTCAGGTAGACCATGGCCACCGGCGTCGCCGACGACACCGCAAGGTAGGGCAGCAGCGAACCGAAATCGGCCAGGATGTAAACCCAAACCCAAAGCATCGGTCCGGGGGGCACGCGGAATATGCCGGTGAAAATCGGCTCGCCGCAGTACAGCGTGTAGCGGCTGATCTCGCAGTTGTAGACGACCTGCGCAAGAATGCTGATCGTCGCCAGCCAGAACAGCGCTCCGCCGTACTTGGCGGTGACCAAGGGGCCGGTGAGCCATTCGCCACCACCGATCGCCGCGGCCCCCATCACCAGGCCTGGCCCGACCATTGCGGTCCAGTTTTTCCAGCTAAACGGCGGCGCATCGGGCAGGCGGCCCACATTCCAGTGCGGCATGACGTGCGTGCCGGGATAGGGAGCCTGTTGCTTCGGCGCAGATGTCGACGCGGGATGATCGGCCGGGGCCGTGGCGGTGTGCGACATGCCTCATAGCATGAGAGCGGCACGCGGTGCTTGCA
Organism: Pirellulales bacterium; assembly: GCA_036272935.1. Taxonomy (GTDB): domain Bacteria; phylum Planctomycetota; class Planctomycetia; order Pirellulales; family PNKZ01; genus DATAXP01. The sequence goes on along the minus strand of DATAXP010000154.1, from coordinate 25,488 downwards.
AGCGCACTGGGCGCATTTTGCTTAGCCGGTCGCCGCCGCGACCGCTGCGGCTCGTGGACACTGCCGCGCTAAGCGTTAGAGTGATCGCAGATTATCGCCCGGCGCTCAAGTAATCGCCGCTGATCGTGTGCTTGGGCACCTCGACGGGCATCGGCTGCAAGTCGAATTTGATTCCGACCGAATCCATCTTTTTCTGCTGCCCGACAACGGGTGCCTGCCCGGGGACGATCTTCTTCTCGGCCCCGAATTTCGACATCAACAGGTGAATCTGCGGATTGATCTCGATCTTGCCATCGGCACGCGGCGAGCCGACCGAATCGAAGCTGCCGATGGTGACGATGCTCGAATGCCGGTCGTGGAATTCGTACGCCTCGTACCCATCGGCACGCAGCGCTTCGCACAGGCGGTGCGCCTTGTCGGCCGCCTCTTCCAGTGTGCCGTCGAGCAGCCGGGCCGCTTCGGCCTCGCGTTGCTTGTCTTCGCCGATGATCGGAATCGGCGGCGGCGCGAACGTCGCCACGCGCACCGTGTACTTCCCCGGACACGCGAGCAAGCTGTGCTTGATCTTCTTCGAACGGTTCATCTCGAGCACGAACTTGTCGACCCCCTTGGGCTTGAAGTAGCCCTCGGGGATTTTAGGGTTCGACACGATGAACGCGTGAGCCATCGGGCCGAGCTGCTTGCTGGTCTCTTCGCCGAGTAGCGCCAGTTGCAAGGCCCGCCAACCTTTGATTGTGCGGTCGCCTCGCTGCCAGCTCTCGCCGGTCGCGCCGTTATGCGCGAGGCAGTCGGGGTGCAGATGCCGGATGCGCTCGAGCATCTTCTTGGCTTGCGGATCGTCGAGGGTGGGGAACTCCCCCACGAGCACGGCAATTTCCTGCGACTTGGCAACGCGATATTTCATTTTCCGCGCCGCGCCGTAGCGATCGACGCCGTTGCCGATCGTCCCGCCCTGGAAATCGAAGACCATTTCGTGCGTGTAGGCCGGCAGGCGGTGCTGGCTGCGCAGCTCGGTGGCCAGTTGTTTGGCATCGGCGGCGGCGCTGTCGCCGGTGAACGTGTAGGCCATGATCATCCACGGGCCTTGGTCCTCGGTGAGCGTGTACGACTGGTTCGGGTCCGCCTCGACGCGCTTGAACAGTCGCTGCCAGGGAGGTTCAGCGGCGGCCGGAGCGGCGAGCACCGCAGCAACCAAGGCGAATGCGCACAGCGATCGCCGCGCAGGAACGTGCTTCATAAGCGAAGAGATCAGCGTTCGAGGAGGGAGGACGAACGTGCAAACCAGGAGGGAACGCGAGAAGGGAGCGGGAGTGTAACAAAGCGGCCGCGAAGGTTCCAGGCCGTTTCCGCCGCGCGCCCGGATGCGGTGCTTCGATCCCGCGACTCAAGCCGCGTCGACGCTGCCGCGCAGCCGGAAATTGCACAGCTCGCGGACCTCCGCTGCCGATTTCTGGCCAAGGTTCGTGAACCGTGCATGCAGCGCAGCGACATCATCGACCCCGAGCGACGCCAGCAGCCGAAACTTGTGGTCGAGCAGGCGGTCGAGATTCCCGCTGGTGTTGCGCGCGTGCCCTTCGGGATACATCACCAGGCCACTGTCGAGCGTGCCGAGCGAAGCGTGCTCGATCTCGATGCGCGTGGGAATGCCATCGGGATAGCGGCGATCGAATTCCGGCCCGCCATGCCGGAACTCGATGCGCTGCATCAACTGCCGCGTCAACGGATGGTGCAACGCCGCGTCGTCGTAATCGGCCGGCATCAGCATCAGCGCCTGCCAAGAGGTTTCACGCCGCTCGAGCGCCTTCCGCAGCAGCGTGGCAATAATGTAGACCATCGAGTGGTCGGCACTCTGGCGCGTTTGCGGATCGCGCTTTGCCGGGTCGCCAATGATGCTGAAGGCCGGCTCGTAGATGCTGATCCGCACTTGCCGCAGCGCCTCGGGGTTCTCAATCAGTTCGGGATTTCTGCTCAGCAGATCGAACAAGCCCTGGATCGCGCCGGCCGATTGATGCTCGTACAGGCCCAGTTTGAAGTGCATGCCCATCACGGCGAAATCGCTGCCGTGCGTGGCCAGTGGCAACTCGAACGGGCTATCGCCTTTTCGCGCCGGTCTCTCGAACAGGCAGAAGATCGCCTCGGGGTTGCGAAAAATATCGGCCGGGCCGACGAACCCGCGCAGAGCGCGTCGCGCGCTGACGACCGCCATTTCGCTGCTCAGCGCGGCACTGGCCCCTTTGGAGTCGGAAAGTTGCTTGCCGTGGCGGATCGCACGGAAGGGAATGTAATGGGCCACGACCAGCCCGATGGCCGATTCGATTTGATCGACCGTTCCGCCCAGTGCGGCGGCAAACACCGCCGCGGAGGCAATCGCGCCGTGGACGACATGGTCGACCTTGTGGTCTTTCAGTGAATAAACCTCGGCCAGCCGGCCGCGAATCTCGTCGATGGCGAGCATCATCCGCAGCAACTGCCGACCGTCGAAACTCCGCAACTGCGCCGCGGCCACGGCGACCGGGTAGTAATCGTTGTGGCCGAACTCACCGCGCGTGTGGCCTCGCTGCGGATCGTAGCCGAAATTGGTGCCGTTGGAGTCCCACTCGCGGACCGCCGACGAATTGGCCAGCACCGCCTTTTCGGGCGTCACGAGCACGGTCGAGCCCAGGCAGGGCACGCCGCGCCGGGGATCGTCGGCGCGATACTCCCGGGCTTCCTGCCGCAACAGGTTTGGCGCGCTGGTGCCGCATGCCAGGGCCGATACGCCGCAGGCGATGCTGTCGAGATGGAATCGCTCGACGGCGCGCAGCACTTGCGGCTCGGGATCGGGAAACTTCCCGCCCAGGAAATCGATCGCATACTCGCCAATGCCGCGCGCTTGGTTCGTATCGGCCGGCAAAATGATCACGTCGTCAGCCATGCGCCAGAGCTTAGGGGGCGGGAACGATGTCGACAAGCGACCCGCGCTGTTGTGGATCGGCACCGCGGCCGTCGGTACCATGAAGTTTGCCATGCATCCCGAGACGCTGGGACCGTATCGAATTGGTGAACCGCTGGGGCGCGGCGGCATGGGGACAGTCTACGCCGCGGTCGACGCGGCGACCGGCGAGCCGGCTGCGGTCAAGGTGCTTTCGGCACTGCTCGGCCGCGAAGAGGGGTTTCGCGATCGCTTTGCCGCCGAGGTCGAAAGCCTGTGCAAGCTGCGTCACGCGAACATCGTGCGGCTGCTCGGCTACGGCACCGAGGATGATTACCATTTCTACGCCATGGAGATGCTCGACGGCGGCAGCCTCGAAGATGCACTGCGCGCAGGGCACAACTTCGAGTGGTCGGCGGCGGTCGAACTGGGCGTGCAGGTTTGCCGCGCGCTAAAGCACGCGCACGATCGCGGCATCATCCATCGCGACATCAAGCCGGCGAACTTGCTGCTGGCCGGCGACGGCACGGTGAAGCTTTCCGATTTCGGCATCGCGAAGCTGTTCGGCAACGTTGGCATGACGGCCGACGGCGGCGTGCTGGGGACCGCCGAATACATGGCCCCCGAGCAAGCCGACGGCCGACCAGTCAGCACCCGCTGCGATTTGTATAGCCTTGGGGGCGTGCTGTACGCGCTGATGACGGGCCGGCCACCGTTCCGCGCCGGGTCGCTGCCTGAGATGCTGCACCTGCAACGTTACGCAACTGCCGATCCGTTGCGTCAGTACGCGCCACAGGTTCCTAACGAGATCGAAGAAATCGTGCAGTCGTTGCTCGAAAAAGATCCAGATCGCCGCATCCCCACGGCGTTTGCTTTGGCGCGGCGCCTGGAAGCGACGCGGCTGGGCATTGCGCATCAGACCGCCGAACGGGTCGCCGAGCGAGTGGCCTGTGAAGCACGTGCGGCTGGCGCGCCGACCGCCGTCGACGATGGCGCGCCCGCCGAGCACGAGGCCACAAGCCCCGAAGCCTCGGCGGTGATCCGCGTGCTGGCGACGCCTGAGCCATCGACCGGCTTGCCAGCGACGGCCGAGGCGACGGCGTCACCAGAGGACGTCGCCGCATCACCAACAGCACAGCGCCCTGCGCGGGCGGAAATCGCTGCCACAGGCGCCGAGCCGTCGATGGCCATTCGTCCCGGTTCCGTGGCGCCGACCAAAGCGCTGGCTGTTGCAGAAGAATTGGCTCACCAGGAATCGATGCACGCGGAGCGCCGGGGGACCGAGCGGCGCGTCGGCGAGCGCCGTCGCTTTACGCTTGTGCATGGCGACGAGAAACCGGCCGATGAACTGATCGATGAGCCGCCCGACGCCTGGATTTCGCCGCAAACCTGGCTGCTGCTTGCGGCGTTGATCGCCGTGGGGCTGACGGCGTGGTACTTTTTGCAGCCCCCCAGTGCCGACCAGCTTTATCGGCGCATTTCGGCAGCGGCCGGCGAGGGGAAAAAAGTTGAACTGCTGGCTACGGTCGCCGACGACGTTGACGAATTCTTGGCCATGTATCCGCACGATCCGCGCGTGCACGAGGTATACGAGTACCAAGCGCAGATCGAGCAATATCAGCTCGAGCGCAAGTTCGCGCGCCGAGCGCGCGCGGGGCGGCAAGGCAACGAGTCGGCCATCGAGCACGCTTATTTCGATGCAATCGCCTATCGCGATCTCGACCCGGCCCAGTGCCGCCGCCGGCTGCAGGCGATCGTCGACCTGTTCGCAGGCGAGGATTTCGATAAGCAACCGCTCGAGGTGTGGCAGTGCCTGACGTTAGCACAGCGTCAACTCGAGCGACTGGAACACGTCCTCGATCAACACACCGACGTCGACGTGCAGCAACTTGGCGATCGCACCGCGGCAGCGCGTGCGCTGATGGCTACCGATCCAGCCGGAGCGCGTCGCATCTGGCGCGCGGTGATCTTGCTGTACGCCGATCGGCCGTGGGCGCGCAAGGTAGTCGCAGAAGCTCGACGGTCGCTGGTGGAAAGTGACGCCGCCACAGTGCCCCCGCAACCAACTGGCGGGCGGGGCCAGTAATGGCCCCGGTAATGCTGAACTCGCCGCGGCGCCCCCAAATACCGGGGCGTTGACACGCCCCGCTCGCCAGCGGTGTTCGCCCGGAAAGCTCAACCGGCCTTCTTCGCTTTGCCGTTCAGGTACGTGGCGGACATCGCTTGTCGGATGCGCCCCATAAGCTCGTCGCTCAGCAGGTTCGAGTGATCCCGCCCGGGGACGACCACCACTTCGGCGTCGCTCCCCAGCCGCTTGAGCGTTGCGGCCAGCTTCTCGACGGCACCCTCGAGCAAAAACGTGTCTTCGCTGCCGCAGAACACGTGCAGCTTGCCTTGCAGCTTTGGTCCAAGTGTCGGCCACTGCTCTTCGAGTTTCACCCGAATGCCGTATCTCCGCCACGCTTTCGCCACTTCCGGATCGACCTGGCCCGAATAGCGGTCCCACATGTGCCGCGGCTCGCCGGCATCGTCTAATGGGCTGAACACCGCCTCGAACGAGCGTAGTTGGCCGCCGCGCCCCAGCGTGTCGTCCATGCGCGTGAACGAGTCGTACCACAAAAGCGGATGCTTGCCTTGCCGGGCGATCGGCCGCCGCTCGCCGCGCTCGTCGCGATACATGTTCTGCGGCGGCTGGGCGTACAAGTCGATCCGCTGGAAGTCGCGAAAATCGACCGGATCGGGGGCCGTGCTCCACACCCCACCGAACACGTCAGGATATGTCACCTGCAACCACAAGCTCGACCATCCGCCCGAGCTGTGCCCCGTAAGAAATCGACCACGCGGCTCGGCGATGGTGCGAAAAGTCTGGTCGATATACGGGATCATCTCTTCGATCAGTGCCCGCCCGCGTGGACCGTTCGTCGCACTGTCGGCGTAGCAGTGATGGCCCCATTGGCAGTTGCCGCTGAGCATCACGCGGATGAACTCTGCTTCGCCTGCCGTGGCATCCGGAGGCCCCGTTCGATACCGCAGCGCCTCGCGATGCGTCCCGCCAAAGCCGGGAATGGAATAGATCACTGGGTATCGCCGGGACGGATCGTCACCATAGCTTTTCGGCAGCACGACGCCGGCGTACTCGTTCACCGGCCGGCCATGAAAGCTCGACAGCAATACGCTGGGACGGACGATCTCGCGCAGCCACGCCTTCAGCGGAAACGGCTCGATCGTAACGACGCGGTCGAGCGTGAGCGTCAGCGGTTGTGACGACGCACTGCCGACCGAAACGCGCAGCGAGGCGCTGTAAAAGTTACCGGCCGCACGGCCGTGCTGCTGCGAATCGAGATTATGGTCGAGCACCGCTTGCGCGTAGTAATCGCCGGCAGGCAGGCGATCGAGCGTCGTCGGGAATCCCGCCGCCCGCCCATCGACCCGCCGCGATTGCCCCGGCTCAAAATCCTCGACATCCACGCGAAAAAACGCCTCAGGCCGATACCAATTCGGCCCTATGCGCGGCTCTGGGATCGCACTGCCGGAGAGAAAGACATACAACTGACCGCTGATCGGCTCGGCGACAATATCATCGTCGAGCGCGACCTCGAATTCGATCGCGCGGGCAACGCTTCCCTGCCAGGCGACGAGCGCCGCGAGCACGCAGGCGACGACACAATTTCGCACCAGTCCGACGCGCTGACGCAGTGAGATCACGCCATTCCCTTCGTGCGTGACGGCATGCCGCGATCGTTGAGGTGCCGGATTAGCTTCACCATTCGGTTCTCGTTGCCGGTTGTGGGAGCCTGCCCGCGAAGATTACGCTGTTGAATGAACACCTGCGGCAGTCGTCATTATTGCATCCAGCATGCCGAAGATACGTGACATTCCTGAAATCGCCGCGCTCGACGCTCCACGGGCGATGATCCGGATCGCGCCAGAGCTTGATGTGCCAGTGACCGATCGCGTCCGGCGGATCATCGACACCGCCGAGTTTCGCCGGCTGGCGCAGGTCAGCCAGTTGGGGCTCGTATCGTTGGTGTACCCCGGCGCGGTACACAACCGTTTTGAGCATTCGCTGGGCGTGTATCGGCTGGCGCTATTATTTCTGCGGCAGCTTGCGGGTGACGAACGTTTTACGGCAACGATCGAGCCGGCCGCCTCCGAATTATTTCTGGTCGCCGCGCTGTTACACGATGTGGGGCACTGGGGCTTTTGCCATCCGATCGAGGACATGCGGCTGGCCGGAGTGCCGCATCATGAGGCCTTCGCACGGCAGTTTTTGCTCGAAGGAGAACTGGCCGGCGTACTTGCCGACGATTGGAACCTTGCGCCAGGCGACGTTGCATCGCTGCTGTCGGATAAGCCGTCGCGACCGGCAACGCGCGTGCTGTCGAGCATGCTCGCCGGGCCGATCGACGTCGACAAGATGGACTACCTCGCTCGCGACAGCTTGCACGCCGGCGTCCCTTATGGCCGAAATTTCGACCAAGGTCGGCTGATCGGCAGCCTCTGCCTGAATGAAGCGGGCGATGCCTTGGCGATCACCGACAAAGGCAAGACCGCCGCCGAGATGATGGTCTTTGCCCGCTACGTGATGTTCAGCGAGGTGTACTGGCATCACGGCGTGCGTGCCGCCACCGCCATGCTGCAACGGGCGGTGTACCTGCTCCACCGACAAATCGATCCGCAGCAACTCTTCCGCCGGAGCGAGCCGGCAATGGTAGCCGAACTGCGCCGCATCGCCGCTATGTCGCCGGCAGGTGAGTTGCTCGATGGCTTGTTCGGCGCACACCGGCGGTTGTACAAGCGCGTCACCCAGTGCAGTTGGTTCGAGAACCGGGCGTGGTTTGACCGTCTCGCGGGGCAGCCTTATCCTTGGCTGCTCGAGTGTGCCGAGCGGTTCGCCGCGCTGGCCGCGAAGAAACTCGCCCGACCGGTTGCTGGGCACGAAGTGTTGTTCGATGCGCCGCCGGCGCAGCGCGAAATCGAGTTTCACGTCGAAGTCTATTTCGCCAAGCAGCGGTGCTACCGCCCGCTAGGCGAGGTGTCGCCGGTGGTGCGCACATTGGCCCGTGAGCAGTTCGACGATTACGTGAAACGCGTGCGCCTGTTCGCCCATCCGCGCATCGCCGGCGAGCTTGCCGAGTTGGCGAATTTGGATTCGCTCGTAGGCGAGGCAATTCATCCTTAGTGCTCGAAGGAGAATGATCATGAACCGTTCGTTCAGCGTCGTCATGGCGTGCGGCGTCGTCCTTCGTGCCGCGGTGGGACTCGCCGATCCCGCGGCCGAAAAACCGGCCGTCTCGTTGTTCGATGGCAAAACCCTTGCCGGATGGAAGATCACCGACTTCGCCGGTCACGGCGACGCGCGGGTGGAAGACGGCACGATCGTGCTTGAGCAAGGGGATGCGATGACCGGCATCACCCTCACCCCGGAGAAATTCACGGCGTCGATGCCGAAGATAGATTATGAGCTCACGCTCGAAGCGATGCGCGTCGACGGCAACGACTTTTTCTGCGGCCTCACGTTTCCCGTCGGCGACGATCCATGCACCATGATTGTCGGCGGCTGGGGGGGCAGCGTCGTTGGCCTGTCGAGTCTCAACGGCGAAGATGCTTCGCAGAACGAAACGACCACGTTCCAATCGTTCAACAAGGGGAAGTGGTACGCCATCCGCCTGCGGGTGGCCAAGGACCGCATCCAGGCGTGGATCGACGACGAGAAGGTGGTCGACGTCGCCACGGCCGACCACAAGTTTTCGGTCCGCGTCGAGGTCGAGGCATCGCGCCCGCTGGGGTTTGCCAGTTGGTACACCACCGCGGCATTGAAGGACATCAAGGTGCGGAAGCTGTAGAGTGCCGCGCGATCACCGTGTCGGCGCAAGAAAAAGCCCACGGACTCACCGTCCGTGGGCTTAGGTTGTTCGGCGCCCTCTGCCGCACTACGCCGAGAATGAGCTGCCGCAACCACAGCTCTTCACCGCGTTCGGGTTCTCAAACGTGAAGCCTCGCTTCTCGAGGCCGTCGTAAAAGTCGACCGTCGTGCCGTCGAGGTAAAGCTGGCTTTTCTTGTCGACGACCAGCGTCACGCCGTGGCATTCGTACTTGCTGTCGGCCTTTTCGTCGAACGCCTTGTCGAACCCAAGGCTATACTGAAAGCCGCTGCAACCGCCGCCGGCCACGCCAACGCGTAGCACCGTCGCTGCGTCGAGTTTCTGCTCTTCGATGATCCTTTTGACTTCTTTCGCAGCCTTTTCGCTGAGTGCAACAGCCATGGGCCCAAGGCTCCCTAATTGATGATCGATTGGTTTTCCGCAAGGAACACTGTGTAAATTATACTCTTTCCCACGAAAAGGAAAGATGTTCATTTAGCCGCGTCGCCTGCGACGCGCCGGACGAGCCCCGCGGCTAAATTGGGCCACCATCTTCGTTTAGCGAACGTCTTCGATGGCCAAAAGTGTTCTTTCGCGCTACCTGAATGCCGACGTGCTCGGCCGCACCGTCGAGCGGCGGATCGATCCGCGCGGGCTGGTGCTGGGGAACCTCGCCGGGGCGCACGCCTCGCCGTTGAGCGGCTTCGCCGTCGAGTTCGTCGGTCACCGTCCTTACGTCTGGGGCGATGATCCGCGGCACATCGACTGGGGCGTCTATTTCCGACGCGACAAGTATTTCGTCAAACAGTACGAGATGGAGACGAACTTCGTCTGCCACCTGCTGCTCGACGCCAGCGCCTCGATGCGCTACGGCCAGGGGCAACAACAGAAATTGCTCTACGCCTCGCGGATGGCGGCGACGCTTGGCTACTCGATTGTGCGCCAAAGCGATAAGGTTTCGCTGGCCACGTTCGACGACCGCGTGCTGGGCGTCGTGCCGCCGAGCAATTCGATGGCCCAAATTGTCCGCATGGCCGAGCATCTCGACACGCTCCAGCCGAGCGGCAAGACTCGGCTAGCCGAATGCCTTGGCGAACTGCTCGAAGGGATGGGTCGTCGCGAAATCGTAATGGTGTTCAGCGACTTTTTTGGCGACCTCGACGCGCTCGAGACGGTGCTGCAACGGATGCGCTACCAGCGGCACGAGGTGGTGCTGTTCCACGTACTGCACCACGACGAGCTGGCGTTCGACTTCGACCGCATGACGCGGTTCGTGGGACTCGAAGCGGCCGATGCCAGAATCGCCGACCCACACCAGGTTCGCCGCAGCTATCTCGACGCCTTTGAGCGATTCTGCAACCGATTCGAAGAAATCTGCCAGCGCAACCGAGTGGAGCGCGTCGTGGTCGATACCAGCCACGACATGGTCGAGGTGTTCATCAACTATCTGAACCGTCGCAGCCAGCTCAACCGGGGGCGCTAAAGTTGCCGCAAGTACTCGCGCAACTGCACCAGCTCGCGTTCGAAGCCGCCCGAGAGGATCGGGAAGCGGCACCAGGTTTTCGGGTCCAGGTTCTCATCGTCGAGATGAAAACTCGGCGCGTACCGTTCGCGCTTCCACTGGTTGCGGCACCACAGCCGAAAGAACCGCTCGACCCACGTGCCCAGCTCGCTCGGCGTGTACTGCGGGAATTGCGATCGCAACCGCAGGAACACCTCCAACGGCATCAGCTTGTCACGGATCGCCGCCCGTTCGGCAGCGTCGAGCACATCGTACGGCATCAGGTCCTGCTCGTCGGTCTGCTTTTCGCCGGCGGGGCGCAGCTCAGCGGTCGGCGCCTGATCGTTAACCACCGACAGCTCAGGAATCGGCCGCAGGTCCGCCGGGCCGATGGTTTCGAGCCAGCACAGCCACCGTCGCAGGAACGCCTTGTCAATGCCGGCGATCGGGCTCAGGCCGCCGGAAGTGTCGCCGTCCATCGTCGCGTACCCGACCGCCGCCTCCGACCGATTGCTGGTCGATACCAGCAGCGCGCCGCGCAGGTTCGCGAGCATCCATACTCCTGGAGAGCGCACCCGCGCTTGGATGTTTTGCAGCGCCAAGTCGTCGGTGCTCCACGTCAATTCGCGGCCGATGGCCTTCGACACCATCGCGATGTATTCCTTCACCAGCCGATCGACGTCGAATTCCAAGAACTCAGCGCCGATCGCGGTGGCCACGGTGCGCGCGGCATGGCGCGTCACCGGCCCGCTGTTCTCGGTCGATTGGTAAACGCACACCAGCAGGGCGCGGACGATTTCGGCGACGGTCGTCGCTGATTTCAAACGTCCGACGTACGCCAGCTTGGCCCGAAAGCCCTCGACACTCAACTGGCCGACGCCCCAAGCAGCCATCAGTGCCACGAGGCACGCAATGGCCGACGAATCGGCGCCGCCGCTGAGCGACACGACAAAACCATGCGACCGGCTTTTGCGCAGATAATCGAACAGCGCCAGGGCCAAAGCCCGCGTGAACTCTTCCTCTTTGACGTCTGGTCCTCGCTCCCAGGCCGGGATCGCCGCCTGCTCTGGTTCGGGATCGTGGTACGGAAACTCGAATGCCGCGCGCACGCAGCCGTCATCGGTTTCCAGGCTGGGGCGGAAGCTGCCGGTCGACGCCTGCCGCATTCGCGTCTCGTGCAGGTCGATCTGGGCGCTGGTGACCTCGTAATCGGCAAACGAGAATCGCGGTCCTTCAGCGCGCACCTTTCCCGCCGCCGCGATGAGTGCCCCGCCATCGTAAATCGCCCGTCCGCTCTCGTTTCCCAACAGATTGCTGTAAACGTAGCTGACGCCGAACGCCCGCGAGCCTTCGAGCACGAAGCGATGCCGCACGTCGTACTTGCCGAAGGCGAAATGGCTGGCGCTGGGGTTGAGGATGATATCGACCCCGCGCAGGGCCAAGGCGCTACCAGGGCGATTGGCGACCCAAGCGTCCTCGCAAATCTCGAAGCCAATCCGTACGCCGCCGCATTCGAAGAACAGATCGCCAATCGGGTATCGCTCGCCGCCCAGCGTGACCTCGGTGCGATGACCGGCCGGCCAGGCCTTGAACCACCTCGGCTCGTAATGGATGCCGTCGCCGGCCAGAAACCGCTTGGCGACGAAGCCCGCGATCCGGCCATCGACTGCCAGGCACGCCGCGTTGAACAGTCCGTGCTGCACGGCCAGCGGCAGCCCCAGCGACACGATCATCCCGCGGGTCTGCGGAACAATTTCCAGCAGCAAATCGATGGCGGTCTGTTGCAGTCCGGGCGACAGAAAGGCATCTTCGCAGCCGTAACCGGTGACGCACAGCTCGGGCAGACAAAGCAGGCTGGCCCCTTGCCGGCGTGCGGCGTCGATCGCCCCCAAAATGCGCGCCTTGTTGCCGTCCCAATCCAGGGGCGTCTGGTTCAGCACCGCGGCAGCGACTTTGATCAGCTTCATCCTGATATAGTAACGCGGCGCGGGGCTTCCGATCACCACCACCTCGAACTCGTTCCATGCACGCTCTGCTGGTCACCGTTGGCAGTGCCGGTGACGTGCATCCGTTCGTCGGCTTGGGCCGCGCACTCACCGGACGCGGGCACCGTGCCACGCTGGTGACGAACGCCTATTTCGAGCCGCTGGCCCGGCGGGCCGGCTTGGAATTCATCGACTCGTCGCCCGACGGGAAGTTCTACAGCGTATTGAACAATCCGCACGTGTGGCACCGCTTCCGCGGCTTCGGCATCATCATGCGCGAGGCGGTGCTGCCCCTGTTGCGGCCGATTTACGACATTGTCGCCGAGCATGCCGGGCCGGATACGGTCGTCGTCGCATCGAGCCTGGCGCTGGGGGCTCGCATCGCCCAGGAGAAGCTGCGAGTTCCACTCGCCACCGTTCACCTGGCGCCGGCTGTGTTCCGCACCGATTATGACGGGCCGCGATTACCCGGCGCGGCACTTGGCGCGCGGGTGCCGGTCGCGCTCAAGCGGCTGCAGTATTGGTTGGCCGATCGCGTGGTGATCGATCGCATTCTCGCACCGGCCGTCAACGGCTTTCGTGCCGAATTGGGTCTACCGACGCAGCGCCGGCTACTCAAAGACTGGTGGAATTCGCCGCAATTGGTCCTCGGCGCCTTTCCGGAATGGTTCGCTCCGCCGCAGCCCGACCGGCCGCCGCAGACTGTGCTCACGGGCTTCCCGTTGTACGATGAAGGCGATCTCGGCGAGCCGAGCGACGAGGTACGCGAGTTTATCGCCGCCGGCGGGCCGCCGATCGCTTTCACCCCTGGCTCGGCGAACGTGCATGGCCGAGAGTTTTTCGCGGTAGCGGTCGAAGCATGTCATCGCCTCGGCCGGCGGGGCGTGCTGTTAACGCGCTTTCCCGACCAGTTGCCAGCGAACTTGCCCAACACTGTTCGCCACTTCGATTTCGTTCCCTTCGGATGGCTGCTGCCGCGCTCGGCGGCGGTGGTGCATCACGGCGGCATCGGCAGCACCGCCCAGGGACTCGCCGCCGGCGTACCGCAATTGCTGATGCCGCTTGGATTCGATCAGTTCGACAACGCCGCGCGGATTGAGCGCCTCGGCTGCGGCGACTGGTTGCCACTGCGCCGCTTCACGGCAGCGAATGTGACCGCCGTGCTTGCGCGACTGTTGGAATCACCGAGCGTGGCCGAGGCGTGCCGGCGCACGGCAAGTTTGTCGCGCGGCCAGCGAGCCCTCACGGCAATGTGCGAGGCAATCGAACGCTTGGGTTCCGCTACGCAGCGTGCGATTCCCGGTGTAGCATGAAGGCCAGCCTCGGCACTTTTTACCGCCGTTCGGAGCTTTTATCATGATCGATACCAACGAACACGACCACTCGTGGATTCGTCCCTTAGACGAGTACCAGTCGTACCGCGGGCTACCGCCGATGGCCGGCCTGTGCAGCGTGGCCGAGGCGGCCAAACCGGGGCTTTCGGTCGATCAGTGTGTCGGGCGGCTCAAGCGATACCACTATGCCTTGAAGCGGCTGCACGAGATTCTCACCGCGCGCATCACGACCGAGCCGGTCTACGAGTTGAAAACCGCTTTCAGCCACCATGCGTATCTGTGTGCCGAGCACGTGGCGGCGATCCGCAAGCGCGTCGGCGAGATGCGCGAGCCGCCGTTGGGGCTCGAGGAAGTACCGCATCCGGCGTTGGAAGTGTTGTTCGACGAGATTCGCGCTGCCCCCAGCACCGCAGAGTTGTTGTTGGGCATTTACGAGTGCGCGATCCCGGCATTGATCGAAGCGCTCGGGCGGCACACGATCGACACCAACCGGCTAATCGACGCTCCGAGCGTCCGCGTTTGCCGTTTCGCGCTCTTGGAACTCGGCGACATGCGCGATTTCGGCCGCAAGGCCGTTGCCGCAATGGTCGAGCCATCGCAACTCGCAGCCGCCGACGATTGGTTGGCCCTGCTCGATCGCTTGTTCGCCGCGGCCGGCGGTCTGCATGGCGCCGACACCGTCGACGACCGACCGATTGAACGCCGCTACTCTGCAACACCGTATGTCTACGACCGCGTGCCGAAGCGCGACGAGCGGTTTTACGATGGCTACAACGGCGGCGTGAATCCCGAGGCGTTTTTGTATGACGAACATTATCCGGCGCAGGCCAAGACGCTGATGATGTTCTACAAGCGGCTGCGCGAAATCGACGTGCCGGAGATGATGGCGAGCATCATTGCCGAGACGCCCGGCAAGCCGTGGGATTACTACCTGGAAATGACACGGCAACTGTGGGACGAGGCGCGGCACGCGATGATCGGCGAGGTGGGCTTCGCCAGCCTGGGAATCGACTGGAGCCGCATCCCGGTGAACTTCACTTGGTCGTTGAATTTGAACACGCAGCTCACGCCGATCGAGCGCCATGCCGTGCTGTTCTTCATCGAGCAAGGGCTGATGCCGAAGACCGGCAAGCGCTTCGAGTGGGAAGTTGGCCGGGCTTCGGGCAATCCGCTCTCGGCAACGGCACAAGATTACGATTGGGCCGACGAGGTGCTGCACGCCGCAATCGGCCGTCGCTGGTACGTGGCCCAGTTCGGCAACCTCCACGAGGCCTTGGATTACGGCGACCGTTGCTGGACGAAGGTCGTGAGCGATTGGCGCGGTTACCGCGAGCGCGGCCTCACGGACCACCGCAACTGGTGGCCAGAACTCTACAGCGCGGCCTGCGAGCGCTGGGGGATCGTGCCCGATCCGCAGGTACTGCAATTTGCCGAGACCTACGAATCGCAGCGTGCGGATTTGCAGGCCCTACCGGCGGAGTAGCAGCGGCGCGGACGATACGTTGAACCATCCCGGTGGGGGGCTACAATGAATGTCGCGTCGAGAGATGTTGGTCTGCGCCTTCCGATCGCTCGGTGCTCGCCCCAAAACTGGTGAATTTTTATGGATAGCTATGTCCGCCGCCGCGTAAAGAAGCGACACGATTTACTGCCGATTCTGTTGTTGTTGGTGTCGCTGGTGTTGCTGCCGGTGCTCGGTTTTGTCGGCTGGAAAGTGCTGAAGCAGAAGCCGGTCATGGCAACGACGCGCGCCGTGAAGACCGAAGCCCCGGCCGACTATCCGCCGGTTGCGAAGCAGGAGAGTGGCAACAGCTCGGGCGGACATTTCAGCTACGGCAGCGGGGGGGCCGAAAACTTCGTCGTTGACAAGCAGAACTTTCACACACCCGGCGAAGAGTATCGCTCCAACCGCGGCGGTCGCGATAATTCGCATGCTTCGTCAGGGCTTTCGCTCGATTCGTCCGGCGCCATCGACCAGATCGCCAACAGCCTGACCGAAGCGCTCGGCTTGCCGAAGAAAGTGCTCGTGGTGTGGCTGTTCGATGAGACGGCCAGCGCCGAATCGCTGCGCCGCGACGTGATGGGACAGATGCAGCCGATGTATCGCCGGCTGGCTGACGCCGCAAAGTCGGCGACGGGCGGCGACCCACCGGTGTTGTCGCTGGTCGGGCAGTTTGGCGACAAGCTGAACTTCCTCACGCCCGAGCCGGTGGCCACGTTCGACGACGTGCAAACGGCCGTCGGCCAGATCAAGGACGGCGCTGGGCACGTCGAGAACACGTTCGCAGCGGTCGATGCAGCGCTTGAGAAGGTGATTGATTACCGCAAAAAGAAGGGGCGCTACGTGACGATCGTCGTGGTAACCGACGAGGCGGCCGACGACCGTGCGAACATCGACAAGGTGCTGCCGAAGCTCACGCCCTACGGCATTCCCGTGCAAGCGATCGGCCCTAGCGCCTTGTTTGCCGAGATGGAGGGCCAGATGCGCAACGCCGAGGGGTCACCTCCGCCGGGCGAGGTGTGGGTCATCCAGGGGCCCGACTCGCACGATCCCGATTGGATCAAGCTCGACTTCCCCAACGGTGGAAGCGATTACCTCGACATCGAGACCGGCGTCGGCACGTACGAGCTGGCTCGGCTGTGCCGCGAGACCGATGGCGAGTTCTTCGCGCTGGGGCACCGTGCTCAAGCCGGCGGCTTGAAAGGTTTCGATCCGCAATACATGTCGGAAAAGGAGTACGCCGACCGACTGCAAGCCAATAAGGCGAAGAAGGCGCTTGTCGAGGCGGCGAAGCTGCCGCGTGCCGCAGTGCAATCGCACATGACGCAAACCTTCTCGGAAACCGACGACGTGAAGCGGGCCCGGGCCTTGGAATCGGCGCAAAAGCCGGTGGCCAAGGTGATGCCGGCAATCGACGCCTTATACAATGCCCTGAAGGCGGGCGAGGCTGATCTGCCCAAACTAGCCGGCACGAACGACAAGCGCTGGCGGGCGGCCTTTGAGGTGGCGATTGGCCGCGCCGGCGCGGCTCGCGTAAGGCATCAGGGCTACATCGAAATGACGGCCCAGATGAAGGCCGGCCGCAAATTCCAGGACGAAAAGCACGACACCTGGGTGCTTGAGCGCACGGACGATCCAATGGGCATTAGCGCCCTGGACAAGACCGCCGCCAAGAGCCGCGAGTACCTGAAACACGTGGTCCAGGAGTATCCCGATACGCCGTGGGCCAAGTCGGCCGAGCGAGAACTCGCCGAGCCGATGAGCTACAAGTGGGTGGAGAAGTAACGACGAACAACGAAACCCGAATGACGAACGATTTTTCGTCATTCGGGCTTCGTGAGTCGGGATTGGCGAAGCGTCACACCTTCGCCTTGAACTTCGCCGCTTCTTCCGAGCCGCCGGTGGCATTACCGGCGCTGTACGAGTGGGCGCCGGCGCCGGCGAGCTTGCCGCCTTGCACGATCAGATACTCGTTGCGGATCGGGCGGCCTTCGAAGTAGCACTCCAGAATCTCCCGCGTTCCAGCGGCATAGCGCGCCTGGGCTGAAAGGCTCGTGCCGGAGATGTGCGGCGTCATGCCGTGGTGCGGCATGGTGCGCCACGGATGGTCTTGTGGCGCAGGCTGCGGGAACCACACGTCGCCGGCGTAACCGGCCAATTGGCCGCTCTCCAGCGCGCGAACGACCGCATCGCGATCGCAAATCTTGCCGCGCGCCGTGTTCACCAGGTACGCGCCGCGCTTCATCTTGCCGATCAGCGCGTCGTTGAACATGTGCTCGGTCTCGGGGTGCAGCGGGCAGTTGATCGTCACCACGTCGCACACCTTGATCATCGACTCGACATTGGGATGGTACGTGAGCCCTAGCTCTTTTTCGACCTTCTCCGGCAACCGGTGCCGGTCGGTGTAGTTCAGCTTCATGTCGAACGGCTTGAGCCGCTTGAGCACCGCCAGCCCGATGCGTCCCGCGGCCACGGTGCCAACCGTCATCCCCTCGACATCGTAGGAACGTGCCACGCAATCGGCGATGTTCCAGCCCTTCTTCACCACCCAGCCATACGACGGAATGTAGTTCCGCACCAGGCCCAGGATCATCATCACCACGTGCTCCGCCACGCTGATGCTGTTGCAGAAAGTGACCTCGGCCACGGTGACGCCGCGCTCGATGGCGGCCTGCAGATCGGTGTGGTCGGAACCGATGCCGGCCGTGACGATCATCTTCAGCTTCGGCGCCTTGGCAATCCGCTCCTTGGTCATGTACGCCGGCCAGAATGGCTGCGAAATGACGATCTCGGCGTCGGCCAGTTCCTTGTCGAGCGTCGAGTTCGCGCCGTCCTTGTCGCTGGTGACGACCAGCTTGTGTCCTGCCGATTCGAGATATTTCCGCAAGCCGAGTTCGCCGGAAACGCTGCCCAGCAGTTGCCCCGGCTTGAAGTCGATCGCCTTGGGCGTCGGCAGCGTTTGGCCGTCGGGATATTTTTCGAGCTTGGGCAGATCGTCGCGGGCATATTTCTTCGGATAGCCGTCCACCGGATCGTCGTACAGCACGCAAACTACTTTGGCCATGGGCGCGTTCTCCTCGATGCGTTGTTACGGATTGAAATAAATGAAAGTGTTTAGCCCAGCTTGATCGTGACGGTCTTCTGTTCGGTGTACAGGTCGATTGCCGCCGCGCCGAACTCGCGCCCCGTGCCCGACATCTTGAACCCGCCAAACGGCGTGGGCCCGTCGATCACGTGGTAGCAGTTGACCCACACGGTCCCCGCCTTCACTTGCTTGGCGAACAGGTGCGCCTTGTCGATGTTCTTCGTCCACACCCCCGCGGCCAGTCCGTAGAACGTGCTGTTGGCCCGTTCGATCATCTCGTCGGTATCGGTGAACGGCAGCACGCTGACTACCGGTCCAAAAATCTCGTCGCGGGCGATTGCCATGTCGTCGCGCACGTTGTCGAAGATCGTCGGGGCAACGAAGTAGCCGCGATCGCCGACGCGCTTGCCGCCGGTGACCAGCTTGGCGCCTTGCTTGGTGCCCTGGTCGACGTAGCCCATGATCTTATCGAACTGCTCTTGCGACACCTGCGGGCCTTGCTGCGTCGCCGGGTCGAGTTGATCACCGACCTTACGCGCTTCGGCAGCTTCGGCCATGCGTTCGACGAACTTGTCGTGAATCTTCTTCTCGACGAACAACCGGCTACCCGCGGTGCAACACTGCCCGCCGTGGAAGTAAATCGCGTGGAACGCGCCGGCGACCGCCTGGTCCATGTCGCAATCGGCAAAGATCACGTTCGGGCTTTTGCCACCCAGCTCGAAGCTGGTCCGCTTCATCGTGTCCGCCGCCGCCTTTTGGATGATCTTCGCCGTGTCGACGTGGCCGGTGAAGGCGATCTTGTTCACATCGGGATGGACGCACAGCGCGGCACCCGCCGTCTCGCCGTAGCCGTTCACCACGTTGATCACCCCCGGCGGCATGCCCGCCTCGATCGCCAGCTCGGCGACACGCAAGGCCGTGAGCGGCGTCTGCTCGGCCGGCTTGACGACCACCGTGTTGCCACACGCCAGCGTCTGAGCCAGCTTGCCGGCGAGGATGAACACCGGGAAGTTCCAGGGAATAATCTGCCCGACGACCCCGACCGGCTGCCGGAGCGTGTACGACAGGAACTCGCCGCGAACCGGCAACGTGCGCCCCTCGATCTTGTCGGTCCAACCGGCGAAGTAGCGCAGGAAGTTCACGGCTCCCTTCATGTCGCCGCGCGAATCGCTGATCGTCTTGCCGCAGTTCAGCGACTCAAGCGCAGCCAGCTCTTCGGCGTTCTCCTCGATCAGATCAGCAAAGCGATAGATCAATCGGCCACGATCGGCGGCGTCCATCTTGCCCCAGGGGCCTTTCTCGAGCGCCCGGCGAGCGGCCTTCACCGCGCGGTCGATGTCCGGCGCGGTGCCTGCGGCCACCGTGGCGACTGTTTCGCCGGTCGCGGGGTTCAGGGCATCGAGCGTGCCCCCTTCGGCCGCGGCGACCCACTGGTTATCGATGAGCAGTTTCGTCTGGCGGACCTTGGGAAGCTTCGGACGAGCGGCGACGGCGGTAGCCACGGCAGGTTCCTTTCGTGCGGAGGGATGCGCAGCGGATAACGCGGAGTGTCGAGCGCATCCGGGCACGTGTCAAGCAACCAGGCGCATTTGTTAGGCGCGGCAGGCTACTCGAGATTTTTGAGGATCGCCGCCTGCGTGCGGTACTTGTTGCACAAGGCGCGGAACTCGGCGCGGTCGAGAATCTTGGTGACGTACACCTCGGCCGTCACCGGGTAAGCAAGCTGTGCGTAGCGCGGCTGGAATTTGAGCCGGGGTGTGTCACGTTCGACACGCCCGCCTGCCGCGTTGTAGATCCTGGCGGCGGGGGGCTTGGCGAAGCCGATCTCGACGTTGCGCGACGCCCAGCCGAGCACGACCCACACTTTGGTTTTCTTCCGTCCCTCGTCGAAGAACACCGGCACCATGGTGCGCGCGTCGGCACCAATGTCGGGATCGTCCGATAGCTTCGCCTGCCATTCAACGAATGGCTTGGTGTCCGCCTCGTCGCCACGGCCGCTGCCCAGGTGCGGCGCAGTGACCGGGGCGCTGCCCAGCTGCTGGCTCACCAACACGTGCGCGCCGTAGAACAGGTTGGTCATCGTCGTCAGTTCCTCGGCGAGCGTCGGCTCCACCGGCCCGGCGGCGGTGAGGCGATGCAGCTTGTCGAGCGCCGCGCTGCCGAACGTTTGCTCCAGCGTCCAACGGATGAAGACGTACGACCATGCCCGGCGGTAATAGAACGTCGCCAAGGGCTCGGCACTCAGCTCAGGACTTATGTGGATGACGACTTGCGGTCCCGGGGCCGCGGCGCCGGCTCTTGGGATCTCGACTTGCTTGATGTGCGTTTCGCGCGTCAGTGCCAGCAGTCCCTTGAACAGCTCGACGAGCTGCTTGCGGTAAGCGTCGTCGAGCTTGAGATGCGATGCTTCGGGCATCGAATCAGGAATGACCAGGGGCTCGAGCGCCCAGGTCTGATAGTCGTACCAACCACTGGTCGGCTTCGGCTTCAGGGAAAGTTGGCCGCTGCGGATGCGGCGGATCATTTCGTCGGCCAAGTTGAAGCCGTCCGGAATCGGCCGGTTGCCGTAAAGTTGCTTAATCAATTCGCCTTCGTACGATTGCGAAGGTGGAAAGAAATAGATGCCTTTCGCAGGAACGTCGACGCTGCCGCCGTCGGACTGCGCCAGCGGGCCGCGCAAATCGGGGTACGCCAGCGGATTGGTCAATCGCGATAGCAGATTCTCGTAGTTCCCGTACGTGGCGCGAGCCCGTGGATCGCCGTGCAGCGCGCGGACGATCGCCTCAGTGCCGAGTTTGTCTTTCAGCTCCGTTTGCAGCATCCGATCTTGCTGGACAATCGCCGACAACTGCTTGCTCCAGGTGTAAAAGGCGAGCGGTTTCGAGCGCAGCGCGTCGCTCTGAAACTCGGTGACGAGTCGATCGACCATCGGTTGCGCGGCGGCGGAAACGAAGACATTCAGTCCGCCGAGCTTTGCTGCCGCCACGATCGTCGCCGGCGCGGCGGTCAAAGGCGCTTGCGAACTTGCGCCGAGCGAGCGGCACAAGCTTTCGAGCATCGCCGCCTTGCCGCTGAACGAACCGGCTCCTTGCTCGGCGGCCAACTCGATCGCGGCGTACAAGCCGTCGTCGAATTGCTTGGCCTTCTGGGCGAGCACCGAGGCCGAGACGAAATCCGCATCGGCCATCTCGGCCAAGGTCGGCCGGATCGGCGCGGCGCCTGCCTCGCTTCCCAGATCGCGCGGCACGCTGACGCTGAGCACTTGCGAGCCCAAGTCAAGCTCGACGCGGTAGCCTTGTTCCTCGATGGTGCGCTTTGGCACGGCCGATTGCGGTGCGGCGGCAGCGGCGTCGGCAGGAATCATCGCAACGACCGCCGTCGCGATCCATGCGGCAAAAAAGATGCGCGGCATCATCGGCCCCTCCTCGGTTGAAGAGACCGAATCTTAGGGCAGGTGCCGCGCGGCGCAAAGGAGCAAACGCCGCGTGGACGCGGCGGCTAAGCGGGAGAGGAATTCGCAGCGGCGATCAATCTGCGACATTGCCGCGGCCGAAGGTTCCTTCGTCGCTGCGATCGTAGCTGCCGGGGATGCCGAAGCGACTGGTATCCAACGCACCGTTGTCGAACACTTCGACGGTCGCCCGTGGTCGCCGCCAAGGACGCAAGCTGCGGCGCCGCACGGTGGGGCTGGGAGCCGAGGCCACCGCGTCCGCAGAGCCCAGCGTGGCGTACATCTCGCCGTGCAATTGGCCGCGCTCGATGTACAGCCGCACGCGATCGCCGGGCTTGCGACCGGCCAAGAGCAGAATCACGTCCTGATCGCTGCCGACCGGCTGACGGTCGATGTCGATGATCCGATCGCCCACGAGCAAGCCCGCCCGCGCTGCCGCGCTGCCGGGATCGACCGCAAGGATGCGCACCACGCCAGGCGTCTGCGACATGGTGATGCCCAACACCGCTTTGGCTGGCACAGGCGCCGTGGGCGCCGGGGCAGGCACCGCCTGACCGTACACCGTCGCCGTCAACGCCATCGCGACGCCGCAGGATGCGACCAAGCCGAGGAAGAATTTCAACGTCCACCCCATGAGCGAAAGGACTGGCCCCCGACGCCAAGACACTCACAATTCTAGGCTTTTTTTGGCGCCGCGAGGAGCCGCCCACCGGTGGCGTCGCCGTTTAGAAATCGACCTGCAGCCGCGTCACGTACAGGTCGGCCAGGCT
Organism: Pirellulales bacterium; assembly: GCA_036272935.1. Taxonomy (GTDB): domain Bacteria; phylum Planctomycetota; class Planctomycetia; order Pirellulales; family PNKZ01; genus DATAXP01. The sequence goes on along the minus strand of DATAXP010000154.1, from coordinate 3,086 downwards.
GAAGCCGCGAGTCGCCTGCACGCCAGGAGTCGGCGCGGCGGGGTAGCCGGTGTTTTCGAGCATCGCGTGGATCCAGTTGAACTGGAGCTTGAGGTACGTGTTCAGGAACCAAGTCATGCCCAGAGTAGTGTCGGTGAGCGTTCCCTGGCCGTAACCATTGCTTCCCGGCAGATACACCAGGTTCGCCGGATTGTGAAGGCTGACGTACGACAGCCGCGCCGCCACCTCCCAGGCGCCCCAGCCGTGAACGCCGCGGCGGCCGCGCGTCAGCGAGATGAAATCGGTGAACGGCACGACCTTGCCCAGCGTGCCGGTTCGCCGGTCGTAGAGCCGGTTCTCGCCGGTCAGGCGATAGGCGACCTGGCCGTAAGCGCCGTGATAGAAGATCGGCCCAGCCGTGGAGCTCTGGACGACGCTGCCCATCCACTCGCTGGTGAAGCCGAACGGTCCAGCCTGGTACAACGTCTCGACACCGAACAAGTTGAAATGATCGGCCGCGTACTTGCCGGTATCGACGAACACCGGCGTGTAGGCGAACGCCTGGCCGAAGTTCTGTACTTGATCGGTATAGCCGAGCGGCCCGAACTCCGGCGTTGTCCTCGCTTGATAGAACGGCACCGGCGACGTGCTGCCAGCGGCCGTGTTGGCGCTCATCATGCTGTAGTCGTACGACGCGCCGACATGCCACACGTAGCGATCGGCCGCGTGCTCGTCGAAATACAGCAGGTGCGTCGCGCGGCCCGTGAACGACCAGCCGCCGACATCGCCCAGGTCGATGCCGAAACGATCGTCTCCCAGTGGCGCGTTATTAAAGCCGCCGGTCTTGAAACCGCTGACGGCCCAATTCGTGCGCGCATCCTCGGTGCCATTGTAGGCCATCACGCCAACGCGCCGGAACGGCACGAATGCCAGGAACGGCAACGAGCGTTCGAGGAACGTCAGATTGCGGAAACCAGTCAGCGCGTCAACGCTGAACGGCTGGCAATATTGCCCGCCACGCACCGTGCCGAAGTAGGGGATGTTCCCCTGCTCGACCCAGATGTCGAAAAAGCTGGGCCGACCGGCCGTGGCGAAGTCGAGCTCGACCATGTAGTTCGTGAACTCGCTGACCTTGCCGACCACCCCCAAGCGCACACGGCGAAAGCCGACGGCATCCTGCGCATCGCCGACCTGCTGTTCGTTTTTCGGTGTCTGTTGATACCAGCCGCCGTCGAGCTGTGTGAAGCCGGTGATGCGGAAGGTCGGAAACTCTTCGGGGGCCTGGGCGGCCTCGATCATCCGCTGCGTCATCTCGTCGAAGCGGTCTTCCAAATCAGCCAGCCGCTCGAGCGGCGTGGCCGGCGGCTCCTGGTTGTCGACCAGGGCCGTGCTCGGCAGACCCGTCGGCTCGCTCGCAGCAATGCGGTTGGCGGCAAGCGGCGTCGACGGATTGGCGTCGGCTCCGAGCTGGGGCTGCTCAACCGGAGGCAATAGCTCGATGGCTTCGCCCCGCACTGTGGCGGCCCTCGTCAACAGCAACGCGCATGCAACAAGCGCTGCCGCGATGCAGTGACGCCTGAAGCCATGCTCTTCGTTGTTCTCGATCGTCGCCGGTCGCATCGGCCCACCCCATGCGCCGAAGTGAACCTAGCTCGCCGCCAGAGGTTCCGCACCATGCTGGAATACTCCGTAGAATCGGCAAACTTAGCGCAGGTTGAAAGGTCATCGGCCTGCGGAAACCGCGACATTTAGTCTGGTTCGCATCGGACGTTGCAATCAGGCCAATTTCACAGTACGAAGCAAGCCGAGGCTAACTACGGGATTGTCGATTCATCGCAAGCTCGCTAGCTTCCCGCGGATGCGACATACTTCGATACCAAACTTGGTCTTAGCGTCCGCCCTGCTAGCAGGAGCAATGCTGGCTGGCTGTGCGCGTCCGAGCGGGCCCGAACCGCAACCCCAGTCGGCTCATTGGCCTTTCCGCTGGGTCGAACGGCTGCAAGCGGCGAGCATCGAACGCGTGCCCCCTGACTACGCCGAGCAAGTCGCCAAGGCCCGGGCAATGCCGAAGGATTAGCGAACGGCCGGGCGCGTCGCGGCTCGAAGGCGGATGCCCGGCTCTGTTCGGTTTCTAACGCGCTGGGCGCGGTGCGACCGGTCGTGAACCAGCTTGGTTTGCGAAGGCGCAAGGGGCAGCCATCAGCAGGCGACGCAGGAAAAGACGCAATCCTACGCTAAATGGCCAGCCGCGTGGCTGTTGCGATCAGCGGCGGCTGCGGCATCGAACGTGCGACGAAGTCGCGCCGCACGGAATAGTGCGCTGATCATTGGCCGCGACCGGTCGGCGCGAGTGCAGCAAACCATAGCGCGCTCAGGCGAGTTCTGCGCCTGACAGAATCAACTTTGAAGGAGTATTGGCGATGAAACGGTTCCATATCACGGCAGCGCTGGCGATCCTCCTCGCGCTGGCGACGACTTATTGCTTGGCCGCCGGACCCGGTGGCGGCGGAGGTGGCGCAGGCGGGTCAGGTGGTGCCGCGGGTTCGTCTGGCGGCGCCGCAGGCGGGGCTTCTGGCGGCGGAATGGGCACCCCGGGGACCACCGGCGGGGGCACCGGAATGAACAGCGGCGCAGGAACGAATTTTAACGGCGCGCCTTCCGCCGCAGGCAGTGCCGGCTTGGGCAACAATCGGCCGGGCTACGGCACGAGCGGCACTGGAAATGGTAATGCTGGGAACGGCACCGGGTACGGTGGCACCGGCACCTCGGCCAACACTCCGTTCGGCGGCTACTCAACAACCGGCACTTCGGGAACGGGCAACGCAGGCGCCACGGCCTACGGCCGCGCCAATCAAGGAGGCTTCAACGCAGGCACTCACTACAGCAGCCCCTACCGTGGCGGTGCGGGGTACGGCACGACCGCCAGTTCCAACGGCTCAAATCAAGCTGGCGCAAACGCTAACGTGGGCAACTCCCAGGTCGGCGCGACCGGCAATCTTGGCACCTCAAATCACGGCTCCTCAAACTACGGAACGCCTAGCACACAGGGCAACGGGCATGGCAACAGCGGATACGGCGCAGGCTATGGCAACTCGGGCTATGGCAAC
>DATAXP010000153.1:0-20055 GCA_036272935.1 Pirellulales bacterium | reverse complement strand
GGTGGGTCATTGCTGATCTCCTTGAAATGAGTTCTGAACAAACACAAATTCTAGGAAACCAAGCCTGACCCACCCCTTCTCGACCAGCACATCGCGGCGCCTCCGCCGCTAGCATTTACAGAACAACTGGGGCGGTATCTCGAGCGCGCCGCCGCGGTAGAAGCGGATCGCGCCGCCGTCCCACACGCCGGCCATCACGCACAGCTCGCCGGAACTGCTGGCATCTGCATCCTCGGCCGCGTTTTGCGAGATCCTCGAACGACGATGCCGCCGGTCGAAGCCCAGGTGGCCAGCACGATCTGGCCCATGCGGGCTTCCTGCTTCGCGGCGTCGGCAATGATTTGATCGAATGCCTTGCGCTGCTCGGGCGTGGCTTGCTCCGGCCCTTCCGCGGGAAAATCGATCTTCTGATAGCGGACGATCGCCTCAAGCTCGCCGCCGCCGTTCTGCCGATTCATGAACCGATACATGCTCAACATCGCCAGTCCTTCCCCTCAAAAAAACTGCGCTCCTGCGATCCAATATGTTCGATCACCGCCCCGGCGGGCGCGTGTTGTGGCCGGGAATGCGAAACAACCGGCGAGCCTGGAAGAAATCTTTCTTCTCGGGATTCACGCGAATCACGCCATCCCCCAGATCGTCGCGTCCCTCGGCCACGCGCGCCAAGAGCTGTTCGACCACGTCGGGACGCTCCAGGGCCATGTCGCTTTCTTCTCCCGGATCGTTCACCAGGTCGTACAGCGCCAGCGAGCTGTTCACCCAATGATGCTGCCCTGGCATGCCGTCGCGGCCGGGCACAAGCACCGCCCAACGCGTGGCCGGCAGCATCAGCTTCCAGCGTCCCGAGCGTACCGCCTCCAAGGCCCAGGCATTGTAATAGTAAAACACGTCGTACGGACTTTTGGCGCCAGGCTCGCCCGAGAGAATCGCACTGATATCGTGCCCGTCGATCTTCTTCCGCGGCGGTGTCGCTCCGGCCTGGCGGACCACGGTGGGCAGAATGTCCATCGCAGTGACCAGCTCCAGGCAGTTATGCCCCGCAGCGACGTGCCCCGGCCAGCGCATGATGCACGGCACACGGAAGCCCCCTTCGTAGCTCGTCGTTTTGCCTTCGCGCAACGGCCTGGCCGAGCCGCCCTGGCTGCCGTAGCTCAGCCAGGGACCGTTATCGGAAAAGTAGATCACGAGCGTGCGGTCGTCGATCCCAAGGCGCTTGAGCGTCGCCTGAATTTCACCGACCGACCAGTCGAGCTCCATGCAGGCGTCGCCGTACAGACCGCGCTTCGACTTGCCGCGGAACTGCTCGCTGGCAGCCAGTGGCACGTGCGGCATGTTGTGCGCCACGTACAGGAAGAACGGCCGGTCCTTGTTGCGCTCGATGAAGTTGATGGACCGCTCGGTGTACCAGCGTGTGAGCTGCGATTGATCGGGGTTATGTCCGACGATCCGCTCTCCTTCCATCACCGGCAGGTCGGGAAAGAAGATCTTCTTGGTGGGATGGAACGGCCACTGATCGTTCGAGTACGGCAGGCCGAAGTACTCATCGAACCCGTGGCGCGTGGGCAAGAACTGCGGCCGATCGCCGAGATGCCACTTGCCGAACATCGCGGTGGCGTAACCGGCTTGCTTGAGCAGTTCGGGGAGCGTTTCTTCGTCGGCATTCAGGCCGGTTTCCGAATCGGCCTCGAGCACCGCCGGCAGGCCGACACGTTGCGGGTAGCAGCCAGTCATCAACGCTGCGCGCGACGGCGAACAAACGCTCGAGGCGACGTGGAACTCCTGAAAGCGAATCCCCTCGCGGGCCATGCGGTCGAGGTTCGGCGTCTCGAATCCCTCGGCGCCGAAGCAGCCCAGGTCGGCATAGCCTTGATCGTCCGAAAGGATCACGATCACGTTCGGGCGCGGAGCGGACGGTGGCTGCTGGCCGTAAACCGAATTAGCCAGCAGCAGAACGAGCAGAGGCGATAGAAAGCGCATGACGGAGGTGAGCGTGAGGGACGTGCGGCGGCGAATTGGGAACGTTCATTCTCGTTCGGGCCCAACTCGCGGTCAAATCGCCCCAGCGCGGCTGTCGTCCAGGCACAGGAATTGCATCGACACGCCGTTAGTTCCACCGTCTCCACGGATGGCCAGCAAATAACCACGCAGCGAGGTACCTGGTCATGAAAGCCGTCGGATTAGTCCTGATCGTCTTCGGCGTGTTCGCCCTGTTGGTGCGTAGCTTCACCTACTTCTCGACCGAGCAACAGGTGGGGCCGCTCGGCTTCTTCGCCTGGGACGTGTCGCAGCCGCACACCCTGTTCATCAACCCGCTGGCCGGGCTGGTGGCGGTGGGCATCGGTCTGGCGCTGGTGTTGATGACGCGCCGCGGCGCCGCGATCTAGACCCCGGCCATGAGAATTGGTGGCTAGGCGATTTGCCCGGCTACGGGAACTGCTGCCGTTGCAGCAGTCCGGCCAACTCGGCCGCCGTGGTCCAAACGTCTTCCAACGCGTCGATGTAGTCGAGGTTGGCCTGGATCAACGACTTCTGCGCCGCGAGCAACGTGCTGATGTCGAGCAGCCCCTTGTTGAACCCGCTGCGCACAAGCTCTTGCGAGCGCTTAGCGTTGGGAAGAATGTCGCTGCCGATGCGGTCGGCCAATTGCCGTGCGGCGAGGTGCTGATGGAGCGTATCGGCAGCGCTGCCTAGCAAGTCGTTTTGAACGGCGCCGAGGTTTCCCGCCGACGCGGCCAAGTCGCCGCGTTGCGAGTCGATGTTGCCCTGGTTGCGGTTCCACAGCGGCAACGGGGTCACCACGGTGATGCCGAATTGCGTCGGCACCGTCCCAGGATTGAGACCCCAGTACAGCACCGGACCGATCGTCGGGTTCGGATACGCTTCCACCTCGGCACGTCGCAGCAGCACCCGGTTGCGAAGGATCTCGGCCCGCGCAGTTTGCACTTCTGAATTGTCGTTGACGATGTACTGCTTCATTTGCTCGTCGTCGAACCGAGGAACCGGCCCGAAAAGATCGCCACGGACTGCCGCCACGGACAGTTCCGGGATACCGACCGTGGCGGCGAGCTTCCGCTTCAGGCCCACAAGCTTGGTTTCGGCATTGACCACGGCCACTTCGGCGCGCTGTAGTTCGACCGTGAGCAGCAGCACGTCGGTTTCGGTCCCTTCGCCGGCTTGAACGCGTCCGACGGCGGCATGTCTGGTCTGCTCGGCAATCTGCACCAGGTCGCGCAGCACCACCAATCGCCGTTCGGCTGCCAACACCGCGTAAAACTGCAAGCGGATCTCGGTCAGCGCATCGAACCTTGCAGTGACATATGCCAACTGAGCCTGCACCAGTGCCTGGTTAGCGGCTGCCCGATTCAAACGCAGCTTCCCCTTGACCACGATCTCCTGAATCGCGCCGACATTGAGCGCCGAATACTGGCCGCCGATCAGCTCAGGGTTATTGGTATCGAAGTTCGGGTTCGGGTACAGGCCGGCCTGGGTCGCGTCGCCACGGGCCGATTGAATCTGTGCCGCTGCCTTGCGGATCGATGGATTGTTCTGCTCGGCGATCTGCACCAACTGTTCAAGCGTCCAAATGTTCGCGCTCAGCGAGCCGGCCGGTTGCGTGGCAATCGTTGGTGGCACAGGGCCGCTCCGCCGTGGCGCAGATGCGGCCGGGATCGGTTCGTTGACGCGAGGCGCTTGCATCTCGTAGGTCGCGGGAATCACGCCGGCGTCGACCGGCGGCAGTCGCTCGAAACCCAGCACTTGCGACCAGACGGCGTGATCCTCGGCGCGCGCCAGCCCCGGGGCCGCGGCAAGGCCGAGGCACACAAGACCGATCACGTTAAGGAATCGCCGCAAGTGCATCGTTGATCAGAATCCCCAGTTGCCGCGCACCACGACGCCACTGAGCTGCAAGGTGGCAGCTCCGAACTCGTCGGTCCGATCGGCAAAGTTCCACCACTGTTCGTACTGATAGGCGATCGTACCGCGGAATCGCTGGTTGAAGCGGGGCGGGACGTAGCTCAACCCCGCCTCGACGGCGAACATCGGTACGCCGTTCGGGATGCCGCCTACGTGAGCCGCTGCCGCCGGTCCACCGGCAACGATTCGCTGAAAGCTTTGGCTCGTATCGCCCAGCACGCCGGAGAAGTCGGCGCGTCCGTACATCGACAGCGGCCGCCAGGGCATCGCCTTGGTGACCTCGAGACCGAGGTGCATGCCAACCCCGACAAAGTTGTTCATCATGCGTTCGCTGATGGTCGTGCCGGTGGCTTCGGAATCGAAAAACATCGTGGCGGTGCGCGCACCCACGCGCAGCCGCATCACCAGCGGATTGCGCTGATAAATCTTCGGCGGCCGGCGCATGCCCAGCCAGCCGGGCACTTCGAATACCGGGAGAATCACCGGCAGGTCGCCCGGATTGAACTCGCTGAAGCAGTAGTCGAAATCCACCACGTTGATGCTCAGCCGCGTTCGCAGCCGCTCGGCGTCGGCGGGCGTAGCACCCAGCACGGTGCCGGAGCCGATCGAGCCGATGTAGCGATACGATGCGCGGAACTCGCCCAGCCCGTCGGGCCAGCGGTAACCCAGCTCGATCTTCGGCGCGCCGGTAAAATTCATCGCCCCGACGGGCAACTGCACCGGGCTGCCGGGAAACGTGCCATCGAGCAGCGTCCCCGAGTCGAGCGTCGACGTGATGTTCGGCTGCAATACGGCGACCTCGACGCTCGCCACCCAACCCGGCTTCTGCGCCGGCAGATTAAGATTCACTGGCGACGGACCGCGCATGAGCGCGTTTCCCTCGGCCATCCACTGTGGCGTCGGCACCACCGGTGGCTCGACGATCGGCGCGACAACCAGCTCCATCGCCGGCGAGTTGAGCAGCGACTCCGCCGGCGGCGGAGCGAGACTCAGCGGCGCGGTAATCGATGGCGGCCTGTCTGTTTGCAGGCCGGTGGGGAATCTCGGTGGGCCGATATCCGTCGGCTCGGCCAAAACCAGTCCTTGCGCCCAAGCGGTTGCCGGCAGCGAGAGGCACGCCGCCGCGGCAAGCAAGACAACTGCCGAGAGTTTCCGCCTGGTTTCGAGGAGCATGGCACCGGTTCGACGATATTCCGGTAGCGCCGATTATGCGCACCTTGCCAGTGGTATCGACGGTGCGTGCGGTAGCGATTAGCGCGGCGGTAAGGCCCCCGTACGATCGGCAAGGTTTGCCAGGTCAACGCACCCGGCAAGGTCGCGGGTGAAGGCGCAATGTTTAGCCGCGGGGCTTGCCCCGCGCGTTCCGCCGAGCGGGGTGCCATGTCCACGCTCGTCGTGGCCATGCTCACGCAAGCGTGAGCATGGCACCCGACCTCGCCGCTACAGCTAGCTGAAAAGCGCGCTACCCGCGGGGCTTGCCCCGCGCGTCGCAAGCGACGCGGCTAAATGTCTGGCTCAGTGCGCCATGCTATCGCTGCCAGCAGGCGGATCGCGATGGCCGTAGAAGCTGTAGAGCACCGGCATCAGATAGCGTGTGAGTGCCAGCGTGCTGATCATCCCGCCGACCACCACAATGGCCAGCGGCTGCTGGGTCTGGGCGCCAATCTTGGTCGAGAACGCCGCCGGCAGCAGCCCGAAAATCGCCGTCAAGGCGGTCATCATCACCGGCCGCACGCGCTTTTCCGCTCCTTGCATGATCGCTTCCTTCAACGGCACGCCGTGAGCGCGCAGTTGGTTGAAGTAGGAAATCAGCAACAGGCCGTCCATCACGGCGACGCCGAAGATCGAAATGAAACCGACGGCCGCCGAGATGCTGAAGTTCATCCCGGTGAGCAGCAGTGCCCACACGCCACCCATCGAAAGCGCCACCACGTTCGAGAACACCAGGATGGCGTCGAGGAACGAATGGAACGCGAGGTACAGCAGCACGTAGATCAGTGTCAGCGAGATCGGCACGATGTACAGCAGCCGATGTTCGGCTTCTTGCATCTCCTGAAACTCGCCGCTCCACTCGGTGCGATACGGCGGCTTGAACAGCGATGCGGACTTCGCTTGCGCCTCGGCAACCGCGCCGGCCAGATCGCGGCCGCGGACGCTGAACTTCACGGCGATCAGCCGGTTGCCTTGCTCGCGGTAGATCGTCGAGGCGCCGGGACGGACGAATTGCCCCTCGGTGCTCCCGGCACCGTCGGCCGCCGGCGGCGAGACCAGGTCGCGCAGCCGCCGGCGGGGGGCAAGGTCCAAATTGTTGAACGTGCCGCCGAACTGGCTGCCGGTGTACGAGGGCATCGGCAACTGGGTGCCGGTGCTCGACAGTCCCATTTCGGCCCCCGTGGTGCGCGTTGCCGAGACCTGCGTGCTGTCGCCGCTGGTGGTGTTGTTCGACAGATCGACGGGGATTTCAAGGATGGCGTTCTCGCTGGAACGCAACGCCGCCGGCCAGCGCAGCGTGATGTCGAACCGCCGCTCCCCTTCGACCATCTGCGAGACCGGCTTGCCGCCGACCGCGGTCTGAATCACGTCGTTGATGTTGGCGACGCTCACGCCCCAGCGGCTGCACTTGGCCGAATCGACCGGCAGCTCCAGGTTCGGCTGCCCCTGCACGCGAAACACGCCGACGTTCTGGATGCCGTCGATCTTCGTCAGCACGTTTTTCAGCGCTTCAGCCAATCGTTCCAGTTCGGCCAGGTCGGGGCCGATGATCTTGACCGAGTTATCCCCCTTCACGCCCGAAAGCGACTCCATCACGTTGTCGCGGATATTCTGCGAGAAGTTCCAGTTCACGCCGACGATCGTCTGCGTCAACGCGTCGTTCATCGCTTCGATCAACTCTTGCTTGCTGCGCGCGCGCTTGCTGCCGAAGCCCAAATGTCCGAGCAACGACCCCAGCCCGGTACGCTCGACGGTCGCCGGCCATTCGTCGTGCGGCTTGAGCGGTATGAAGAACTCGACGTTGTAGAACCCGGTCGGATCGGTGCCGTCGTCGGGCCGTCCGTTCTGGGCGACGATCAGCCTTGCTTCGGGGAACTTTTCGAGCACGTCCTGGGCCATGTCGGCCTGCTTGCTCGACAGGGTCGGCGAAATGCTGATCGGCATCGTCGCCCGTACCCACAGGTTCCCTTCTTCCAGCTCGGGCATGAACTCGCGCCCCAGCAGCGGCAGCATGGCGATGGTCATTGCCAACAGGCCACTCATCACCAACATCGTCGCCGTGCGATGCTCGAGGCACCACGCCAGCCGACGCAGGTAGCTGGTCTTGAGCCAGCGCACGAGAAAATTATCCGGTGCGGGACGCAGCGTCTTGAACATCAGCAGGCACAGCACCGGCGCGATCGTGAGCGCCAGCAGCAATGCCCCGCCAAGGGCAAAGGCGTAGGTATCGGCCATGGGACCAAAGATCTGCCCTTCCGGTCCTTGCATGGTGAACAGCGGCAAGAACGCGCACACCATGATGGCGGTGGTGAAGAACAGGCTCTTTTCCACTTCGCGGGTTGCCGACAAGATGCGCTCGCGCAAAGTCAGGTCGCGGTGCTCGCCCGAGCTGAGGTGCCGGTAGATGTTCTCGACCATGATTACCGAGCTGTCGACGATGATGCCGAAGTCGACCGCGCCGATGCTCAGCAGGTTGGCGCTCTTGCCGCGCAGGAACAGCACCGCAAAGGCAAACGCCAGGGCCAGCGGAATATTGATCGCCACGATCAACGCGCTGCGCACGTTGCTGAGGAACATCAGCAGGATGATCGTCACCAGCACCATGCCCAGGAACAGGTTCTCGTGCACCGTCTCCGTGGTGACGTTGATCAGCTCGGTGCGGTCGTAGTACGGCTCGACCTTCACACCCGGCGGCAACCGTCCGCTCGACGGGTCGTTGAGTTCCGCCGTGCGCTGCTCGACGCCGGCCAGGGCTGGCAACGACGCTTCGCCCTTGCGCAGCAGCACGATTCCCTGCACTTTTTCTTCTTCGCGCTGCCAGAGGCGATGGCCCTTGGCGTCGAGCAGCTCGTGGCCTTCGGCGTCGCGCTTCGGCTGGCTGAGGCTGACTTTTCCGAGCCGCGGCTGGTTGCTGACCACGACCCCTTGCTTGCCGATCTCGTCGGCGTAGCGCAGCGGCCCCCCTTCGACCACGTCCTCGACGCGGATCGGTACGTTGTCGACCGACTTGATCACGATGCTGCGAATGTTCTGGACGCGGCGAATTTCCTCGGCCCGCAGGTACGCGGCGGCAGCTTCGGGGCTTTTGGCGCTGATCACCTCGGAAGCGCGCAGCGGATCGAGCCCCTCGCCGATCAGGCCGATGCCGCGCACGTTCACCAGGTTTTCGCCAGTGATCAGGTAGTCGCCGCCGATGTTTGCGTTGCTGTCGGCAATCGCTTTCTGCAACTGGTCGAGCGTGATGCCGTAGCGCATCAGCCGATAGGGATCGGGCTGGATTTCATAGCGCTTCACGGTGCCGCCGCTGCTCACCACGTCGATGATTCGCGGCACGCGTTTGTACGCCCGCTCGAGCACCCAATCCTGCGTGCTCTTTAAATCGTTGAGCGTGTAGACGTCGTTGCCCTGCGCATCCTTGGCGCTACGCAATGTGTAACGCAGGATTTCGCCTGTCGGACTCTGCGGCGACAGTGTCGGCTGCACACCGTCGGGGAGCCCCTCGACAAATTGCAACCGATTGATGACGTCCTGCTTGGCCTGGTTGTAGTCGATGCCGTAATCGAACTGGTTGCGCAGGTGCGACAGGCCGAACAGCGATTTGCTGCGGGTGTACTTGAGCCCCGGCATGCCGGCCAGCGCCACCTCCAACGGGATAGTCACCTGGCGTTCGACTTCCTCGGCGCTGGCGCCGGGGAACTTCGCGATCACCTCGATGATTGCCGGTGCGGGGTCGGGATAGGCCTCGACGTTGACGTGCCAGAATGCATAGCCGCCGACGATCGCCAACACCGCCGTCAACAACACGACGACCAACGGATTATCGACCGCCCAGCGAATGATCTTGTGAACCATACGATCGCTCTACGGTTCCGCGCCGGTTTGCAGGCTGTTTAGTTCGGCCAGCAGTTGCAGGCCGCCGGAGGTAATCACGCGCTCGCCGGCATGCAGCGGCTCGAGCTTCAGGCGCCGTTCCGCCGGAGTCGGCTCAGCGCGCACGAACACCAGCGTTCGGCCGCGGCGCGTGACTGCCACGTTGCGCCGCTGCAAATGTCCGCGCGACGTCTCGACGAACACCGCTCCCACGGTCCCTTCCTCGATCAGCGCGGCGGTGGGGATCGCAACCATTGCCGGATCGGCCGGCAACTGCACCGTGGCGGTGATGAACTGCCCGGCCGACAATCGGCCGTTAGGGTTGGGCAGCCATCCCTGCACCACGCCGGTGTGCTGCACCGGGTCGATCACCGCACCGATGACGTCAAATGTCCCTTTGATCGGCCGCTCGTTGGTGCTCGAGCGCATTTCGATTGTCCAGTTGTGCTCGTTTGGGGGCAACCGCTTCAGCGACGGCAAGTCTTCTTCATACACGTTGGCCATCACCTGGATCGGATCGAGGCTGGCAATCTTGAACAGGTCTTGCGACGGATCGACGATGTCGCCGACGTTGAAATTCTTTTCGACGATCATGCCGTCCATCGGCGCCGGTACGTTCAGCTCGGCCCAGGTCCGCTCGACGTCGTCGTCGGCCATCGGGTTCAACTGTTCGTGCAGCTCGCGGGCCTCGCGCCGCACCTCGTTCAGTTCTTCGTCGGTCAGCCGCCACGACCGTAGCGTGCGCTCCGCCTTTGCTTCGGCAACCACGTCGGCCTCGACGTTGCGCCGCGCCTCGAACAACTGCCGCTCAGGCACGACGCCTTTCTCCACCTGCTCGAGCCGCGTGAGCAGCTTCTTGTCGAGCACAAGCTTGCTGATCGCGTCGATCAATTCGCTTTTCTTCTCGCCGATGTCCTTGCTCCATACGACGGCCAATTGATCGCCTTTGCGGACGCGGTCGCCGTAGCGCAGCGGTCGATCTTCGGGCGTGCCGTTGGGGCCCGCGGCGGGCCGGCCGATGCGCACGATCTCGCCGCCGAAGCGGGCATGCACGCGCACCAGGCGGTTCGGGTCCAGCACCAGCGAGCCGGGTAACTGCAACGGATCGGGGGGCGGCGATTGGAGCACCTCGGCCGTCTCGAATTTGTGCGTTTCCAGCGTGTGGGCCGAAGCAACCAGCGTGTTCGGCTCGCTGTTCGACAGGCTGAACATCGGCGGCAGGCTGGCGTCGTTCGCCTCGACCTCGGCAGTCGCTTCGACATGCGACCCGCTGCGCATCGCCAGCCAGATCGCCACCAGGGCCACCACGACCACGGCACCAATCGCCAACAGGCGCAGCCGCCCGCGCAGAGTATTTGCTTGTTGCAACACGATTCTTGAAAGCAGCCCCGGCTTCCCCCCGGTGTGCCCTGAGATTTCCGATCCCGAATAGCTAGTTAAGCTTAGGTCGCTCGGTCGCAAAGGGTCAACAGATGCATTCGATGTAGAAATCGTGAGTTTCCCGTTGTTCTTGACCTGCTTATGCTGGGGAATCGGCACAATCGTTCGGCCATCACATTCGGCAACGCCGGACCGATTCCCAAGACTTGTAAAGGCCAACCGATGATTCGCACGTGCGCCACGACTTGCCTGCTATCTGTCTATACGTTGGTCGCCATCGGTGTGGCGGCCGAGCCTCGCCGACCGAACTTTCTGTTCATCTACGCCGACGATCAGCGCTGGGACGCGCTGGGCGTGGTGCAGCGCGAGCAAGGCGAGCACGCGCGATTTCCCTGGCTTGAATCGCCGAACCTCGATCGGCTGGCCGCCGAGGGGCTGCGGTTCCGCAACGCCTTCGTCGTCACCTCGCTGTGCGCTCCCAGCCGGGCCGCGTTTCTCACCGGCCGCTACGGACACTTCAATGGTGTCGTGAACAATCACACCGATTTTCCCGCCGACAGCGTGACTTATGCCTCGCTGTTGCGCGCGGCCGGGTATCGTACCGGCTACATCGGCAAGTGGCACATGGGCAAGCAGAGCGGCCAGCGACCCGGGTTCGACTATTCGGCCAGCTTCATCGGGCAAGGGAAGTATTTCGACTGCCCGTTCGAGGTGAACGGCGTCGAGACGCCGTCGGAAGGTTGGGTCGACGACGTCTCGACGGAATACGCGTTGCGCTTCCTGCGAGAGAACCAGGAACGCCCGTTCGTGCTCGCACTCGGGTACAAGACCTGCCACGGCCCGTTCACCCCTCCGCCGCGCAACGAAACCACCTACGGCAACGCCGAAGCGCGTGCGGTGCCCAATCTCGCCACGCCAGCGATCTACCAGGACAACCGCTTCGAAAAACCTACCGGCGACAAGCCCGCCGAGGTGAAGACCAACCTCGGCATGTTCCGCGGGCTGCGGGCGCTCGACGACAACCTCGGCCGATTGCTGGCGGAGCTCGACGCGCTCAAGCTCGCCGAGAACACGGTGGTTGTCTACACCAGCGACAATGGCTACTACCTCGGCGAGCACGGACTCGGCGACAAGCGCACTGCGTACGACGAAAGCCTGCGCATCCCGATGATCCTGCGCTATCCCAAGCTGCCGATGGCAGGCAAGACCATCGACGAAATGGTGCTCAACATCGACATTGCCCCGACGTTCCTCGGCTTGGCCGGCGTTGACGTTCCCAAGGAGATGCAAGGCCGTGGATGGGGACCGTTGTTCCAATCGCAGCCGCAGCAGCACTGGCGACATGCGTTCTTCTACGAATACTTCCGTGAGGGGCGCTTCGGGGCGCCCACGGTAACCGCCGTGCGCACCGATTCAGCGAAGCTCATCGAGTATCCCGGCCACGACGAGTGGACGGAGGTGTTCGATCTGGCACGCGATCCGTACGAGACGAAGAATCTCGCGGACGATCCCGCTTCGGCCGAGCTGCGACAGACGCTGGAAGCGGAGTACGCCCAGCAGGCGAAGGCCGTGGGTTATCACGTCCCGCCGTTCGCCGACGAGGTTCAGCAGGCGCGAGCGGCGGCAGCGAACAACGCTTGGGTTCTCGATTACCAGTTTAGCCAAGACCGCGGCGCGACGGTCGTCGATTCATCGGGCCTGCACAATGACGGCACGTCGGAAGGTCCGCCATTGGTCGAGGGGCGCGACGGCCGCAAAGCCCGCCGGTTCAACGGCAAGGGCTCGATCGAAATTCCACGCGCCGAGAATCTCGATCCCCGCGACACGCCGCTGACGATCGAGGCAACGATTCACAGCGACCAAACCGATGGCGTCATCGTGGCCTGCGGAGGCGGCTCGTTTGGATACTGCTTGTATCTGGACAACGGCAGACCGACGTTTACCTATCGCTGCTCGCCGGACACGACGACCATCGCCGGCCCGCAATCGGTCGAAGGGCGTTGGACAACGGTCACCGCACGGGTCACGGCCGATCGGCGGCTCACCCTGTCGGTCGACGGCCGTCAAATCGCCGAGCAAAGCATCGCCGCTTACATCGCCAAGACACCCAACGACGGCATGGATATCGGCGCCGACCAGCACAGCTCGGTGCTCAAACCGCCGGCGCCCGCATTCAAAGGGCTAATCGAACGGGTGAGAATCTATCGTGGCGCGGATAATTAACCACAGAGACACAGAGGCACGGAGAAAACACGGAGCGGCAACGCGCCGAAGGCTTTCGTTTCCGCTGCTCCGCGCGTCCTCAGTGTCTTGGTGCCTCTGTGTTTATTCTGCTGCTGAATTGATGGGTTTCGCGCGGCCTACTTCGCGGCCGGCTCGGCGGGGAGTTTCGCTTCGCCTTCCTTGTTCTCGCCCGCCTTCTCGTCGGCCGGCTTTTCTTTCTTCTTCACCACGTCTTCGCGCGAGAGGTGGATTTTGCGGTACGTGGCATCGGAGATGATGTAGTACCAATCGGCGAACCGCTCGTTGAGTTCCTTCACGCGCTTTTCGCCGGCCTTCACTTTGTCGTCGTACTCGTCCTGCTTGCGCTTGTTCTCCTTCTCGATTCGCTCGCGCTCCAACTCGGCCTCGGACTTCTTTTCTGCTTTCTTCTCTTCCGGCTTTGCCGGCTCGGCCTTCTTCTCGTCGGACTTTGCATCCGCAGGCTTCGCGGCATTGTCCTGCTTCGCTTCCGGTGCTGCCGGTTCGGCGGGCTTGGCGGTCTCGCTCCTCGCCGCTTCATCGTCCGCGCCGCCGCCCGGCGATCCACCCTCCTGCTTCACTTCTTCTTTCACTGGGGGCTTCGCTTCCGGCTGCTCGCCTTCCGGCTTCTTGCTCTCTTCCGGCTTCGCATCCTCTTCCGGCTTCGCATCCTCAGCGGGCTTCGCATCCTCAGCGGGCTTCGCGGGGCCGGCCTCGGGCAAGGGTTGCAGTTCGGGCTTGGCGATCAAGTCCTTGTTGAACCGCGTGGTGACAAACACGTACCGGCTCGCGCCGCTTCCTCCCTCGTCCTTGTCTTCGGACTTCTCGTCCGGCTTTTTCGCTTCGTCTTTCTTTTCTTCGTCCTTGCCGCGGCCGGCGATGTCGCCGAAGCGGATCAGGTACTCGACGCCGTCGGTCATTTCGGCAATCACTTCCCCTTCGTTGCTGAACAATTCCACCTCGCTGCCCAGCTTCGCAAAGTAGAACCCGTGCGCCGCCAGCGAGGCCATCGCTTTGCGGTCTTCGCTCAGGTTCTTGTCGCTGCGCAGGTCGGCGCTCAGACCGGCTGGCTTGTGGGCCACGTCGATGATCTTCAAGTCCTTAAGCGCGTTTTTTAGGTCGTTGAGCTTCTGCGTGTTCAGCTCTTCGTCGGGCTTGAGCGGATCGGGTACCCAGCCTTTCTTGGCCCAATCCTCGATGCTGATCACGTTCCACTTCGAATCCTTGTTCTCATAGCCGAGCGTCATCCGGCTGCGCTGGATGAGCGCCTGCTGCACGGCGTCGACCGAGTGGTCGTTGATGACCAGCTCTTTGAAATCGAAGACGTTCATCTTCAGCAGGTCTTTTTCGATCCAGTCGCTGAAGTTGGTCGACAGTTTGTCGACGTTCACCATCGTGCGATAGATGCGGTCTTGCCCCGGGATGCGCACGAAGCGCACGCCGGGCTGCTGCGCGTCGGCCTTGCCGATGATGAACTGCGCGAGCACCTTTCCTTGGCCGTCTTCGAGCGTTACGCGCTTGCCGACGCCGGTCGCCCCGGCCGTGAGGTCTTTCGCCCCCGGATCAACGACGCCGTACACCTCCTGATCGGCCTTGTTGTCGCTGACGTAGCTCAGCCGCTTGAGGTCCATCAGGCTCGCAGCCGCTTCGGCCAGTTGGTGATCGGCGTCGGCTGGATAGTTTTCGTGCGACGGGATCGACCAGATGCCATTCACCTTAGCGACCTTGAACGGCTTGAGTGCCGCCAGCTCCTCGTCGTACTCGAGGATGTCGAGGCTCTTGGCCGCCAGCGGATCGTGGAAATCGGGGAAGAACAGCGTGCCGACGTCGCTGGTCGAACTGTTGGTGAGGCTCGCCGAGGGACGCGTCGCCAGGGCGAACATCAAGACCGCACCGGCTGCACCAATGAAAGCCAGGGTTTTTGTGTTTTCGTTCATGGTCGAAATCTTTCGTCTTGTCGGATTAACCACAGAGGCACAGAGACACGGAGGACGGCACGGAGAGAACCAATAAATCAAAACCTCCGTGCGTTTCTCTGTGCCTCCGTGTCTCTGTGGTCATTCTGAAAAAAACTATCGCAGGCGCGACCGGGCCACCCCTTCGCGTTCGCCCGCCAGGCGGTTGAAGAACACGGCAATGCCGATCGCCAAGGGCAAGATCGGCGGCAACAATACCGCCAGCCGTTTGTAATAGCGCTGGACGCGCTGCTTCTCCAGTTCGAGTCGCCGGTCGGTTTCGGCCTTTTTGCGTTCGTATTCCTTGGTCAATTGCGCGGTGCGGGCGTCGAGCCGTCGCTGATTCACCTCTTGCTGAAGCTGCAATTCCATGATTGCTTCCTTCGCTCCCAGGTCCTTGCGCTTGTTCAGCTTGTCGATGATCTCCTGAAATTGCTGCTTGACCTTGTTGACTTCCTGGTCGCGCTCGTTCAAGTAGCGCTCGTTGTCTTGCTCGGCTTGCTCGCGGGACTTCTCGGTCACCTGATCGACGCGCACCAAGGTGCGGTGCGCGGGACGCCGCTTGCGAATGTCGACGAACCGGTCGTCGCCGGCCAGCTCGTCGAGAATGTTGAGCACGAACGTCACGTTGTCCAGGTTCCAGTTCAGCTCGCTGCGGTTCGGATCGCCCGACTGAGCCCGCAGGTTGAAGAACTCGGAGTACAGCACGTCGATGTCCGAGACGATCACCGTGTTGACCTTCGACGAGGCCGGCTTCGTTTCACCCGCGGCCGCCTCGCCTTCCGACGGCAGTTCGCCGGAAACGTGAGCTGCCAACACATAATGTTCGCCCGTGGGAATCGAGCGGCGGTTGGGATTCAATCCGCCGGGCTGGCCCATAAAGTTCCGCGAAAGGGCGTCGCCGTAGAGCACGTAGCCGGTGTCGTCGCCGGTCATCACCAACGGCTTGAACGACAGCGGGCTGGCGTTGAGCCCCGCCACCGCGCCGGGGAACACGAACAGCAGTTCCTGGAGCCCCGAGCTGATCGGGTCTTGCTCGTTGAACACCGGCTCGTTGCTCGCGCCGGCGTCGATGAACACGAACTCCTTGGGCAACTGGAAGCGCGGATGCGGGTTGTACGCCTGCCAGATGACCCGGTCGGCCGCCATGTTCACGCCCAGCAGCTTCCACAGTTTGCCGATGTCACCTTTAGGCATTGGCGGCTGCTGTCCGCCGAACATCCCCATCATCGGGTTCTGCTGGGCCTGTTTCGGAGCGCTGGTGGCGGTGACGTTAGGAGCCAGGTAAGGGAACGGATCTTCAAAGATTGCCGTCGGCGTGCCGCCGCGCACTGCCGCGATGAAATGCTCCATCTGCTCCGGCGCTAGCGACGAGGGCTGCACGGCCAGCAGCACGTCGAACTTTTCGGTGATCGGCTGTTCGGCGCCGACCTGCTTCACTTCGTACTGCTTCTCCAGTTCATCAATCAGCAACTGGTTGCGCGTCTGGCTCATGCTGCCGGGATCGAAGCCGCCGAACAATTGGGCGTCGGTCTTGAGCACGCCGAGCTTCTTGCGCTTCGCCTCGCTGACGGTCGCCATCGAGCGCGCGACTTCGTACTCGACCGGAATACCGGTGTCGAAGAACGGTACCACCACCTTGTTCAATCCCGAGGTGAACGCCACGCCGAGGTACATTTCATCGATCTTGTACGCGCCGCTGGAGCGCGATTCGACGCGGCGCGACGTGATGCCATACAGCTTCTCGGCGCGGTCGGCCTCTTCGCTGTTCGGTTCGGTATTGTGGATGCGGACCTGCACCTTGCCGTGCCCCAAGGCTTCGAACTCGCGCAGGGTGCTGAGCAGGTTGAGCCGCGTTTGCACGTAAGATTCCGGCACCTCGGGGCTGATGTAGGCATCGATCAGCACCTGTTGCTGCGGGCTCAACTCTCTGATCAGCTTGCGCGTTTGCGGCGAAAGGCTGCTGAGATGTTCGGAGCTGATGTCGGCCCGCACGCCCGAGCGATCGCAGAGCATCACCAGCCCGACCGCGCCGACCACCAGCGCGGCGGTGCGGATGAAATAGTGCAGCCCCAAATTCGAGCGATTGCTGCCGCCAGCCCAATGTCGCCGGCTGATGAGCACCATGCTCAGGTACAGCATGGCGACGATGATTGAAGCGAAGTACGCCAGGCTGCCCAGGCTGATCACGCCGCGGCTGAAATCGCGGAACTGATCGGCCACGCCCCAATGAGCGATGTAAGGGGCTACGGTGCCGGACACGATCACGTCGGCCCACGACAGCGCAACCAGCGGAATGTTGAATATCACGCCGAGCACGAAGCCGACCGTCAGGTTGCTGGTCAGGAACGACGCCACCATGCCGATCGCCACCATCGCCAGGCCGACGACCCAGTGGCCGATGTACGTGGCAACGAACAACCCCAGGTCGGGATGCCCCAGCCAGGCTAGCGTGATCATGTTGCAGACCAGCGAGAACATCAGCGACACGCTGTAGATCGCCACCGCCGCCAGATATTTGCCCACCACCACGTCGAAATCGCCCGCGGGAATGGTGAGCAACAGCTCGTCGGTTCCTTGCCGCCGCTCCTCGGCCCAGATGCTCATCGTGATCGCCGGGATGAACACCAGCAGGATCAGCGGCAGATACTTGTTGAGCTGATCGAGGTTCGCCAGGTTGGCGATGAAGAAATCGTTCGGCCAAAAGGCCGCCAGCGAACAGAGCACGACGAACACGGTGATGAACACGTATCCGGTCGGACTGCTGAAGTAGCTGTAAAAGTTGCGTCGAAAAACAGCGAGGATGACGTGAGAGTTCATGGGCGTAGTGAGTTGTTTAAGTCCGTTGCCAAACGATGCAGACGATTGTTCGAATGATGAATGCAGAAGTCAGAATGCAGAATTGCTGTACTTCTGCATTCATCATTCTGACTTCTGCCTTATGCCTTCTGCATTTCTTGCTCTTCTCCGCTCAGTTCGTGGAAGCGCTCGTCGAGCGAATGACCCGAGCTGGTCAGCTCGGCCGGGGTGCCGTCGAACTTTAGCCGCCCTTCGCTGATGAACAGCACGCGGCTGGCAACCGCTTCGACCTCTTGCAGGATGTGCGTCGAGAGCAGGATGGTCTTATTCTCGCCTAGCCGGCGGAGCGTTTCGCGCACCTCGCGAATTTGGTTGGGATCGAGCCCCGCGGTCGGCTCGTCGAGGATCAGCACATCGGGCTCGTGCAGCAGGGCCTGGGCCATACCGACACGCTGCCGGAACCCTTTTGACAATTTGCTGATCGCCTTGCCGATCACGGAGCCCAGGGCGCACTGCTCGACGACTGCCGCGATGCGCTGGTGGCGGTAATTGCCGCGCATACCGCGGGCATCGGCAAAGAACTCCAGCAAGGTGCGCGGCGTCATGTCGGGGTACAGCGGCCCGTTCTCGGGCAGATAGCCGAGACGCTTCGAACCGGCGAGCCGATCGCTCGCCATGTCGTGCCCGGCAATGCGGGCCACGCCGGCACTGGGGGCGAGATAGCCGGTGAGCAGCTTCATCGTGGTGCTTTTGCCGGCGCCGTTCGGGCCGAGAAACGCCACCACTTCTCCCTGGCGAATCTGGAAGCTGACATTTTCGATGGCGGTGAAGTCGCCATAGTATTTTGCCAGACCGACGGCCTCGATCATGGCCGGCGTATTCGGTGAAGTCATGAATTTGGCTCCGCTCAGCGATACTGCTCCGCTCTACGCACTACCACGAAACGCGTCAGGCCGCGACACGGCGGCATAGTCCGGTCGAGCCACAACACGCTGACGGCGACCCGGAAACCGAATTCGGCCCGCGGGTGCCGCGAACAAGACTCCGCATAGCCCCTCGGCCGATGGGGAGTCTGGCAAGATTTGTTACGACAATAGCTCGCCGAACCGGTATTTGTCCAGTGGCTCAATTTAGCAGGCACACTCCGTGTGCCGTTGCTTCGCCGTGAGCGATGCGGCAGGCGGCACACGGAGTGTGCCTGCTACTTTGTCCACCGCGACGCCGACTATTTCTATCGTTGCCGTTGGCGTCGGGATTCTTTCACCCCCCCGTCCAGCTAGCGGAAGCGCAGCAAGGCGTATTTCTTCTTGCCGGTCCGCAGGACCAGGACCGTTTCGCTCGCCAGGTCGGCGGTGGTCAGTTGCCGGTCGACGGTAGCCACCCGGCGATTGTTGACATACGCCCCCCCTTGCTCGATCGTCCGGCGTGCCTCGCTATTGCTTTTGACCAGCCCCGACTTCACGAGCGCGTCGATCATTCCCAGCCCCGGCTCGAGGACGGCCCGCGCAAGCTCGTGGCTCGGCACGTCGGCAAAAATATCGTTCAGCTCGCGGTCGCTCAGCCGGTCAATCTCCGCCCCGAACAGTACCTGGCTGGCGCGCTGGGCCTTGGACAGCCCCTCGTCGCCGTGCACCAGCCGGGTGATCTCCTCGGCCAGGCGACGCTGGGCTTCGCGAGCGCCGGGGTTGGCGACGATCGTCTGCTCCAGCGCCTCAAGCTCCGCGCGGTCCAGGTCGGTGAAAAACCGCAGGCACTTGCCGCAATCGGCGTCGTCGACGTTGATCCAATACTGGTAGAAGTGAAACGGGCTGGTCCGTTCGGCTGACAGCCATAACGCGCCACTCTCGGTCTTGCCCATCTTCGAGCCGTCGGCCTTGGTGAGCAGCGGACACGTGATGCCGTACAGTTGCACGCTGCGCATCCGCCGGGCCAGGTCGATGCCCGCCGTGATGTTCCCCCATTGGTCGCTGCCGCCGACCTGCAACTCGCAGCCGTACTGCTTGTTCAGGTACACGAAGTCGTAGGCTTGCAGCAGCATGTAGCTGAACTCGGTGTAACTGAGTCCGGCGTCAGATCGTTCCAGCCGCCCTTTCACCGAGTCCTTGGCCAGCATCACGTTGATCGGAAAGTTCTTCCCCACGTCGCGCAGGAAATCGAGATAGCCGAATGGCGCGATCCAGTCGTAGTTGTTGACGAGCATCGCCCCGCCGGCCGTGTCGAAATCGAGGAAGCGGCGCATCTGCCTCTCGATGCTCGCGACGTTCGATCGCAGCACATCGACGCTCAGCAGGTTACGTTCCTCGCTTTTCCCGGTCGGGTCGCCGATCATCCCGGTCGCGCCGCCGACGATCGCGATCGGTCGATGCCCCGCCTGCTGAAACCGCCGCAGCATCACCAGCGGCACCAGGTGGCCAACGTGTAGACTATCGGCCGTCGGGTCGAATCCCGCGTACAGCGTGCGCGGCCGCTCGGCCAACCATCCCGGTAGCCGGGCGTCGTCGGTTGTCTGATGGATCAGCCCGCGCCAGGCGAGTTCGTCAAAGATGTTCATCGGGGGCTGGGGGCTGCGGGCTGGGGGCTGCGGGCTGGGGGCTGCGGGCTGGGGGCTGCGGGCTGCGGGCTGGGGGGCTGGGGGGCTGGGGGCTGCGGGCTGGGGGCTGCGGGCTGCGGGGCTGGGGGGCTG
>DATAXP010000152.1:0-2750 GCA_036272935.1 Pirellulales bacterium | reverse complement strand
GTCGACTGCTGCGCCGCAATCGCGGTGTGATTCGCGAGCCGGCTCCCGCCTAGTTCCAGTCCAAATCGTGGCCGATCTGCCGACCGGCCGCGACGAGTCCGCTGGCCTGTTGGAAGTTGAGTTGCCCGGCGAAATCCGTTTGCGAATTCCGGCCGGCTGTGATCGAGCCACGCTCGAACTCGTCATCCAGCTGCTGCGAACCAGTGGCGACCGGGAGGCCGGCTGATGCTCTTGGCCACTTCGTCGTTGCGGGTCTTCGCCTATCGCGGTCCCACGGACATGCGAAAAAGTTTTTCGGGCCTGGTCGGCCTGGTAGAGCTGGAACTGGGCCAGCGGGTCGAGTCGGGCCATCTGTTCTTGTTCTTCAACCGGCGTCGCGATCGGGTCAAGGTGCTGTATTTCGTCGGCGACGGGTTGGTGATCTTCTATCGGATGCTGGAGCGTGGCACATTCGAGACGCCGGCCGCGCTGGCCACCGGCGAGGACCCGAGCGGTGGCATGGAACTGCGGCTGAGTGACTTGACGTTGATCCTGGAAGGGATCGAGCTATCGAGCGTCAAGCGGCGCAAGCGCTGGCGCCGCGCGCCGCAGCCCGTCTGAAAAAAAGTTTCTTTTCGCCGCGTAACTTTTCGCCCGCTCCGGCCATTCATAGGCATGGAGCAAGGACGCGACACTTCCGCCGATTCCAGTTCGCTCGCCGAGCGCATCGCGCAGCTGGAAGCGGTCGTCTCTCAGCAACAAGCGGCCATCGCCGCCTATCAAGAGCAACTGGAGCGTCAGCACGAACAGCTCGTGCTACTCAAGCGGGCCTTGTTCGCCTCGCGGCGCGAACGCTACTTGCCGTCCCCCGATCAACGGCTGCTGTTTGGGTCGCTTCCCGTGGAGCTGACGGCGGCTGATGAAGACACCGTTGCCGACTCCGGCGAGGAAGAGCCCCCGCCCGCCCCAGCAGCGCGGCGGCGCGGCAAGAAGTTTGTCTTTCCCGAGGGGCTGCCGCAACGGCGGATCGATTATCCATTGCCTCCCGGCGAGTTGGCCTGTTGCGATGGCCCAGGAATGGCGGATTCCGGCGGGGGCGAGATAATAGCCCTCTGAAAGGAGTTCCCCATGAGCAAGAAGCAGTCCACGTTGCCCAGCGACAACGCTATTGGCCGCTCTCCCGCGAGTCGGTATCTGGATGAGTTCAAGCGTGACGCCGTCCGCTTGGTGAGCGAGGAAAAATACTCGTTTAAGGCTGCCGCCGCGGCGGTGAATGTCAGCGAGAAGAGTCTCCGTGCGTGGCATGCGCGATTCGCCCCGCAGCCGACTCCCTGCGGCGAGGACGCCGGCCTCGACCAGTTGCGGGAAGAGAATAAACGACTGCGGCAGCAACTCAAGCGTGCCGAAATGGAGCGGGAAATACTAAAAAAAGCCACGGTGTATTTTGCGAAGGAGTCGCTGTGAAATACGCCTGGATCACGGAGCAGCGCGACTCGTTTCCGATTGCCGTCATGTGCGACGTGCTGCGCGTTTCAACCGCGGGCTATTACGCCTCGCGCCGGCGAGAGCCCAGCTTGCGTGCTCTGCGCCGTCAGCGGATCGAGCAGGCTGTCGAGCAAGTCCATGCCGAGTCACATGGCGTCTACGGCAGCCATAAGGTGGCCCAGGTGCTGCGCGAGCGTGATGATTTGGAGTCGGCTTGCCGCAACACCGTGGCAGCCGCGATGCGGCAATTGGGCCTGGCCAGTTGCGTCCGCAAGACGTTCAAGCCGACGACCACGCAAGCCGATCCCGCCAGGCAACCGGCCCCGAACAAACTGGCCCAAGACTTCACGGCCGACGCGCCCAACCGCAAGTGGGTGACCGACATCACCTACCTGCCGACCGTCGCAGGCTGGGTGTACCTGGCGGTGGTCATCGACTTGTTCAGCCGCAAAGTCGTCGGCTGGTCGCTGAGCACGTCGCTGGCCACGGAGCTCGTGTGCGAGGCCTTGCGCCGCGCCATCGAATCCCGACGCCCCCAGGGAGGCCAACTCCTCCACCACAGCGATCGTGGCTGCCAATACACCAGTGATGCGTATCAACAGACGCTCCGTCTGTTAGGCATCGAGTGCTCGATGAGCCGCACGGGCTGCTGTTATGACAATGCGGCGATGGAACGCTTCTTCTGGTCACTCAAGCACGAGTGGACCAACCGCGCGACGTATACCGATCTCGAAGATGCGCATCTGAGCGTGTTCAAATACATCGAAACCTTTTACAATCCCGTGCGTCTGCACCAGACGCTCGGCTACCTGTCACCCAACCAGTACGAAGCCGAACACGCCCCGGCCCAAGCGGCGTAATCCATCTCCCGCCGGAATCCGCCATTCCTGGGCCATCGCAGGATGATGACGGGCGGGGCATTCCTGGCCAGCATGACGCTGACGACGAAGACGGCCAGGAAGGTGATGCCAGTGAAGTCCGCATCAATCTGAATGATGCTCTGGCCGCTCTCGATCTGGCTCTGGAGAGTGAGTGGCCCGACGATTCGGGTGAACTCAACAGCATCCTGCTGAGGGGCCAGGACTGTGAAGAGAAGCTTGCTCAAATCAATTCTAAGGTGAAGGAACTCTTGGCCGACGCTGAGGAACCGGAGACTGTTCCAAGCGGCGATTCCACCTGAGCCTCTTTCTTCAACCCTGGCTGGCTAATCCCAGCCAGGGTTTTCTTTCCAGGGGCGCCCAGTGGCAACGATTGACCGCTATCTCGGCAAGGTCCATCAGGCCCAT
>DATAXP010000151.1:0-55546 GCA_036272935.1 Pirellulales bacterium | reverse complement strand
TCCCGACCAGCGCCGCGAGTTGCAGCGTCTCACGCAAGAGCAGAAACGACTGCAAGAAGAGTTGGAACGATTCGCCCGTTCGCTACGGCGGTTGCAGGCCGACCAGGCGAGCCGCACCGCTGGCAAGGCGGGCGGTCGCATGTCGCAAGCCGGACAGCAAGGCGAGCAAGGGGATGCCGGAGGCGCCGCCGAACAAGCCGCAGGCGCGGAAAAGGACCTGGAAGACGCGCAGAAGCAATTGGCCGAGCGTCGGAAGAAGGCCGAGGCCGACTTGGCCCAGGAGCAGATCGCGCGGCTCGAGCAAACCGTGGGCCTGCTCCGCCAGCAACAAGAGAAGCTATTGGCCGAAACACGGCACTACGACGAACTCGCGAAGCAACCGGGTGGATTGCGCCGTGCCCAGTTGCTTAGCCTGCGCGATGTGGCGCGTTCCCAGCGCGCCGCTGCCGACGAGGCCGACAGCGTGGCCAAGAAGTTGGCGACCGGCGCGTTTGGCCTGGCGATGAAGAGCATTGCGCGCCGCATGACGAGTGCCGCCGAAGGACTGGACTCGCGCGACGCCGGCGAGCCGACTCAGCGTCGGCAGCGTCAGGCGATCGACGAGTTGGCTCAGGTGCTCAAGGCGTTCGAGCCGGGGAACAAGCCGCCGGCGAAGCAGCAAAACAACGACGGGGGAGGGCAGGGGGGCGGCGGCCAACAAGGTGGCGGCGGCAACGGCGCCGCTGAGCTACGTTTGATCAAGATCTTGCAAGAGGGGATCAAGACGCGAGTTGAGCAGTTGGCCGAGGCGGTCGACACCGGCCAAGACTTGACCCCCGAACAACAGCAGGAATATGTTGAGCTTGGCGAGCAGCAAGCGGCCTTGGCCGATCTGTTGCTGGAGTTGAGCAAGCCGGCTCCGGCCGAAAGCGACGATGAGGAGCTGAAAAAGCTGCTCGATCCTGACGCCCAGCGAGAACGGGAGGAGAAATAATGCGGCAGGCCTGTTCCTTCCTCGCGTTGGCAATGTGCCTGGCCGCCGGCGCGGCGCGTGCCGACGACAAGACTCCCGCGAAGCCGGCTGCCAGCTCGCTCGATGACGAACTGCTCAAGGGGCTCGGCGGCGACCCGGTCGCTGAGCTTGCGCCGCAAAAGCCGGCAAGCAAGTCCGCTGTCGACGGTAAGCCAGCCAACAATGAGCCAGCCAACAATGAGCCAAGCAACGATAAGCCGATCCATCCCGCCGAGCGCGCGAAGCGCAAGGCAGCCCAGTCGCTCGATGACGAGCTGCTCAAGGGGCTTGAGCAAGAAAAGCCGCCTGCCGAAGAAGCGGCCGCCGCGGGAGAGTCGGACAATCCACTCAGCGAGCTGAACCGCTTGATGCGCGAGGTCGAGCAACGGATGCGCGCCGGCCGAGCCGACGAAGAAACGATCACGCTGCATCGCGAGATCGTCCGCAAGCTCGACGAGCTGATCAAGCAAGCCGAGCAATCGCAACAACAGTCGAGTTCGTCGAACTCTGCGGGGCGTCCGAAGCCGCAGGGGACGCAGCCGCGACCGCAGCAGCAACCAAAGTCCTCGGCCGGCCAGACTGCCGCCCAGAAGCCGAGCGAGAAACCGGCCAGCGACAGCTCGGAGAAACTGACCAAGCGCAAGCCGCAGCAGGCCGACATGGCCCAGGTGCGGGAAATGCTCAAGGACATCTGGGGAGAGCTGCCGCCAAGATTGCGGCAACAGATGATGCAATCGAGCGTCGAGAAATTCGTCCCCAAATACGAACTGTTAATCGAAGATTACTTCAAGACCCTTGCGGATGAACAAGCCCGCGATCGCCGCTGAGCAACGGATGGACTTGATGACGGGCGACATCACGTTCCCTGTCCCCTTGCGGGAGAGGGTTAGGGTGAGGGGAGGACGCGGGCACACGCCTTCCTCCCCCCTCACCCCGGCCCTCTCCCGCAAGGGGCGAGGGAGGCGGATGTCGCGTCGCGGGTGGTTGGCCGGAGTCGCGGCGGGGCTAGCCGTCGCCGGTGCGCGTGCCGTCGGTCAAGACGACCCCGAGCGCTCGGCAGTCGAGTTGATGACCGAAGAAGGGGATCGCTCCAGCCAGCGCGGCCTGGCGTTCTTGGCCAACCAGCAACACGAAGATGGTTCGTTCGGCTCAGGAGGCTATCCGCGCGATGTGGCCGTGTGCGGCCTGGCCGGCATGGCATTCATGGCTGGCGGCAGCACGCCGGGGCGCGGGCCGTACGGAGCCCAGGTCGATCGCTGCGTCGATTACATCCTGGAAAACACCCAGGAAAGCGGGTTCATCAATGTTCCCGGCTCCGGTAGCCACGGACCGATGTACGGCCATGGCTTCGCCACGCTGTTCCTGGCCGAAGTGTACGGTATGAGTCGCCGCG
Source organism: Pirellulales bacterium (assembly GCA_036272935.1). GTDB lineage: Bacteria > Planctomycetota > Planctomycetia > Pirellulales > PNKZ01 > DATAXP01. Next base: position 53,162 of record DATAXP010000151.1, on the reverse strand, counting down.
CCGACGTGCGCGAAAAGCTGTCGAAGGCGGTGAAGCTGATCGAAGACACGCAGAACGGCGACGGTGGTTGGCGATACCAGCCGGTGCGTCGCGATGCGGATATTTCCGTGACCATCTGCCAGGTGATGGCCCTGCGCGCGGCGCGCAACGCCGGGCTGTTCGTCTCGCACGACACGGTCGATCGTTGCGTGCGCTACGTGAAGCGCAGCCAGAATGCCGACGGCGGATTCATGTACATGATCCAAGGCGGCCAGAGCGCGTTTCCGCGCTCGGCGGCGGGGGTCGTCGCCTTGTACAGTGCCGGCATCTACGAAGGGCCGGAGATCGAGAAGGGGCTGCGGTACCTGATGGAGAGCCTGCCGCGCGGCGGCGTATTCAACCGCGAAAGCCATTACTTCTACGGGCACTACTATGCGGTGCAGGCCATGTGGCACGCCGGCGGCAAGTACTGGCGGCAATGGTATCCGGCGATTCGCGATGAGCTGATTGCCCGCCAGCGCGAAGACGGCTCGTGGATGGATTCGATCTGCCAGGAATACGGCACGGCCATGGCCTGCATCGTGCTGCAGATCCCGAACAACTACCTGCCGATCTTCCAACGGTAAGAACTTATGAAAGACATAGGCTCATGACCGTTCTGGGTGCCACTGGCAGCTTGCTGCCAGTGTTGTCGCGATTTCTCAAGCACTGGCTGGCAAGCAGCCAGTGGCACCGGACGTTTCGCGCGATACTGCTCGCCACGATCGCACTTCCGATCACGAGCATGGCCACAGCTGGCGAGCTGCGGCCGCTGCTAGTGGTCGATGGCGCCCCGATGCAAGCCGAGCTGGTGAATCTTCCCGCCGCGGGACCGTGGCTGGTGAAGGATGCCGCCGGAGCCGAGCGCGACCTTCCGCGCGACGAGATCGTTTCGTGGGGCACTCCGGCCGAAAGCGCCTTGGGGCCGCTCGTGTTCCTGGCCGATGACGGATTGTTGGTGCAGCCGCCCGAACCGGGCCAAGGACCGGCGACGGTGGTGTTCGACAAGGACCGCCTGCACCTGGATCGCTCGGCGCTGGGCAAGCTCACGCTGGCTTTGGAAGATGTGCGCGGCGTGATCTTTCATCCTCCGGCCGATCGCCATCAGCGCGATCTGCTGGCCTCTCGGCTGTTTGGCGATAATGCGCAGCCGCCCGCCGAAGGCGAGCGTCGCGATTGCGACCGCGTGGTGCTCGAGAACGGCGACGAGCTCGACGGCACACTCGAATCGTGCGATGGCCGGCAGGTAAAAATCGCCGTCGGCGCGGCAAACATGACCATTGAAGTCGCCAAGGTCGAAGCGATCGTGTTCAATCCGTCGCTGCTCGCGCCGCGACAGAAGATGGAAACCGGCACGATCGTCGGCCTGGCCGATGGCTCGCGGATCGTCGCGCGCCGCGTGGAGCTCGACGGCGACACGCTGCGGATCGTGCCGCGGCTGGCCGACGACGACAAATCGCCCTGGCTGGCCTCGCGCGCTGCCCTTGTGTTCTTGCAGCCGCTTGCTGGGCGGGTCACGTATCTTTCCGATCTCGACGCGGAAAGCTACAAGCACTTGCCGTACCTGTCGCTGGCGTGGCCGTATCACGACGACGCCAATGTGTCGGGCCTGCCGCTGCGCGCCGGCGGCCGGCTGTACGCCAAGGGGATCGGTATGCACAGCGCCGCCCGACTCACGTATCGGCTCGACAAGCCGTACCAGCGATTCGAAGCTGAGGTGGCCATCGACGACGAAACGCTCGCGCGCGGCAGCGTGACGGTGCGGGTGTTCGTCGACAGCCAACAGCGCTGGGCGAGCGAGATCATTCGCGGCGGCATGCCGCCGGTGCCGGTGAGCGTCGACATCGCCGGAGGCAAGCAGTTCAGCTTGATCGTCGACTTTGCCGAACGAGCCGACGAACAGGACCATGTCGACTGGCTGGACGCGCGGCTGATCCAATAGTGCCCCGAGGACACCGGGGGGCCGCGCACTAGCGCGTGTTTCTTGCCGGAGCGCTCGGCGAGAATTACGCTGCCGCGCAGCGTCTTGTGCCTCACGAACTAGCCAAGGAGGATCGGACCATGTTCCCACCCGCCCAGAAGAAAGTGACGATTGGCCAGCACCGCATTCTGGGCGAATTCAAGCCGAAATACCCCCCGCCGGCGCCGATCGCCGCGAGCGAAGTCGGCACGACCAAGGAAATCATCCGCAAGCTCAACCAAATCGAAGAACGCCTGGCGCGGATGGAAAAGAATTTGCTGGAAAGCAATCAATAACAAGCCGCCATGACGGTCGACACGATCCTGCAAGGGATCCAGGCCACGCTGTAGCCCGCTTACGCGCCGTACTTGCCAAGCCGCCCCGCGTTGGCCAGTGCCAGGGTCATCAGGTACTTGGCCTCGAACTGTCCCAGGCCGCCGCGGATCGCATCGCGCTCGCTGAACTTCTGGCTGCCGTCGAATCGGCAGCAGTCGCTCACCAGCAGCGTCGGCACCGGGTGCCAACTGTGGCTGCGCAAGAAGCTGGGCGTGCTGTGGTCGCCGGTGACGATCAGCACCGTCGGCTTCAGTGCCGTGAGGCGCGGCATCGCCGCGTCCAACTCTTCGATCTTCTTCACCTTGTTGGCGAAAGCGCCGTCCTCGCCGGTGCTGTCGGTGTACTTGAAGTGGAGGAAGAAGAAGTCGTATTTGCTCCAGTTCTGCTCGAGTACCTCGACCTGCTCGCCGATCGTCTGCGCCTTGCCGACAATCTCCATCCCCACCAGCCGCGCCAGCCCTTTGTACATCGGATAGACGGCGATCGCCGCTGGCTTCAGCCCATACACCTCTTCGTAAGTCGGCAGCTTGGGCCGGGCCGAAAAGCCGCGCAGGGTCAGGCCGTTGGCCTTCTTTTCGTTCGCCAGCAGCTTTTGGGCTTGCGCAATGAACTCGGCGGCGATCTCGGCAGTCTTTTGGCTGTCGGGATTCATCGCCTTCGGCTTCAGCGGCGGAACGCCGGTGGCCTGTGGATCGGTATCGTGTACGTGGCCGCCTAGCCCGGGCGCGCGGAACACCACCACGAACCGGTGCTCTTTCACCGGCTCGACGAACACCTCCACACCGGAAATCTTCACCTGCCGCAACCGGACGGCCAGCGGGGCGCTTTCCTCGCTGATAATGCGCCCGGCGCGGCGGTCGCTGATGTTGCCCGCCGCGTCGAGTGTGCAAAAGTTGGCGCGGATCGCCACGTCGTTCGGTCCCAGCTCGAAGCCGATGCCGGTCGCTTCGAGCGCCCCGCGGCCGATGACGTACTCGAGCGGGTCGTAGCCGAACAAGCCGAGATGTCCCGGCCCGCTGCCGGGCGTGATGCCAGGCTTCACCGGAATGCTGGCCCCTTGGACGCCGCGTGCCGCCAAGGCGTCGAGATTCGGCGTGTGCGCGGTTTCCAGCTCCGTCTTTCCGCCGGGCTCCATCGGCAGTCCGCCGAGGCCGTCGGCCACCAGCATCACGATCTTGGAATCGTTCTTCTGAAACAAGCTGCGCGTCAGATCGTGCATGTCCATAAGCGGGAGTCGGGATTCAGGGGTCGGGATTCGGGACCGGGGCAAGATTGCCACAAATCTAACCGGTTTGTTGCCGGCAGGGAATCTGCTCGGCTATGTTGCAGCGATCGATGCATTCGACTGAAGGAACCACCGCCATGCCTACCGAACTCACTTGGCTGGGACACGCCACCTGGCAACTCAAGACCCCGCAGCACACGATCCTGATCGATCCGTTCCTCGACGACTCGCCGACCGCGCCGATCAAGAGCGACAAGGTGGCGGCCGATTTCATTCTCGTTTCGCATGGGCACGCCGATCACATCGCCGACTGCGTGAAGATCGCCAAGCGCACCGGGGCGCTGGTGATCTCGAACTACGAAATCTGCACCTGGCTCGAAAAGCAGGGCGTGAAGAAAACGCTGGGGCACAACCTGGGTGGCGGCTCGAACCACGACTTCGGCCGCGTGAAGCTCACGCTGGCCCACCACAGCTCGGTGCTGCCCGATGGCACGCCGGGAGGCAACCCCAGCGGCTTTTTGCTCTCGCTCACGACCGGCGAAAGCATCTACTTCGCCTGCGATACCGCGCTGTTCTACGACATGAAGCTGATCGGCTCGGCAGGGCTTGACCTGGCGGTGTTGCCGATCGGCGATTTGTTCACGATGGGCCCCGACGACGCGCTCGAGGCCGTGAAGCTGCTCGTGCCGAAGCAGGTCGTGCCGTCGCACTTCAACACCTGGCCGCCGATCGAGCAGGACGCGCATGCCTGGGCGCATCGCGTCACCAGCGAAACCGGCGCGGTGCCCTCGGTGTTGAAGCCGGGAGAGATGCTGAGCCTGTAGGTTCGCCGCGGGGCTTGCCCCGCGCTTCGCAAGCGGCGCGGTTAACTTGCCTGCTCCGGCAATCGCACCTGGATTTCGTCACCTTCGACGCGCACTTCGTAGCAGGCGATTTTCAGCTTCGGGTTGTCGGTCCACGCGCCGTCGGTGATGCGGAACCGCCAGGCGTGCCACGGACAGACCACCGAGCCGTTGTGGACTTCACCGTCGCCCAGTGAGGCACCCATGTGCGGACACAAGTCGTCGATTGCATGATACTGGCCGCCACTTAAGAAAACGGCCACCAGGCGCTCGCCGACGGCGAACGTGGCGCCGCGCCCTTCGGGAATCGCTCCGACTTTAGCCACCGTGACGAATTCAGACATAAGCCTCCCATTGTACGAGGCGAAGTTGCGAAGGGCAGGGGAGGGGATTGCGGCAGCGCTTCCAGCGGGCGAGAATTGCAGGCTGTCTCGTCACTGCCTACCGCCTACTGCCCTTTGCCTATTTCTTTCTCCCCACCATGCGCATCAATCCTGTCAAGCAAAAGCTTCAAAGCGGTCAACCGTCGTTTGGCACCTGGCTGTCGTTGGGTGATCTGTACGCCACGCGCGTACTGGCCCGCGCCGGGTTCGACTGGCTGACGCTCGATATCGAACACTCGGCGATCGACTGGTCGCAGGCCGCGATGATTTTCGGCTGCATTGCCGACGCTGGCTGTGTGCCCTTGGCGCGCGTTCCCGAGGGTTCGCATCACTACATCAAGCGCGTGCTGGATGCTGGAGCGTGGGGTATCGTCGTGCCGATGGTCGACACCGTCGAACAAGCCCGCACCGCCATCCGCGCGGCAAAGTATCCTCCCGAGGGGAACCGCAGCCTCGGCGGCGGCATGCACGCCATGAATTTCGACACCTCAGCCGTCGAGTATTATCGCAAGGCGAACGACGAAATCCTGGTGGTGCTACAGACGGAGAGCCCCACGGGCGCCGACAACGCCGAGAAAATCTACGCGCTGCCGGGAGTCGACGCGATCTTCGTCGGCCCGGTCGATCTGCGGGCCAACATGACCACTCCCGACGGCCGGCTGGCGACCGATGACGAGTTCGAAGCAATGCTGCAGCGCGTCGTCGATGCCGGCCGCAAGACGGGCACGCCGACCGGCATGCACACGATGGATTCCAAAGCCGCCCTGGCCCGCGCCGAGCAGGGCATGCAGTTCATCGCCATCGGCAGCGAACTGCGCTTCATGACGCAGAAAGCTCAGGAAGTGCTCCGCGCGATCCAGCCTGAAGCGGCCACGAAGGAACTAGCGCGGTACTAGTTTTTCGCTCGCCACGAGAGCGCGGCTGAACCGCCCGACGCCAAGCGGGCGTCTCAATAATCGTTCGTCTCCATCGGCTTCGAGTCGGCCTTCTTAAATGGCTCGACAGGCTGGCTGAAGCTATCGTTTAGGCCAGTCATTGGCGCAAGGCCCGGACCAGCGCTATAGTACGACCGACCGCGCGAGAACCGACGGAACCGGTTCACGCCGCCGTAATTGCTTCCTACCGTGGGACGGTAGGCGTTCCATTTTGCTCCGTCGTGATACATCCACTTCCCCTGCGGCGTGTAGTACCACCAGCCGCCATTGTGCCACCTATAGCGTCCGTCCGCGCTGACCTGCGGTTGAGATTGACCCTGCGATTGTGCCGCGAGCAAGTCGCCCGCAACTATCGTCGAGGACAACACCGCCGCAACCGCGACAATCAAAGATAACCGGCGCATAGCTTCTCTCCTTCTTTCGCTAAAACACTCGTAAACAATCGCGCGATGCGACGGACGGCGCAGTTATGATGCAGGCGACTTTTTGTGCAGCCGCCGTGCCAGAAGCCTGCAACTGGCTTAATCGTAATTATCGGCTGCCCCGTCCGACCGGGCCGTCTCTCAAAGCTACGCTTACTTGGCGGCCGTGCCGGCTGTGTCCGGGACCGCACGGAGCGCCTGCAAGTGAATGACCTTTGGTAGATCCTGCTTAGGAGACGATTTATGAAATTCGGTCTGTTGTTGGCTTTGGGAATTACGTTGGCGGTCGGCACCGAGAAGTCGCAGGGCGTCGAGGAGCTGCAGGGAACCTGGATGCTTGTCGCCGGCGAAGTCGACGGCAAGGCGCTCGCGGCCGATGAGTTGCATGGTGCCAAGCTGACCATCGACGGCGATCGCTACACGGTGACGCTCGCCGACCGTGGCACGGTGAGGGGGATCGAACGGCTCGATCCGACCAGCGAGCCCAAGACCATCGACGTCACCGACGATAATGGTCCGAACCAGGGACGCACCTGCCTGGGGATTTATGAAGTCAACGGCGATGAGTTTCGTGTCGCGTTTGCCATGCCTGGCAAACCGCGGCCGACTTCGTTCCAGACCGTGGCCGACAGCGGCCAGTGGACCCATGTCTGGGTGCGAGTGAAGCCGTAATCGCGTTGACCTGGCCGCGGCGCGTCGGGCATCGCTTGGCGCGCCGCGACTGGCATTCACGCCGTGATTCCCTTCGTCAGTTCCAGGAACGCGGTTTCGAGGTTCAATTCTTCCTCGCGGAACAGCGTGAGCCGAAAGCCGGCGCCCACGAGCGTGGTCGGAAGCTCGCTGTAGTCGGTGATCCCTTCGGCCAAGTGCACGGTCAGCGTGCCGTCGTCGCACCTATCGACGTGCTCGACGTTCGGCTGTCCTTCCAACAATCGTGCGGCGGGCTCGCTGCGCTCGGCGACGCGGATCCTCAGCAGGATATGGCGGCGCACACGACGCATCACCTCGGCCACGTCGCTGGCCACCAGCAGCTGGCCGCGCTCGATGATGCCGATCTTGTTGCACACGTCGGCCAGTTCGGGCAGGATGTGGCTTGATACCAGGATCGTCTTGCCCATCGAGCGGAGCTGCTTGAGCAGGCTGCGAATCTCGATGCGCGCCCGCGGGTCGAGGCCGCTGGCAGGTTCGTCGAGCAGCAGCACCTGCGGATCGTGCAGCAGCACGCGGGCCAGGCCGAGCCGCTGCGTCATGCCGCGCGACAGGCTCGTGACCAGCGCGTCGCGTTTGTAGCCCAGATCGACCAGCTCGAGCACATTTTCACATACCTTCGCGCGCTCGGGACCACGGATACGATACGCTGCGGCAAAGAACTCGAGGTATTCGATCACGGTCATGTCGTCGTACACGCCAAAAAAATCGGGCAGATAACCGATCACGCGGCGAATATCGCGCGGTGCGGTGTAGATCGAGTAGCCGCACACGGTCGCTTCGCCCCAGGTCGGCGTCAGCAACGTGGCGAGGATGCGCATCGTCGTGGTCTTGCCGGCGCCGTTGGGACCGATGAAGCCGAACACGTCGCCGCGATCGAGCTTCAGATTCAGATGATCGATGGCGTGCAGCGAGCCGTACACCTTCGTCAAGTCGCGGGTTTCGATCATCGTTCGACTCTCGCTCGGTACGTCACTTCACTTCGAACACGATACGACAGAATTGCCAACGCCGCCCGTCGCCGTTGCTCAGCGGTCGCGATTGGTCCTGCCACTCGACGGCCAGCCCGCTTGCCGGTTCGACCTCGGCCAATAACACCGCGCGCCCAAGCGACAGCAACGCGCTTAAGTCGACGAACGACTGCTGCGCGTCGGCAACCTGCGCATAATTGTGGCCTCCTAGCGCCTGGTAAAACATCATCGTGCGCAGGATCGTCGGCACGTCGAGATTCGCCGGATCGTATGGGATCGGCGCTTGCAAATAGCTGTTGTTCTTTTCGCTTTTGACCACCGCAAACTGCTTGAGCACCACTTCCAGATCGCGCCGGCGTTCCGTAGCGATCTCGGTCTGGGCGCCCGTGGGTAGATCGCCGAGCATGTAGCCGTACCGTCCGGCCAGCAGCAAGCAGTCTTTCAACGGTACCTTCAGGCGATTCGTAATGCGCCCGCGCACCGAGTCCTCGACCGCAGCGTGCAGCTCTGCCTCGACCGTCTCGCCGACATGTGCTGTCCAGCGAGCGCAGAAGCTCTTCGTACTCCAGGGTTCGATGGGCACCGCGCGCAACCGGTCGAGCAGCATCGACACAGCGTAGGGTTCCTCGAAACCCTGCGGTTCGACGGCGGCCGAGTGCATTCCGCCCCAGCCGTTTCCCGGGGGAGTGAACGAGATGATCGATTGATCGCTCGCCTCGTCGGTCGTTTCGCCGCGGTCGCGCTGGATTCCGACATCGAGTCGCTGGGCGCGGGTCGAGAACAGCGACAACCAGCTCGTGCCGCGCAGCGTGCCATTCTCAGTGTCGATATCGATCAGGTCGAGCTGGTTGATGCGATCGCCGATACCTTTTTCCGCGATGCCTAGCACGCCCACCGCCACGACCGTCGCAGCCACCAGCGCCGGCAGCGTGATCCAGGTCGCTTCGAGCCGGCGGAGCACGCGCTGAGCGAAGAGAAAATCGACCGGTCCGATCAGCGCCAGATAAACCATGGCCAAGCCTGTTACGATCCAGAACGACACGACGCGCACACCACGGAACTGATCGAGCGCCGCATATAACTGCCCCGCCAGGTCGCTGACGCCGTACAGTGCCGCACGAGCATTGGGCTCGGGGGTCGCCGCGCTGCCGAGATCGGCAATGCTTAGCACCCGGGCCACGAGCGCGTCGCGTCCGGCCCAGTCAGCCCACGGCGCCGCATCGAGCGGCACGGCGACAAACACCAATTGTCCCAATCCACGCGGCGCGCGCACGACCAGCGGAACGTTCCCTTCAGTCGCCTCGACGACTCCGTGCACGTCAACGAGCCGTGGAATTGATTGCCGCGAATCGTTCGATCGCGTCGCCGGCAGCGCCAATCGTTGACTGCTGCCGCTGTAAGCCTCGAGCGCGTCGCCGCGCGACAAGACGACGGTCTTCGACACCGTGCCGGGAATCAGTTGGCCGAGCGCGGAGTGTTCGGCCAGCAGGTTTGGCACGCCGGGCCCACCGACGAACGCCAGCATTCCGCCGGCAGCGATCCAATCTTCGATCGCCAAAAAATGTCCGGTGTCGTTAGCCAGCCGGCCAAGCAATTCGGCCCCGGTTGCGGTCACGATCAGCCCGTCGACCCCTTCGTAACCGATCCAACGATCCGGGAGTTGATCGAGCCGTTCGACTCCCACCAGCACCGCGCCACGCGTCGCCAGTGCCTCGGCCGACGCCACGAGCGGACCGACGTTCACGAATAACTTGGTGCCGAGCTCCAGCGGATCGGCAATCGGCACGCTGCTGAGCGCTCGCGGTTCGCCGGACAGAATGCGGTCGTGCTCGAAGTCGACTTGCAACTGGTCGATGTGTCGGCCGATGTTCACGTAGAACGCCGCCTGTGCGTCGAGTCCGATCGGTACGTCGACCGGCTCGCTGCGGAAGCGCACGCCGACGCCATCGCCGTCGGGGACCGTCACGCTGATCGTGCCGCGCACGGCAACGGTCGCGCCTCGCAGATTCACCACCAGGGGCGTCCAGCAGCCGAGCTTGTATTTTTCGCCGAACCCGAGATGGACCGCGGTGACCGAGGGCAGGGGAGGGGGAGTGAATTCTGCGGCGAAGCTATTGCTCGTCGCGACGAGCAGCAGCAACAATGCAGAAGGCAGAATGCAGAAGTCAGAAGTACATGGAGCGCCTGATGCCGCTACTTCTGCCTTCTGCCTTCTGCCTTCCGCCTTTCCGCTCATGGTTTCTCCGCGTCGGCGCAGGTGCAGAGAAACTGTCCGCAGCCGGGGCAGCCCGAGCCATATTTGCGCGCCACGGCCTCAGTCAAATCGACCCCGGCAACGTTAGCAATCGTTGCCAGCCAGGCCAGCACATCGGCGAATTCGCCGAGCCGTTCTTCGTGCGTGCCACTGCGCAGTGCCGAGGCCAGTTCGCCGATCTCCTCCATCAACCACATGAAGGTGCCGTCGATGCCGCGGGCCACGTCCTTTTCGTAGTACATGTCGCGGATCAGGCGTTGGAAATCGGCCAGCGACACCGGCGTCGGCGCCTCGTTGCGACCCTGGCTTGCGTCGTCCGGATTCGCAGCCTGCGCGTCGGTCATCGCGAACTTTCCTCGTCGAGGCTCTCCAACAACAGGCTGGCCCCTGGATATTTCGGGTGCAGCTCGAGCAACTGCTTGAGCGCGGTGCGCGCCTGCGCGGTGTCTCCCGCTTGCAAGCAGGCATCGGCTAGCGCCCATCGCCATGCCGGCTGCTTCGCATCAAGCTCGACGGCAGTTTTGTACTCGTCGATGGCGTCGCGGTACCGCTTCTGACCGACCAGCGATTCGCCTAGCAGGCGGTGGACGTCGCCGTCGACCACGTTGACGTGCAGCGCGTCGGTTGCCCACCGCGCGGCGCCGGCGTAGTCCTTGGCATCGAGCGCCATGTACGCCAGCTTCTTGCGGATCACGAAGTCGTCGGCATCAGCGTCGGCCAGCCGCTCAAGCACCTTCGCCAGCGATTTGTTGTCGCCGGTTTTGAGGTACAGCCGCGCCAGCGACTTGGTCCACTGCGCATCGTCCGGCCAGGTGCGCGCGGCCGTCTCGTACAGCTCGGCGGCACGCTGGTAGTGCTGGGCCTTCAACTCGAGCGCGGCCAGCAATGCGATCGATTTCGCATCGGGCCTTTTCAGATCGACGACGCCCTTGAGTAGTTCCATCGCCTCGGCATCGTCGCCGATCACCAGCCGCACGCGAGCCAGCACCACCGTCGCCTGTGGATCGTGCTCTCGCTTCTTGAGCACCATCTCGGCCAACTTCCGCGCTTCGGCGTACGATTTGCGCCCCACGTACTCTTCGGCCAGGCGGGCGGCCAGATCCAGGTCGTCAGGTTTCTCGGCGTGGGCGCGGACCAATTCGGCGAACGACATGGCCGCGTCGGCCGGCTTCTCTTTCTCGATCGACATTGCGGCGATCGTGTTGTGGACAAATGCGGTGTAGCCGCGTTCGAAATCTTCCTGCGCCACGTTGAACGATCGTTTGAGTGCCGCGCGCGTGTCGAGATTGTCCGCGTAGCAGGCCAGCATCTTCGCCAGCGCGTCGTCGCCGTAGGTGCGCAGCATGTACTGGGCGTAGAGTTGCGCCTGGCAGTAGGCCATCTGCCAATCTTCTCCGGAGCGTGGACGGACGAAGCCGAGGTTGATCGTGTCGAGATTGAACGTTTTCTGCTGTGGCACGCGGCGGGCCAGCATCTCGTTCCACGACTGCGGACGCGGATAGCCTTCGCTCTCGACGGCCAGCGCCTCGGTGAACCAATGCGGAATGTTGAAGTTGCTCTGCTGCAAATTGAGCACGTGGACGAACTCGTGCTTCAGCACCCGCGCCCAGTTGAATGGCTGCGGCATCGACTCGGGGCTGGCCATCGCCACCATCTTCCCCGCGCACGCGCCGACGGTGCCGATGTACGGCAACCCCACCATCCGGGCGCTGAACCAGCCGTGGCCCCCCGTGTTCTTCGCGCGGTTAAAGAACTCGAACAGCGACTTGTCCTTGGGCTCGAAGCCGAACTTCTTGGTGAGCAGCGGGTACACCTCGTCTTCGAGATATCGCGCCGCGTAGCGGGCCAGCAGCTCATCCTTGCCGCGATCGAACTTGATCACAAAATGATCGGTCTCAAGCACGGCGTAGCCGTCGAGCACTTCGAGCACTTTCAGACTGTTGTTGACGCGGACGTTGAACGGATCGATCTCGAACGATTGCTTCAGCAGCCGTGCCGCTTCGGTTTCTTCGCCCAGGCGCATGTGCAGCAGGCCCAGCGCTCCGTACGGGTCGACGAGTTGCGGCATGCGCTCGATCGCCACCTGGTAGTTGCGCGCCGACGAAGGATACTTACGCGTCAGGTCGAATGCCGCCCCCACGGCGCTGTAGAACGAGCCGCAATGCGGGTTGCATGCGATGGCCTCATCGGCCAGCTTTGCGAACCGCGTGTCGGCACCGGTGTCGCCGTGGCCGTCGACGACCGCGTACGCGGCTGCGAGCCGGCCGAGGGTTTCTTCCGAAGTGGGGTCGATCTTCCGCGCACGCTCAAGCAGCGTGATCGCCTCGGCCGTCTCGAAGTTCGCCAGATGCGAATCGGCCAGGGCACGCAGGGCATCGAGTTGCCGGGGGTTGATCTCTAGGGCTTGTTTCGCCTGCCGACGGGCGTCGTCCAGCTCGTAGTTCTGCAGCGCCAGCCGGGCCAGCGCCGCGTGTACTTCGGCCGCCGAGCCGTTGATTCGCAGCGCGGCTTTGAGCTCGCGGGCTGCCTCGGGCTCGTTGTACTTTTCCAGGAACAGCAGTCCCGCTTCGTAATGAGCCGGCCAGTAGTCGGCGTCCGCCTCGATTGCCGCCGGATACAGCTCGTTGATCAGGAAGGTGAATTGATCGCTGAGCCGCTCCCAGCGCGCGAACTGAGCGGCACCACGTCCGATGATCACCAAGTCGTCGGCCTGCTCCACGTCATGGCCGTTGTAGTAATCGACGAACCACTCGTAGGCGGCCTTGGCTTCATCGAGCTTCCCCGACAGGCGCAGTCGTTCGGCCTGCACCCAGCGCGCGAGCAAGTGGTCGGCACGAACGGCGAATGCAGCCGAGGCTTCGCGATCGGCGGTTGCGCTGTCGCCACGATCGAGAGCCAGTTGCGCTGCCAAGGCGTGCAGATCGGCGTCGTCGCGATGCGTCTCGAGCGCGCTGCCTACGGTTTTGGCGGCCGCAGCGTCGTGCCCGGTGCTCGCCTGGCAACGGGCGATGCCGATTGCCGCCGCCACCGGCTCGGTGGGCTTCAGCTTCTCAAAGGCTTCCTGCGCCTCGGCGTATTTGCCGGTCAGCCATAGCTTGCGGGCCGCGGCGATGTCGCCGTCGGCCCGAGCGACGGACGCCGCCCCGAGCAACAGAATTACCAACCAGGCGCCAAGGGCAGGGCAGGGGAGGGGACGAGGTATGCGGAGCATCTGTCCACCGTATCCCGTTCGTCCAAACCCGGCAAGCGGCGAGCAGTCCACCTACGGCCGCCCCGCGACGCGACTCGGTTGTTCCACCCGTCGGAAGGGACGGGTAGAATCGACGGTTCATCGGCCCTGGGGGATGGTCGCATGTCGGTCGGACTCGAAGTGCTCGTCAAGCAACTCGAAGACTCGGGCATTGTCACGTCCGGGCAGCTCAAGGACTTTCTTCCGCCGGCGGCCGAGCCGAAGGATGCCGACGAACTGGCGCGCGAGCTGATCAAGCGGAACCACCTGACGAAGTTTCAGGCACAGCAGCTCCTGGCCGGCAAGGGCAAGGCGCTGTTCCTGGGCAACTACACGATCACCGACCGCATCGGCGCCGGCGGCATGGGGCAGGTGTTCAAGGCGCAGCATCGGCGCATGAAGCGCGTCGTCGCCATCAAGATGCTGCCGCCGGCGATGGTGAAAGACGCCGCTGCGCTGGCGCGCTTCGCGCGCGAAGTCGAAGCGGCTGCCCGGCTCGAACACACGAACATCGTCGCCGCTCACGACGCCGACGAATCGCACGGCGTGCATTTCCTGGTGATGCAATTCGTCGACGGCAGCGATTTGTCGGCACTCGTGAAGCGCAACGGACCGTTTCCGATCGACAAGGCAATCAACTACATCACGCAAGCCGCCCGAGGACTCGAGTACGCGCACCGCAATGGCGTGGTGCATCGCGACATCAAGCCCGCCAACCTGCTGCTGGGTTTCGACGGCACGGTGAAAATTCTGGACATGGGGCTGGCGCGGATCGAGCAGGCCGAGGGCGTCGCGGCCGGCGAGCTCACCGGCACCGGCGCCGTGATGGGCACGGTCGATTACATGAGTCCCGAACAGGCGATGAACACCAAACACGCCGACGCCCGGGCCGACATCTACTCGCTCGGCTGCTCGCTGTACTACCTGGTGGTGGCAAAGCCGACGTTCGGCGGCGATACGGTGGTCGAAAAAATCCTGGCCCATCGCGAACAGCCGATCCCGCGGCTCGGCGATGCGCAGCCCGGCGTGCCCGAGGAGATCGAAGCGATCTTCCGCAAGATGGCGGCCAAGAAAGCGGCCGATCGTTACCAGACGATGAGCGAAGTGTTGGCCGACCTCGAAGCGTGCCAGGGGGCGCTGCGCGGCGAATCGACGGCGGTGCTTTCATCGCCGGGCAAAACCGTCGAGCTGTCGGAACTGTCGATCATGATGGGCAACCAAGGGCTGCGCAGCCTGCCGGTGCCGGATTCGGTGCTCAACATCAAGGTCGATGCATCGCCGCGCCGCTCGTCGGCCCCCGGCGACTCGCCGGGGGCTAAAGGGCCGCCGTGGAAGAACCCCAAGGTTCTCATCGCCGCCGGGGCGGCCTGGTTCTTCATCCTGGTGTTCGGCGTGATCGTCATCATCCGCAATCAAAAGGGGGAAGAAGTCGGCCGCATGGAATTGCCCGAAGGGCACACGGCCGAGGTGGTGGGGCAGGGGCCGGGAGCCGGGAGTCAGGAGTCGGCGAAGAAGCTTAAGCCCTGGGATGCTCCCGCATTTAAAGTCTGGCAGCGCGGCGTTGCCACCTTACCGGCTGAGGAGCAGGTCGCGGCGGTCGCCAAGAAGCTACAAGAACTCAATCCCGGCTTCGACGGCAAGCTGACGCCGGCCATCTTGGATGGCCGTGCGGAACGAATCTCGTTCGCCACCAACAGCGTCGGCGACCTTTCGCCGCTCCGCGCACTGCCGGGCTTGACGCAATTGGACTGCTCCGGAATCGGCAGCAAACATAGCCAAGTGGCCGATCTCTCGCCGCTCGAAGGGCTGCCGCTGAAGAGTTTGATTTGCAAACATTCGCGGATTTCGGATCTGTCCCCGCTGCGCGGCATGCCGCTGACAACACTCATCGTTCCCAGCAGCCAAGTCAGCGATCTGTCGCCGCTCAAGGGGATGCCGCTCACGGGGTTCGACTGCCGAAGCGCACCGGTGGCGGACCTTTCGCCGCTTGCCGAATGCAAATCGTTGAGGTTGCTGATGGCAGGGCAAACGCGCGTCACCTCGGCCGGCGTCGCTGGGCTGCAACAGGCGCTGCCGAACTGCAAGATTGAATGGGACGGCCCCTCCGCTAGCCCCCAGTCACCAGCCCCTCGCCCCTCCGCCACGGGCTTCGCGCTCGATTTCAGCCCCGAGCGCAAAAGCTACGTCGAAGTTCCCGATTGGAAATACGACGGCAAAACGCCGCTAACAGTCGAAGCGTGGGTCACGCCGCGCTCGATTCCCGCCAAGGGGTCCGCACCGGTTCTTACTAATAAAAAAGGTAGTGGTGGCGTCGAATTGGCGCTCACGGCGACACGGAAGTGGATGTTTGAAATGCGCACCGAGAGCCGTTATGAATCGTCCAACGGTCCTGCGACGACTTTGGACAGCCTCGTACACGTGGCAGGTATGTTCGACGGAAAGTCCGACAGAATCTACATCAACGGCCGACTCCAGAAACAAGCCGCTTCCATTGAATCGTTCAAGCCGTCGTCAATGTTGCTGATGATCGGCTCGACCATCACCGGAGAATTCTTCGACGGCACGATCCGCGAGGTGCGCATCTCTTCAGTCGTGCGCTACACCGACGATTTTATCCCGCAAGCGCGCTTCGAGCCGGATAACGCCACCGAGGTGCTCTACCACTTCGACGAAGGCAGCGGCACGGTCGCGAAAGATTCATCGTCCCACCATCGCGACGGCAAGATTGTTGGCGCGACCTGGATTGCCGCCTCAGCACCCTCACCCCAATCCTCTCCCGCCAAGGGAGAGGGGGCCGGGGGTGAGGGAGCCGGCTTCGCACTCGACTTCAGCCTCGAGCGGCAAAGCTATGTCGAAGTGCCCGAGTGGAAGTACGACGGCAAGACGCCGCTGACAGTCGAAGCCTGGGTTGTGCCCAGATCGGTTTCCGATCCATCATCCGACTACCGCATCGTGCTGTCCAACGCGGCCGCTAGCGGCTTTTACCTGGCCGAGCGCGGAGGCAAGTGGAAATTCAACGTCCACGGAAAGGATGGCTATAAGAACGCGCTCTCGGCCGAGTCCGTCCAAGCAGGGCTTTCCATCCACCTCGCCAGTACCTTCGACGGACAGAAAATCCGGATTTTTGTGCAGGGACGGGGATCACCAGAGTATCCCGTTTCACTGCCATTCAAACCGTCGCCACACTTGCTGATGGTTGGTAACGATGTAAAGAAAAGTGCCAAATATCACTTCGACGGCACGATCGACGAGGTGCGCATCTCGTCGGTCGCGCGGTACACGAACGACTTCACGCCGCAGCAGCGCTTCGAGCCGGACAAAGACACCGAGGTGCTCTACCACTTCGACGAAGGCACGGGCACGATCGCGAAAGATGCGTCCTCGCACCATCGCGACGGCAAGATCAGCGGTGCGACGTGGGTGGCAAGCCGGGGGTCGGGAGTCGGGATTCAGGATTCGGGGAAGGCAGGGACGAGCGCCCCGCCGCCGGCCGTCGCTCCGTTCGATGCCAAGCAAGCGCGGGCGCATCAAGAAGGGTGGGCGAAACACCTCGGCACGCCGGTGGAAGCGACCAACACGATCGGCATGAAGATGGTCCTGATTCCGCCGGGCCAGTTTCTGATGGGGAGCACACCGGAGCAGATTGCGGCCGCGCAGAAGATGGCACTCGACCAGGGGATGAAGACCGACGCCACGCATTATCGGAATATTGGTCTCGAAGCGCCACAGCACGTTGTCACGCTTTCGGAGCCATACTGGCTCGGCGCGACGGAAGTCACGATTGGTCAGTTCAAAGCGTTCGTCGACGCGACCAAATATCTCTCGGAAGTCGAACGCCCCGAAACCGAGGCAGCCAAAGAGGCCGAGGCAGACAAAGACAAAAAGGGGCATAGCTGGCGCGACCCGGGCGGCTACACGGTCACCGATGCATCGCCGGCAACCATGATCACCTACGCCGATGCGGCGGCGTTCTGCCAATGGCTGTCGACGAAAGAGCACGCGGCGTATCGGCTGCCCACTGAGGCCGAATGGGAATACGCCTGCCGTGCCGGCACCACAACGCAATTCCACTTTGGCGACGATCCGGCACAACTCATCAATTACGACTGGTGCACCAAGAGCACCTCGAAGCGTGGCACGCAGCCGGTTGGCATCAAGTTGGCCAATCCGTTCGGGTTGTTCGACATGCACGGCAACGCGATCGAACTTTGCCAAGATTTTCTCGCGAACTACAACGCCGCCGCGGCGGTCGATCCGGTTGCGGCGAGCGCCGCAAAGAATCGCGTGATGCGCGGCGGCTATTACTCCGGCTCTGCCGCCACCGGCCGGTCGGCCCACCGCCATCTCGGCTCAGAAGGGCACATCACCAACAACGTCGGCTTCCGCGTGGTACGCGTGATTGCGGAACCAAAGGTGGAGAACGGAAAGCCGAAAGCGGCCGCTGCCTCCCCAGCCCCTAGCCCCCAGTCCCCAGCCTCTCATTGGCAGACCCCCGCCTTCGAACAATGGGTGAAAGCCACGCAAGCGCTGCCGGCCGAGGAGCAACTCAAGGCGGTGAGCCGCAAGCTGATGGAGCTGAACCCGGGCTTCGACGGCAAGCTGACGGGATTCGACGGGAAGGGCACGCCCAGGATTGAGAATGGCGTGGTCACGGAGTTGGGGTGTGTCTCGGACAATGTGTTGGATATTTCGCCGGTAAAGGCGTTGGTGGGATTGAAGTCTCTAAGTTGCTCCGGCAGCACTTCCGGCAAGAGTAGATTGTCCGACCTGTCGCCGTTGGCGGGCATGAAACTGGCATCTCTGTATTGTTGCAACTCGCAAGTATCCGACCTATCGCCGTTGCGAGGGATGGCTCTAAAGCTTTGAATTGCGCAGCCACGCCGGTGTCCGACCTGTCAGCAATCCATGGCATGCCGCTGACGTACTTGATGTGCGCCTCAACGAAGGTTTCCAATTTATCGCCGCTCAGAGGGATGCCTCTAACGTACCTACATTTCGGGCCCACGCCGGTGTCCGACCTGTCGCCCTTGCAGGGGATGCCTTTGACGTACCTGTACTGCGGCTTTACACAGGTGTCCGACCTATCACCCCTGCAAGGGATGAATCTGACTGACGTTTTTGTCACGCCCAAGAACATCACCAAGGGGCTGGACGTACTTCGCCAGATGAAGAGTCTCAAGACCATCGCTCTTGGCCATGGAATGGAAAAATTCGCTCCGGCCGAGTTCTGGAAGAAATACGATGCCGGCGAGTTCGGCAAGCTGGACCAGAAAGCGGAAAGCGGAAAGCCGAAAGCGGCGGACGGGAAGTAGCCGGCAAAAAGCGCCTGTGCGATCGGACCCGCTTGTCCCAACTTCTGCGTTCATCCTTCCGACTTCTGCCTTGTCGCGGTTCCGTCTTGCCAGGCCGGCTCTTTTGTCGCTTGAGCGTGTGGAAGCAGATCGCTAACGTCGTCGGTGCGAAGGTGGCGCTCTTTGATAATTCGGCAGGGATAAGTGAACGCCTCGTTTCTTGGCGCGTCGCAGGAAATGAGGTTCGTTTCTTGGCCTGAACCCCCTGGGGCCCCCCAGAGGCCAACAAATTAACGCGACGAGTTTCTTGGCCTGAAAATGATGCGGAGCGCGGCGCGCGTGGACGCGCAGCCTAACTGGAAGAGGCAGACAGGTAGTCTTCTCCCTTGGGGAGCAGGTGGTCCGCCGCAGGCGGACCGGATGAGGGCGAGGTGTTGGCGCACGATCGTTTGGCGAGCATACCCGAGAGCGCCGCGTAGTAGGCGGCGCACTCGGGCGTGCTGTCTCGACAATAGTATGCGCTGCCTCCGCCCTCGCCTCGGTCGCCTAGCGGCGACCATTTCCTCTCCCCGATGGGGCGAGGAGGCATTGAGGCGTCACGCGTCGAGCAGCCAGTCGACGACTTGCACCAGGCCGTCGTCGTCGTGCGTCGGGGCGATGCGGTCGGCCGCGGCTTTGAGTTCCGGGGCCGCGTTGCCCATGGCGATGCCCAGACCGGCGGCCTCGACCATCGGCAGGTCGTTCACGTCGTCGCCGACGGCGCAGATCTCATGCGGAGCGATGTTCCATTCCATGGCGAGCCGGTGGACGCCGGCCCACTTGGTCTCGCCGGCCGGGGCGATCTCGCACATGTAGCCACGGTAGCGCGGGCTGCGGATCACGTGTGTGTACAGCGCCTCGGGCAGCTCGCTTTCGAGCGCCTCGTGCAGTGCGGTCATCTCGTCGCGCGAACCCATCACGAACCCGGCGAACACGCCTTCCGGCGGGGCGCGCATCAGCTCGGGCCAGATGCGCTCGCAATTCTGGTTGAGCGCCAGGTACTCGGCCAGTTCGGGATGCTCGACCGAAAGCGTGCGGCAATAATAGTCGTAACCTTGGCCGTAGGTGTCGCCGTACAGGATGGCGTCGTATCCCGAGCGCTCGACGATGCCCAACAGCGAGCAGAGCAAGGGGCGTGAAAAGCTGGCGCAGTGGATTGTCGAGTGATCGAGCGGACGCTTGATCAGCGCGCCGCTGGCCGAGATGATCGGCGCGTCGATGCCCAACGGCTCAACCAAGGGCAGGGCACGGCTGTAGCGGCGACCGGTGGCCAGCACGATCCGCAATCCCGCGTCGCTGGCACGCCGCAGCGCGGCAATCGTGGCCGGCGTCAGCTCATCACGGCTGTTGACCAGCGTTCCGTCGACATCGAGAGCCAGCAGGCGGTACATGAGAACATGATAAACTGGTTCCCATCAGGCATAAAGGTGCAACGCGCAAGCGCAGAGGCGGTATAATCCAAGGGGGATTCACCATCGGTGGAGCAATCGTTCAATGGTGTATCGCGGACAGATAAAGAACGGGGTTGTTGTCTTCGAGGAGAACATCAATCTACCGGAAGGAACGATGGTGCGCATTGAGCCTATAGCCTCGTCTGATCAGATGAGCTTGGCAGAGCAACTTGCCGATTTCATCGGATGTGTGTCGGACTTGCCGCCTGATATGGCCGAGCAGCACGATCATTACATTCATGGGACTCCTCGTCGATGAGGCGAGTTTTTGCCGATTCGTTCTTTTTCTTCGCGCTGTTCAATCGGAATGATGCGGCGCATCGAAAGGCAGTGGAGCTGTCGCAGCAACGCGGTGTCCAACTCGTGACGACCGCCTGGGTGTTGACGGAGCTAGCCGACGGGCTCGCTTGCTCAACGGCACGACAAGCAGTCCGTCGATTCGTCCTTAATTTTCAACTGCCAGGTCAGCATGTCGTTCTGCCAGCAACCGCCGCGTTGTGGCATGAAGGTATTGATCTTTACGACCGGCGTAAGGACAAGCAGTGGTCGCTGACGGATTGCATTTCGATGGTCGCGATGACGGAGCAGGGGATCACCGATGTCCTGACAGGTGACCATCATTTTGTGCAGGCCGGATTCAAGGCCTTATTTATATGATCATCGTTTCCTTACGCGTACTCCGTGCTGTCGTGCTTCTCGTTGCGTTGACATGCGCAGCAACACTCGTTGCTGCACCTTTGAGCCCTGCGGCCATTGTCGAGGCGCGGAATCGAATGGTCGACCAGGAGATTTCCGGGGCAGGGGTGCGCAACCCGCGCGTGCTCGACGCAATGCGCAACACCCCACGCCACGAGTTCGTCACGCTCGCGCAGCGCGAGATGGCGTACTACGACATGGCACTGCCGATCGGCGAGGGGCAGACCATCTCGCCGCCGTTCATCGTTGCGTTCATGACCGAGCAGCTCGATCCGCAGCCGACCGACAAGGTGTTGGAGATCGGCACCGGCAGCGGCTACCAGGCGGCGGTGCTTAGTCCGCTGGTGAAGGACGTATATACGATCGAGATCAAGGAGCCGCTGGGGCTGGCGGCGGCGCGCGTGCTTAAGCGGCTGAAGTACGCGAACGTGCACACGCGCATCGGCGACGGTTACCAGGGTTGGCCCGAGGCGGCCCCGTTCGACAAGATCATCGTCACCTGCTCGCCGGAGAATGTGCCCGAAAAGCTCGTCGAACAACTGCGCGACGGGGGCCGGCTCATCATTCCGCTGGGGCAGCGCTACCAGCAAACGCTGTATCTGTTCCGCAAGGAGAACGGCAAACTGGTGTCCGAGGCGCTGCGGCCAACGCTGTTCGTGCCAATGACTGGCACGGCCGAAAGCCTGCGCAAGGTAAAGCCCGATCCGCTGCATCCGACGTTGGTCAACGGCAGCTTCGAAGAGATGGCGAAGGACGGCGAGTTGGATGTGCCCAAGGGATGGCATTACGTGCGGCAGGCCGAGGTGGTCAGCGATCCGCGCTCGCCCGACGCCATGCGCTACGTGCGGTTCACGAACCAGATCCCTGGACGCGGCAGCCAGATGCTCCAGGCGTTTCCCTTGGACGGGACGAAGATCCCCGTACTCGACGTTTCGGTGATGGCCAAGGGAGAAGAGTTGCGCCCGGGCGCATATCCCGGCGAGGAAGCGCACCTGATCGTGACGTTCTACGACGAGAACCAGCGTACGCTGGCCGAGCGCGCCATCGGCCCGCTGCGCGGCACGTTCGGCTGGCAGCGCGAGCACGCAACGATGCGCGTGCCTCCCAAGACCGCGCATGCCATCTTGCGCGTCGGCCTGCTGGGCGGGGTAGGGGAGTTGGACGTCGACAACGTGCAGATCGCGCCGGGCAAGTGAGTTTAGCCGGCGGGCTTGCCCGCCGTGTCAACGCGGCGGGCAAGCGAGCCGGCTAAACGGCGCCGGCGCGACTTCGTATCCCGGGTGCATGGCGACACTGGCCACCAGGCCGATCGCGGCGGCGTGGGCGAGCATGCCCGAGCCGCCGTAGCTGACCAGCGGCAACGATAAGCCGGTGACCGGCAGCAGGCCGGTTGTCATGCCGGTGTTGATCGCGGCCTCGGTGACAAAAAGCGCTGCGACGCCGGTAGCGATCAGCCGGCCGAAAGGTTCGCGCGTCGCCTCGGCAATGGCGATCGACCGCCAGGCTACGAGGGCAAACATCGCCAGCACCAGGGCCATTCCCGGCCAGCCGTAGCGTTCGCCGAGCACGCTAAACACGAAATCGGTGTGCGATTCGGGCAGATGGTACGCCGTGCGGTCGTCGCTTGGTTCGCCGGAGCAGTAACTGCCCAGCACTCCACCGAGGGCAATGAGCTGTTTCGATTGATGCAATTGGTAGCCATCGGCCGCCGGTCGTTGGCCGGGGGCCGTCTGCTCGAACAGCGACGCGACTCGCGAGCGCTGCTCGTGGCTCATCTGCGACCACAGCACCGGCATCAGCGCCGCCGCACAGCAAGCAACCATGGCTAAGTGCGCCAAGCGTGTCCCCGCCACGTACAGCATCGCCACCAGTACCGGTGCGAAAACCAGTGAGGTGCCCAGGTCGGGCTCGCGCAGGATAAGCAACATCGGCAGTAGTGCAACCAACAGCGCGATGGCCAGCCAGCCGAACCACCCAGCGCTCGGCCGCCATGCCAAGTGCCGGGCCAGGGCCAGAATGAACGCCACCTTGATTGGTTCCGATGGTTGAAAGCTCGCCGGCCCCGCGCGAAACCAGCGCTGAGCGCCGTTGACTGGCGGAAACCAGTACACGGCCATCAGCAGCACCAGACCAAGGCCAAAGATCGCGTAGCTCCAGGGGGCCAGCCGTCGGTAATCGGGCAGGGCGGTCAGAATGATCGCCCCCAGTGCCAGGCCGGCCCAGACCAGTTGTTGCCGCGCGAACTGCCCAGAACCGGCAGCCAAGTCTTCGCTGCGGTCGATGCCCAGTAGTCCCGCTAGCATTAGCAGCACTGCTGCCACCAAGAGCAAGCAGGGCAGGGGAGTCCAAAAACGTGCGAGGCTAGGCATTTCGGCCGGGCGCAGCGGTTGCGAGAGTTGCCGAGGTTTTCTCGGGTCGGGGGGATTTTAGCGCCGGTGCCGGTTGTACCGGAACGGCAGTTTTTGGTGCTAGCACTTGAAATCGCGGGGGGGCGAGCCATATTAGCCTGTGCGTCCATACAGTTTGTGTATTTTTCGCACCCTATGGATGTGGAAAATTCTCCGCAAAGCTCGCGAACTACGTGCTAGGTTTTGCTGGGCGAGCGTCTGAGCCCGGAATGCAAATCATTTATCTTTGGGGAGCAACGATCATGGCTCGATGGAATGTGAACAAGCTGGCGTTCGCGTCGGTGGCGACGCTGGCGACCTTGGGGGTGAACCTCACTGCGGCCAATGCCGGTTGGTGGGGCGGAAGCAGCGGTGGCTCGAGCGGCGGCTGGGGTTCCAGCGGTGGTTCGAGCGGTGGATACGGATCGAGCGGCGGCTACGCGCCGGTCGGCTACGGTTCGAGCGGTGGTTCGTCGGGCGGTTGGGGTTCGAGCGGCGGTGGCGGCCTGTTCGGCCATCACCACCACCATCACTGGCGCCGCGCCGCTTATTGGGGCGCTGGGTACGGTAGCTGGGGCTCGAGCGGCGGATACGGCTCGTACGGTTCGAGCGGTGGCTCGAGCGGCGGTTGGGGTTCGAGCGGTGGCTCGTCGGGCGGCTGGGGTTCCAGCGGCGGCTCGAGCGGCGGCTACAGCGTTGGAATGCCGGTCGAAACGATGGCTCCAATGGCTCCTCCGGTCGAAGGGACGGTTGTCCCGCCGGCTGGCAACGCCCCGATGCCCGGCAATGCTCCGGCTCCCGCTCCCGCGGTGCCGATGACCTCGATCAACAGCGCGACGCTGATCGTCAGCGTTCCGGCCGATGCCCGCGTGTACGTGAACGGCAAGCTGACCACCAGCACCGGCACGTTGCGTCGGTATGTGTCGAACAACCTGCAGCCCGGGTTCAACTACACCTACGAGCTGCGTGCTGAACGGTTGGTCGAAGGCAACACCGTCACCGAAACCAAGACGATCAAGGTGCGTGCCGGTCAGACGGCCGACCTGGCCTTCAACTTCACCGGCGACGAGCAAGACGGCAAGGTTGCCGAGCAGCCCGTCGGCACCAAGCTGACGCTGCATGTCCCGGCCGATGCCAAGGTGTACCTGGCCGGCAAGGCGACCAAGTCGTCGGGCGAGACGCGTGAGTTCACCACCGGCCGCCTGGCCGATGGCCAAGAGTGGAACGACTACGCGGTCCGCGTCGAGATCGAGCGGAATGGCAAGACCGTTGCGACCGAGAAGATGCTGACCCTGCGTGGTGGCGAGAGCCGTGAGCTGTCGATCGACTTGGATGCTCCCCAAGTCGCTTCGAACGCCGAAGGCACCCGCTAGCTAGCTCGGGGCTCAGAAAGTTCGCTACAATCGGTAAACCCTCGCACGACACTGGTTCGTGCGAGGGTTTTTTTCGTTGCGCGGGGCAGGGGGCCGAACGTGCCGATAATAGGGCAGTGGCAATAGGAATGACCATCCGCTTAGCCGCCGCGTCCACGCGGCGTTGAAGCGCGTCGTAAACGACGCGGCTAACCATGCCAGCCAACGAATCCGCCGCTCGCTTGTCGCCCACCTGGAGCCGACCTGTTTGTTGTCTCGCAACGCTGGCAATCGTCTGGCATTTGGCCGGCGTGCTCGTGGGGCCGATTTCGCTGCCACCATCGATCTTGGGCAGCGCGGCACAGCGTTACCTGTTTCGCCGCTACAACGAGCTGATGTACCTGGATCACGCCTACAAGTTCTTCGCCCCCGATCCCGGCCCCAGCCATCTGATCCGCTACGACATCGAGATGGCCGACGGTTCGCACACCACGGGAGTGTTCCCGAATCTCGCCGACGAATGGCCGCGGCTGTTCTACCATCGCTACTTCATGCTCAGCGAGCGCCTGGCCAACGGGCCTCCGGATGCCGACACGCCGATGACAGCCGACTGGACCCACCGGCCGGTGACACGCTGGGAGCATGGCCTGGCACAGTCGTACGCCAACCATCTGTTGGCGCACTACCACGGTCGCAGCGTTACGCTCTCGCTGGTGCAGCACATGCTGATCAGCCCCGAGCAGGTGAAGGAAGGGGATAAGCTGGACGACCCCCGGTCGTACATCACACGTCCGTTGGGGACGTACTACAGCGTCGAGACGCTATGAAAACGGTCTGGCAATATTTTCGCGAGCTAGGGCAGGGAACCGTCGCCGGTTGGAACCGGTTCTGGTTCGCGCCGGCCGATCCCGCGACGCTGGGACTGATCCGCATCCTGGCCGGCGCGATGCTGCTGTACACGCACCTGGTGTGGTCGCGCGGGCTAATGGATTTCTTCGGTCCGCAGTCGTGGATCTCGGCCGACGCCGCGAAGTTGCAAACCGGCGATACCTGGGCCTGGAGCTATTTCTGGAAGATCGATTCGCCGATGCTGCTGTGGACGGTGCACCTGGCGGCGCTCGTGGTGTTCACGATGCTGATGCTGGGCCTGTTCAGCCGCATTGTCTCGGTGTTGGCATTCGTCGCCGCACTTTCGTATGTCAACCGCACGCCTGGAGCGCTGTTCGGCCTCGATCAAGTCAACTGCATGTTGGCCACCTATCTGATGGTCGGTCCGTGCGGGGCGGCGTACTCGCTCGATCGTTGGATCGCGGCGCACAGGGCAGGGGAGGGGAGTCTGCCGCCAGCCCAGCCCAGCACCGGCGCAAACGTGTCAATCCGCCTGCTGCAACTGCACATGTGCATCATCTATTTCTTCGCCGGCTTGTCAAAGATGCAGGGAGCGATGTGGTGGAGCGGCACCGCGATGTGGGGCGCGTTCGCCAATCTCGAATACCAGTCGCTCGACATGACCTGGCTGCACAACGCGCCGGTTGTCGTGGCGCTGATGACGCAGATCACCGCGTATTGGGAACTGACGTTCGCGGCGCTCGTGTGGCCGCGGCTCACGCGGCCGTTGGTGCTCGCTGTGGCCATCCCGCTGCACGTGGGCATTGGTCTGTGTCTGGGCATGTGGACGTTCGGCCTGGCGATGCTCATCGGTTGCACGTCGTTCGTCTCGCCGACGCTGGTGCGGCAAGTGCTCGATCGCGGTTCGTCCAATCCCCGCCGGCAGCGCCGTCGCAGTGCAAAGGCTGGCGACACGGGCGACGATGACGAGACCGAAGACACGACCGACGAAGCGGTTCGCCGCCCAGCCGGCTCGAAGCTCCGCCGCTCCTCGGCAGGTGCCTCGCGGCCCTAGTTGGCCGATGGACAATCGCCGACGGTCGATGGACAATGGACCGTTTGCCACCGATCCTTCGTCGGAGTCCCAGCATCGTGTTCGAGTCGCTCGCCATTGTGGGTGCCACCGGGGCCGTGGGTGGCCTGATCCGCCAGTTGCTCGAGGAGCGCAACTTTCCGATCGATCGCGTGAAGTTTCTGGCCAGCGAGCGGTCGGCCGGCAAGAAGCTGGCGTTCCGTGGCCGCGAGCTGACGGTCGAAGCGCTGTGTCCCGCAGCGTTCGACGGCGTTGACTTGGCGATCGGCAGCACTCCCGATGAGACGGCGCGTGATTTCGTCCCCTGGGCTGTCGAGCGCGGATGCACGGTGATCGACGAAAGCGGCTTCTGGCGGATGGACCCCAAGGTGCCGCTGGTCATTCCCGAGGTGAACCCCGAGGCGATCGACCGTCATCAAGGTACGATCGCCAGTCCCAATTGCTCGACCACGCAGTTGGTCGTGGCACTCAAGCCGCTGCACGACGCGGCCCGCGTGCGGCGCGTCGTCGTTAGCACCTATCAGGCTACCAGCGGCGCAGGAGTCGCCGGCCAACGCGACCTGGAAAACGGGTCGCACATGCACCTGCATGGCAAAGAACATCAGTACGAGGCGTTCGCCCATCCAATTGCCTTCAATCTCATTCCGCAAATTGGTTCGCCGAAGCACGAAGGTTACACGAGCGAAGAAATGAAGATGGTTTACGAGACACGCAAGATCATGGGTGATGATTCGATCCAGGTGTGTCCCACCTGCGTGCGCGTGCCGGTGAGCAACTGCCACAGCGAGAGCATCCTGGTCGAGACCGAACGCAAAGTGACGGTGGCCGAGGCGCGAAAGCTGTTCGCGGCATTCCCGGGAATCGCCGTTGTCGACGATCTGCCGAACAAGTCGTACCCAATGCCAAGCACCTGCGACGGACGCGACGAGGTATTCATCGGCCGTATCCGCGAAGACCTGTCGAGCCCCAACGGTCTGGCGTTCTGGTGCGTGAGCGACAACCTGCGCAAAGGGGCCGCGACCAACGCCGTGCAGATCGCCGAACTGTTGGTGAAGCGCGGCAAGAAGCACGCGCCGCGCGAAACGGCAGCCGCCGCGCGTTGATGGCCCGCACCATCAAGCTCACCATCGCCTACGACGGCACAGCCTACGCCGGCTGGCAATGGCAGCCCGAGGTGCCGACCATCCAAGGCGCACTGGAAGAAGCGATCCACAAGATCACGGGTGAACGTCTGCGGGTCATCGCCAGCGGACGGACCGACGCTGGCGTGCATGCGCTGGGCCAGGTGGTCAGCTTCACCACCGACAGCAGCTTAGCGGCGGCCGTCCTGGGCCGCGCGCTCAACGCCGAGCTGCCGCGAGATATTGCCGTGCTGTCGGCCGAAAAGGTCGCCGAGCGTTTCCACGCCACGCGCGACGCCGTGCGGAAACGCTATCGCTACGTGCTACACGACGGCCGACAGCCCGACGTGTTCCGCCGCCGCTATGCTTGGCACCTCTGGGAGCGATTGGACGAAGCGGCGATGCACGCCGCCGCGCAAAGCTGGCTGGGCCGGCATGACTTCGCCGCCTTCGAGAGTGCCGGCTCGCAGCGCATCACCACGGTGCGTACCGTGTACGACGCGACCGTGGCGCGTTCGGCCTCCGAAATGAACCCTGAGCCGAATGTTATCACGTTCGAGATCGAGGCCGATGGGTTCCTGTACAACATGGTCCGCACGATGGTCGGCACCTTGGTCGAGATCGGTCGTGGCAAGCGGTCGGTCGCTTGGGCCGCCGAGGTGCTGTCGTCGCGCGATCGGCGGCTCGCCGGCATGAAGGCGCCGCCTGAAGGTCTATTCCTGGTGCGGGTCGACTACGATAATATCTAAGAGCCTATCCGAAAGCCGCCGACCAACGCGTTCGTCGCGTGGGGCAGGCATTCTTGTCTGCCGTGAGAATCGTGACCGACGGCAGGCAGGAATGCCTGCCCCACGCGGTTTTCGGATAGGCCCTTAGGTTTCGAGTTCCCCGGTTGAGATTCGCATGGCCACCGCATCGTCGCAACGCCTCGTCTTCGAGCGGCCGATCTACGAGCTCGAAGCGCAAATCAGCCGGATCGAGGCAAGCGATCAACGCACGGCCGAAGAGGCCGAGGACGTCCGCCGGCTGCGGCGCGAATTGGCCGAGCTGAAGAAAAGGATCTACGGCAACCTCGAGGCGTGGGAAGTCGTACAGGTCGCGCGGCATCCCGAGCGGCCGATGACGACCGACTACTTGCAGTTGGTCTTCGACGACTTCTACGAGTTGCACGGCGACAAGGCTTTTGGCGACGACCAGGCGATCCGCACCGGCTTCGCCAAGCTCGATGAGTACAAGGTGATGGTCATCGGCCATCAGAAAGGCAAAACGCTCCGCGAGCGCAATGCCTGTTACTTCGGCTGCGCCCACCCCGAGGGCTACCGCAAAGCTCTCTCAAAGATGAAGCTGGCGGCGAAGTACAAGGTGCCGGTCATCTGCTTCATCGACACCCCCGGCGCCTACCCCGGCGTGGGCGCCGAGGAGCGCGGCCAGGCGCAGATGATCGCCAACAACATGTTCGAGATGTCGCGCCTGCGGACGCCGATCGTCTGCGTTGTGATCGGCGAAGGCGGCTCGGGCGGTGCCCTGGGCATCGGCGTCGGCGACCGGGTAGCAATTCTTGAATTCGCCTACTACTCAGTGATCAGCCCCGAGGGTTGCGCCGGCATTCTTTGGAAGAGCGCCGCTTACGCCGACCAGGCTGCCAAGGCGCTCAAATTCACCAGCCGCGACCTGATGCGCCTGCGCGTGGTTGACGACCTGATCGAGGAGCCCTTGGGCGGCGCTCACCGCGATCACCACCAGATGGCGGCCCGGCTGAAGATGTATCTGACCCGGTCGCTGCGGGAACTGGTGCCCAAGGACCTCGACTCCTTGGTGGACAGTCGCTACGACAAGTTCCGCCGCATGGGTGTGTTCCTGGAATCGTAAATCGCGGCTGCCGAACGTGCCGGATTTGGCTGAAATCCACCCACCCCCGCAACGTCCGATAATGTTTCTTATGTCCGGACGTTCGTCTGGATTTGCCGCGGGATTCGAGGTTTCGCCTGCCCGCCTCACGGTACCCCAGAGACGCGCGGATCGAGGCCGCGATCGAGCCGATCGAGATACGGCCCGAGCAACTCGCGGGCTTCGCGCGGCATGATCGGCTCCCCTTCGTGGATCGCCAGCGCCAGGTAGTATCCGGAGCGCGATCGCAGCACTTGGTCGCGCGCTGCCGGCGACATCGTCACGCAAAAGAAAGTGACGACCACGCACAGCAGCAGCCCCTTCACCAGCCCCACTACCCCGCCGATCTGCCGATCGAAGCTGCGCAGCCTCACGCGATCGATTACGCCGGATATGACGCCAAAGCCGACCCAAACCACCAGCGACGTTCCCAGGTAAATCAGCAGCATCGCCAGGAATTTGTTCCACGGAGCCTGGGCGCTGAGGTGCGGCGCCAGCGTGTCGGCCGTCTCGAGCGCGATGAAATAACTCGCCGCCAGCGACACGAGCGCCGCCACCTGCCACGCCAGCCCTTTGCGAAATCCCCAAAGTGTCGTGACGGCAATCACGACGAGCATCACGTAGTCGTAAGGCTGCATGCAGGGGAAGGCAGAAGTCAGAATGCAGAAGTTAGAAGTGGCGGCGAGTATAGCGTCGCGGCAACGAGCGTCGAAGTGCATTGTCGCGTTTAGCCGCGTCGCTTGCGACGCGCGTTATCGCCTTCCCAGCTAGCTATCGCGACTGGCCTTGGCTCATCTCGGTGCTTGCGATACAGTCCGCGGCGCGATCTCGTGTCGATTCGCGCTGCGGCACCCAGCAAGGAAGCGCTCTCCATGCCCATGTTCAAGATTCACATCTCGGCAAGCACCACCCTGGGCATCGCCTACGGGGTAGGGGGCGTGGCGCTGGGCGTGCCGTTGCCGAGCTGCGCCTTGGCCACCACGCTGTGCAGCGTCTCGGGCATGTTGCCTGATCTCGACAGCGGCCCGGGCAAGCCGATGCACGAGAGCGTCTGCTTTGCCGCGGCCGCCGTGCCGATGTTGCTCACCGATCGCTTTCGCCATTGGGGTTGGACGCACGAGTCGATGATCCTGGCCGGAGCGTTGATCTACCTGTTCATCCGCTTCGTGCTCTACCACTTCCTCAAGCATTGGACGGTGCATCGCGGCATCTTTCATAGCTTGCCCGTGGCATTGATCTTCACCGAGATCGCCTTTCTGGTCTGCACCGTGGGCAACATCAACCTGCGCTACTACAAAGCCGGCGCAGTGACGCTCGGCTTTCTTTCGCACCTGATACTGGACGAGATTTGGAGCGTCGATTTCCGCCACGCTCGGCTCAAGAGCTCGTTCGGCACGGCCGTGAAGCTGTGGAGCGAGTGCCGCTGGGCCACGGCGGTCGCTTACGCGATCATGACCTTCACGTCGCTTCTGGTGCTGCACGATCCGATTTGGGAAAGCGTCTCGCCCGAGAGCGCCGAGCTGCACAAGGTCGCCACGCGCATCATCGACGACTTCCAGAAGAGATAGCCGCGGCTCGCCTGCGCTTCATCTCGCTTTCACCGCGCGTTAAGATTGGACTGGATAAGTAACGTGAGCGAGACCGTGCTATGGCAGCGTGGGACGATTGCGACGCCGTCGAACGGCATCCCGACAAAGTAAGTGGCGCCTGGGTCTTTCGGGGCACACGCGTTCCAATCGCCGCCTTGTTCGAGAATCTGAAGGATGGCGCATCGGTGACCGATTTTCTTCTCTGGTTCCCGGGTGTCCAGCGATCGCAGGTCGTCGCGATGCTTGAGCATGAGGCGGCTTCGGCCGCCGGCACCTCGTATCCATGAGAATCCTGTTCGATCAGGGCGTGCCTGTTCCATGACGGCGCCACCTGGCCGGGCACTTAGTCGACACCGCATTCGAGCGTGGCTGGTCTACGTTGGAGAATGGCGCGCTGCTCAATGCCGCAGAAAACGAAAAACATGAGTTGCTGATCACCACGGATCAGAACTTGAGGCACCAGCAGCATCTCGGCGGTCAGAAATTCGCCATCCTGGTGCTCCTGTCAACGTCGTGGCCGCGCATCGAATCGAAAGCCGTCGAGATCGTTGCGGCCATAAGGCGCGCTCAACCGGGTGTGATTGAAGAACTCTCGGTCTAATCAGAATTCCCGGCACGAATCGACCAGCAACGTCACTGGCCCCTCATTCACCAGCGCCACTTGCATATCGGCGCGAAACCGGCCGGTCGCCACCGTGATGCCCCTAGCGCGCACCGCGGCCACGAATTGCTCGTACAGCCGCTCGGCCAGGGCCGGCTCGGCGGCATCGCTGTAGCTGGGGCGACGACCCTTGCGGCAATCACCCAGCAACGTGAACTGACTGACGACAAGCATCGCCCCGCCCACGTCCGCCAGCGCTAGGTTCATTTTCCCTTCGGCGTCGTTGAACACGCGCAGGCCAACAAGCTTATCGGCCAGAAAATCGACATCGGCCTCGGCATCACCGGCGGCAACGCCTAACAACACTAGCAGGCCGCGGCCGATCTCACCGGTGATCTCACCGGCAACCGTCACCCGAGCCTCGGTCACCCGCTGAAGGCAAGCTCGCATCGGCCGACTACTCCAGGCCTCGCTCGTGGCGAATGCGGTGCACTTCGGCCAACACGCCGGTGATCACCTCGTGATTGGCCCGAAGGTTCGCGCTTTGCACAAAGCACGCCACGCCAATGATCGCCAGTCCCGCGCAAGCGGCCAGCAAATGCAGCGTGCCCCACGAAAGCCCTGACGTGGTCGGCGGTGTGCCGGTCATCGGATCGGCCGCGGCTCCGAGGGCGGCAATGCCGATCACCGTGACGATCGCCGCCAGCGATGCCGGGAACGTGCGCCGCTTGAGCCGCGAACTGGCGTCGATGAACCGATCGCCGAGTACGTACGTCTCGCTCACTTCGCGACACCAGCGGCTTGTACCGATGAAATACGTCACCACCACGCAATTGACCAACAGCAATGCCATGCCTGCGGCGATGCCCGACATGCGATGGATTGCCAGGCTGCGCTGCGTGGCCCGATCGGCCGGATCGCGAATGTCGCTCGACAATAGCGGCAGGCCAGTCGCGATCGCCAGGATCAAGAATCCCAGACCGAAACCGACAAGAACATTGAAAATGCGGCTCACGAATGAATTTGTATAGACTGCAAGGCGCGCATCGCAAGGCGTAAAATAGGTTGATGCAACGACCTGTTCTTGCCTGGACCGTGGGTGATCCCACCGGCGTCGGCCCGGAAGTGATCGTCGGCGCATGGACACAGCCCGAGGTGCATGCGATGTGCCGGCCGCTGGTCGTCGGGCATCCTGAGATGCTGCGGCGCGCGGCACGATTGCTTGCTGTGAACGTTGAAGTGCGCGAGATCGCTTCGCCGGCCGACGCCGTTGCGTCGCCGACGGTCATTCCCTGCCTGCGCACCGGCAGCGACGACGTGCTCGACGTGCCGCCGGCCACGGTTGATCCGCGTGCTGGGCAGGCAGCGTACGATGCGCTGGTTGTCGGTGCTCGCCTGGCGCTCGATGGCGCGGTCGATGGCATCGTCACCGCACCCTTGCACAAGGCGGCGCTCTGGCAAGCCGGGCATCACTATCCGGGTCACACCGAGCTGTTGGCTGAGCTGTGCGACGTGCATGACTTCGCCATGATGCTGTATCTCGGCCCCGATGCGTCGTTGGGCTGTTCAGCGGGATTGGGCGTGATTCACGTCACGCTGCACATGGCGTTAGCCGAGGTATGGAAGCACCTAACAACCGATGCGGTCGTTACGAAGATTCGCCTGGCCGAGGGCGTGATGCGGCGGATGGCGGTCGGCCGCACGCCGCGCATCGGCGTGTGCGCGCTCAATCCGCACGCCGGCGAGTCCGGCCTGTTCGGGGACGAGGAAACGCGCATCATCGCGCCGGCCGTCGCTCGAGCGCGCGCCGAAAGGATTGATGCCGCTGGACCGTTCCCGACCGATACGCTCATGGTGCGGGCTCGCGATGGTGAATTCGACGCCGTGGTAGCGATGTACCATGACCAAGGACACATCGCGCTCAAGCTGTTAGGAATGCACCGCGCGGTGAACGTAACGCTGGGATTGCCAATCGTGCGGACGAGTGTCGCTCACGGCACGGCGTTCGACCTCGCGTGGCAAGGGCGCGCCGAAACGAGCAGCATGGTCGAAGCGGTCCGCGTCGCGTCGCGGTTGGCGCAACACACTGGTTCGTCGTATTAGCGCGGGCTTACATTCCCCGCAACCGCTCGATGTATTGTCCCGTCAGATCGGCCACCGGCAGGTCGCCCGGCTGATAGCGGAACAGGTTGCGCTCCAGCGGAGCATTGAATTGCACGTCGAACAATTCCATCACCAGCAGCGTCCCGCCGGCCACGCCCTCAGCCGCATGCTCGCTGCTGCGGCGGTACTCGATGCGATACGGAAACAGATTGTCGCGCCCCAGCAGAAGCAAGGCCTCGTCCGGAATCTGGCTCGGCACGCGCGACCAGTCGAGGTTGCCAGCCGCGGCGGCCTCGGCTTGCTCGGGGACGATGTGCGACAAGGCCTGCGGCGACCAGCCGCCGCGCAGCCCATAGACCGGTAGCGATCCCCATTCGAGCGGCGCCATCTGCGTGAAATGGAACGATCGACCGATGTTGCGCATCATGCGCGGCAACCCGCCGATGCCGATTTCGAGCATCGGCCGCCCTCGGCTTCCCTCCCCTGCCCTCCCCTGCTCTGCCGGCGCTGGCGATGCTTGCAGTGCCTGCATCACTTGCAGCGCATCGGCCCGGCCGAGCGTGCTCTCCTCGCCCAGCTTGCGGAAGATCCAGAGGAACTGCCCATCACAGATCTGCTGCAAGCTGGTCAGCTCGTCGTCGGCTCGAATCTTTAGTTCGACGCGCAGCAGCCCGCTCGGGGGATTCCCTTGCAAATAGATGCCGCTGCCCAGGGTGCGGATGCCCATGATCTCGCCTTGCTGGCGGATCTTCGCCGAGATCGAAGCGTAGTGCTCGAGCCGTTCGACGCAGTTCGCTAACAGCAGCTCAGCCGAAACCGATTCGCCCGAAGTTCGCGCCGCTAGCGGCGCTCGGCTAGCGACCGAGGCCGGCTGCCGCACCTCACTTTGCCGCGTCCGAGGCTGTTGCGCTCGCACCTCGCAGCATGCTAGCAGTGCTGCACACAGGACAGGAAAGATGGGTCGACCGTTTTGCATCGCGCGGTTTTAGCGGATTTATCAAAGATTCGAGTCGTATCGGGCCGACCATACGTGCAGAGGTTCGCCGCGCCGGCGCTGCGTGAGCTCACGATCGAGCCGCAGTGTGCCAGGCGGGGCGGCATTTTAGGCCCGCTTGCTCGTTGCTGTCCACGTCAAGTCCGCACACCCGACACCCGGCGTCGCACGAAGCGTGACGCGGCCCAAGAACGATCCACGAGGGGGGAACCGATCCAATGAGAACGCGATGGACTGTGACCGCGCTGGTTCTGGCATGCGCCGGCTGCCAACTGCCGTCGACCAATAACCTGCCGCCGGCCGCGCAGCTCGAGCATCCTGGCCCCGGCGTCGGAGGCCCCGGGCCGGGCATCATGACGCTTGGCCC
The DNA here is from genome assembly GCA_036272935.1 of Pirellulales bacterium. Classification (GTDB taxonomy): domain Bacteria; phylum Planctomycetota; class Planctomycetia; order Pirellulales; family PNKZ01; genus DATAXP01. The sequence goes on along the minus strand of DATAXP010000151.1, from coordinate 18,080 downwards.
GCCGGCGGTGGTGCCGTACATGGGCACGTCGCAAATCGCTTTCGTCTCGCCCGAAGGGGCCATGGTCAGTTGGGACGCGATGGGCAACGGCGGCTTCGACTCCGAACCGCTGGTGTTCCCGGGCCGATTCAACTTCGGTCAGGGAGCAATCTACCGGCTGAAGCTGACGAACATCCCAGGTCGCCCCGGCGTCGAGCTGTATCCGACGCTTGAGGTGGGCCCCACCCTGCCCCGCACCGCTGCCTACCTGGAACACAACGCCATTCCGTACCAGCTCACCGAGGAAGATTTCGACCAGGTGCTGTCGGGCAACTTCGTGACCAAGGTCATTTACCTGCCCGATGCCGAGTACCAGGAGCTGGCCTTGGCCGGCGTCGAAACGCTCGTCAGCACGCGGCTCGATCCGGGCGTCGATCCGATCGTCGAGGCCGATCGCCGCGGCGCGATCCTGGCGATCATCCGCCTGGGCAACAAGGACCTGGAAGTCCCCGGCTCGGAAGAGCTGGTGGGCGGTGCGGTGATCGCCGACGGCGCGAACGTCAGCGGCGCACCGGTGCCGTTTGCCATGGCTGCCGGTAGCTGCCCTGGCGGCGGCAATCCGATGGCGATGCCCGTCGGTCTGGTCTCGGGCTTGAACGGTCCGCAATACGGCATGCCGATCACCGGTACGCCGATCGGTCTGCCTGGTCCGCCGCACATTCCGCTCGGCGCTCCGGCCGGCTTGCAGAAGCACGTCATGCACAACTGGACGTCGACGAAGATTCCGGCTCCGACCAAGAAGCTCAAGATGAACGTGCTGCAGACGCCGGGCATATCGTACCCGGCTCCGGCCAACCGCGCGTTCATCCACGAGCACGCCGCGGCGCCGCTGTTGCCGAACTGCCAGCCTCTGCTCAACCGCACCCAGATGATGAGCTCGCCAGGCCCGGCTCCGTCGAGCTACGGCAACATGGCCCCCTGCCCGCAGTAGCGAGACATGGGTCGAAGCAAACGCCGATGGGCTGAAATGACGAATGACGAAATCCGAATGACGAATCAAGTCCGAATGGCGAATGACGAAGCAAAACCGTCGTTTGTCATTCGGGCTTCGTCATTCATTCGTCATTGCCTTGCCGCCTCGCTCGTCGCAGGCGCCGCAGTGCCGGTTGCCGCGCAATCGCCGCTCAGCCAGGCGACCGCCAAGCAACACCTGCTGTTGCCCGACGGCTTGCCTCCCGGCAGTGCTGGGCAGGCTCGACTAGTGCGCGGAGGACCGTTGGCCGGTTGGTTTCAACCCGTACAGTTTCTCGGACCCGACGGGCTGGGCGTGTCGGTAGCCATCGACGGTTCGTTCAGCGAACCGTTGCCCTCGCCGTTGACCGTGGGACTGCTCGTGGGACCGGTATACCGGTTTCGTGTCACCGACATACCGGGTTCCGAAGGGCGCGAGGTGTTTCCGACCGTCGAGCTGGTCGATCGCCTGTATCCGCCGGCAGGCGCCGAAGCACGGTTTCCGATTCCCCTTGAGTTGACGGCCGAGGACTTGCGGCTGGCACTGGCAGGCCACTTCGTCACACGGGTCGTGTATCTGGAAGACCCGAATCGCGCGGTGCCGGCGGCAAGCGATCCCAACCACCCTGGTTGGTACGACGCCGGTCCCGGCGCGAATCCGCTGGTCGAAGCCGATCGGCTCGGCCGCCCCGTGGCGATCGTGCGCCTCGGAGGCCGACTGCCAGTCGATCGTCTCGGCCCCGACCAGCATTTCCTGGCCGGCTGCCCGCCGCTGAAGATCTTCCATCGCACAAAGTACTCGCTCACTGCGCCGACCGAAGCGGCGGAGCAACCGCGTACCGTCGAGGCGCCGCAGGACACGGCCGCTGCGGCACCAATCGAAACCGTTTCAGACGAAAGCGACTCATCGCCTGAGAGGGCCAGCCCATGAGCGCCGTCGTGCTGCGCACTGCTGGCGATCACCCCGCGGTCGACACCTGGCCCGCCACCTGGCGCTGGGCGGTCATCGCCCTGTGTACGTTAATTCTTTGCTCGTGCCGGGCCACGACTCCCAATGCGGTTCCGCGGGCGAATGTTCCACCGAACGTGCCGCAAGCGGCACCCACCGCTCCCTGCGCGTGTGCCGCATGCCAAGCTGCTTTCCAGGCGCCGCCGCAGCCGATGAAGCCGTGCGCCAGTTGCGGCGGCTTAGGTGCCGGTGAGTGCATCTGCAATGGTGGCGACCTGCCTCCGCCGGTGCTGGTGTCGCCCAGTTGGCAAATCTACGGACTCAACACCACCGACGCGGTGGCTCATTACGACTCGCTCGACGGCTGCACGCTGGTCGAGCCGTCGAACCGAGTGTGCATCTATGCTCCGCGCTTCGGCGCGGTGCGCGTGGTGTCGCGCATCGCCGCCGGCGAACAGGTGCTCGCCGCCCAGCGCGCCGTGCAGCCGCTAAAACCGGTGCGGCACGACGACGTGCAGATCGCCAACGCCAACACGCAGAACCAGCAGCCGCGCGGCGACCGGCTCGGCCTGTTGCCCGAAGAGTTCTTGGCTCGTCAGCACGAGGGCCTGACCATGACCCAGGTGCCGCTGCGGGCGTTGCAGGACGCGCTGTTGCCGTACGAAAACCTGAGCATCATTCGCATCGGCGTGATGGATAACTCTGAGAAGGCGCGGCTCAAGCAATCGGTCGATGCCGCGATCGTTTGGAGCAACGTGCAGGCTCCGCAAGTGCTGTTGAACAACCTGCCGGCCCAGGCCGTGATCGGCGAGGAGCGGGCGCAACTCGTCTACGAGGTACACAGCGACGTTCACTGTCCGAAGCTGCGGATCGTGAAAGTCGCGAGCACGCCGATGGCCAACCCCGGCGACACGGTCGACTTCACGCTACGGTTCGACAACATCGGCGACCAGCCGCTGGGGAACATCGTGATTGTGGACAGCCTGGCCACACGGCTGGAATATGTCCCCGACAGCTCGCAAGCCAGCGTCGAGGCGCAGTTCTCGAGCTCGCCGAACGAAGACGGATCGCTGGTGCTGCGGTGGGAAATCACCAAGGCGCTCATGCCCGGCGAAGGGGGCATCGTGAAGTTCCAGACCCGGGTGCGGTGAACGGCTATTCTGATCTTCAGGGAAGCAGATCGACCCGAGGTTCGGGTGGCACTGGCTCTGCCAGTGTAGATCGGGCGCTGGCGAAGCCAGTGGCACATAGCCCACGCGCCCAACACCGTGGCCTGCCGGCTTCCGGCAACTTGGCGACACCGTGGGTACTAATTCGCGCGCGGCGCGGCCGGTCAAGCCCCACGTCGGCCATCGACTTTGTACCCCGCCATGGACCCCGGGGTAACGGGTATAAACTCGCCCCGCTTCCAGCGCCGGCCGACTTAGTACCCGAGGGCGATAAATTGGTACAAACTCGGGTGATTTAAACGCGGCCAGAGGCGCCTGGCTATCGATCTTCCGGTTTCAGCGGAACAAGCATTGTCGGCGTGCCACTGCTTCCTCGAAGCAGGTGGCACACGCGTGGTCGGTTCAATTTGAAGCCGGAAGATCAATAGCCGCGTTCCGCCGGAGGCCGACGACGCGCTCGAACCGCCCTTGCCCGCGCGCTGGCCGTCGCTCTACACTCCGCCGGCATGTACACCTGTCCCGGCGAAGCGTACCCGATCGATCGTGCCGTCCACCTGGGGCGCATGGCGGCGTTCTATGCCAAGTGCCGCGAGTGCCCGCACCGTACCGATACGGGCACGCTGCCGCCCGAAACGCTCGACCAGCTCGCCGCCGTCTGGAAGCAGTCCGATTTCGGTGTGCGCTTCACGGCCGAAGGCGTGACGGGCATCTATCGCCATCAACTCACGGTGGCCGATGTGCGGCAACTCGCGGCAGCATTCGCCGAGACCTTGCCTCGCAACGCCATGCCGACCGTTCTGCTGGCCGGCGACGATCGACCGTTCGTGCCGTCGCTCATCGCAGCAGCGGCCGAGGGGCTGCGTTGGGCCGGTTGCCGCGTGATCGACGTTGGCATCTCCAGCGCCGGTTGCACCGCCTGGGCCGCGGCCGAGCTGCAAGCCCAAGGGGCGATTCTGATTGGCAATCCCAGCGACGAACCGCGGACGATCGGCCTGAAGTTCTGGGGCGCCGGCGGCGTGCCCCTTTCCGATCCCGGCGGCCTGACGCGGCTGCGCAAGGCGCTCGTGCTCGGCATCAACCGCCCGACGCGGTCGTACGGTCCGCTGGAGCGCCGCACGATCGAGCCCGATTACCTGGCGACGCTCGCCGATCGCTTCTACGCGCTGCGGCCGCTGCGCGTCGTGCTCGACACCGGCTGTCGATCGCTGGTTCGTGGATTGAGGCAGCTTTCGGGACGGGTCGCCTGCGAGATCTACTGCGTGCAAGATCACCCCCCCGCGGCAATCGCGCACTCCCCTCCCCTGCCCCGTTCCGCCGGACGCACCGGCGCGCTGGGACGGCTGGTCCACCAGCGACATGCGCACTTTGGCTTGTGGATCGACGGCGACGGCGAAGCGTGTCAGGCGGTCGACGAGCGCGGCCAGCCGGTGGCGCCCGAAGCGCTCGTTGCGTTGTTGGCCGAGGCGCTCGAAGTGGTCCAAGTGACCGGCGCAGAAATCGTCGCCCCGGCGACGCGCGAAGCGGTGCATGCCGCGATGCTCCGCGAGCGCTCGACGCTTCTTGCCGACACCGGCTCGCGCATCTGGTTTGCCGAGCCGCATCCCGCGCCTGATGCCCTACGATTGGTGGCGACGTTGCTCACGGCGCTCAGCCGCAGCGATCGCCCCATGTCCGAAGCACTAGCAGCGAGCCTGGAACCGGCGGCAAGCAGCGAGTAGATTGCACTCGCGTCGCTGCCACCTACTCCTCCTCACTGCATCGCAACCGCCATGCTCGCTGACCGGATGGCCTACTTCGACAGCTCGGGCATTCGCAAGGTGTTCGACCTCGCGGCTAAAATGGCCAATCCGATCAATCTGTCGATCGGCCAGCCCGATTTCGACGTCCCGCAGACGGCGCGCGAGGCGGCGAGTACGGCCCTCGAATCGCGCAAGAACGGCTACTCGGTCACGCAAGGGACCGCCGCCCTGCGCGACAAGCTTTCGGCCCGGGTCGCCGAGCAGTTCGGCCATGCTGACCGGCCGGTGTTGGTCACCAGCGGCACCAGCGGCGGCCTGGTATTGGCGATGTTGGCGCTGGTGAACCCCGGCGATGAGGTGATCGTATTCGATCCGTACTTCGTGATGTACGAATCGCTGGTGCGGCTGGCCGGCGGCAAGCTGGTGCTCATCGACACCTATCCCGACTTCCAGATCGACGTCGATCGCGTGCGGCAGTCGATCACGCGCCGCACGAAGGTCATCTTGTTCAACAGCCCGGCGAACCCCACCGGGGCGATGGCCACGGACGAGGCGACTCGCGACTTGGCCTTGTTGGCTGCCGAGCACGGCGTGACGCTAATCAGCGACGAAATCTATCGGCTGTTCAGCTACGACCGGCCGTTCCGCTCCCCTGCCCTGTTCAACGACCGCACGCTGGTGATCGACGGCTTCAGCAAGGCGTATGGCATGACCGGTTGGCGCGTTGGCTACGCGCACGGCCCGGCCGAGATCATCCAGGCGATGACGCGGATGCAGCAGTACACATTCGTCTGCGCGCCGCATCCGCTGCAATGGGGCGCCGCGGCGGCGCTGGAGGCCGACATGACGCCGCACGTCGACGTGTACCGAGGGAAGCGCGACCGGATCGTCGCCGGCCTTGCCGAGGATTACGAGCTGGTGATCCCTGGCGGCGCGTTCTACGCCTTTCCGCGGGTACCGTGGGGCACTGCCGATGAGTTCGTCGCCGAGGCGTTGCGTCGCGAGCTGCTCATCATCCCCGGCAACATCTTCAGCCGCCGCGATACGCATTTCCGCATATCCTACGCGGCCCCGGACGACGTGCTGGACCGTGGCATCGCAGCGCTACGCGAGTTGGCGCGCCGGCAATAATTCCTCCGACTAAATAGCTCCACACGAGAACGACAGTCGTGCAACGCTGAACGCACTGGAAATCACGGTGTTTCGCAGTTTTCGTCACTGTCGCTCGGCTGTGGAGCTATTTAGCCCCGGGGCTCTGCCTAGAGCGGTTTCATGTTTGGTGTAGCGGAATTTCGCAGCTAGCACCGCCAGAATCCTCGTGAAACATCGCATGGATTGGCGTGCTAGCGTCGCCATAGCTATCGTGAAACCGCTCTAGCAGCCTGTTGAAGTATTCGGATTCATGGCAATGTTGGGTGCCACTGGCAGCTTGTCTGCCAGTGTTGCTGCGGTTTCCCGAGCACTGACTGACGAGCAGCCAGTGGCACCCGAATACTTCAACAGGCTGCCAGGCGTGTGACGGCAACGGTCGTCCTAAACCAACAGCGCATCCAGCTCATCGACCAGGTGCGTGAAGCGTGCGAGCGCCTGGTCGACCGGTTCGGGCGTTTCCATATCGACGCCGGCGCCGCGGAGCAGGTCGAGCGGGTCCTTCGAGCAGCCGCCGCCGAGGAAGTTCAAATAGTCGTCCAGCTCGCGCTGTCCGCCGGTGGTCACGCGCTCGGCCAAGGCAATGGCGGCCGACAGGCCGGTCGCGTACTTGTACACGTAGAACGCCCGGTAGAAATGCGGAATGCGGAAACATTCGAGCCGCAGCTCGTCGTCGAGCGTGAACTGCGGCCCGAAGTACAGTTCAAGCAGGCCGCGGTAGATGGTGGTGAACGCTTCGAGCGTCAGCGGCTCGTGCCGCTCGGCCAGTTCGTGCGTCAGTTTCTCGAACTCGGCGAACATCGTTTGCCGGATGATCGTGCCGCGGATGGCGTCGATCTCGCGATTGATAAGGAACGCCCGCTCGGCGTCGCTGGCGGCATGCTTGAGTAAGTGCTTCGACAGCAGTTGCTCGTTGAACGTGCTGGCCACTTCGGCGACGAAGATCGTGTAATCGTAGTACTGAAATGGCTGCCGATGGGCCGAGTAGTGCGAGTGCATCGAGTGTCCCGCCTCGTGGGCCAGCGTGAACACGTGGTCGAGCACGTCGCTCTGGTAGTTCATCAGGATGTACGGCAGAGCATCGTACGAGCCGCTGCTGAACGCGCCGCTTTGCTTGCCGCGATTCTCGTAGCGATCGCACCAGCGGCCGCGCAGGCCGGCGTCGAGCACACGGCAATATTCGTCGCCCAGCGGTTCGAGCGCGTCGATCACCGTTGCCACTCCTTCGTCCCAGGTGTGCCGCGATTCCAGCTCGCTGAGGATTGGCACGTAGGTGTCGTAGTGGTGAATGTCGGGCAGGTTCATCTTCCGCCGGCGCAGATCGTAGTAGTGGTACAAGGCCGGCAAGTGGCGGTGGACGCTGTCGATCAGATTCGTGTAGACGCTCGGCGGCACGCGGTCGGGGAACAGCGCCGCCTCGAAGGCGCTCGCGTAGTTGCGCGCCTTGGCGTAGTACACGTCGCGATCGACGCTGCCGGAAAGCGTGGCGGCTAAAGTATTCTCGTGTCCCTTGAACGGCAGGTAGTACTGACGAAACGCCCGGCGGCGCACGTCGCGGTTTGGCGAGTGCAGTAGCGCCGAGAACGATGAGTGCGTCAGTTCGACCGTCTCGCCGCGCTCGTTTTCGATGATGCCGAACTTGAGATCGGCATTGTTCAGTTGGCGGAAGATGCGGTCGGCCGCGCCGGACATCTCGGACTGCATCGCCAGCAGCCGCTCTTCCTTTTCGCTCAGCGTGTGCGGACGGTAGCGCACGATCCGCTCGAGCCACAGGCGATACGGCTTCAGCTCCGGCGAATCGAGCCAAGCGGTCATCGTCGCCGCGGGGATCGCCAGGATTTCGGGCCGAATGTAGCTGGAGGCCTGCGAGGCCCGGCTGGCGGCGTTGCGGTAACGGCCCAGCATGCGCTGGTAGCTGCTGTTGGCCGTGTCCTCGGCGGTCTTGAGGAAGGCGTAGTTCGACAGCCGCTCGGCGATACGATCGAAATCGAGTTCTTGCTTCAGGCACGCGGCCAGCATAGCCGCGCTCTCGGCGAGCCGCCCTTGGTACTTGCCGAGCCCGTCGATCTGCTTTTCCCAGGCGACGAACGCCTGCTCCCAAGCGTTGTCGTCGGCGTAGAGGCTCGACAGATCCCAGGTGTCGGCAGCGGCAACTTGAGCACGATCAGGAAGCGTGGCAGCGGGCATGGCGTGAAGGCAGAAGTCGGAAGGATGAAGTCAGAAGCACTTCTGCATTCATCCTTCTGACTTCTGCCTTTATTTCTCCGGTTGTTCGATCTCGATCCAGCGGCGCTCGGCGTGCGAGCGGAGCACGGCGTCGGCGATGGCCTGGGCACTGGTGCCGTCGTAGAAGCTCGGCACCGCATCGCGGCGCTCGACGATTGCCGAGACGAACTCCCACATCAGGTCGTAGCGGAAAACGGTCGCCGGCTTGCCTTGCGAGGGATCGCGAGGGCTGTCGGCCGGCTTCAAAAATTCGCGCGGCACCTCGACCGGCGCCAGGTCGCTGCCAGTGCGGCCGAGCAAGATGCTGTTGGGCTCGTGCAGCCGGTAGACTGCCGAGGCTTCGGAGCCGTTGATCTCGGCCCATTCGTGGCCGAAGCCGTCGCGATGATATCCCTTGGCCAGCGTGGTTCCTTCCCACACGCCGGTGGCGCCGCTGATAAACTCGCCGAGCAGCGCCGACCAATCGTCGACATCCGACGGCGGGCAAGTGCGGCCGTCGGCGGTGGTAGTGCGCGGGGCGAAGCGAGCCACCGCTCCGCAGATGCGCGCCACGGGGCCCATCAGGTCCTGCGCGAAATCGAGCCGGTGGATCGTCATGTCGAACAAGTCCCCTGCTCCGGCCTTGTCCTTGTATTGCCGCCAGCCCCAGCTCGTTTCGGGCCAGTCGAGGAACCGCTGCGACCGGAAGTGCCGCGGCGTCCCCAGTGCGCCCGACGACACCAGGTGCTTCATGTATCGCATGCTCGGGGCAAAGCGGTACGTGAACGCCGTCATGTGCACCACATCCGCCTCGCGGCAGGCACGGTACATCTCGAGCGCCTCGGCGGCATTGAGACCAAGCGGCTTCTCGCACATCACGTGCTTGCCGTGGCGCGCGGCGGCCACGGCGACCGCCCTGTGCGTGAAGTTCGGCGTGGCGATCACGACGGCATCGATGCCCGGATCGGCGCACAGCGCCAGAGCGTCGGTGCTGACGTGGTCGATCTGCCAATCGCCGCGGCGGCGATCGAGCAGCGCGGCAGCGGTATCGCATGCCGCCACGAGCCGGCAACGCCGGTCGAGCCGGATCGCCGGCACGTGGTGGTAGTCGCTTACGGCCCCCGCGCCGATGATGGCGATCCGCACGGGGGGCGACGTGCCTTGAGTCATGCTCAGCGCCGCCGCTGCTGCTTCTGCGCGGCAGCTCCTGCCATGCCGATCGCTTTCAGCACGCCTTCGTCGAACTCCAGCCGGCTCATTGCACCGTTCTTGATCATGCGGCTCGTCAGGTGGATGCCATCATCCTCATCGAGCGAGTCGGCCACGGTCTTGAGGATCGGATTGTCGGGCTGCTGTTCGGCGGCATATTCCAAGATTGGCTCAAGCCACGCGTGCACCTCGAACGGGAGCTCGGGGCTCTTGGCGCTGGCCGAATCGTCGATCACGCTCTTGATCGTGTCGATGCCGTCCTCGCCGACGGCCACGAACACGCGATCGGCGGCAAAACCGAACGTCACCACCAACTCGTCGCCGAGCAGCTTCTTGGCTTGCTCATTGTCGTTGTCGTTCGGCGGCCACGGACCGCTGAGCGTGTGGAAGGTCACGCCAGCGTGCGTCTCGGCATTGAGCTTGATTTCCGGGGCATCGGGCTTGCCCTTGACCAGCTCGAGCGCCTGCTTGAATGCGCTCTCCAGCCGCTTGCCCTCTTCGATCAAGGCGCCGGCCGCCAGGGTGAACGGGCCTTCGCCGACGATCACGAAGCCGCCGTCGAACACGCCCTTCTTCACCGTGGCCTCGACCACGTCGAGCCCTTCGCCGACCACCTTCTTCACGACCGGCTTCTCGTCGTCCTTCAGATCGTCTTCCTTGTCGATCGAATCCATCACCGTCGTGCGCAGCGACTTGACCAGGCTCAGCGTCGACTCGATGTCGTCCGGTCCCTGCTTGCTGGCGATGTGACCGTCGACCAGCGACTTGTCGCTCTCCAGGAACCCGGCGAGCTTGCTCTTGATGGTGCTGGCGGCCGCGGCGTTTTGGGCCAGCTTGCTGCCGGGCATCGCGGTGAGGCTGAAATCAAGATAGGCGCTGCGCGACTTGGGATCGATCGCCCAGCCGATGACGATCTCGTCCAGCCCGTTGATCACCTCTTCGAGCTGCGCGAGCTGCTGCTGCATGATCTTCACGCGCAACTGGTACTGGGCGTCGGTTTCGTCGTCCTGGCGCTCGAGACCCGACTGCATGCCGAGCTTGATCTGCGTGATGGCCAAATCGCGGAACTGCTGTGGCACGTTCTGGATGTTAGCCTTAACGGCGAGATCGTATTTCTTGGCCAGTCCGCTAACCAGCGCTCCCGGGTCTTTCGGCAGATCGGCAAGCTGGTCGGGACTTTGAGCCAGGAACGCCCAGCCCGCCTGCTCTTTGACGAACGCCGGCATGCCGTTGTTCACGCGCACTTGCCAGATGCCGTCGCCGCTGTCCTTCGGTTCGCCGACGAAGTTCGCCAGGGCGCCGAACAGCTTTTGCAGATCGGTCACCGGCAGGAACACGAGAGTCTGAAAAGCCTGGCCATCGCTGCTGACCGAGGCGCCCCAGGGCTTCGACTTGTCGAGGCCGACCAGTCCCTGGAACTGCGTCACCACGGCGAGCAGGCCGTCGAGGCTGTTGGCCAGCTCGGGGTTCTCGGAAATCTCGCCGATGAACTCCAGATCGGTGTGCAGCTCGTTGTAGCCTGAGAACGCGACGACCAGCATCGGCTTCGTCTGCGCCGATGCCTGCTGTGCCGGGACGAGCACCCCGGCGACCAATCCTGCGATCACCATCAAGGCGGACAAGTAAGCACTTCTCACGGCCACCATCTCCTTATGTGCGTTGAGATACGTTGGTCTTTCGAGTTGGCGTCGATGGAAGCCGACGCAATTTGGACGCGCTGCCCCGCTTCGGCCGCGGCAGGCAACGTAGTTGTACGCGAATTGCCGCCGTGGGACTACTAGCGGCGAAAAAAACACACCGCAGCGATCGAAAACCTCGGCGAGCTGATGATTCGGCATGCGGCTGCCGGCGCGCGCCGGCAATCGGGCGTGCTAGCGCTCGCGGAACGTGATGCGCCCCTTGGTCAGGTCGTACGGCGAGAGCTCGACCCGCACCTTGTCGCCTGGGACAATACGGATGAAATTGCGTCGCATACGGCCGGCGACATGGGCGATCACTTCGTGCCCCCCTTCGAGCTTCACGCGAAAGCGCGTGTTGGCGAGCGCTTGCGTGACCACCCCTTCCACTTCTAACGCTTCTTCTTTTTCAGGCATAGGCAATCAACTGACGTGCGTGGGCTAACATAACTGGGGTTTATCATATCATTTGCGTTCGTGGCGTCCAGCCAAGTTAGGGCCGTTTAGCCGCGTCGCTTGCGCTCTCGCGCTGGCAACACACGGCGGGCAAGCCGCCGGCTAAACCGCGGCGAGTCCTTCGTTCAGCGCGTCGATGACCGCCTCGCTCGATTCGATACCGACCGATAAGCGGATCGTGCCGCCGGTGATGCCTAGCTTCTGCCGTGCCGCGGGGGTGAGTGTGCGGTGGCTGGTCGTTTCGGGATGGGTGAGCGTCGTGCTCAGGTCGCCCAGCGAGGGGCAAAAGGCGATGCGGCGGGCGGCCGCGATGAACCGGTCGGACGCCGCCCGGCCGCCGGCAAGGGTGAACGTCACCACGCTACCGAAGCCGCCGGTAAATTGCCGGGCGGCGAGCGCATGATCGGGGTGGCTTGGCAGGCCCGGATAGTAAACCGTCTCGACCTCTCGCCGGCCCGCGAGGAACTGCGCGGCACGCAAGGCATTGTTGCTCGCGCGCTCGGCGCGTAGCGCCAAGGTGCCAATGCCGCGGGCCGCCAGCCAACAATCGAACGGGCTCGGCGAAAGTCCCCACACGGTCACCGCCGTCTTGATTCGCGGCCAGCACGCTTCACGGCCGCAGAGGGCGCCGAGCAGCACGTCGCTGTGCCCGTTCATGATCTTGGTCAGGCTTTCCAACACCAGGTCGGCCCCGAGCGCCAGCGGGCGGCAGATCGTCGGGCCGGCAAAGGTGTTGTCGACCAGCAGTGATGCGCCTTGCGCGTGGACCATCTCGGCTAGCGCCGCAATGTTCGCGACGCGCAGCAACGGGTTGCTAATCGTTTCGACCACGACGAGGCGCGTGGTCGGCCGCAGCGCGGCGCGCGTTGCTGCCAGGTCGCAGGAATCAACGGTAGTCGATTGCACTGCGTAGCGCGCCAGCTCGCTGGTAAGCAACTGCTGGTTGCGTCCGTAGAGCTGATTGCTCGCCACAACATGGTCGCCGGCCGAGAGCAGCGCTAACGATGCGGCTGACAACGCCGCCATTCCTGACGAGCAGATCACGGCCCGATCGGCACCGTGCAAGGCGCGGCACTTCTCGGCCAGCAGTTGGCCGTTGGGATGCCCTTCGCGGCTGTAAACGTACCCCGGCTCCTCGCCGGCCAGTATGCGGCGCGCCTGCTCGGCGTCGTCACACTGATACACGGCTGCCGGGTAGATCGGCGGTGCCAGCGGATGCGTGGCGAGCGGCTCGATGCGGTCAGGCGCCGGACAGATATCTTCCGGCTTCGGCTCTTTTTGACCGCTCATGGTCGTTCCTTCCCGAAGCGGGCCACGTGGACCTCGCGATAAGCGGCCACCAGTTGCCGGCCGCAAGCAGGTATGACCGGGATCGGGCAATCGAGCACGCTCACCTGAGCCGGCACCTCGCCGAATGCTGTGCGCACGCGAGCTTGCAAGGAAGCGTCGCCCACGAAGATGCGCCCGGCATTCTCGGCCGTCTCTTGAGCCAGACGCCGCCAACGGCTATCGGCCGCCAGCACGTCGAGCTCATCGCCCCAGGCCGTGATCACGTACGGCACCCCGGCTTCGAGCGCCAAGTGACCGTGAATCCAAACGTGCTGCGCATGGACGACGTGCGGATCGAAGTCGTCGATCTCGCGGTCCATCAATGCGCGCTGCTCGTCGCGATGGGCGGTAACCTGGTTGTCGTCCAACGAGTCGAACGCCGGGTGGTCGCCCGCGGCAACGAACCAAGGTCCGTCGGCAACGAGCGTGCGCACCTCGTGTTCTTGGGCTTGAAGCCAATCGGCCAATGCCGCCACGAACCGCCCGGAGCGCGTAGCGGTCAACGACGAATGACTCGTCAGCAGGATGCGCATACGCCCGCGGGCCCTACTCCACCGAGAACTTGTGAACGGTGGTTTGACGATACGTTTCGCCAGGCTGAAGCACGGTGGTGGGAAACGACGGCTGGTTCGGCGAGTCGGGCAGGTGTTGCGTCTCAAGGCATAGAGCGGCCCATTGCGGATAGCCACCGTTGATTGCCGAGCCGTCGAGATAATTGCCGGTGTAGAGTTGCACGCCCGGTTCGGTGGTGGAAATCTCCATCACGCGTCCGCTCTTGGGGTCTTTCACCTTGGCGGTCGGCGACAGCTTCAATTGGCCGCCCGTCACCAGCACGTAGCAATGGTCGTAGCCGGTCGGGCCCTCGGGCGGGACCATCTGCTTGATCCGCTCGCCGATGGTATGCGGCGTGTTGAAGTCGAGCGGCGTGCCGGCAACGGCCGCCAGTTTGCCGGTCGGGATCGATTCGGAATCGACCGGCACGTAGCGCTTCGCGTTGATTGTCAGCTCATGATCGAGCACGGTCCCCTGCCCTGCCCCGGCCAGGTTCCAATAGGCGTGGTTCGTGAGGTTGAGGACCGTCGGCTTGTCGGTGGTGGCGGTGTAGTCGATCCGCAATTCGTTCTGGTTGGTGAGCGTGTACTCAACCGTCGTTTCGAGCGTGCCGGGGAAGCCTTCTTCACCGTCGGGGCTGGTGTAGGTGAACTGCACCGTCTGGCCGCTGGGAATGTGCAGCGGCTCGGCCTGCCAGATTTTGCGGTCAAACCCTTCCGTGCCGCCGTGCAGCGTGTTGTTGCCGGCGTTCTTCGCCAGCGCATAAGTCTTGCTGTCGAGCGTGAACCGCCCCTTGGCAATGCGGTTGGCGAAGCGGCCGGTCGTGCAGCCGAAGTACGCCTTGTGGTTCACGTAGCCATCGAGCGTGTTAAACCCCAGCGCAATGTTCGCTAGTTTGCCGTTGCGATCGGGCGTTTCGACGCTGACGATGCGCGCTCCGTAATCGGTAAGCTTCACGACCAGGCCGTTCTTGTTCGTGAGCGTGAACAACGAGGCCTTGCGTCCATCGGCGAGCGTGCCCAGCGGTTGCGGTTGCGGAGTCATCGACGTTTTCTCTTTCGAGTCGGCGGCGGAAGCAGTCGGGATGACACGAATTTTGATGTTGCGGAACGACACCACGCTGTTGTGATCTTGCAGGCAGATATAGCCGCGGGCCGCCTTGGCGAACAGAGGCGCGGTGGCGAATTTGCTCTTCGCGACGCGCTCGTTCCAATCGTCGCTGCCGATCACGTACTCGCAATACTTCACGCCGTTCATCCAGTGGACGCATTTCTCGGGACTGATCAGGATGTGCAACGTGTTCCATTGCCCGGCCGGCTTCGTGGCATCGACGTCGCTGGGATAAAGCTGGTACAGCCAGCCGGACTTCTGTGGATCGTGCCCCTCGGCGTTGTCTTGAATCTGCACTTCGGGTCCCGAGAACGGCGGCCGGATCTTCGGGTCGTCGATCACGTGGTACATCAAGCCGCTGTTGCCCGCCGGCGCGATGTTGTAGTCGAGGTACAACTCGAAGGCGCCGTACTGATCGGTGGTGATGATGTCGCCGGCTTTCTGGCGTTGCCACGTCAGTGCGCCGTCGACGACCTTCCAGCCGTCGCTGATCGTCGGTTGGCCGAAGTTCCGCCAACCGTCGGTGGAGCGGCCGTCGAACAACAGTTTCCAGCCGGCTTGCTTCTCTGCCTCGGTCAGGGTGTTCAGCGATTCGTCGGCTAGAGCAGGGCGTGCGATGGCCGCGACAAGCAATGCCGCGGCGACGATGCGAGACATTCGTTGCATAAAGAACGGTTCCAATGGGTGGGCGACGGAAGGCGTTTAGCCGGCTCGCTTGCGAGCCGCGTTTAAAAGCAAAACGCGGCGACCAAGGTCGCCGGCTAAACTAGTGGTACTCCGCCGGAATGGGCCAATCCAGCGTTCGGGGGCAAAAAGATGGTTTCAACCTGGCTTGGGACTCTGCTATTCTAACAGCCGGCTACGATGGGTTGCCCTGCCGCGCGCCAGTTTCACACCTTCCGCTGCTGGAATCACACCCATGCTCCGCATTCTCGGCTCCCGCCGACGGCTCTGCGATGGCCTCACGCGCCGCGACATGCTGCGCGCCGGCGGCCTCGGCATGCTCGGCGCCTCGTTGCCAGGGCTGGCCACTTCGCAAGCCGAAGCCTCGCCGGCTACCGATCCTCCCCGATCGTTCGGACGCGCCAAGAGCGTGATCCTGCTGCACCTCTATGGCTCGCCGAGCCAGATCGAAACGTTCGATCCCAAGCCCGATGCCCCGGATGAGATCCGTGGCGAGCTGGGCGTGATCGACTCGGTGCTGCCGGGCGTTCGCGTGGGAGAGCTGATCCCCAAGACCGCGAAGGTGCTCGACCGAACGACGATCATTCGCTCGATGAGCCATCCGTTCCCGCTGCACGGCGTGGCCTACGCGCTGACCGGCATCCCGACGATCGACGTGCCGCTGGAACTGAGCCCGCGCGACGGGCGCCATTGGCCGTTCTTCGGTTCGGTCGTCGATTTTCTCGATACCAAGTCCGAGCGCGATCGGCCGCGTGGCATGCCGGCGAACATGGCCCTGCCCTTCCGTTTCAGCAGCCGGCGGGTCGGCGAGGTGCCGCGGGCCGGTCCCTACGCCGCGTTCCTGGGCGCCGAGTACGACCCGATCTGGACCGACTGGACCGGCACTGCCACCCGTGGCATCCGCAAGACATTACGCGACATGGTGTACGACGATCCCGATCCGTACATCGAGATGTCGCCCGATAGCCACTTCGTCGTGCCGTCGGCCAGCCAGTTGCAGCCCGAGATCACGCTCGATCGGCTTCACGAGCGCAAGACGCTGATCGACCAGCTCGACCAGGCCCGGGCCGACTTGGACCGTACCGCCAGCGGTCGGCAGTTCGATCGCTACCGCGGCATGACCTACGACATGCTCGCCAGCGATGCCCTGCGCACCGCGCTCGATCCCCGTCGCGAGCCCGAAGAGACACGTGCCCTGTACGGTCCATCGCTGTTCGGCCAGGCCTGCCTGACCGCGCGCCGCCTGGTCGAGGCCGGCACGCGCGTCGTCACCGTGTTTTGGGACGAATGGGGCCTGGCCGGCACCGGCTGGGACACGCACTGGGACCATTTCCCGCGGATGAAGCAAGAACTGTGTCCGCCGTTCGACCAGGCGTTCTATGGCCTGATCACCGATATGGATCGTCGCGGCCTGCTGGATGACACGCTGGTGGTGCTCACCAGCGAGCACGGCCGAACGCCGAAGCTCAGCGATCCGCCGCAGGGCGGCGGCGGCCGCAACCACTGGTCGCGGGCGTACTCGAACGTCATCGCCGGGGCGGGTGTGCCGCGCGGTAAGGTTGTCGGCGCTACCGACAGGTACGCCGGCGAAGTGACCAACACGCCCGTCAGTCCCAAAGACCTGCAAGCGACGATGTATCACTTGCTGGGGATCGACCACCATCAGATGGTGCACGATGCCCTGGGCCGCCCGTTGCCGCTGGTCGAGGGGCGCGTGGTGCCGGAGCTACTGGCGTAGCGGACTTCGGGCTCCAGGCTTCGGGCAACGACGGGCTCCAGACTACAGGCGACGGGGAACAGGTGCATGCTGGCCGTAGCCTGAAGTCCGTAGCCCGTAGCCCGCCGCCGCTACTTCTTCTCTCCCATCAGCTCCGCCACCTTCGGCTCGATCGACGCGGCCCAAATCTCGTAACCCTTCGGGCTGAGGTGCAGCAAGTCGGGCATGATCTCTTTGCTGAGCGTACCGTCGTTTCCGAGGAACTTCGGGCCGATGTCGAGATAGAACACGTTCTGGTCGTCGGCAAGCTGCTTGATGATCTGGTTGGCTGCATCGTTCACCTTGCGGCGCGGGTCGTTGGCATCGGCACCGCGCGGGAAAACCGCGAGCACCAGCACCTTGGTATCGGGCAGCTTGGACCGCAACCGCTCGACGATCGCTTTTACCCCCGCGGCGATGTCTTCCGACGTGTTGTCGCCCGAGTTGTTCGTGCCGATCATCAGCACGGCGAGCTTCGGCTGGATGCCCTCGACGTTGCCGTTGTCGAGCCGCCAAAGCACGTGCTGCGTACGATCGCCACCGATGCCGGCGTTCATCGCATGCCGCGGTCCATAGTACTTGGCCCACGCGTCTTTCCCCGCAACTTCCCAGCCCTGCGTGATCGAGTCGCCGATGAAAAGCAAGTCGATCGGCCCTTGCTTCGCCCGTTCGTTGATCAGGTCGTGGCGGGTCATCCATCGCTGATCGCGCGGCACCGGTTCGGTGGTCGACTGCGGCGGACCCTTTGTCGCCTCGGGCGCCGCGGCATGGGACATTACCTGGCAAAAGAGCGACAAAGAGCCGACCAAAACTGCAAGCGATGCGAACGCGCGAAGTTTCATGGAGGCGTGCTCCTAGATGTGAGGCAAAAGAGTCAGGCTCATCGGTCTGCGACAGTCCGGGCTCTAGCGTAGTCGTGGCCGCCCCGCGATGCCAGCGAGAGCGATTGAAAACCGGTCGCGATCACAGGGCCAGCGCATCAAAACTTGGCGTTTTCCAAGACGGTTAGCAGATAATCTGGATCAAGGGCACAGGCGAGTCGTTTGTTCTTGAGGCCTCGTTGGTTGGTTTTCTCTTGTCGCAGCAGGCTCAGGGCCAGTCGCCGCA
>DATAXP010000150.1:0-53080 GCA_036272935.1 Pirellulales bacterium | reverse complement strand
CCCCTACCGCCGCCAAAAAAAAGACCAACTCAGCGCTGTAGTACTAGGCGCAATCGATGATCCTGTCAGAAATCTCGACTTTTCCGACGCAAGACAGACATGGGAAAAGCAACTGGCCGAGACGGTCAGCAGGCGAGGATTCGATGCCTCATATTACGTTCTTCGAGATAATCTTAAGCTGACGATTTACAATCCGTACATCCCAGAGAAAGAAGAACGAGAGCAAGACCCATACAACGCAATTTTTATCCAGCCCGATTGCAGCAGAGGGCCTCGTGAGATTTCAACACTGCTTGATCGGCTCGCCCCGGTTACGGGGGCACGTGAAAAGCGGTGTCGCTATTATGTACCGCGAGAATGCCGTGATGACGTTAGAGCCCTTGTCGATTCAACGGCATGGTAGAGCTCGAACGTCCCGACTTAGCCGCGGGGCTCGCCCCGCGCGTCGCAAGCGACGCGGCTAAATTCGCGAATCGCATCGTCGCTCACCCGTGCCAAGGGCGAGTACATCGGATGGCGCGATTCCTTGTACGGGCTGTTGGTGCGCGTGTTGTAGCAGCAGATCAGGCTCCAACGCGGGTTCGGCGAGCGGTTTTGATCGCTGCGGTGCAGCAGGTTGGCGTGGAAGAACAGCGCGTCGCCGGGCGCGCATTCGTTGTACACCAGTTCCATGCGCTTTAAGGCTTCGTCGACGCGCTCCAGGTCGGCACCGGTCTGGTCGCCGGTCTTGCCGTGGTCGATGCGTCCCAACAGGTGCGAGCCGCGGAGCACTTGCAGGCAGCCGTTCTCGCGCGTCGCGCGGTCGACGGCAATCAGGCAACTGGCCATCGTCGGCCACAGGCAGCCGTTGTTGTACCAGTAGCCATAATCCTGGTGCCATTCCCAGGCGCCGCCGACGTACGGCTCCTTGAGCATCATCTTCATGTGGTACAGATACACTTCGTCGTCGAGCAGTTCCGTCATCGCGTTGACGATCCGCGGGCTACGGGCGAATAGGCTGTATAAATCGTCGCCGGCCTGGTTCCACAGGGCAAGTTTCGTCTCGGCCCCGGCAGCGTCCTTGCGGGCATAGGCACTCGCTTGCAGTGCCGGATCGCTGCGGGCGAACTCCAGCAGCGCTGCCATCTCGTCGCCGTCGAATAGCGACCTTAGGCAGATGTATCCGTCGCGATGAAACTGAGCGATTTGGTCGGTGGTGAGCATGGGCGTATTATATCGCCTGGCTGGCCCATCCACGAGCAGACAACGAGGACGCCCATGATGAGCATTCGATTTTGTTTCGCCGCGCTGTTGCTCACCGCCGTTGCCAATCCTGCCGTGGGTCAGCATCGCCTGGTGGTCGAAGGAGCCGGCGAGTTGGCGATCGTGACCGGCGACGGCGGAATCGAAACCGAGATGCCCTGGGGCGGCATTCACGACATTTGCGCCTTGCCCAACGGCAACTTCATGGTGCTCGAAGGCAAGAGCAAGGTGGTCGAAGTCGACCCGCGATCCGGCAAGATCGTGTGGAGCTACGATTCGGCAACCAGCAACGGAAACGCCGGCAAGCGGGTCGAGGTGCATGCGATCCAGGCACTTGATAGCGATCGCGTGATGATCGCCGAAAGCGGCGCCGCGCGGATCATTGAGATCGACCGGCAGGGGAAGTTATTGTTCGAGTTGCCGCTGAAGGTCGAGCATCCAAGTGCGCACACCGACACGCGACGCGCCCGGAAGCTGCCCAGCGGCAACTACCTGGTCTGCCACGAAGGGGATGGCGCCGTGCGCGAGTACGCACCGAGCGGCAGCATCGTCTGGGAATATCGCGTCCCGCTGTTCGGCAAGGAGCCGCGTCCAGGACACGGCCCCGAGGCGTTCGGCAACAAGTGTTTCGCCGCGCTGCGGCTTGCCAGCGGCAACACGCTCATCACCACGGGCAACGGACATGGCGTGATCGAAGTGACCCCTGCCGGCGAGATCGTCTGGCAGATCGGCCAGCACGATTTACCAAACATTACGCTCGCCTGGACGACGACGCTCGAAGTGTTGCCCAACGGCCACTACCTGATCGGCAACTGCCATGCGGGTCCGGGGCAGCCCTTGATCATCGAAGTCGATTCAAAGACGAAGCAAGTCGTCTGGACGCTCGATCGCTTCGATACCTTCGGCAACGCGGTTTCGACGTGGCAAACGCTCGACGGCGGCGACGTACTACGCTAGGCAGAGGGATGAACCACAGAGGCACAGAGACACCGAGGGCGCACGGAGCAGCAGGTTGTACGAAAACAGATCGTACGATCGATCAAAGCGTGGCGCGCTTCAGGGACAGCCAACATGGAGAACCGCACGCACTTGCAGCTCCGTGTTTTTCTCCGTGCCTCCGTGCCTCCGTGCCTCTGTGGTGAATCATCCGCGTCACTTATCCGCTGCCGCGGTCGCCTGGCGAAAACTTTACCGAGCCTGGGCTGATGAGCGTTTGTGTTTCCTTGACCAGCGTCGACAGTTTCAGCACCGTCAGCGTGAATTCCGTGAGTGCCGCTCGGCCGTCGGCATCGACCCACACGTAGGTGTCGCCGTGATGGCTCACGTAGCAGGCCGTTGACGGGACATCGCACTTGCGACCGACGTGGAACCAGCCGGGCCCAATGCGCAGCAGATCGCGCTGGATGCGCTCGATCTTATGACGAACATTGCGTGCCAGCGGCGACGTGTCGCGGCCAGGAGTTTCCGGCTCGGTGGCGAAGCCAGGATCGTTCGTCGTCAGCACGCGGGCATCGAGTTCGCGTGGCTGCTGGATCGTGCGCCCTTCGATCTCGTAGAACCAGTCCGACTCATCGCGCAGGTCTGAGTTCGAGGCGAACTGGTCCTTCAGCTCGTGGGCCAGCTCGTCGAGCAGTTCGGGCGAAGGCATCTCGGGGGCACCGAACGCCCGGCGATACGCGATGCCGAGCAACTGTAGCTCTGTGGCGTCGATCACCGGCGACATGCCCCACTGCGCCACCACCGTGCGCGAACCGAACAACTGCGGCTGCGTGACGGCCGGCGGGCCGAAATCGAGCAATGCTCCGCCACTGGCGGAATCGGTGATCTGCGTCGTCCCTTCGCGCAGCGTCACATGCCAGGGGAGCGCGAATGGATTGTCGGCAAACGTCGCGAGATTGCTCAGCACCTGCTCGTATTGCAGCTCGCTGAGCGTCGCCCCTTGGTTGATCGTCCGCTGCCGCAGGCGGTTGGCCGTGCAGCCTCCGGTTGCTAGCAATCCAACGACGGCGATGATCCCGACAAGGCGCATGCAGATGCCCGGCGCGCAGTTTCAGCCCAACGCTGCGGCCTTATATCGGCGATGCCACGCCGGGACGTGAGTGAAGCGGCGGTGCGCGCATTGCTGGCGCGGCAAATCAGGCGAACGCCGCGTGGACGCGGCGGCTAAGCCCCCCTCACCCCGGCCCTCTCCCGCGCGAAGGGGAGAGGGAGATCGGCGCTAGTCGATGCTTTCGGTGGCGTAGACCACTTCGGGCATTGGCAGGGCGTCGACCAGCGCTGGTTCGCGGTCGGCCTGCGGTTTGCTCGCTGCGAGGTAGCGCTTCACGTACTCGACCGTCTCGTCGATCACATCGGCCTGCAACAGCAGCAGGTCGCCCGGCTGAAGCATGTCGAGCGAGGTTTCGATCGCCTTGACGGCGCCGAGCAGCTCGTCGATCTCGGTGACGCGGTCGCCTTGGGCGAGTCCCTGGCGGATCAGGCCCATGATCTGCCCCTGCGGCCGGCCACGGAGGTAATGGTCCTCGTACAGGATCACGCGGTCGAACGCGTTGCCGAGCTGCTGGCCTTGGCGGACCATGTCGCAATCGCGGCGATCGCCGGCGGCGGTATAGACCGCCAAGCGGCGCGAGGCGGGGAACAACTCGATCGCGTCGATCATCGCTTCCAGGGCCGACGGGTTGTGGCCGTAGTCGACGATCACCGTCGCGCCGTGGATCTCCAACAGGTTGAAGCGGCCGGGCACTTTTTCCATGTCGGCCGAGAAGGTTTCGAGCCCCAAGCGGATGGTGTCGCGCGTGAGCCCCAAGCCCCAGGCGGCGGCGACGGTGGCCAGGGTATTCTCGACCTGGAATCCGATCAACCCGCGATGCGTCAGCGGAACGCGCTCCAAGGCGATGATCTTCTCTTCGCGTTCCCCTTCGGCGGCCACGATCGTGTTGTCGCGCACCACGACAGCCCGGCCGCCCTTGGCCCGATGCGCCACGACGACCGGGTGTTCCGGATTGCGGCAGAAGAAAATCACCTGACCCGGGCAATGCTCGGCCATCTCGGCGGTGAGCGGGTCATCGGCCTTGAGCACGCCGTAGCCGTGCTTGTGAACGACGTCGATGATCGTGCGTTTGACCTTGGCGATCTGCTCGAGAGTGTCGATCCCGCCGACGCCCAGGTGGTCGCCGTCGGCGATGTTGGTGACGACGGCCACGTCGCAACGATCGAAGCCGAGACCGGCACGCAGGATGCCGCCGCGGGCGGTTTCGAGCACGGCCGCTTCGACCACGGGGTTCAGCAGCACATTGATCGCGCTTTGGGGACCGGCGCAGTCGCCGGTGTCGATGCGGCGGCCGCGGATGAAGATGCCATCGGTGCAGGTCATCCCCACGCTACGGCCCGAGGTGGCCAGCAAGTGGGCAATGAACCGCGTGGTCGTGGTCTTGCCGTTGGTGCCGGTGACGGCGGCGATCGGAATGCGGCCGTTGTCGCCGGGGTTCAGCTCGTCGCCGGGAGTGAACATCGTGTCGATGATCGCTTCGCCGACCGGACGGGACTTGCCGCTCGAAGGCTCGGTGTGCATGCGCAGTCCCGGGCTGGCGTTGACCTCGACGATCACGCCCCCTTGCTCTTCGAGCGGACGGCTGATGTCGACTGCCACGACGTCGACACCGGTCACGTCGAGCCCGATGACCGTGGCCGCCTCGATGCAACGAGCCGCCACTTGCGGATGGACGATGTCGGTGACATCGGCCGCGGTGCCGCCGGTGCTGAGGTTCGCGTTGCGGCGGCAAAGCACCTTCACGCCGGCCAGCGGAATCGAGGCGATCGTGTATCCCTGGTCGTTCAGCACGCCCAAGGCAATCTGGTCGAGCGGAATCTTGCTCAGGGCGGTGGCGTGGTCGTCGCCGCGGCGGGGATCGCGGTTGACGATCGCCACCAACTCGGCAATCGTGTGGACGCCGTCGCCGATGACGTGGGCCGGCTCACGGCGCGAGGCGGCAATCACACGGTTGCCGATCACTAGCACACGGTAGTCGTCGCCCGGGGCGAAGCGCTCGACCATGATGTACGAGCTTTCCTGCGAAGCGGCCTCGAAGGCGGCCGTCACCTGCTCGCGGGTCGTTAGGTTCGTGGCGACGCCGCGGCCCTGGCTGCCGTATTGCGGCTTCACGACAACCGGCACGCCGATCTCTTCGGCAGCGGCCCATGCGTCGAGAGCCGAGGTTACCGGACGCCCCTCGGGCACCGGCACCCCGGCGCTGCGCAGCAGGCTGCGCGTCATGTCCTTGTCCTGGGCAATCTCCTCGGCCACGGCGCCGGTCCGATCGGTCTGGGCGGCCAAGATGCGGCGCTGCTTGCAGCCGTAGCCCAACTGCACGAGGCTTCCCTCGTTGAGCCGGCGGACGGGAATCTTGCGGGCACGCGCGGCGTTGACGATTGCCTTGGTGCTAGGCCCCAGCGATACCCTGTGGGCCAGCTCGCGCAGCTTGGCCACTTCGGCCGCCACGTCGAACGGCGTATCGTGAATCGCCGCCATGATCAGGCTGCGGGCCGTTTCCATGGCCGCACGGCCAACTTCCTCTTCTTCGTACTCGATCACCACCTTGTAATAGCCGTCGCCCAGCCATTCGCGGGCGCGGCCGTAGCCGACCTCGTGGCCGGCCAAGGCTTGCAGTTCGAGCGAGACGTGCTCGAGAATGTGAGCCAGGTAGGTGCCGGTGCGGAGCCGTTCGAAGAACCCACCGCGATACCCCAGCCCGCAGCGATGCTCGATCATCGTCGGCAGCCAGCCCATCAGCCGGTCGTTGAAACCGGGCAGTTCGTGGCTGGGCGAGTCCTTCCAAGGGCCAAGATCGACCCAGGCTTCGAGGACCTGAAAGTTTGCCCACATGTTCGGGCCGCGCAGCGCGAGGACCTTACGGAATTCCATGGATATCGGCTCGTCGAGTGACTGCGGAACTAAGACAAGATGCAGAGGAGGTAACTATTATTTGACCAACACGGGCGAAAGGTTACGACCGTGCCGAAAACTGTCAGGCCGGCAGTAAGTTTGTCGCATGGGGTCAGTGCTAGGCGTTGTCCGAGCGGACTTGTGTATCGTTACGGTGACGGGGACTTGTTTGTTTGCCGGGCGGGCTGTTTATCCGACATGTGTTCCTTTGCCCCAGCATTGTTTTGACTCGACCGAAACGGCCCTGAACTGAATGGATGGCCATCGTTTTGCCGGGCGGTTCGTAAGGCCAGAGGGAAGCGATGCCGGATGCCACTGGCCACGCCTCTTCCGGGGCAGTGGTGCCGCAGCCCGACGGCACCGTGTTTAGCGACTCAGGCAACGTTTCAGCCAAAGTCTCCAGCTGCCTCGCCCGTGCCTTGGTATCCGCCATGATGTAAGACACCGGCGACGGCAGCCACGTCACAACCCGCCGCCCTGGCAGGCGCGACTCGACTGCCAAGACGGAAAAGCTATTATAAGCGAGACTCGTGCGATGACCTCCGTTCGATTTCGGTCCCGTAGAATGCTAGTTAGCGCTGACGATTTATGCTGCCGGGTGGTATCGTTAACGACAACTGCTGCTGGCCGGTCGGCCGGCTCGCAGCACGCGGCGCAAGACGTATAAGATAAACCACAGGGTAAAGAATAAAAGACCGAGCGAAGTCTAAATGCTCGGCCAATAGGCCTGTTGCGGCCGCCTCGAACCCATCGGCTCCGGTTTATTGGAGCTAACTCCTTTGAAGCAAACTTATTCTGTCGCGTCGCTTCCCGAGCCATGGCAGGGACGCTTTGCTTCAATCGTCGAATCGGGCGAAGAATTGATCGCTTGGCTCGAAACGGACGTCGACGAGGGGCTGCGGTACGCCAAGGGTCTGGTGCTGCTGACCGATCGACGATTGGCGTGTTTGGCGTCGGAGGCGGGCGATTGGCAATCCTGGCCGGTTGCCGACGTGGCCGATCTGACGGCCAAGGAACATGGCTCGCTCGGCACGCTGGAATTGTTCGGCACAGCCAGCCGCGTCGCCGAGTGGCGGCACACCGGTGCACGCTCCACCGCGGCGCATCGCCTAGTGGGCCGCTTTAACGACCTGCGGCGTGCGCGGCAGATCGAGCCTGACGAACATGCCGAACAGACCGGCGAAACGGTTTGTCCAAGCTGTGGCGCCGTGCTTCCGGCCGACGATCCCGAGTGCATCGCCTGCATGCCTGTGGTCAACAGCAGCGCCACGGGCAGCCTGTTGCGTCTGTGGCGCTTTGCGCGGCCTCACCTGCCGATGGCCTTGCTGGGCTTCACGCTGCTAGTGCTCAGCACCGGCACCGGGCTGATCGCCCCCTACTTCACCAAGCCGTTGATCGACAACGAGCTGATGCCGCGCCAGCAACTGGGCCGTCCGATCGACTGGCACCAGGTGAACTTGTACCTGGCGGCGATGGCTGGGGCGGCCGTGATCGCGTGCGTGCTGGGCTGGGCGAAGACCTATGTATTGGCCTGGGTCAGCGAGCGCATCGCCGCCGACATGCGCAACGAAACCTATGCGCACTTGCAGACGTTATCGCTCGAGTACTTCGGCGGCAAACGCACCGGCGACCTGATGAGCCGGATCGGCAACGATACCGATCGCATCTGCATTTTCCTGAGCGTGAACCTGTTGGAGTTCGGCACCGACGTGCTGATGATCGTGTTCACGGCGGCGATCCTGGTGTGGATGAATCCGCTGCTCACGCTCATCACACTGCTGCCCCTGCCGTTGATCGCCTGGCTGATCAGCGCGGTGCGCGGTCGGCTGCTGCGCGGCTTCCAGCAAGGGGGCAGGGCCATGGCGCGCGTGACCAGCGTGCTGGCCGACACCATTCCCGGCGTGCGCGTCGTGAAGGCGTTCGCCCAGGAGAATCGCGAAATCGATCGCTTCCGCCGGGCCAACGATCACGTGCTCGCGGCCAACGATCGCGTGAACCGCATCTGGTCGTTCTTCGGCCCGGTCGTCGAGTTCCTCACGGCGATGGGGCTGCTCGTGATCTGGGCCGGCGGAGCGTACCTTGTGGGGCTCGATCCCGACTCGCTCAGCGTCGGCACGCTGGTGCTGTTCACCGGGTACATCGGCCGGTTCTACACGCGGTTGGAATCGATGAGCCGCATGCTCGCCGCCACGCAGCGCGCCGCGGCCAGCGCGCAGCGCGTGTTCGAAATCCTCGACCGTGTGCCCAGCGTCCCCGAGCCGACCGTGCCCGTGCATCCCACGCACCTCCGCGGCGAGATCGAGCTGCGCAACGTCGGCTTCCAGTACGGCACGCGCAAGATCGTGCAGCAGGTGAACCTGAAGATTCAGCCGGGGGAGATGATCGGCCTGGTCGGCGCCAGCGGCGCGGGGAAAAGCACGCTGGTGAACCTGGTGTGCCGGTTCTACGACGTGACCGAAGGCTCGATCCGTGTCGACAGCACCGATATCCGTTCGTTTCCGGTCAATGAATACCGCGAGCACGTGGGGCTGGTGCTGCAAGAGCCGTTCCTGTTCTACGGCACGATTGCCGAGAACATCGCCTACGGTCGCCCCGATGCGACTCTGGCGGAAATTATTGCCGCGGCCCGTGCGGCCCGCGCGCATGACTTCATCCTGCGGCTGACCGAAGGCTACGATTCGGTCGTCGGCGAGCGCGGCCAGATGCTCTCCGGCGGCGAGCGCCAGCGCATCTCGATTGCCCGGGCACTGCTGATCGATCCGCGCATCCTGATCCTCGACGAGGCCACCAGCGCCGTGGATACCGAAACCGAGCTGGAGATTCAGGAGGCGCTCGACAACCTGATCCAGGGACGCACGACGATCGCGATCGCCCACCGACTGAGCACGCTGCGCAAGGCCGATCGGCTGGTCGTGATGGAGCGCGGCCGGATCGTCGAGGTCGGCCCGCACCGAGAGTTGCTCAAGAGCCCGTCGGGGGCCTACTCGCGCTTGCACCAGGCGCAATTGGAGTTGGCGCAGGCGTAGGACCATGCCGATTCCCCGCATTCTTTTGCGAAGTCCGGATAATGCGATGGCAGTCGCGAAACAGCGACTCGGGACCGCGAAGTTCCTTGCGGAATCGAACAACAAATCCGTTTACCATGACGCGATTAACCTGGCGGTGTTTGCTGCGGAGTGTGCGTTGAAGGCGGTGATTCTGATTCAAACAGCGGACCAGGAAACTCGCGAAGACATTGAGCAGACTTATTTTCGAGGCGACCAGGGGCATGACCTCGAGGATTTACGGGCGTTGCTAGCCAAAGGTGTTACACTTGGTGAAGCCGACAACAAGCTGGTTGTTACTCATCCTGTTCCGACGTCTGCTGTAAAGGATGAAATTGCCATTCTGGCCGATTGGCATTACCAATCGCGCTATCAAGCGTTGAGAAAATCTCAAAACGACGCACGCCGTCATGTTCGCACAGCCGAGTTAGTCATGCGTTGGAGCGAGGAACGATTACATGGCCACGTCAGTTAACTATCGACAGACACCGGCAAGCATTGAGGTCGAGCGTGCGTTGCGCGCCGCATATCCACGGACACCCGAGCCGGTGGCATATCAGTACAACTCCGTATCGATCCGGGCGCGCGTCATCGACGAAACCTTCGCGGGAAAATCGATGGACGAACGCGACGCGATGGTAAAGCCGTTACTGCCCGACGATGTCGACGACAATATGACTGTCCTCCTGCTTCTCAGTCCCGACGAGATTGCCGAGTCGCTGATGAATCAGGAGTTTGAGAGCCCAAGGCCAAGCCGGCTATGATGGCGTCCGACCCGCGAACGAACGGTCGCCCCGAGATGCGCAGCTTCGGCTTGCAGCACGACGCTTGGGGGCGGCTGGTGCTGATCGACGCCGAAGGCCAGCGGCACGTCGGCGTCGAGCCGGTGCGTGCGTTTCCGATTTCCGACCCGCAGCATTGGATCTCGATCGTCGATGCCGAGGGGCGCGAGTTGGTGTGCATCGACGATGTCGCCGTGCTACCCGCGGCGACGCTCAAGACGCTCGAGGAAGAGCTGGCACGGCGCGAGTTCGTGCCGGTGATCGAGCGGATCGAGCGGATTAGCACCGGCAGCGATCCTTCGGAGTGGCATGTGCGGACCGATCGCGGGGCGACGCGGTTCCTGGTGAAGAGCGAAGAAGACATTCGCCGGCTCGGACCGGAGCGCGTGCTGATCATCGACGATCACGGCGTGCGCTACTCGATCCCCGATTTTCGTGCTCTCGATCCGGCCAGCAAGCGATTACTGGAACGGTACCTGTAACGAGGGGCTGGGGGTTGAGGGCTAGGGACTGGGAGTAGCGGATCGCCTGCTCGTACAGTTCCTCTTTTCAGCCACCAACCCCTAGCCCCCAGTCCCCTTCTCATGCGACTTGGCATCTTTGGCGGTTCGTTCGACCCCGTGCATTACGGCCACTTGATTGCCGCCGAGTGTTGCCGCGAGCAAGCACAGCTCGACGAATTGTGGTTTGTGCCAGCCGCCGTGCCGCCGCACAAGCTCGACCGGCAACTTTCATTGGCGGCCGATCGCGAAGAGATGCTGCGTCTGGCCATCGGCGGCCAGGAAGCGTTCCGCCTGTGTCGCTTGGAACTCGAGCGCGGCGGCGTCAGCTATACCGTCGATACACTCGAAGCAATTCATGGCAGCCGCCCGGACGACACGCTCTTCCTACTCCTCGGCGGTGATTCGCTCCGCGACCTGCCAACCTGGCGCGAGCCGAAACGCATTTGCGAGCTGGCGACGCCGTTGGTCGTGACGCGCCCCGGAGCGCCCGAGCCCGATTATGGTGCGCTGGCCCAGGTCGTCGGCTCCGATCGCGCCCAAGAAGTTCGCCGGCAGCAAGTCGCGATGCCGCAAATCGATCTCAGCAGCACCGACTTGCGCCAGCGCGTGCGCCACGGGCAAAGCATTCGCTATCGCACGCCGCGCGCGGTCGAAGCCTACATCACGGCCCACCGCCTGTATCGTCCCGCTTAGCGGCCGCGTCCACGCGGCCGTCATTCTCGGCGGCCGTCCCCCTACGCCGTCAGCCGCATGTCGAGCAGCCGGGCTAGATCGGGGATTAGCGTCATGCGGTGCAGCCCCGGTTCGTCGCGAATCGTGTCGATCACCAGCGACAGCCGCTCGGTCGCGCTCTGGGCGACATCGAGGAATATCCAGCGCTGTCCGCGAATCTCGCAAACGCCCCAGCTTCCGCCCAACCAGTCCTGACGAATCTTGAAGCCGAGTCGAACGGCGGCCTCCAGGGCGTGATCCAGCAACTCAACCGTGTGCATCGCAGCTTCTCCAGTCCGACCAAAGCCCTTGGCCTTGCGGTTGTTAAGGGGCGAGATTGTAGGCCGATGCGCTTTAGTTGCCCAGACGATTGTGACGATAACTGTCTGCGCCCCGCTAACTCCGCCGAGCACCGTGCGTTACATGCCGCATCCCTCGGATGCTGGCATACCAGCGCGACGTCGCCAATAAGTGCGTTATCGGCATGCGCTCTGGGCCGGGTTCACTCGAATACGAGGCCTACATGTCTGCCGACGAGTCGCGCGACGTGAAGCTCGAGCAGCAGTTAGCGGCGCTCAAGCAACAGTTGGCCGCGGCGCAGAAGATGGCGATGCTCGGCGAGCTGGTCGGCACTACCACGCACGAATTCAACAACGTGCTGATGACGATCATCAACTACGCCAAAATGGGCGTGCGTCATCACGACGCCGCCACGCGCGACAAGGCGTTCGACAAGATTCTCTCTGCCTCCCAACGCGCGGCGCGGATCACCAGCGGCGTGCTTGGCGTGGCACGCAAAAGCGGCCAGGCATTCGAGTCGACCGATCTGGCGCGCCTGGCGGTCGACACGCTCGAGTTGCTCGAGCGCGAAATGACCAAGTACCGCGTGAAGCTCGAGACGAAACTGCCCAGCGTGCCGCCGGTCTGGGCCAACCGCAGCCAGATTCAGCAGATTCTGATGAACCTGTTGATCAACGCGCGCCAGGCGATGCCGAAAGGCGGACGGATCACCGTGCAATTGGCGCTCGACGAGCCGACGCAAACCGTCGAGCTCTCGGTGCGCGATACCGGCAGCGGCATCGCTCCGGAGCATCTGCGAAAAATCTTCGATCCGTTCTTCACCACGAAGAGCGGTCCCGATGCCTCGGGCAAAGGGGGCACCGGCCTGGGACTGGCGACCTGCCGCGACATCGTCGAAGCGCACCGCGGCAAGATTCGCGTCGAGAGTACGCCTGGCGTTGGGACAGCGTTTATCATCAAGTTGCCGACGGCCGCGAAGGCCACAGCCGCTGCAACGGAACCGCTCGTGTCACCGTCTGCCGCACCAGTAGCCGCCGCGCCAACGATCGCTTAGCGGGTGCCGCCCGCCGCGGCGGGCCAGTGCAAGCCATCACGCCATCTCGTACAGCGACTGGCTTTTCACGATCGCGAAATCGTCGGGGAACGTATGGAACGCCTGCACCAGCAGGCTGCGATTCCGCGTCTCGACGTGTACGTAGCTCAGCGCACCCAGGGCCAACCGGCCGCTCGACGAAAAACGGTGCAGCATGCCGTGCAATTCGCCGTCGTTCATCAATTCCTGCTGCAAGTTCCAGAACACCTCGGGCGGAACGGTCTCGAGCTGAAAGCTCATCTGGTACGTCACGCCGCCGTGGCATTCGAACCGATCGTTGCGCTCGCCGCGCAGCCGGTACGACAGCAGGCGGCGCTTTTGCGGCAGCGGATGTTCCGCGGCAGTGCACACCTCGGTGAGCGTCATCGCCTGGTATCTCCAGGCGATCACGTGGCCGGCGCTGGTGATGTCGATCGTTGCCCGGTAATCGCCGCGCTCCACGCTGCGCGACGTCTGGATCTCGAACAACTCGGGGTGCAAGCTCCTACCGTACAGTTGGAACACCAGTTCCGTGGCCTTGGGTCGAACAGAGAGCACGGCAGTCGTTCCTTGCGTGGCTGGCTTGATTCGGGAAGGTTTCTGTCGTCGCTAGAGTTGTTGACCGGCGTGCGCGAGGCTCATTATACGCTCTGCGTCGGCGCGGCGCAAAGAGAGTTTGTCATCCGCCATCACCGAGCGCGCGAAGAACTGCGCTGAGAAGTCTTGACACGGCGCGGGCCGCGGTTCAGAGTTTTGCTAGCAGGCGCTTTTTCGACGGACAAGTTGCTTTCTCCCGCATGCGAATCGTTCCCACCGAGTTGCCCGGCGTGATCCTCGTCGAGCCTGCCGTCCACGGCGATCACCGCGGCTTCTTCGTCGAAGTGTTCCGCGGCCAATGGCTGCACGACTTGGGCATCGACGGCGCATTCGTGCAGGACAACCATTCACGCTCGCGCCGCGGCGTGTTGCGCGGACTGCATTACCAGCTCGAGCACGCCCAGGGCAAGCTCGTGCGCGCCGCCCGCGGCGAAATCTTCGATGTGGCGGTCGACGTGCGCCGCGGCTCGCCGACGTTCGGCCGCTGGTTCGGCGCCGTGCTCGACGACACGAGCCATCGGCAAATGTACGTGCCGCCAGGGTTCGCCCACGGCTTCTGCGTGCTCTCGGAAACGGCCGACGTCATCTACAAGACGACCGACTACTATCATCCGGCCTCCGAGCGCGGCCTTCTATGGAACGATCCGGCGATCGGCATCCGCTGGCCGATTAGCGATGTGACCCTGTCGCCGCGCGACATGGCCAATCCGCACCTCGCCGATGCGCGCCCCGAAAATTTGCCGGCGTGACGAATGGCAGTGACGATTGTTAGGAATTGCGCAGCGGCGCAGGCCAATGACCTCGCCTTTTCCGTTGCGTTTTGGGCCGATTCCGGCCATACTCGTTGGAGCCCTCCTAGAGCTTTCGCATCGCTCGTCGCCACAAGTTGTAATCACGATTCCCTCGTTGAGCGGTAGTTCATGGCGAAATCAACTGTTTTGATCACCGGCGGAGCAGGTTTCATCGGCAGCAACTTTGTCCGGCAGTGGCTGGCCGAGGAAGACGACGCGCTGGTGAACGTCGATCTACTCACGTACGCCGGCAATCTCGATTCGCTGGACGTGGCGATCGACGATCCCCGTCACACGCTGGTCGAAGGCGACATTGCCGACGGCGCTCTGATCGCCCAACTGCTTGAAGAGCATCAACCCCGGGCGATCGTCAACTTCGCTGCCGAAAGTCACGTTGACCGCTCGATCGACTCCCCCGGCACGTTCGTGCAGACGAACGTGGTCGGCACGTTCCGGATGCTCGAAGCGGCCCGGCACTATTGGGCCAGCCTCGCTGAACCACAACGCTCGGCGTTCCGGTTCTTGCACGTCTCGACCGACGAGGTGTACGGCTCGCTGGGTGCCGAAGGGCTGTTCACCGAGACGACCCCGTACTCGCCGAACTCGCCCTATTCCGCCTCGAAGGCCGCCAGCGACCACTTCGTCCGCGCGTACCACCATACCTACGGCCTGCCGACGCTCGTGACCAACTGCTCGAACAATTACGGGCCGTACCAGTTTCCCGAGAAGCTGATCCCGCTGATGATTCTCAATGCCCTGGAGGGCAAGCCGCTGCCGGTCTACGGCGACGGGCAGAACATCCGCGATTGGCTGTACGTCGAGGATCACTGCGAGGCGATCCGCACCGTGCTCGGCGGCGGCACGACTGGCGAGACGTACAACGTCGGTGGCAATAACGAACAGACGAATCTGTCGGTCGTCGAGACGATCTGCGACACGGTCGACCGCCTGCGCCCGGGGCTGAGCCACGCCCCGTGTCGGTCGCTGATCACCTATGTGCGTGATCGTCCTGGCCACGATCGCCGCTACGCGATCGACGCTTCGAAGATCGAGCGCGAACTTGGCTGGCGGCCGAAGCAAGATTTCACCTCCGGTCTGCTGCGCACGGTCGACTGGTATCTGCACAACCCGCGCTGGGCCCAGCGGGTGACCAGCGGCGTGTATCGGCGCGAGCGGCTGGGCTTGTCGGTGTCGAGGGCTTGAGATGGCTGAAGCGTGCTTCAAGAAGGGGATCATCCTCGCCGGTGGATCGGGGACGCGTCTGCACCCGGTCACCCGGGCCGTCAGCAAGCAGCTGCTGCCGGTCTACGACAAGCCGATGATCTACTATCCGCTCTCGGTGCTGATGCTGGCGGGCATCCGCGAGACTCTAATCATCACCACGCCCGAGGACCGTGCCGGCTTCGAACGCTTGCTCGGCGACGGCAGCCAGGTCGGCTTGCACATCGCCTACGCCACGCAGCCGAAGCCCGAAGGATTGGCCCAGGCATTCATCATCGGCCGCGAGTTCGTTGGCCGCGATTGCGTCGCCCTGGTCCTAGGCGACAACATCTTCTACGGCCACGGTCTGCAAGGAGCGTTGATCGAAGCGGCCAGCCGGCCGGCCGGCGCCACGGTGTTCTCGTACCTGGTCAAGGACCCGCAGCGTTACGGCGTCGTGGAAGTCGACGCCTCGGGCAAAGCCATTTCGTTGGAAGAGAAGCCGGCCAAGCCCAAGTCGCATCTGGCCGTGACGGGGCTGTATTTCTACGACAACCAGGTGGTCGACATCGCTGCGAAGCTCAAGCCGTCGCCGCGCGGCGAGCTGGAGATCACCGACGTGAACCGTGCTTACATGGAGCGCGGCCAACTGCGCGTCGCGCACCTCGGTCGCGGCAGCGCGTGGCTCGACACCGGCACGCACGAGTCGCTGCTGCAAGCCTCGACGTTCATCGAAACGATTGAGGCCCGCCAGGGCTTGAAGATCGCTTGCATTGAAGAGGTGGCGTACCACAAGGGCTTCATCAACGCCGACCAGCTCCGCGTTTTGGCCGACGCGACGAAGAACGCCTACGGCCAATATCTGCGCGACCTTTTGTCGATGTAGGCAGACTATTCAGCAGCGGAAGAACCACAGAGGTACAGAGGAGCCGCGGAGCAATCGAATTGCTGCTCCGTGTTTTCTCCGTGGTGAATCATCTGCTTAGCTAGCGCGGCTCACGGCATCGTGTACAGACCGCCTCCGGCGCGCTTGAGCTTGCCTTGCTGCACCAACTCGTCCCAGACCGCCCGTGGATACTGATCCGGTGGGACGATGCCGACGATGCTCGAATTCCCACCGGAGCTCATCGGACTGCGGCCGATGCGCGATTCGTGATCGAGCCGCGTTAGCTTGAGTCGCTTCTTGAACGCTTTGTACGCCAGCTTGAGCGTCTCCGGCGAGATGGCTTCACCGGAACTAGCCGCGCTGGCATTCGACGGTTGATGCGATTGATCGTCCACATCTGGCTCCAGCAAAGAAGGTCCTAGGCGGGGCGACGTCGTCGTGCGCCTAGATGTAATCTAACAGCCGCGCCGACGCTCGTCATTCGCCGGGCTCTCGATCATGCACGGCCAAGGCCAGCAGCGGGAACGCGGTGCCGCTGAACGTGATGAAGTGGTAGTTGTCGGTGTTCAGCGAGCGCGTCCACCAGCGCCCCGACACGCGCTGATGCGACGCGAGCCATGCCAGGCCGCGTGCGATCGCCGGATCATCGGCTTTCACGCCATGCTCACCGAGCACCACCAGGGCTAATCCACTCATATGCCCGTCGCTTTCGGGGTTGTCAAAGCTTGCCTCTTCGCGGAGCCGCTCGGCCCGGCCGCCGTCGCCCCACTGCTCGGGCTTGGCGAAGGTGCGAATCGACCAGCCGCCGTCCGATCGTTGATGCCGCCGCAGCATCGCGATCAATTCCGCACGGCGTGCGTCGTCGATCAGCCCCGGCATGCGTGCCGCACTCCACAATAGGAGCACGCGGCCATAATCGTGCGGCGGCTCGGTGGTGCGCAGGTAGTTCTTCAACCGCTCGACGCCGGCCTTTAGCGAGTCGTCGTTCAACCCATCTAACCAACCCGGCGCGGCGGCCATCGCCATTGCCGCCACGGTTGCCGGGTGATACGAATCCGACTCGTACGGCGGCCAGCAAGTCTTCGCGCCCCAGGTGCCGTCGTCGCGTTGGACGGCGAGCATCAGCCGCAGCGCCGCCTCGGTTTCCGGAGACAGGCTCTTTGTGACATGTCGATCCCACTCGGCCAGGCCAGCGGCCAAATAGATGACCTGCTCGGGCAGCGTGGCCTTCTTCAGCTTGTCGACCGGCAACTCCTGTTTCTGCTTGAGCACGTCGACGAAGAACTCGCGCATCGCGGGATCGGGAGCGCCGAGTTTCGGCGTCAGTGCGGGGCGCACCGTCAGGTAGACGCCGTTGGTGTGGCAACTGACGCACTTGCGCGAGCCCGACCATGCGGTCGCACCGTGGTCGAGATAGGCGACCGCCTTGTCGATCGACAGGCCCTTGGCGATCGGCTCGTCGGCGCTGGCGCCGGCGATCGTGATCTGCTCGAACTGATACTGCGGAGTGCGTTCCGCGGAGGAGTCAGCCACCGCACTGGCGAGGAGCCGCCGCAGGCCGGCCATGAGCACGTCTTCAACTCCCGGCGCCACGCGCGACACGTAGCTCGTTTCGTAGCCGCCCTGCGTGTAGGCGATCGCGGTGCCGATGTATCCCGGCCCGTAATTGCCGTAGGCGGCCATCAGCACCGGCCGGTCGGCAGCCATCTGCTGTGCCGCCAATTGGTAGTCGATGAACAACTCACCGGGCATGTGTACCACGCGCCCTGGCCCAATCGCAAGACATTGCAGATCGATCGTCTTGCCCGCCTGGCAACGCGCGAGCCACGCCAGGTCACGGGCAGCGCGCAGCCGCAAAAGTGGCTTCTCGGCCGAGTCGGCAAGGGTCGCTTCGAGTGTCGATCGCTCGAGCGCCGCAGCCGGCGGCAGCGCCACCGGTTCGACGCGCCAATGCACGTCGGCGGCCGTCACCGGCTCCTTGCGCTGGTTGTCCCACGCCGCCTTCATGCCCGCCGCCAGACGCTCCGCCAAGGCGGTGCGATTCTCCGGCGCGCCGTCGTTGTATTTGCCCGCCGTCACGTTGCCGCTGGCGCCGTTGAAGTGGACGTGTACCACGTCCGGTAGCTCTTTCTCGCGCAGCGCGCGAGCTAGCCCCGGGAAGTCGCAGCTCACGCCACCCTTGCCGTAGTAACTCTGCGGATGCGTGGCGTAATAGGTGATCGCGGCCACCGGCCGCGCCTCGTTCCAGAAGCTCATCACCTGCACGTACGGATCGATCGTCCCTTCCGGCTCGGCGCGGACGACGGGGTCTCTCGTGGCACTGTAGCGCACATACTTCACCCGGCCATCGGGGCCGAGCACGCGCCGGTTCGATGCCACGTGCTCGACCTTCGCTCGTCCGAAGCCGACATGCGTCACCGGTTGGTGTGAGCGGGCTGTCTCGCCGACCGCGGCGGCAACGCGTTCGATCGTCCGCCGTGCGAAGACCGGATCGAACAGCTTGCCACCGAGTCCTTGGCTCGCCAGCAGCGCGTCGGCCTCGAAGTCGCAACCCGGCGCATCGTGTTGGTGCAGGCAGTGGACCGCCACCCGCTCGGCCGAGGTGCCGGCCGCCTTGGCCAGTGCTTCACGGAAGGCGTCGTATCCGCCGTTGGCGATCCCCACCCAATCGAGGGCGCACAGCACGACCGGCTTCTCGTCACTTAGCAGCACCACCCCGCGCACCGAGAGCCGGTCGACGATCGTCTCCGCCGGCGGCACCAGGCCGTCGCACAACGGCGAACCCAGCGGCGGCGTGGCGTCGACCTCGAACGTCGCGATCCGCAGCGGTGCCGCCAGCGCGGGACACGCGACGACCAACAACGAGAGCGCTGCCACAACCAGGCGATGCAGGCAGGACATAAGGCACCCCGGGGCACCAGGCGGGAACGAAGGCGAGTCGCTGTAATATAATAGACGCTCGACAGCACGAAAGCGCCATTGTCCCGATCGCCCCTCGGCCGATACAGTTCCCTGATGCTTTGCTATCTCCTTGCGGCGCTGCTCGTCGGCGCGCCACCGAACCCCACCGACGCGGCCCCGGCCGATACGGTGGTCGTCTGCCCCGAGACGTTTCGTGCCGCGTTGTCGCCGTGGCTCGAGCACCGCCGCGCTCAAGGGCACGCGATCGCCGTGGTCGATAACCAGGGTTCGGCCGCCGAGGTGCGGTCGCGGATTTTCGCAGCCGGCTCAGCGCCGTCGCTGCGCCATGTGCTACTCGTGGGCGACGCTCCCTCGGTGAACGGGAACCCGCCGAATTGCGTCGCTACCTTCTACCCCGCCGCCCGCGTGAACGTGCTCTTTGGTTCCGAGCCAACCATCGCCAGCGACCATCTCTACGGCGATCTCGATACCGATGGCGTGCCCGAGATCGCCGTCGGCCGACTCCCCGCAGCCAGCGCCGCGGAACTCTCGACCATGGTCGCCAAGGTCCTCGCCTACGAGCACTCCGTTGACCTGGGAACCTGGCGACGGCAGATCAATTTTATCGCGGGCATCGGCGGCTTCGGCGGCTTGACCGACCTGGCACTCGAGGCGGCGACCAAGACGATCCTCTGCCACTCAATCCCCGCCGCCTACGCCACTTCGATGACCTATGCCAGTTGGCAAAGCCCGTACTGCCCTGCACCGGCGCGGTTCCGACAGACCGTGCTCGACCGGCTCAACGAAGGGAGCTTGTGCTGGGTGTACATGGGCCACGGCCAACCGCAGGCGCTCGACACGGTCCAGGCCCCCGATGGCTCGCATCCGATTCTCAGTTCGAGAGACGCGCCCCGGCTGCGGTCGGCGCACAACGCACCGATCGCACTCTTCCTGGCCTGCTACGCCGGCGCGTTCGATGCGACCGGCGGCTGCTTGGGCGAAGACTTCTTGCGTAGTTCCGGCGGTCCCGTCGCTGTGGTCTGCGGCTCGCGGGTCACCATGCCCTACGCGATGGCGGTCCTCGGGACGGAGATGCTCGACCAGTGGCTGCATGCCCGCCGGGCGACGCTCGGCGACGTGCTGTTGCACGCCAAGCGAGCGGCGCTGCTTGGTGCGCGAGACGATCTGCGCAGCCGGGTGCTCGATTCGGTTGCCGCGACGATCAATCCCTTGGGGACCGATCTGGCCGAGGAGCGGGCCGAGCACGTGCTGTTGTTCAACTTGCTCGGCGATCCACTGCTGCGCATCCGCCACGCCGAACTAGCCGACGTGACGACCGCCGCCGAGGCATCGCCGGGCGACACGCTGACGATCGCCGTCCACAGTCCAATCCATACCGGCGAAGCGGTCGTCGAACTGGTCGTCCGTCGCGATCGCACCACGTTCGACGCCCAGCAGCGCACCACCTACGACGACAGCCCCGACGAGCAGGAAATCTACCAACGCCAATATGTCCGCGCGAACGATCATCGCCTCGCGACAACCACGGTGCCGGTCACCGCCGAAGCGTTCCAAGTGACGATCCCGGTCCCGCGCCACGCCCACGGCCCGTGTCACGTGCGCGTGTTCATCCGCGGCACGGACGGCTTCGGCCTCGGCGCCGCGGATGTGAACATCACGCGTTAAGCGATAATCCCGCGCTCTTCAAGCAGCGCGATGATCCGCTCAACGCAGATCTCGACCGGCAACTGGTCGGTGGCCAGCGTCAGGTCAGGCGATTGCGGCACATCGTAGGGGGCTGAGACGCCGGGGAAGTCGGCGATCTCGCCGCTGTCGGCCTTGGCGTACATGCCGCTGGTGTCGCGGCGGCAAACGTCGAGCGGGGCCGAGAGATAGACTTCCAAGAACCGCTCGTCGCCAACTACGTCGCGGGCTTTGGAGCGCACGTCGGCGCTCGGGGCCAGGAACGCGCAGATGCAGATCAGCCCCGCGTCGTTCATCAGCCGGGCCGCCTCGGCGCTGCGCCGCAGGTTCTCGCTCCGCTCGCCGGCGGTGAAGCCGAGATCACGGCTGATGCCGCGGCGCATCTGTTCGCCATCGAGCACGCATGCCGCGCGCCCCGCGTCGAACAGCCGGCGTTCCAGAGCATAGGCGATCGTCGATTTGCCGGCCCCGGTGAGTCCCGTGAGCAGGATCGTCGCTGGGCGCTGACCGAAGCGGGCTTCGCGCTCGGCGGCGGCCACCTGGCTGCCGGCGTGCTCTGTGGATGGCACCGCCTGCGGCTCGGCCGACCAGTAATCGTGGCCGATCGCGCCCCGATCGGATTGCGAATCGATGATCATCCCGGCACCGACCGTGACGTTCGAGAGGCGATCGATGAGGATAAACGCCCCGGTGGCGCGATTCTTTCGGTAGGGGTCGAATGCCAACGGCTGATTGGCGGTGACGGTGACGCGCCCCACTTCGTTCATGTTCAGCTCGGCCGCCTCTTGCCGGTGCAGCGTGTTCACATCGACACGGTAGCGCAGCGTGCTCACCGAGGCCAGGGCCGTCTTGGTCGTTTGCTTGAGCAGATATTGCTTGCCCGCGCGCAGCGGCTGCTCGGCCATCCAGACGATCATCGCTTCGAGCGTGCGATCGACGCGCGGCAGGTTGCCGGGATGCACAAGCATGTCGCCGCGGCTGACGTCGATCTCATCGGCGAGCGTGATACTGATGCTCATCGGCGCGAACGCTTCGTTCAACTCGCCGTCGTAGGTGACGATGCGTTCGACGCGGCTGCGCCGGCCCGAAGGAAGCGTCGCGATTTCGTCGCCGCGGCGGATCACGCCCGAGGCCAGCGTGCCGGCAAAGGCCCGGTAGTCGAGGTTCGGCCGCAGCACGTACTGCACCGGGAAGCGGAGGTCGATCAGGTTGCGGTCGCTGGCGATGTAGACCGTGTCGAGGTAGTGCATCAGGGTGCCTCCCTGATACCACGGCATGTTCGCGCTCGGCTCGACGACGTTGTCGCCGCGCAGGGCCGAGAGCGGAAGGAAGTGCAGATCGCCCATGTCGAGCTTAGCGGCGAAGTCGGCGTAGTCGCGCTTGATCTGCTCGAACACCTGCTGCGAATAGTCGACCAGGTCCATCTTGTTCACGGCCACCGCGACGTGCCGGATGCCCAACAGCGACACAATGAAGCTGTGCCGCCGGGTCTGCTGGAGGATGCCGTAACGGGCGTCGATCAGGATCACCGCCAGGTTGCAGGTGCTGGCCCCGGTGGCCATGTTGCGCGTGTACTGCTCGTGCCCCGGGCAGTCGGCAATGATGAACTTCCGCTTCTCGGTGGAGAAGTACCGGTACGCGACGTCGATGGTGATTCCCTGCTCGCGCTCCGCCTTGAGGCCGTCGACCAACAGCGACAGATCGACTTCGCCGCCGGCGGAGCTTTTCTTCTCGCTGTCGCGCACGACGGCGGCGAGCTGGTCTTCGTACACCTGCTTCGAATCGTGCAGCAGCCGGCCGATGAGCGTGCTCTTGCCGTCGTCAACGCTGCCGCAGGTCAGAAAGCGCAGCAGCTCCTTGCGCTCGTGCCGAGCGAGGTAGGCGTCGATGTCGCGCTCAATGAGGGTGGCGTCGTTGCTCATGAATGACCAATGACCAAGTTCCAGTGACCAAAGAATGATGAAGCACGGATCATGGCGATTACCGACGATAAATTGCGCCGAAAATCAGTGTCAACTCCTTTGCTTCGGCCCAGAGCGGCCGCAACTCTTCCTTCAATTCCGGCGTTGCGGCAGCCAACATTCACAACCAGTGCCTTGTTTCGCACGCCTCGCGCTTGCAGATACTGATCCGAAAGCGAAACTCCTTTTCTGATCCTGCTTCATCCGCCTCGCAGTAATTAGCGCCGATACTCGTCGCTGACCGAACCAATTGACGCACCAACGAATCGTTGATGGCCGTGGTCGCAATTTGCCGCGCAAAGCGTATGACGTTCTCGCCAAACTGCGCCGTTCGCTCTTCAAGATCGTATGGCCGCGCCCCGTTTTCGTTCGTCATTCGACCTTCGTCATTCTTTGGTCATTGGCATTCGTCATTTGTCATTCAAAAATATCCTTCTCTCTTCTTCTGCTCCATCGAGGCGGTTTCGTCGTAGTCGATCACGCGGCCTTGGCGTTCGCTGGTGCGGGCCAGCAGCATCTCTTGGATGATCTCGGGCAGGGTGGTGGCAGTCGATTCGACTGCCCCGCTCAATGGATAGCAGCCGAGCGTGCGGAAGCGGACCATGCGCATCTGTGGCTTCTCGCCCGGCTTCAACGGCAGGCGGTTGTCATCGACCATGATCAGGTTGCCGTCGCGCTCGACGACCGGCCGGCGGGCGGCGAAGTAGAGCGGCACGAGCGGAATCTTTTCCAGGTGCACGTATTGCCACACGTCGAGCTCCGTCCAGTTCGACAAGGGAAACACGCGGATGCTCTCGCCTTTGTTCACCTTGCCGTTGTACAGGTTCCAAAGCTCGGGACGCTGATTCTTGGGGTCCCACTGGTGGAAGCGATCGCGGAACGAGTAGACCCGTTCCTTGGCGCGTGACTTTTCCTCGTCGCGGCGGGCGCCGCCGAACGCCGCATCGAACTGGTACTTATCGAGGGCCTGCTTCAAGGCCTCGGTCTTCATGATCGTGGTGTGTTTTTGGCTGCCGTGGCTGATCGGGCCGACGCCTTGCCGCACTCCTTCCTCGTTGATGTGCACGATCAGCTTCAGGTTGTTCTCGCGGCAGAAACGGTCGCGGAACTCGATCATGTCGCGGAACTTCCACGTCGTGTCGACGTGCAGCAGCGGAAACGGCAGCGGCGCCGGATGGAACGCCTTGATGGCCAGCCGCAGCATCACGGCCGAGTCCTTGCCGATCGAGTACAGCATCACCGGGTTCTCGAACTCGGCGACCACCTCGCGCAGGATGTGGATGCTCTCGGCCTCGAGCAGCTTGAGATGCGTCAGGTTGAAACTTTGGGTGCTCATGAATCCGTCAACAGTATCATACGATGACGGAATCGACTATCCCTGGGCGAGGCCAGAGAAACCACAGAGGAACACTGATAGACACAGAAGAAATCCGTGTTCATCCGTGTTCATCCGTGGTTTCCGCCGCGGGGCGGATTTCCAGCAGCACGCTCTCGGAATGCGTGCCGGGCAAGGGCCAGGTGGACAGTTTGCGCAGTTGCAAGCCTTTCATGCGCCCCGCCTCGCGGGCCTCGCGGCGTTCCTCGACCCACGCCGGCCCCTTGATGACCAGCAGCCGGCCGAACGCCCCCCAATGGTCGGCAAACCATCGCAGCAGTTTTTCCAGCGGCGCCACGGCGCGAACCACCAACGAATCGAAGTACTCTTCCTGCAGCAGTTCTTCGGCCCGTCCGGCATGTACCGACACGGCCAGCGGCATGGCCTCGACAATCGCTTCGACCGCCCGGGCCTTTTTGCCGACGCTCTCGGAAAGCATCACGCGCAAATCGGGTCGCAGAATCGCCAGCAGCACGCCGGGCACTCCGCCGCCTGTGCCCACGTCGAGCACGCGCTCGTCGGCCGCCAGCACCTTCGCCAGTTCGAGCGAATCGACCACGTCGCGTTCGACGAACCGCGCGTAGTCGGTGTGCCGCGTGAGATTGAGCTTCGTGTTCCAATCCCACAGCAGTCGGCAGTAGGCATCGAGCTGCGCGATCTGATCGCAATCAAGTACGATGGCATGCTCACCGAGCGCGGCAGCGAGTTGCGACCTGTCCTCCTGTGACATCAAGCCTCACCGTTCAAACGGAT
Source organism: Pirellulales bacterium (assembly GCA_036272935.1). Taxonomy (GTDB): domain Bacteria; phylum Planctomycetota; class Planctomycetia; order Pirellulales; family PNKZ01; genus DATAXP01. The sequence goes on along the minus strand of DATAXP010000150.1, from coordinate 28,316 downwards.
TGACCACCCGAACGCCGGCATGCCGAAAGTCGGTGGCATTGCGCGTAGCGACGTTCAGATCATGCGCGAGCGCCGTCGCCGCGATCAGGCTGTCCTTGACCGACATGGCGCGTCCCTTGCGTTTGAGTCCCGCCAGCAAGCGCGCCCAAGTTGCAGCCGACGGGGCGTCAAAATCGAGCACCGGCAGACACTCGACACCACGAGTGAACCATTGCTCGAGTCGCTTCCGGCGCCGTCCTGCGGGGAGCAACAGAATTCCGTACTGCAATTCGCCGAGCACGATTGGACTGGTGGCCAGCTCGTCCTCATTGCTTCGCAACCAATCGATGACCCGCTGGCTTGGCGCTGGCTTGGTTGGTTCGCTGAGGACGTTGGCATCGACGAGGAACTTCACAGCGCCTCCGTCGATTCCGACGGGATCGGCTGGAACCAGCCCTTTTCAGGACATGCGAGCAACCAATCGACCAGACCGCCGCCATCGGAGGCGATCTGTTTCTTCAATAGATACTGGCCCGGTTCGATCCGTTCGATTTCAAAGCGTTGCCCAGGCAGAATGTGATCGCGCTCGCGCAATTCGGCGGGCAGCACAATCTGGCCTTTGGTCGAGACGACGGTCCTCATCCAGGTAAGATAGCATCTTACCTGCCGATTTGCCAATCCCGAACGGGCAAGCGGCAAGCGGTATCTCGTTACGCGTTCAGCTTCACGTCGGGCGTGTCGGCGACGTTCACCCACACGTGAACGTGCGGATTGCCGCGGAAGTACCACACGAAGCTCGGCCCTTCGAGCCGCCAATTGTCCCACACACGGTCGTTGCCGATGTCCTTGTCGGAGTAGAACGCCAGGGCGCAAGCATCGAGGCCGCCCTGCGCCTTGAGGCACTTCACCACTTCGTCGCGATCGCTTTGGCGGTACGGCTCGACGAGCACTTGCAGCACGCGTTGCAGCTCGGTCTTTTGATCGCTGCTAAACTCGCTGACCGGGATGCCGGCCATGCCACCGCTGGTGCCGCGGAAGCCGACCTGCTCTTCACGCGGCGACTTCTTTACCAGCGCCAGCTTCTGCTGCTTCGGGTCCATCATCGTGAACAGCTTGTTGGCCTCGACCGCCTGGTGCCAGAAGACGTTCCCCTTGTGATCGGCCGGCTCGTCGAACCCGGCGGCGGCGTGGCCGTAGAAGATCGGTCCGCCGAAGGCAATGTGGTCGGCGCTGTCGCCGTCGCAACGCAGCGTCATGTGGCGGCCGGTCATCACCAGCTCGAACTTGCCCGTGCCCGGAGTGCCGAAGATGGCGATGTTCTGGTCCTCGCCGAAGCCGCCGGCATCGTCGTCGAGCTGCTTGTCGATGCGGGCGTGCCAATCGGGCTGGATCAGGCCTTCAAAGATCGCGCGGATCATGTCGCGCTGATCGTCGTTGTAGAACTTGGTGTTGATCACCGGCTCGGTGATGTGCCAGTTGTTGGCCACCCGGGTGCGCAGCAAGCCCATCTTGGGATGCTTGTAGTCCCAGTCAAAGCAGATTTGCTTGCGCTGCTCATCGCTGAGCGAATCGAACAGCGTCTTGACGACTGACTCGGGCGGCTTCGCGGAGTATTTTTCCGAAGCCTGCTCGGCGGCATGCAGCCAAGCGTGCGGCGCCGAGGCGGCCAGGCCCGCGGCCCCCAGCGTCTTCAGGAACCGCCGCCGGTTGACAGAGTCCATGGATTCGCAATCGAGGCAAATGGGCTTGGGTTCGGACATGAGCGGAACTCCGATGGACAGGGCGTTCGACGATTAAATCATTAGACATCATCGTCCGGCGCGATGCAACGCGGCGACCAAGGTCGCCGGCTAAACTTTGCGTCCCGGCAGCACGGCGCAGTGCACCAGCGTTGGGATGATTGGCTCTGGCGTCAGGCTCGCCTCGATGAGCCAGGCGCGAAACTCGGCGGCGCTATAGACGCGTCCTTCCGTCTGGCAGAACAGCGCCGCCGAGTAGAGCGCCACCGGCAGCGGCCCTGAGTGATCGTCATCGAGCAGCACGTCGTGGATCAACAGCCGGCCGCCAGACGGGAGCGCCGCGGCGCAGCGGGCGACGAGCCGCCGGCATTCCGGCACGTCCCAATCGTGCAGGATGTTCGAGAGCAGGCACACATCGGCCTCGGCCGGAAAGTCGTCGACGAGCATGTCGCCGGCGACGCACTCAAGGCGATCGGCGACGCCGTACTCCAGGGCCATCTCGGCGGCGACCTTGAGCACCTCGGGGCGGTCCCAGACGATCGCCCGCAATCGTGGATGCCGCTTCAACCACGCGATGCTGTACAACCCGGTGCCGCCGCCGACGTCGAGCAGCAGCCGCGCTTCGGCGAGCGGCACGCGCTCGGCGAGCACTGGGGCGACGTTCTTCGCCCGGCCGGCGAGTGCCAGGGTCAACTCGCGCGCTGCCGCCTCCTGATCCATCAGCGAATCGACTCCGGGGCGGAAGGTGAACGCGGTCCCCGACGCCTCGGCGTGGCGGCCGGCGGCCCGGTTCGCGCGCAGCCGTTCGATCATGTTTCGCACGCCGGGGCTGTCTTTCGCGAGGCCGACGTAACCGCTTACGTCGTGCGGAGCGGCAGGGGCCAAGTGCTCGCGCGCTAGCGGCGTCAAGGACAAGCGTCCGTGGTCGTCATCGGCGATCAGACCCATCGCACGGATCGCGGTGAACAACACGCTTGCCGGACGCGGTGCGAGGCCCAACTGGTTGGCCAGCGCGGCGGCTGGCCTTGGTTCGTCGGCCAAGCGCTGGAATAAGCGGAACTCGACGACCGCGGCGGTGAGCAGCTCAGTGCCATAGCTACCACGGAATAGCTCGAAGATCGGCGTCGGATCGGTCGACGGCAAAGGCAAGTCGCGCATCGCTGCATCTTAACAACGGACGAATGACAAAACAGCGAGCGCGCAGCGCGGCACTTCACCGCGCTGCGGCTCGCTCAGTTACGAACAACCGTTTGGACGCCGGGCCCGCTGTCAGCGGCCGAGGCGTTCTTGTGGGGTGTTAAAAAATGCCTCGGCCCCTGGCGGACAGCCTCGACGCGACAATCGCATCATGGCCGTTGATTTCCCCTCGGGGAAACCGCGCCTGGTCCTGGGATGAAATCCTCGTTGAAGGAGGTCCGCATCAACCGTCTCGTCATCCGCCGATCGCCGATTGATCACGCACGGTCCTCCGGAACGCTCGATACTGCGGCACCGCCTGCCAGAAGCGAAATACTGTTCGGCCACTGCGGAGGAGGTTGCAGGTTAGAGACGCGAGGCTGGATCCGAGCCTCAAGCCTCCAGTCTCCCGCCTCCTCCGCAACGACCGACGGAGCGGTTGTCGAAGCTCACGACCCCATGCCGGTGAGCGAGCATCGAATCGCAGCCCCAAGAACGTGGACCGCCGATGCCGCGCTTCTCGCCTCGACGAACTTTATTGGCTGTCCTTCAACCTCTCCCGGCCGCCATCGACTGTGGGCGATATTTCAACAAGGTCGCCGCCAATTGTCGAGCGCGGAAGTAAGCCAGCAGCGGAGATCACGAAAACACGAAAGCGAGAAATCGCGAAACAGGCAAGCTATCTGCCCTCCGTTTCGTGTTTTAATTCTTTCGTGTTTTCGTGATCCCTCTTCATCCGGCCGGGCGGACGCGGCCGCTAAGCTTTCGTGCTTTCGTGATCCTGCTGCAACCGGTCGCGGGCGGTTTCGGCCCAGGGGCTGTCGGGGGCGAGTTGCAGGAACGCTCGCCAGTGCATTTCGGCCTCGTCGGCGCGGTCGAGGTCGTCGAGCGTGCGGGCCAGGTGATAGTGGGCATCAGCGTAGTCGGGATGGTACGCCAGTGCGCCTTCGAGCGCGGCGACGGCCAGGTCGGTACGTCCGGTTTCGGCCAACACGCAGCCGAGATTCGCCCGGGCCTCGACGTAGTGCTCGTCGAGTTCGACGGCCATGTAGTAGCGTTCGATCGCGCCGGCTACGTTTCCTTGGCGATACAACAACTCGGCGAGCGTGAAACAGATCTCGGCGTTCGGTCCACCGGCCGCCAGTGCCGCGCGCTCCAGGTCGGTTGCTGCTTCGAGCTGGCCTGATTCTTCCATCTCGGCGGCCATTTCGAGCAGCTCTTCGGGCGAACGCGGCACGCCGTCGATCAGGTTGGTCGCGGTGCATGGTTCGTCGGCGGCTTCGGCAGTGGCGTCGAAGTCGAACCGTAATTGCCCGCCCGGCTCGATCAGCCCTTCGCCTTGACGCACCAGCAGGCTCTTGCCCTCAACCGTGGTCGACAACTGCGCCAAGGGCCGCTCGACGTGCGGCAACATCCGGCTAAGCTGCTTGAGCTTCCGTTCGATCTGGGCGGCGGAGATACCGGCGGCCGACAGCTCGGCGAGCCGGCGCGCGGTGGCGACTTCGGCGAAGTCGAAGTACGGCAGGCGGCGCACTTGCCGGGTGGGACGAATCAGGCCGCGGCGATGCCAGCGGCGAATCATCGCCAACGGCACAGCGACGAGCTCGGCGAGCATGGCGGGCGTGTAGAGGCGCTGCACGTCGTGCTCGGCATCGACGAGGCCGAGCCGCTGCCAAAGTTCCGTTTCGCTGAGCAACTCGATGGTGCCGCGCTCGATGGCGGTGAGGACCGAAGGGGCGAGGAGTTTTTCGAGTTGGGCCTCGCGCTGTGCCGCCGGGCGGTCGTCGCCCCCGAGCACGATCCAGTCGGCCGTCTCGTCAGCGTCGTCGAGCACGATGCCGCCTCGCTCGCGGACGATTTGCTGAGCGTCGCGGCGCGACATTCCCGCCAGGCGGCCGACGATCGCCACACGGCGGCCGACCGGTGACTGAGTCGAGGAAACGACGGGGGACGACGACATGGGAGCCGGAGATCCTGGTGCCGAGAGAACAGATGCCGCGACGCCGGTTCGGCACTGTCCGACAAGCAGACAGTGGCACCGTTTGGTCAGTGTCTCGGCGGGATGCCAGCATGTCAAATGGCCACGTCGCGCAGCGGAAGATGGCGGAAGCTGAACTTGACGCACCGATCACGTTGGGTCAGACTCCCACACCATTTTTTATTGACGCCAAGGTTCGCGCCGGCGTCGAGCGTCGCGACACGCACTCTTGTGGGAGAGGTGGTGCAATGAAAGCGGTCCTCCTGGCAGGCGGCATGGGCTCGCGCATTTCGGAAGAGAGCCAAAGCCGGCCGAAGCCAATGATCGAAATCGGCGGGAAGCCGATTCTGTGGCACATCATGAAGATCTACTCGGCGCACGGCATTCACGACTTCATCGTGTGCCTGGGCTACAAGGGATACATGATCAAGGAATACTTCGCCAATTATTTCTTGCATCAAAGCGACGTGACGTTCGACATGCAGCACAACCGCATGGACGTACACGAGAAGCACGCCGAGCCGTGGCGCGTGACGCTGGTCGACACGGGACTGAACACGATGACCGGCGGCCGACTCAAAGCGGTCCGCCAGTACCTGGGCAACGAAGATTTTTGCATGACCTACGGCGACGGCGTCGGCGATGTCGACATCACCGCGCTGGTCGCGTATCACCGTTCGCATAAGCGGATGGCAACTCTGACCGCCGTGCAGGCCCCTGGACGTTTTGGGGCGCTGCAGATGGAAGGGGCAAGCGTCCAGAACTTCATGGAGAAGCCGCTGGGCGACGGCGCGTGGATCAACGGCGGTTTCTTCGTGCTATCGCCCAAGGTGATCGATTTAATCGCGGGCCCCTCGACGACCTGGGAACAGGAGCCGCTCGTGGGACTCGCGCAGAGCGGCCAGCTCTGCGCTTACAAGCATGCCGGCTTCTGGCAGCCGATGGACACGCTGCGGGACAAGACGCAGTTAGAGGAGTTTTGGAGCCTTGGGCAGGCGCCGTGGAGGATCTGGGACGCGGAACCGTCCCATCTGGCGCTGCCATCGTCCACCGCGCGCGTGCCAACAACCAAGGCTGCCTAACGAAACTGACATTGTTTCGTTTGCTGACCAAAGTTAGCATTTCGCCGGCTCGTCGCATCGATTCATCCTCGAGCCATCTGTGAAGACACGCCGGGAAGGATTCTGGCATGAATAGTCGCTTTTGGCGAAACAGGCGCGTCTTTGTCACCGGCCACACCGGGTTCAAGGGGTCGTGGCTGTGCCTGATGCTTGAACGGCTCGGCGCTCGCACGACAGGCTATGCACTGCCGCCACCGAGCGATCCCAGCTTGTTTCGCCTGGCGCGGGTTGACGAGGCGGTCGAGACGGTTGAGGGCGACGTGCGCGACTACGCCGCTGTCGAGCGCGCCATGCGCGCCGCGAAGCCGGAAGTCGTCATCCATATGGCGGCCCAGGCATTGGTGCGTCCGTCGTATCGCGATCCCATTTCGACCTACGGCACGAACGTGATGGGCACGGTGCACGTGCTCGAAGCGGTTCGGCACGTCGGCGGCGTGCGCGCGATCGTGAACGTCACGAGCGATAAGTGTTATCGAAACAACGAAGCGCCACTCGGCTACCGCGAACACGAGCCCATGGGCGGCCACGATCCGTACAGCAGCAGCAAGGGATGCGCGGAACTGGTGACCGACGCCTATCGCCGTTCGTATTTCAGCGGATCGGAGGGCGCCAAGGATGAAACGGTCCTGGCTTCGGCACGCGCGGGCAACGTCATTGGCGGTGGCGACTGGGCCGAGGATCGCCTGATTCCCGATGTTGTTCGCTCCTGCCTCAAGGGGCAATCCGTTGAGATTCGCAATCCAGCTGCTATTCGCCCTTGGCAACTCGTTCTCGAACCGCTGAACGGTTACCTCATGCTGGCTGAAAGGCTATACGAACAGGGGAATGAGTTTGCTGAAGGATGGAACTTCGGACCACGCGAGGAGGATGCCCGACCTGTTGACCACGTCGTATCACGAATCACTCAGCTGTGGGGGGACGGGGCATCGTGGCATGTCAGCGCAGGTCGGCATCCCCACGAGGCGCGGTATCTGAAGCTCGATTGCGCGAAGGCGCGCAATCGATTCGGTTGGCGTCCCCATACCGATCTCGAGACAGGACTGCGCTGGACGGTTGAATGGTACCGACGCATTCATTCGGGAGCGGACGCGCGTAATCTCTCGAACGACCACATTCGCCGGTTTCTCGAACTGGCCGACGAAACCGCCGCGCGCGTTTCGTTCGAAAACATGGCCATCAGCTCTAATGTCACGTGACATAAAACATGTCGACATACACGCTTTTTGAAGACGATCTCGACCACGTGCTGGCACAGACTCACAAGTTGTGGGACGAGCTGCGCGGCGGGCGCATTTTCATCACCGGTGGTACGGGGTTCTTTGGCGTTTGGTTCCTCGAAACTTTCTTGCGGGCCAACGAGGAATTCGCGCTCAAGGCCGAAGCGGTCGTGCTGACTCGTAATCCCGAGGCATTCGCACGCCGGCTACCAAACCTGGCGGACGATGCTGCGATTCAGCTGCACGCAGGCGATGTTCGCGACTTCACATTTCCCGCCGGGCCGTTTACGCATGTCATTCATGCTGCGACCGACGCCAGCGCACGACTCAATGAACAATCTCCGCTGGTGATGTTTGATACGATCGTGCGCGGGACCGACCGAGCACTCGAGTTTGCTTCGGTTTGTGGTTGTCAAAAGTTCTTGCTGACCAGCTCGGGCGCGGTGTATGGAACGCAGCCGCCGCACATTACCAATATGCCCGAGGATCATTGGGGCGGGCCCGATCCCCAGTCTCCCTCGTCGGCCTATGGCGAAGGGAAACGCGTCGCTGAAATGCTTTGTGGCATTTATCATCGACGACGCGGCCTGGATACTCGCATCGCCCGAAGTTATGCGCTCGTCGGCCCCTATCTGCCGCTCGACATCCATTTTGCGGCAGGCAATTTTCTCCGGAGCGCGATTGACGGCAACCCAATTCATATCGCCAGCGACGGGCGTGCCGTGCGTTCGTATATCTATGCCGCCGACTCGGCGATTTGGCTGTGGAACATCTTGTTCCGTGGCCAGACTTGCCGCCCGTACAACGTCGGGAGCGACCAGGCGGTCTCGATTCGCGAGCTGGCCGATGCGGTCGCAGAGCTCACCGAGCCTCGCGTACAGGTGAATGTCGCCAAGGCTGTCGATCCGAGTAAGCCGCCTCATTACTATGTTCCGAACGTCGAGCGCGCACGTACCGAGCTAGGACTTGATCTTCATTTCACGCTGTCCGAAGCCCTGCGCCGCACGCTGCATTGGTATCAGCAGCTGGCCAGTGTTTCCTGCAATTAACGGGAGTTTCCAGGAATGTTGCGAGTTGCGGACTACATTGCCAAGCGGATTCAGCAGCATGGGGTCAGTCACGTGTTCATGGTCACCGGCGGCGGTGCCATGCACTTGAACGACGCGTTCGGCAGCTGCCCGGGCCTGAAGTACGTTTGCTGCCACCACGAGCAGGCCTGCGCGATTGCTGCTGAAGCATACACGCGCGTCACGGGCAAGCTCGCCACGGTAAACGTCACGAGTGGTCCGGGAGCCATTAATGCCTTTACCGGCGTGTTTGGCGCTTGGGTCGATTCGGTTCCCATGCTCGTCGTTTCCGGACAGGTCAAGCGCGAGACAACGATGGAGGCATATGGCTTGATCGGCAAACTGCGCCAACTCGGTGACCAAGAGGCCGACGTTCTGAGTATGGTGCGAAGCATCACCAAGTACTCGGTGATGGTCAACGAGCCCGAATCGATTCGTTACCATCTCGAGCGCGCGCTGTATTTGGCCGAACACGGTCGTCCTGGTCCTTGCTGGCTCGACGTACCGGTCGACGTGCAGGCAACGATGATCGACCCGGACAATTTGCGTGCTTACGACCCAGCCGAGGACGCGATCCACTGGGAAACGCCTGATCTCCCAAGCAGTTGCCAGCATGTGCTCGACAAGTTGCGTCACGCTGAGCGGCCCGTCGTCTATGCAGGCTCAGCCATTCGCATGAGCGGAAGCTACCAGGCATTCTTGGAGGTCATCGACCGACTAGGCGTCCCCGTGGTGACAGCCTGGAACTCGAACGACTTAGTGTGGGACGAGCACCCGCTGTATGCCGGTCGGCCGGGCATGTTGGGCAACCGGGCTGGCAACTTTGCGGTGCAGAACGCCGACTTGCTGCTCGTGCTCGGCTGCCGGTTGAATCTGCGTTTGGTTAGTTACAACTGGGAGCATTTCGCCCGGCACGCGTACAAGATTGCCGTCGATATTGACGCCGAGGAGATGCGCAAACCGACGTGCAAAATTGATTTCCCCATTCACGCAGATATCCGCAATTTCTTCCAGGCGCTGCTCCCGATGCTCAAGCAGCAGGCGTTGCCCGTCTACAGCGAATGGATAGGTTGGTGTCGAGAGCGCCTCCGTCGCTACCCGGTGGTTGTGCCGTCGTATTGGGAGAATAAGGAAAGCGTCAATCCGTATTGCTTCGTAGATTCGTTGTTTCATCATCTCGAGGATAACGAGACCGTCGTCACCGGTAACGGCACCGCGTGCGTGACGTCGTTTCACGCGGCCCATATTCGTCCAGGCCAACGGCTGTTTCATAACTCGGGCTGCGCGACGATGGGTTACGATTTGCCGGCGGCCATCGGCGCCGCCTTCGCCCAGCCGGGCAAGCGCATCGTTTGCATCACCGGCGACGGCAGCATCATGATGAACCTGCAAGAGTTGCAAACGATCGCCACGCATCGCCTGCCTATCAAAATCTTTGTTCTTAACAACAGCGGTTACCACTCCATGCGGCAGACGCAGCGCGGATTTTTTGCCGAGCACTTTGTCGGATGCGGAACCGAATCAGGGCTGTCGTTTCCCGATTGTGCCAAGCTGGCCGACACATTTGGAATGCCCTTCGTTCGTTGCTCGGATCACGACCGGCTTAGCGAGGCGATTAACCAGACGCTCGCCGCTTCCGGAGCTTCGATGTGTGAAATGGTGCTCGATTTGAAGCAAGGCTTTGCACCGCGCGGGAGTTCGAAACGGCTTGACGATGGCAAGATGGTGACCCTGCCGCTGGAAGACATGGCACCGCTGATGAGCCGCGAAGAGCTTGCCGCCAATATGCTCGTGCCGCTGGCCAAGGCCTGCGCCTAGCAAAGCGTTTTCGTCCGTCCGCCACGAGCAAGTTGCTTATTTTCAAGGCTGAGATTCATGGAAGAATCGCCGATGCTGATCACCAAGAGCCCATCCGAAAACCGTCGGGGACTACCTCATTTTGCGTTGCCCGCGGAGCAACATGTGCCGGTCCCCCTGCCCGCCAACGGTTTTCGGCGAGACTCTAAGCCGTCGTCGAAAGACCGCCTGCATTATCTGGACGGCCTGCGCGGCGTTGCCTCAGTGGCGGTCGTGCTGTGGCACAACTTTCTGGCGTTCTTCCCCGGCGCGGTCATGCCAGACGTGCCGATGCGATCGTCCGTCCTCGAAAAGCATCTCTACCGCAGTCCGTTCAGCATCTTTTTCGCCGGCGATTTTGCGGTGTACGTCTTCTTCATGATGAGCGGCTTCGTCATCAGTCTGAAATTCTTTCAAGGCGCCGACAGCGAGCTGCTGCAAAAAGGCTTTCTGCGGCGCTATGTGCGCCTGATGCCGGCGGCGTTCGTCACCGTCATCGCCGCCTATCTCATCCTGTCGCTGGGCCTGATGTACAACAATCAGGCGGGCGACATCGCGAATTCCTGGTGGCTGAAGCTGAACTGGAAGGATGTGTCGATCCATTTCAAGAATGCGTTGAGCATGGGCCTGTACGGACTGTGGTTCAACGGCATCCCGGCTTCGGCGCATTTCAATTCGAATCTCGGCACACTGGCGATCGAGTTGATCGGCTCATGGATCATCTTTGCCGCCATCCTCATCATGATGAAGCTCAATCTCAGCTTCCGTCAGCGGCTGATTTTCCATGCGGGACTGATCGCGCTGGCCTTCGTTCTCGACCGCGACGATCCGCACTACTTGGTCTTTTTCATTGGCATGGCAGCGGCGGATATCTACGCCAACGGCGACCAATTCTACGATCGGCTCACTCGCTTCCGGTACCTTGTTCTCTTGCTTGGTGTGTGGATGGGAGGCATGAACATCGGCAACATCAGTCACACCATCTACCGGCCGCTGGCCGGGGTCTGCAAGATTTGCGATTTGCATCCCCTCACGTATCCCTGGGCGATCGGCTCGGTGTTCCTGGTTGTCGGCATCATGCTCTCCAAATCGGTGCAGCGCGTGCTGGTGCGCCCTGTGTTCCAGATGCTCGGGAAATACAGCTTCCCGCTGTTTCTCACGCACACCGTCTTTCTTGGCTCGGTGACGTGTTTCGTGTTCACCTGGCTTCATAACCTGCATCTTTTCGGGTATGCCATGACGGTGGCGATCAGCTTCTTCGGCACGCTGCCGCTCTTATGCCTGGCGACGCACGGCGTACGTATAGTCGATGAATGGGCCATCAAAACCTCGCGGGCTTTTTAGCCGTGCTGTCTTAAGGCGAGAGCATGAGCAAGGCTTCACCAAGGAAACCGGCACCGCCGACGATGAGCCGGACGAGCTGCCGAGCCGTGTGCCTGGCACGGCGGTCTCGACCACCTGCCATGGGCAAATTGCTTAGCTTGCAAAACTGACATTGAAGCTGTCTTGGCATTGCGATATCGTTTGCCCCTGCTCCTCACCACGCCACCATGTCGCACCCCTCTGTTCATAACAGGAGTAGCAGGTGATCACCCGCGATATCTTCGAAGATCTGTTCGTTCTGGAAATGACGAACAACCATCTGGGCAATCTCAAGCGCGGGCTCGATATTATTCGCCAGCACTCGCGGATCGTTCGCTTCAACAACGTCCGGGCTGCGATCAAGCTGCAATTCCGGGATGTTGATAGCTTCATCCATAGCGATTTCCGCCATCGCATGGATATTCGCTACATTCGCCGCATCACCGAAACCAAGCTGTCGAAAGACGACTACGGCGTGATGGTTGAGGCGATCCGCAAGAGCGGCTGCATCCCGCTGGCGACGCCGTTCGATGAGAAGTCGGTCGATTGGTGCGTCGACTTCAACATGCCCATGATCAAGATTGCCAGCGCCGATTCGACCGACTGGCTGCTGATGGAAAAGATCGCCAAGACCAAGAAGCCGGTGCTGATCTCGGTCGGCGGCACGAGTAAGAAAGATATGGACGACATGGTCACGTTCTTCGAGAACCGCAACATTCCGTTGGCGATCAATCACTGCATCGCGGCCTACCCTCACGAAGCTGCCGAGTGCGAGCTGAATCAAATCGACTATCTCAAGCATCGCTATCCTGACCACACGATTGGCTATTCCAGCCATGAGCATGAGGACTGGGACACGTCGATCACGGTCGCCTATGCCAAGGGCGCGAGGACCTTTGAACGGCACATCGACATCAACACCGATGGCGCCGAAGTTGCCGCGTACTCGTCGCTGCCGCCGCAAGTCGATGCCTGGTTCAAGGCTTTCAACCGCGTGAAGCTGTACTGCGGCACCGCGGGTACGCAGCGCAAAGTTCCGTTGCCTCGGGAAACCGCTTACCTCGACAGCTACGTGCGAGGCGTCTATGCCAAGCGCGACCTGCCCGAGGGACACATGCTGAGCGACGACGACGTGCACCTGGCGATCCCTTTGCAAAAGGGCCAAATCTCTTGCCGCGAATTCGTGCGCGGCGAGATCGTGCTGCGTGCCTGCAAGAAGAACGACCCGATCATGATCGACATGGTCGACAGCCCGTACGCGAACGATCCTGAGTTGAAGAAAACGATCTTCAATCGTGGCCTCGACCCTGCTGCCGAGGGCAGCATGCCGGCCGCACAGAAGCGAGCCGCGTAGATGCACATTCAGGGCGTCTCCGGCGTCTTTTGGTTCATGGGTTCCGCCCCGAGGTTCTGTCGGCAAGAGGCCGTTGGATAAACACCGACCATGGGCAGCGTCGCTGGGAAATCTGCGCTTGTCACCGGAGGCGCTCGCGGTATCGGCGCAGCGATCGTCGAAGAGCTTTCCGCGCATGGAGCCAACGTGCTGGCACCGACGCGCCAAGAGCTCGACCTTGCCGATCCAAGCGCGCCGGCACGTTACGTTCAATCGTCGTGTCCCGGCGGCGTCGACATCCTCGTCAACAATGCAGGCATCAACTTCATCCGCCCGTTGGCCGAAGTCGATTGTGAGCTGTGGTCGCAGACGATGCAGGTGAATCTTCACGCTCCTTTCCAGTTGTTGCAGTTGCTCGCGCCGAAGATGGCTGCACGCCGCTGGGGACGAGTCGTCAACATCAGCTCGGTGTTCAGCCTCGTGACCAAGGAAAAGCGTGCGATCTATTCGGCGACCAAGTCGGGCTTGAACGGCCTGACGCGGACGGCAGCCGTCGAGTTCGGACCCGCCGGAGTCTTAATCAACGCCGTCTGCCCGGGCTTTGTTGAAACCGAACTGACGCGGCAGAACAACTCGCCGGCCGACATCGAATGTCTTGCCGCCTCCGTCCCCTTGCGGCGGCTTGCCAAACCGGCGGAGATCGCGCGGTTCGTGCGGTTTCTTTGCAGCGAAGACAACACCTATATCAACGGCCAGTCGTTGGTCATCGACGGCGGCTTCACTCTTCAATGACCCAAATGCAGATCACCAGTCACCACCATCCGTATTCAGTCAGCGAGCATGCGACGGTCGACGACGCTTTTGCCGATCTGGACGGCGACGCGTTCGTCCTGCTCGACCAGAAAGTGGACGAGCTTTACGGCGAGCGACTGCGGCGCGGGGTTGCTGCGGATCGCACCTATGCGGTCGAGGCAACGGAGTTCGCCAAGTCGTACGAGCAATTGACTCCGGTCTTCACCTGGTTGCTGGAGCGCCGCTGCCGTCGCAATTCGCACCTGGTCGTGATCGGCGGCGGGGTGCTGCAAGACATCGGCTGCTTCATTGCGTCAGTACTGATGCGCGGCATTCGTTGGACGCTGGTTCCGACGACATTGCTCGCTCAGTGCGATAGTTGCATCGGCAGCAAAAGTTCGTTGAACATCGGATCGTTCAAAAACCAACTCGGCACGTTTTACGCGCCGCACGAAGTTCGGCTGGCAGTCGAATTCCTGAATACCTTGAGCCGCGAAGAAATCCTGAGTGGCCTGGGCGAGGCGATCAAGCTGCACCTGATTGCGGGCGAAACGGAAGCCGCCTGGCTGTGGGAGCGGTTGGCGGAGACGAGTGAGCATCCTGCGCCGCTCGGCGAAATCATTCGGTCGTCGTTGCAGATCAAGAAGCGTTTTATTGAAGTCGACGAGTTCGACCAAGGGATTCGCAATCTGTTGAACTACGGCCATACGTTCGCTCACGCCTTTGAATCGGCAAGCCGTTTTGCCATCCCGCACGGCATCGCCGTCACGCTGGGAGTTGCTTGCGCCACGATCTTCTCACGGCAGCTCGCGATGCTTCCGGCCGATGATTGCGAGGAGCTGATAGCCCGGCTGCGTCCTTACTTCGGCGGCTACGAGCGGGTGCTCGGCTCGTTGCCCGTTCCTGCAATTCTGGCTGCCATGAAGCAGGACAAGAAGAATGTCGGCGATCGGGTCACCTTCATTCTTACACGCGGTGCTGGCCGGATGGAAAAGAAGCCCGTCGACATCGCGCACGCCGGCACGTTATTACAAGAGTGCGTTCAGCAATTGACGACCTCGGCTCGACATCACGCGTTAGGACAGGTGGCCTGAAGCTCATGATGATCTGTCCCTCGCATTACGGGCCAATCGCTGACCAACAAACTGAAACCATTTCAGCTACGGTACCCTCCATGCTTGTCACGATCCTGATCCCGACCTACAACCGCGGGTTCTTTCTCGACGGACTGTTGCGGCAGCTTTCCGAGTCCGAGCTCTTCCGGAAACTCGAGGACATCGAGATCGTCGTCGCCAACAACCGGTCGACCGACAATACCCGCGAAGTGGCCGAGCGCTACCAGACGGCGCTGCCGAACATGAGGATCGTGAACCACGAGGCACACGTTCCCTCGGCCGAGGAAAACATCTTCCGATCGTTCAAGTACTGCAACGGCGAATACACCTGGGCATTGAGCGACGACGACGTGCCGCTGTTGGACAACTTGCCGCGCGTACTTGAAGAACTAAAGTCCAGCAAGCCGGACTTTCTGGTGACGAACTGCCCGTTGATCAGCCCCAAGTGCTCGGTCGTCTCGCATACGACGGCGAAGATGCATGGTGAATCGTCCACAACCGACATCGTCGATCTTGCCGAGCGGTTCGGCTTCTGGTTCATGCTGGCCGGCATTTCCTTGCAAATGGTGCGCACAAGCATCGTGCAAGCCTACGATTTTCAGCCGTTGTTGCAGATCAACGCGATTTACTCGCACGTCTCGGCGTACCTGGAGTGTTTCAAAGGCAAGAAAACAGTTGTCTTGAATTCTCCGCTGATCTGGTACGTCACCCGGAATGACGCTGGGCACTGGAAGAATGCCGCCAAGCGCATCGGCGTGTTCGATGAGTTTTTCTGGACGCTCGGGTTCATCCGGCAACTGAAGTATCTGACCGGCCGTGGCGTCGTATCGCCGGACATGCTCGGCCGCACGTTCGATTCCGATGCTCACGCGCGGTGGCGGGTGGTGTTCGTGATCACCGAACGTCTGTTCCGCCAGGTGGTGCGAATGCGGTTCAAGCCCAGCCCGCGCCAGATGCTGTCGCCGGCGGAGTTCGAAGAGATGTGCGGCGCGGTGCAGGCCGCCGAGCCATTCTACCGCGAAGTGCTGCGCGGCCTGCGCGAGCTTTACGCGCGGCCACGGCCCTGGTGGCGATGGTTGAACCCGCGAGGCATGCTGCGAGAAGTGGCGATGATTCGCGATGTCAAAAACAGGGTCGATCATCTGCGGGTGTTTGCGCGTTCCTATCTCGACATGCTCTACGTGCGCACCCATGGGCAATTCTACATCTACAAAGTCGGTTCCTTGTTCTGGGCCGCTCGCGGTGAACACCAACAGCGACTATATGAAGAATTGGAGTATATCGACGCGACTCCGTTGCCTAATCTATTGCTGCGAGACAAATCGTTGCAGGGAATTCTCTCGCAACTTGATCTGCTCACCGGACAAAACCAGCCACAGCGGCTCGGTACGTTTTCTTCGGCGACGCCGCCCGTCCATACTTTCGCCGACGGCATGAGGACGGTGCAACGGACTGATCCGGCCCGATTGGGACCGATGGTGGGACGCCTACCGATGCAACTTGCCCGAAAGATGGCGCGAATCGCCCGAGCATATCAGAATCTCTAATCCGGGATTGCCGCGTTGCTGGAAAAGATGGGTGCGAGTGAAGTAGCTCCTCGGATTCCCACTTCAATCATGCACCTGACGATCCTGGTCCCGACGTACAATCGATCGTCGTATCTCGACGGATTGCTCGATCGATTCTCGCGCTCGACGTCATTTCGCTCGCTCGAAGGGATTGAGGTCGTCGTGGCGAACAACTGTTCGACGGACGACAGCCTCGCGACCGTCGAGCGCTACCGGGCGGCGTTGCCTCAGCTCAGGCTGGTGAACCACTCGGTGCATGTTCCCTCGGCCGAGCAGAACGTGTTTCGATCGCTCGAGCATTGCTGCGGCGACTACACGTGGGTGCTGGGTGACGACGACGTTCCCATGTTGGAAAATTTATCGCGTGTGTTGCAGGCATTGCGAACGCACCAACCCGACTTGCTCATCACCAACTGTCCCGTCGTCAGTCCCAGGTGCGAGGTGTTGGCGCACTCGGTGGTGCAAATGCACGGCGCGTCGCATACCGTCGACATCGTTGAAATCGCCGAGCGATACGGCTTCTGGTACTTCCTGGCGGGCTTCTCGCTGCAAATGGTCCGCACCTCGGTCTTGCGGACATGCGGCTTTCAACCGTGGCTTGAGATCAGCGTCATCTATTCCCACGTTGCCGCGTATCTCGAACGTTTCAAAGGGCGCAAGACGCTCGTGCTTAACTGCCCGTTGACGTGGTGCGTTGCCCGCAACGACCGCTTCCACTGGAAACGCGCTGCCGAGCGGCTGGGCGTCTGCGACGACTTCTTTTGGACGCTCGGCTTTTTGCGGCAACTGCGGCGGCTCATCGAACGCGGCGTCCTGCCGGCGACCTACCTCTCGTATGCGTTGCACGCCGATCCCGACGGCCTGCGACGTTTGGTGTTCACCGTCACGGAACGGTTGTTTCGGCAGGTGGTGAGAATGCGTTTGAAGCCCAGCCGTCGTCAGATGTTGTCCGCGCACGAATTTGACGAGATCTGCGCGGCCGTCGTTTCGGCCGAGCCACTTTACCGCGAAATCGCGCAAGACCTTCGCTCGCTGTATACGCGCCCGTCGTCCAAGTGGCGCTGGCTCAACCCGCACGGCGCGATCGAAGAAATCCTAGCGATCTACAAGCTCAAGCAGCATGTCGACCAATTGCGCGTTGCCGCAGACAACTACCTCGACGCGTTTTACCTGCTGACCCATGCAGGGTTTCAGGTCTACAGAATTGGTGACATCTGCTGGGCGGTTCGAGAGACGCATCGGCAACGGCTTTACGAAGAGCTTGCCCACGTCGACGCCCATTCAGTGCCCGAAACGATCCTGCGAGATGTTTCCGTCGATGGAATCATTGCGCAGGTCGACGCCTTGGTGGTTTCGACCCGGCAACACCCAAGCATCTCGCAGACCAACGGAATGCACCGGCTTGACGCAGCCGCAGCGGACGTTGGGCGACCGCACGTAAGCCTGCTCGGGCATGGCGGACCGGCCGGTCGCGACAAACGGCGCACCGATGCGCCGTCCGGCCTTGTCAAAAAAGTCGCGCGGCTGGTTCGCGACTTTCAGAAGTTGTAGGCGATTCGATACTCAGCCTACCGCCAGCCACTAGCTCGGCGGCGATGCGGATTGACTTAGTTCGCCGCGCCGCTCCTCAGACTGCCGACCGTCGCGATGCTTGCGCCGCCGTTTGTGTTCGTCCCAGTAGCGCTGGGCGGCCATTACCGCCATGCGAATCGGCACCAGAAACGTCGGATAGTAGTACTTCGTGAGGCAGCGCTGGCATCGCACTGGCAGGGCCAAAGGGGACAAGAGCCAGTCGCGCCATTCTAACTTACGGAACGTCGCCTGCTTCGACATGCAGTGACTGCAGTGCATAGGGCTGATGTTCCGGTTTCAAACGGTCGAGTGTTCCGGCTTGACTTGCCCAAAGGTGGGGTCGAAGGCTCTCTCCATATTTAGATTCTATGAGCAATGCGAGCAAGCAATTCTTGTCCCAGGTAGCCAAAAGTGACCAAATCGTAATCCTGGTGGGGCATGGGTCGTCAGTCAAATTATTTTCATTTAGCCGCGTCGCTTGCGACGCGCGGGGGCAAACCCCGCGGCTAAACGAAGTGCCATACTACCTCGCGCTGACATCTGCCCTCCGTCGCCGGTCGCGGGACTGTTATATTGCCAGTCATGAAGAGCAAATCCGAGCCGGACCACGTGATAGTGGCGGTCCAGCCGCACAAGGACAGCGTTCGCGAGACGGTCGAATCGATCGTCGTGGCGTTCATCCTGGCTTTCTTGTTTCGCACGTTCGAGGCCGAGGCGTTCGTCATTCCCACCGGCTCGATGGCTCCCACGCTGATGGGGCAGCACGAAGACGTGTACTGCCCCGAATGCGGCTACCGCTACCAGGTCGGCGAGCCGGAGACCCCGAGCCGAGGCCCGTCGTGGGGCACCTGCCCGAACTGCCGATTCCGCTGCAAGCTCAAAGTGATCGAAGAGACGCGCGACCGACGCGGCTTGGTTGAGGTCGAAGGCGATCTCGATTACATCGCGCCATCGTACAAAGGCGATCGCATCATCGTCTCGAAGTTCCCCTACGAGTTCAACGATCCGCGCCGCTGGGACGTGGCGGTGTTCAAGTACCCGGCGACCGCCAAGACAAACTTCATCAAGCGTATTGTCGGCCTGCCGCGCGAGACGCTGCACATCTTCCACGGCGACGTGTTAACTCGCCCGGACGGCGCGACCGACTTCCGCACGGCTCGCAAGCCGCCCGACAAGGTGCTCGCCATGTTGCAGCCGGTTTACGACAACGATTACTGCCAGCCTCAGTTGATCGCACTCGGTCTGCCGCCGCGATGGTCGTCAGCCACCAACGGCCAGGGGGCGTGGCGACCGACCGACGACGGCAAGAGCTTCGAGTACACCGGCGCAGACGCCCGGGAAGCCTGGTTGCGTTACGAGCATCGCATCCCCGATGCACGCGACTGGGAAGCGATCGTTGCCGATCCGCGCAGCGCACAAACGCGCGCTCAGCTCGAACGCATCGCGCCGCAACTCATCGTCGACTTCTGCGCCTACGACACCGGCCGCGACGATTACCGTGGTCTGTTCTGGGTCGGCGATCTGGCGGTGGAATGCGAGCTCGACGTTCGCAGCGTGGCCAAAAGTGGTGCCACGGCCGGCGAAGTGTCGCTCGAACTCGTCGAAGGTGGCCGGGCATTTCGCTGCCGCATCGAGCTTGATACGGGCATTGCCACGCTTTCGGCCGATGATCTGCCGGAATTCCATCCCCGCGGACGAACCGACGTCCGCCCCGGCACCAGGCATCGCCTGCGGTTGGCCAACGTCGACAATCAACTGTTGCTATGGGTCGACGACCGCACGGTGCAGTTCGACTCTTCGACCGAGTACGAGCTGCCGTGGCATTCGTATACTGATCGCGACTACGCGCCGGCCGGCATCGCCGTGCGCGGCGCCAGTGCCCGTGTATCGCATCTGCGACTGCTCCGCGACGTGTACTACACCGCCGCTCAGAACTTCGGTGGTAAAAACACGACCGACGATCAGTTTCTTCCCGAGGGTAGTGCAACACCGATCGAGTTCGTGCTGCGCGATGGGCAGTTTCTGATGCTCGGCGACAACAGCCCCAAGAGCAAGGACAGCCGGCTCTGGAACCGCACCGACGCGCAGGGCAGGCCCGAGTATTACGTGTCGCGCGATTTGCTGATCGGCAAGGCGATGTTCGTTTACTGGCCCCATGCCTGGGCGCCCGAGTGGGCGATTCCGCTGCGCCTAGGCGGCATGACGCTGTACCTGCCGTCGTATCCCGATTTTCAGCGGATGAGATTTATCAGGTAATGCAGAAGCTAGAAGTCAGAAGGCAGAAGTCCGGCACTTCTGACTTCTGCATTTTTGACTTCTGCATTTCTTCGCACGGAGGCGCGCGGCGATGCCGATGCTCGAGGTTCGAGGGCTGGTGAAGATTTACGGCCGGCGGACGGTCGTCGACGGCGTCGATTTCAGCGTCGACCGGGGCGAGATCGTGGGACTGCTCGGTCCCAACGGTGCCGGCAAGACGACCAGCTTCCGCATGGCCTGCGGCATGATCGCTCCCGACGCCGGCCAGGTGACGCTCAACGACATCGACGTGACCGACTGGCCGATGTTCCGCCGGGCACGCGACGGCGGCATGGGCTACCTGGCCCAGGAATCGAGCGTCTTCCGCAAGCTGACGGTCGAGGCCAACCTGACCGGCATGATGGAAATGCTGGGCGTTGACCGCCGCACGCGCCGCAAGCGCAGCGACGAGCTGCTCGAGCAGTTCGCGATCACCAAGCTGCGCAAGTCGCTGGCCATGAGCCTGTCGGGCGGCGAGCGCCGCCGCCTGGAGATCGCCCGCTGCCTGGTATCCAATCCCAAGCTGATCCTGTTCGACGAACCGTTCACCGGCATCGACCCGGTGACGATCGCCAGCATCCAGGAGATCATCCGCACGCTGCGCAACAGTGGCATCTCGATCCTGATCACCGACCACCAGGTGCGCGAGACGTTGCAAATCACCGATCGCAGCTACGTCATCCGCGCAGGCAAGGTGCTCTGCCACGGCAGCCCCAACGAAGTGCTCAACGACCGCGAAGCCCGCAAGTACTACTTCGGCGAAGGCATGGACCTGGGCGTAGCGCCGAAGGCGGCGTGAACGATTAGGCGTTGCCGAGCTGGCGACTTTTCGCGGCTTCCATCGCGGGCTACAGTGAATGTTGTAGCTGGCCCGGGAGGGAGAAGGTGCGATGGTTCTGCGCGGCGTTGTTCAAGATGGCGTCGTTGTTCCGCAGAGTGGCAATGTCTTGCCGGAAGGCATGGTGGTGTCGGTTTCTCCCGTCACGCCGTTGGAGTCGTCGGTGGACCAAACAGCCGTCGAACTCCATTGGGTAGAAGCTCGTCGAGCTGGCCCGGCAGATGGAAAACCGAGCGACGAATCTTCCACGCGATCTTGCGGCGAACCACAATCATGATCTTCATGGTCGGCCAAAGCGGCCATGAAGCGAACCTTCGCCGACACGTACTTCTTCCTGGCGATTCTCAACCCGCGTGACGCCGACCACGAACCTGCAATCTTGATCGCAGCAGAGTTGCAAGGCCAGGTCGTGACGACGCAGTGGGCTTGGAATTGTCGAAACGCTGACTGGCGACGTTCACTTTCGCCAAGCTGGCTTCACAACGTTGCTCTGACCGAGGTTCATTCCCCCTTCGCGTGCTCTTTGAAGAACTTCACAATCAGCGCTGGCGCTTCAGGCGGGAACTTGTGGCCTCCCGAGTAAAGTAGCGACACAAATGGTGTTCCGCGCTTCGAGGCGTAGATCGTGCCAACCAACGGTCCAGATTCGCCCCAAGCGGTGCCGTCCTCGTCGCAGCCGTTCACTTTGCGCACGAGCTGCATCGTGAGCTGCTGCCATTCGTATTTCACCAAGGGATCGGTCTCACCGGCCAAATGCAGCGCGGGCTTGGGCGTAATGCTCATGCCGCGCTTCAGCGCCGCACTCGACGGCGCCACAGCGGCGAACACGTCGCCCCGCGCCGACCATAGCACGTACGTGAAGCCGCCGCCATTCGAGTGCCCGGTGGCGTAGATTCGCCGTGCATCGACCTTGTAATCCTGCTCGATGCTCGCGAGCATCGCATCGAAGAACTTCAAGTCGCGGTCGTCCTGGTCGCCCGCCTGCTTCTGCCAGCCGGACCGCTTCCCCGCGGGGTCCGTCAACTGGCCCGGCGTGTTCAGACCCTGCGGATAGATCACCAGCGCTTCAGGCCAAACCGTGTGGTCATGGAACGACAGCGACGCCTGCCGCATCGTGCCACCGTGGCCGTGGAAGGCGAACACCACGGGAGTGGCGTCGCTCTTGGCACTCTCAGGAGCATAAACCAACGCCTGCCGCGCCACGCCATCGACGGTCCACCCGCGCTCGAGCAATGCAGCCTCTTGCCCGGCCACGTCTATCGCCCAACAACAGGCCGCGATCGCAAGCAGGATTCGCATCATCTTCATGCCTTATTGAACACTTCGCCGCCGGCGAAGTTTCGCGATCCAATAGCCATTGGATTATGATCGCGGCGGCGGTGCCCGTACCATAGATGACCGGCCACGGCAACGGAACCCAAAACCATGTCGCTCGAAATCGACCGCGATTCGTCATCGAACCCAAGCCCGGTGCATCGCTACCACGGCGTTCGCGGCGCACTCGCCACGGGACTGGTCGCTTTCGGATTAACAACGCTCCCCGGTGGCGTCGGAGCCGTGCTGATTGGCTTGTTGCTCGGGCAGCTTGCCCCGGCCCGATTTCTATTCACTCGCTTTGCGGCGTTCGGCGCGATTATCGGCGTGGCGGTCGTGCTTTGCCGATTGATCAGCCGCGGCGAAACCGATCGTCTCGTAACTTTTCGATCGGTGCGCGGCGAAAAGTCGCTTGGCTGGGCCATGATCGCGAGCATCTTTTTGACCGGCTATCTCGGCCAACGAATGCCGCCGCCCACCGCCGACAAGAATTCCGTGGCACCGTCTCTCGGCACTGTCGTCGAGCTTGCCGGTCCCACGCTCTCCGGTCCGCGTTTCGATCTGAAAGATCGGCGCGGCCACGTAGTGCTGGTCGATTATTGGGCGACCTGGTGCGGACCATGCCTTGCCGAATTGCCGAACGTGCGGAGCACGTATGAAAAGTTCCACGATCAGGGCTTCGAAGTCGTTGCCGTCAATATGGACGACGATCGCGATGCACTTGAAAAGTTCCTGGCGGAACATCCCGAGCCGTGGCCGCAGATCTTTTTCGACACCGAAGAACAGCGAGGCTTCAATAATCCCCTTGCTACGCAATTCGGCATCCATGCCATCCCGGTGCTGATGGTGATCGATCGCCAGGGCAAGCTGACGGCGTACGGTGTCCGCGGCGGACAAATCGAGACCGCTGTGGCTGAGGCTCTCGGAGTGCCGGTCCCCTGGTCTCGTCGACTACTCAACCTGGGCATCGACGCGATGGAATGCTTTATGTACGCCATGATGGGCGCGCCATGGTGGCTGCTGTTTTCCGTCGTGGTGAGCACGACGGTCGGCGCGGTGCTCATCGAATCGTCGGTGCGACGCCGGCAATCCTGGCACGGCGCGAGCCGATGATCGCCACGGACGACCGAATATCTTGATTGCCTCGTTGTCCTCGGCGCCTAGAATGGCGCGATGCCTCATCACAAGCCAGCGGCCCTCGGCGGCGTGATTCATACGTACCAGAAGTACGATCCCGCACACTTTCCCAGTCCCACGCAGCCGCCGCCCGATCTGGTGTCCGGCGCGATGGAGCACATGCTTACCTACGGCAGCTTGCGCGAGCTGACGGACGAAGAGCTGGCGCGAGCCGTGCACATCGATCCCAGCCAGATTGCGGGCCTGGGACCGAGCCTCGAAGCCATCCGGCAAATGCTGCTCGAGCGCAAACGCAAGATTCTCGAAAAGTACGAGACCCGCCGGGTCACGCAAGCGGCCGAGCAGCAATACCGCGACGAAGCCAAGCGGCTTAATCCGCCGCGCGAGTTGGCCAAGGATTTTTACCGAGCCGTCAAGGACGAGCAGCTTCGCGACCTGGAGCGGCTGTGGTATCGCGCCGGAGGCGAGCGCTCGCCGTGGGCCGGTGCCTTGATGCGGCTGATCGAACGGCTCGGCGAGAAATACCAGATCGATCAGCTTGCCGGCAGCTACGAGTTCAGCGGCCGCGAATCGATGACCGTTCCGCAGGCGCTGGAGATCAAGGAGGAGTTGGAAACGATCGACCGGCTGCTCAAGCAGCTCGACGAGGCAGCCAAGACCGCACAGATCGGGGTGATCGATCTCGACTCGCTGGCCGAGTTCGCCGAGCCGGGCGACATGGACCGGCTCAACCAGTTGCAGCAGCAGATTCAGGAATACCTGCGCGAGATCGCGCAGCAGCAGGGGCTTGAAGAAACCAAGCACGGCTACCGGCTCACACCCAAGGCGTATCGCCTGTTCCAGGGAAAGCTGCTCGAGCGCATCTTTAGTGAGTTGGAGGCTTCGCGCACGGGTCGGCATGCCGGGCCGGTTGTCGGTGAAGGGGCCGTCGAGCTGCAAACCACCAAGCCGTACGAGTTCGGCGATTCGGTCGCCCAGATGGACATCCCGGCATCGTTCACCAACGCGCTGTTGCGCAGCGGGCCTGGCCTACCCGTGCGAATGAAGCCAGAGGATATCGAGATACACCGCACGCGCAACACCCCCAAGTGCGCCACCGTGGTGGTGATGGACATGAGCGGCTCGATGCGCTACGGCGGACTGTACGTGAACGTGAAGCGCATGGCGCTGGCGCTCGAAGGGCTGATCCGGCGCGAGTACCCGGGCGACTATTTGCAGTTCATCGAGATGTTCACGTTCGCCAAGCCGCGGCACACCAGCGAAGTCGCCGCCTTGCTGCCGAAGCCTGTGACGGTATTCGACCCGGTCGTCATGCGCCGTTACGACATGAGCCGCGAAGACATGAGCGAGACGATGATCCCGCCGCATTTCACGAACATTCAGCACGGCCTGCAACAGGCGCGGCGATTCCTGGCCGCCCAGGACACGCCCAACCGGCAAATCATCCTGATCACCGACGGCCTGCCCACCGCCCACTTTGAGGCCCAGATGCTGTACCTGCTCTATCCGCCCCACCCGGCCACCGAGCGTGCCACCATGCGCGAAGGGGACCTGTGCCGCCGCGAGGGGATTACGCTCAACCTGTTTCTGCTTTCCAGTTGGTCGCAGTCGAGCGAGGATGTGCAGTTTGCCTATCGGCTGGCCGAGCGTACCAAGGGGCGGGTGTTCTTCGTGGCCGGCCGCGAATTGGATCGCTACGTGGTGTGGGACTACGTGAACCGCCGACGGTCGATTGTGTCGTGAGGTTGATCGTTTAGCCGGCGGACTTGCCCGCCGCATTTGTGCGACATGGTCGCCGCGACGACCGGCTAAACGGTTGAACGCGCCTGGCAAATCCGTCGTGCCAGCGGTACGATGATCGGCGACTCCCTCATCGCATCCTCTCGACATGCTAGGAGATCGAACCATGTTTATTCGCATCTTTCGTGCGCCGGCGGTATGGCTGGCCGCTGGCCTGGCCGCTGGTCTGGCGATCGGTTTTTTCTGGCCTCAGGCTCCGCTGCACGCGGTGGCGACCGACCGGGTCGAAAGCTTCGCGATATGCACCGGCATGGCCGACGTGGGACACGAAGCGATCTTCACGCTCGACTTTCTCACCGGCGACCTGTCGGGCGCGGTGATCAATCCGACGACGCGGCAGTTTTCGGCCCTCTACAAGCGGAATATCATGAACGACCTGAAGGTCGAGACCGGCAAGAATCCAAAATTCGTCATCTGCACCGGCCAGGTCGATCTGCGACCGATCGGCAACGTGCAGTGGGGCGCATGCTGCGTATACGTGGCCGAAGTCACGACCGGCATCATGGGCGTGTACTCGTTCCCGTACAATCCATCGTTGACCAACAACAATCGCGGCGGGGCCGTTGCAGCCCAGTTCGAGCTGCTGCAAGCGGTGCCGATCCGCAACGCCACGGTCCGCGAACAGTAACTCGGCAGTCCCCGCTACCAGAATCGAACACCGAACGAGCGCGTGCAGATCATCGTCAATGGCCAGTCCCGCGAGGTGGCCGATCGTACTACCGTTACCGCACTGCTCGACGAACTGCACCTGGCAACGCGGGCAGTGGCCGTCGAGGTGAACTTGCAACTCGTGCCGCGCGCCCAGCACGGCGAACACCGGCTCGCCGCGGGTGATCGTTTGGAAGTGGTGTCGCTGGTCGGAGGTGGTTGAGCAGTGATACTGGTTGAACAGTGACGCTGGTTGAACAGTGACGCTGGTTGAAGCATGACGATCGAACACATCGAACGCGAGACGATTGAGCAGTCTGCCGCGACGGCTGGTAACCAGCCGTTGCGAGTCGGCACGCACACGCTGGCCAGCCGGCTGATCGTCGGCACCGGCAAGTATGCCGGCTACGACGTGATGGCCCAGGCACTTGATCTGTCGGGTACTGATTGCATCACCGTGGCCGTGCGGCGTGAACGGCTCATCGATCGCCAAGGGCGCAATATCCTCGATTTCATCGACACCAGCCGTTACACGCTGCTGCCGAATACCGCGGGCTGCTTCACGGCCGACGATGCGGTGCGCGTCGCCCGCCTGGGACGCGAGATTCTGCTGGGACTCGAAAATCCCGGGGCCGACTGGGTGAAGCTCGAAGTACTGGGCGACACCAAAACGCTGCTGCCCGATCCCGTAGCCACGCTCGAAGCGACCGAGCGGCTGGTGGCCGAAGGTTTTCAGGTGCTCTGCTACACCTCGGACGATCCGATCGTAGCCCGCCGGCTCAAGCAAGCCGGCGCGACCAGCGTGATGCCCGCCGGCAGTCCGATCGGCTCAGGCCAAGGCGTGCTCAACGCCAACAACATCCGCATCTGCCTCGAGTACCTGAAGGACGGCGATCCCGATTATCCGGTGATCGTCGATGCCGGCGTAGGCACGGCCAGCGACGTTGCCTTCGCCATGGAGCTGGGGGTCGACGGCGTGCTGCTGAACACGGCGATCGCCCATGCAACCGCTCCCTTGGGCATGGCCCGCGCCATGCGCGCGGCAACCGAAGCGGGCCGGCTGGCGTACCTGTCGGGACGCATTCCGCGCAAGCTCTACGCCACCGCCAGTAGCCCCGACACGGGCATGATCGCGCCAGGCGCGCGGTCGTGAGCTACACCTGCTCGTCGTACGCGCCGCTCATCGCCAGATATGCCGCGATGAAAATATGCGCCATGAACGGCAAGGTGAAAATCAGCCCGATGCCGCAAAGCAGCGCTCCGCCGAAGTACAGCAGCATACAGACGAACCACAGGCCGAACAGCGGCAGCTTGTTCCCGTTCGTCAATCGCCACGAGGTCTTGATCGCCTCCACCGCGCCTAGCCGGCGGTCGATGACGAGCGGTATCACCGCGCTGAATGCCAGGCTCACGTAGATGATTGAAACGAAGTAGACTGCGTACGCCAACACCGTGCCCGTGACCACCACCGCGGGCCTGCTGCCCGCAAGAACCACCAGTAGGCCTATGGCCATGGCGACAATCAACATCGGCACCAGGACGATGAGCAGCGATATCAATCCCGACAGGAAGTTGGCAACGAACACCGGAACAATCAACGATGCACCGCCAAACAGTTCTTTGTATTCGCCGTGGTGGGTCCGCGCGGCCCGCAAAAAGAACTGGATAATTCCAATCATCAGCCACAGTCCCAAGGGAATCATGAACACGTACATCAGCAGAAGCAGCCCAATCGGCGGCTGGCCCCCAGGCCCGGCGGCTCCTTGCAATAGTCCGATAAAGACGCTCCCCGCACCAATGCCGATCGCCACCGCCGTGATCACGACCGCGATCGAGACGCCCATGGTGGCCTGGTACGCCTCCCAAGCGCGCGACACCACTTCGCTGAACACCAACTGCGTCGGGACCACTCCTCCGCTCACCGCATACGATTGCGGCTCGGAAAGATAGCTGCTGGCGGCTGGTGCCTGGTACGGATTCAACTCGCCGCTGGCGACAACGGGCGCAATTGAAGGTGGCGCCACGGTTGGCAAGGGGGGCGGTGCCGATGACGGCGACGCAGGAGTCGGTATCGACATCACCGCGCCACACTCGGGACACCGCGCTTGCTTGCCGGCCGACTCATCGGGCGTCCGCAACAGTTTGCCGCAAGTCTGACAACGGAACTCAATGGGCATCGTGGATCGCCAACCCCGTGCGATGGACTGTTGATGAACTGCCTCTCTGAACTGCCTCTCCGTGGCCGGCTCAGCATGATCGATCGCGCCCGGAATTACCAGCGGGGAAAGCGTTCTAGCAGGACGCTGCAAAACGGTCGTTGTGTCGTTGATCGGGGTCCGTCCCGGGCATTTTTTCCGGGAGGACAATGCTGGAACCTGGCTCGCTGCCGGTCCATCGACCGACAGCGACCGCGTCTCTGGCTCCTTCAG
>DATAXP010000149.1:0-6307 GCA_036272935.1 Pirellulales bacterium | reverse complement strand
CGGTGAGCTCTTAGCCCCGAGCGCGAGCGAGGGGTTTTGTGCGCACCCGACGGGGCACCGTCCAACACCGCTCGCTTGCGCTCGCGGCTAACAATCGCCTTGGACGTCCGCGTGATGGCACTTGCATAATGTTGTTGCGCTTCGGGCTGGTAATGCTACGCTTTCTCGCAAAGCGCGCTTATCCCACCTCGCGCGTTATGCGCTGGCCCAGCTCGCGCGTCGAAAGTGTGCCGCCCAGGTCGGGTGTTGCGGCGCTGCTGGCTAGGGTGCGGGCCACCGCCTGGCGAATCACTTCGGCCGCCGCCGGCTGCGCAAGCCAGTCGAGCATCATCGCCGCCGACAGAATGGCGGCGACCGGATTGGCGATGCCGCGCCCAGCAATGTCGGGGGCCGAGCCGTGCACCGGCTCGAACATCGACGGATACTCGCGTTCGGGGTTGGTATTGGTGCTGGGGGCGAGTCCCAGGCCGCCGGCAATCACGCCGCCGAGGTCGGTGAGCAGATCGCCGAACAGGTTCGACGCCACCACCACGTCGAACATCTGCGGCGAGCGGACGAAATTCATCGCGGCCGCATCGCAGTGTTGCTTCCCCGCCTCGACGTCGGGATAGTCGCCGCGCACCTGTTCGAGCACCTCGTCCCACAGCACATACGCATAGCGCTGGGCATTACTCTTGGTGATCATGGTGAGCCGGCGGCGACGCAGGCGGGCCATGTCGAAGCCGAACCGCAGGATGCGTTCGACGCCGCGGCGCGTGTGGATCGCGGTCTGCAGGGCGAACTCATCGGGCCGGCCGACGTGAAACCGGCTTCCCGAATCGACATATTCTCCTTCGGAGTTCTCGCGAAGCACGACAAAGTCGATATCCTCCGGCCCGCGACCAGCCAAGGGTCCGCGCACGCCGGGATACAACTTGGCCGGCCGGATGCAGGCGTACTGGTCGAACGTCTGGCGGATCTTCACCAGCGGAGCGAGCGTCACGTGATCGGGGATCTTCGCCGGCCAGCCGACCGCGCCCAGCAGGATGGCGTCGAACGGCCGCAACACGTTGAGAAAATCATCGGGCACCACCGTACCGTGCTGCTGGTAATAGTCGGCACCCCAAGGGAGCATCGTCCGCTCGAGCTTGAAGCTGAACACGCGCTCGGCGGCATCGAGCACCGCCAGTGCCTGGTCGATCACTTCCGGACCAATGCCGTCGCCGGGATAAACGGCAATGCGATAGGTTTTCATCGCTCGATGGATACCATCGGCGATGCCAAACCGCAAGCGTGGTGCGACGCCGCCGCGTCATATCGCTTGCATGTGTGATGGTCCGGGTCCATGATGGCGTGCAGACGATCACATGGGGACAGGGGACACCATGACCCTCGGCGCTCGAAGTCGAGCCTGCGCAGCGGCTCTTGTCTTGAGCCTGCTCGTTGGTCCCTTAATCTCGTGTCCGGCAGCCTCGGCCGCCGAGGTCATGGTCGGCATGTCGGCAGCGTTCCGCGGGGCGTCGCGGGGGCTGAGCATCGAATTGTGGCGCGGCTCGACTGCCTGGTTCGAGCATGTGAACGCGCATGGCGGCGTGCACGGCCGGAAGATCGTCATCCGCGCTTACAACGACGACTACGATCCGATCCCGGCGATCGAGAATACCATCCAGCTCGTCGAGCGCGATGGTGCCCTGCTGCTGTTCGATTACATGGGCACCCCGACGGTCACGCGGGTGCTGCCGCTGTTGAAGAAGTATCACGACAGCGGACGGAACGTGTACCTGTTCTTTCCGTTCACGGGGGCGGCGCCGCACAGGCAGTATCCGTACGACGAGTTCGTGTTCAACCTGCGTGCCTCATACCACCAGGAAACGGTCGCGCTGGTCGAGCACTTCCTGCGCATCGGCCGGCGGCGGATCGCGGTGTTCTACCAGGCCGACGCCTACGGACGTAGCGGCTGGGACGGCGTGCGACGGACCTTGGCCGAGCACGATCAGCACGGCGAGAAGCGCTCGGGCGTAGCCAGCGCTGCGACGCCGGGACTGACGATGGTGGCCGAAGCGACTTACCGGCGCGGCACCGGCTTCGGGGCGAGCATGCAGGCGCAAGTCGACGTGCTGCGAGTTGCCGAGCCGGACGCGATCATTTCGGTCGGCACCTACGCGGCCTGCGCGGCCTTGGTGCGCGACGCGCGCGATGCCGGTTGGGACGTGCCGATCGCGAACCTGTCGGGGGTCGATAGCGAAAACCTGCTGCAACTGCTCGTGGATCATGGCCGCGAGCGCGGTCGCGGCTACACGCAGAACCTGATCAACTCGCAGGTTGTCCCCAGCTACGAAAGCGATCTGCCGGCGGCGCGCGACTACCGCCGTCTGATGGACGAATACCATCCCATGCCTCCAACCGAGCTGCTCGACGAACCGTATCCGGCGCCGCGCTACAGCTTCATCGGCTTCGAGGGGTTCTTGAACGCCCGGCTGCTGGTGAAGATTCTCGAAGCGATGGACCCCGCCATGCGTCCGGCGACGATCAAGCGCACCGTCGAAGGGATGAGCCAGATCGATCTGGGAATCGACGTGCCCGTGTCGTTCGGCCTCGGGCGGCATCAGGGCTTGAACAAGGTGTATTGCACCGTGGCCAAGGACGGCGAGTTTGTGCCGTTGGGCGACCCCGAGTGGCAGAGGTGGCAGCAATGACCCGGCTGCGGCTGTTCACCAAGGTGCTGCTGCTGTTGGTGCTGCTAGCCGGCGTCACGACGGTGGCCACGGCGCTGTGGTCGGCGTACACGGTGAACCGGAACCTGACGCGCGAGTTCGAGAGCAAGGGAGCGGCGATCGCCAACAGCGTCGCCAGCGGCAGCGTCGAGGTGATCCTGTATCGCGACGCGGCAGCGATCCAGGCGATGATCGATCAGTACTTCGAAGAGGGACGCGTGCGCGGCGTCTCGTACATCTTCGTCGTCGATGCCGACGGCAACGTGATCTCGCACACGTTCGTGCCGCGCGTGCCGCCCGCATTGGACCGTGTGAAGCGGCAACACCGCACGACAACGATTGAAGAAGTCGATATCGAAGGCGTGGGGCACGTGATCGACGTGGCGGCGCCGATCCTCGCCGGCGAAATCGGCACGGTACACGTCGGCATGGACCGCAACAGTATCCGCCAAGCCATTCGCTCGGCCGTTCTGCGGCAGGCGGCGCTGCTGGTCGGCATCTTCGCCGCCAGCGTCGTGGTGGCTTATTTGCTGATGCAACGCGTGGCCCGGCCGCTGCGGCAACTCACCGTCTGCGCCCGGCGGCTGGCGACCGATGCCAGCGTGGGGGTCGACGGCAGCACGCCCGGCGATGAACTCGATCCGATCACGCTCCGCCACGACGAGATCGGCCAGCTTGGCACCGCGTTCCGCTACATGGCCCGCGAGGTCGCGCAGCGCGAGCAGAGCCTGCGCCTGGCCGAGGCGTCGCTGCGGCGCAGCGAAGTGCACTTCCGCTCGCTGATCGAGAACACGAACGACGTGATCGTGAAGCTCGACCGCGCCGGCGTGATTGTGTACGTGAGCCCATCGCTGGAACGAGTGCTGGGGATCGCACCGGCCGATGCCTTGCGGCGGCAACTCATCGAGTACATCCATCTCGACGATCGACCGGCTTGGATCGCGGCACTTGACGAGGCACACGGCCAACTGGGCACCAGCACCACCGTCGAACTGCACCTGCAACACTGCGATGGATCGTGGCACACGGTCGAAGCCTCGGTCACCGATCTGCTGAAAAAGTCCGACGTGCAGGGCGTGATCGTGAACCTGGGGGACATCACCGAGCGCAAGCGGGCCGAGGCGATGCGCAAGGAAAAAGAGGCTGCCGAGGCCGCCAACCGCGTGAAGAGCGAGTTCCTGGCGAACATGAGCCACGAAATCCGCACCCCCATGAACGGCATCCTGGGCATGACCGAGCTGACGCTCGACACCGAACTCACCAGCGAGCAGCGCGAGTACCTGGGGATGGTCAAAAGCTCGGCCGACTCGCTGCTGAGCCTGCTGAACGACATCCTCGATTTCTCGAAGATCGAAGCGGGCCGGCTCGAGCTCGACCCGGTCGACTTCCGTCTGCGTGACTGTCTGGACGACACGATGAAAAGCCTTGCTCTGCGCGCTGCGGGCAAGGGGCTCGAACTGTTGTGCCACGTGCGTCCCGGCGTGCCCGATCGCCTCATCGGCGACGCGGGACGGCTGCGGCAGATCGTGATTAACCTGGTCGGCAACGCGATTAAGTTCACCGAGCGCGGCGAGATCGTGCTCGAAGTCGAGACGCGCTGGCAGGACGAGAAGGATGTCGGCCTGCACTTCACGGTGCGCGACACTGGCATCGGCATTCCGCCGGTGAAGCAGCGGATGATCTTCGACGCGTTCACCCAGGCCGACAGCTCGACCACGCGCAAGTACGGCGGCACGGGGCTGGGGCTGACCATCTCGTCGCAGTTGGCGCGCATGATGCGCGGCGACATCCAGGTCGAAAGCGAAGTAGGGCGCGGCAGCACGTTCCATCTCGACGTCTGCTTCGGCCTGCAAGGCGACGAGGAACCCGCCCAGCCGTTGCCGGTCGATGTGCGCGGCCTGCGCGTGCTGGTGGTCGACGACAACGCCACGAACCGTCGCATTCTCGAAGAGCTGCTGGCAAGCTGGTCGATGTGCCCGACGCTCGCCGGCAGCGCGGCGGAGGCACTGGAAACGCTCGACCGCACCAGCGACGCCGAGCCGGCAGTGGCCGTGGCGATCCTCGACTGCATGATGCCCGAGACCGACGGCTTTACGCTGGCATCGATGCTGCGCCAGCGGCCGGGACTCGAGGCGATCAAGCTGATCATGCTCTCGTCGGCGCTGGTGGCCAACGACCGCAGCCGGGCGCTGGAGGTCGGCTTCTCGGCGTATCTCACCAAGCCGTTCCGCCAATCGGAATTGCTCGAAACGCTGGTCAAAAGTCTGGAGGGCTCGGCGCCGGTCCGGCGCCGCGATTCGACCGGCAAGCTGGCAAACCGACGAAGCAGCCAATCGCTGCGCCTGCTGGTGACCGAAGATAGCGAAGTGAACCAGCGGCTGCTGCTGCGCTGGCTGGAAAAGTGGGGGCACGAAGCGACGATCGCCGACAACGGCATCACCGCGTTGCGGCTGCTCGACGAACGGACGTTCGATCTGGTGCTGATGGACGTGCAAATGCCCGAGCTGAGCGGGCTGGAAGCGACGGCCCGAATCCGCGAACGCGAAATAGCCACGGGCCGGCGGCTGCCGATCATCGCCATCACCGCCCACGCGATGAAGGGGGATCGCGAAACCTGCCTCGCCGCCGGCATGGACGGCTACGTGACGAAGCCGATCCAGGCGGCGGAGCTGTTCGAGGTGATCGAATCGCTGTTTCCTGGCGCGGGGGAGAAGCCGCCGGCCGAGACCGCTGCGGTGGCAGAACTGCCGAGTGCCCAAGAATCGTTCAACGTCGGTGATCTACTGCCGCGCGCCGAGATACTCGCCAAGCTGCAAGGCGACACCGGGTTATTGTGCGAACTGGCCAACATCTTTCTCACCACCAATCCCGAGCTTGTCGCCGAGTTGCACGACGCGCTGGTGCAGCGCGACGCACCGACAGCCAAGCGCGCCGCGCACACGATTAAAGGTTCGGTCAGCTACTTTTCGACGGGCACTGCCCACCAATCTGCGTTGAAATTGGAACGCAGCGCCGCCGCCGGCGACTGGACCGACGCCGACACCACCTTCGCCGCGCTGGCCGAGTCACTGAAGCGCGTACGCGCGGCGCTCGAAACGCTCGTTGCCGAGCTGAGCGGCACACCGGTATAGCAGCATACGGCGTATACCGCCCTTCTCCCACCGGGAGAAGATGCCCGAAGGACGGACGAGGGCGAAGCGGTTTGTGCGTCGCACCCGCCTCACCCTCACCCAACCCTCACCCGGTTCGTCCGCCACGGCGGACTCGCTACCCTCTCCCGAACGGGGCTTTGCCTCCAAACCACATTCTGCCCCTTAATCATGCAATCTGCATCCAAACTCCAGGAGCTTACTGTGGCGTATCTGGTACAATACTATTGACGCTGCGAAGGTAACAGTTTGACTGATGGCTCGCTCCCAATTACCGCATCAGGGAAATCCGAATTCCTCTTCAGAGGAGAAGGACGGGAAAGGCAGGGCAACCGCACCTTAAGTTGTGATGTTGAGGATGGTTGCGAGGGTGTGATGGTTCCAAGCGGCCCGTTTTCGTTTGCGGCGGATGCTGCCGGGTGAAGAGTCCTGTTTGAGCAGGCTGATCGCGAAGCGTCGCAACAA
>DATAXP010000148.1:0-3560 GCA_036272935.1 Pirellulales bacterium | reverse complement strand
CAACTCGCACAATTCGAGCGCGACGGATTTGTGCTGGCGCGCCAGTTGTTCGACGCCGAGGAAATGGCCTTACTGCTGTCGTACGCCCGCGGCGATGAGGCGCTGGCGGCCGGCTCCTACGCCCGCAAAGATGCCGGCGGCCGCGAAACGCGGCTGGCCCTCTGGAATCATCCGGGCGAGGACCTGTACAGCATGTTTTCGCGTTCGCCGCGGATCGTTGATGCGATGGAGCAATTGCTCGGCGGCGAAGTGTATCACTATCACTCCAAGATGATGCTCAAAGAGCCCTTCGTCGGCGGGGCCTGGGAATGGCACCAGGACTACGGCTATTGGTACAACAACGGCTGCCTCTTTCCCTGGATGGCCAGTTGCCTGATCGCCGTCGATCGGGCGAACCAGGCCAACGGTTGCCTGCAAGTCATCCGGGGCTCGCATCACATGGGCCGCATCGATCACGGCAAGGCCGGCGAGCAGACCGGCGCCGACATGGAACGCGTCGACGAGGCGCTGCGGCGCATGGAGCTGGTCTATATCGAGGCCGAGCCGGGCGATTCGCTCTTCTTCCACTCCAATCTGCTGCACCGCTCGGACGAAAACCGCTCGCCCAATCCGCGCTGGTCGTTGATCTGCTGCTACAACGCGGCCCGCAACGATCCCTACAAAGAGTCGCGCCACCCGCGCTACTCCAAGCTCGAGCAGGCAGCCGACACCGGCATCAAGGACTGGGCCCTCCAGCACGGGCTGAAATAAAGGGGACGGGAGTATTATTCAGAAGCGGCGCGTCGAAAGCTAGGGGGCTACCGCGCCGAATATTCGCACGTGTTGACGGCGTTTCAAAGTGGCGGCGCCGGGCGGCCGAATTTGGTGGCGCTGGGGTTGTTGAAGGTCTCCAAAGTTACCGAGGTTTTGTCGCGGAAGAGATCACGGCGATGGGACCAGTCGGTTCAGTTGGTCCGTCTTCGACGTTTGGCGTCCCGGAGCCGGTAGCTCTCGCCCTTGGTCTCCAGGATGTGGCAGCGATGGGTCAGGCGGTCTAAGGCCGCTCCCGTGAGCCGCTCACTGCCGAGTACTTCCGTCCAGTTCTCGAACGGCAGGTTGGTGGTCAGGATCAGGCTGTTGCGTTCATAGGCCGTGGCGATCACGTCGAATAAGAGTTCCGCTCCGGCCTTACTGGCGGGAACGTAGCCCAGTTCGTCGAGGATCAAGAGATCCAGCTTGCCCAATTGCTGGCGTAGCCGCAAGAGCTGCCGCTCTTCTTTGGCTTCCAACAGCAGAGTGATCAACTCCGTGACGCGAAAGAAACGAACTTTGCGCCCTTGAGCGCAGGCGGCCATGCCCAGCGCCGTGGCCAGATGGGACTTGCCGGTACCGCTGGGGCCCACCAGCAGTATGTTCTCCCGCTGGTCCAGGTACTCGCCTTTGACGAGTTGCAGAAACAAGGGCTTGTTGATGCTCGGGCGGGCCGTGAAGTCGAACTCGTCGAGCAGCTTATGGGCGGGGAACCGAGCCATCTTCAATCTCCTCTCGGCGGCCTTGCGTTCTCGTTCGATCAGTTCCAACTCGCAGAGCTGCAGCAGGAAGGCCAGATGATCGGTATTGTCCGCAGCCGCGCGCTCGGCGATTCTCTCGCACTCCGCGTGGATGGTCGGCAGCTTGAGCGCCTTCAGATGGTGCTTCAGCAGCACCGTGCTCTTGGTCTCCATCTTGCTCATGGCGACGCCTCCGTGAGCAGGGCTCCGTAGGCCGCCACATCGGTCGTTTCGACTCGCACCTGGGTCAGGTGCGGACGCCCGTCGAGCGAGAACAACGCCACCGGTTGCTCGGCCCGATGCTCGATGATCGTGCGAATGCTGTCCGGATCGATGACGTCGATGTCCAAGGCATACTCGACCGCCCCGGTCAGTTGCGCGAGCGAGAACCGCTCCAACTGCCGCAGCACCCGAATGTAGGACCGCGTGCCATAGCGGGGGTCGGCCGCTTCCAGCCGGCGTCTGAGGACGCCAAAGCACTCAGGCAATTGCCAGTGCTCCAAGGGCCGAGCGTAATCGAAACCGCCCGGCTTGCGTTCCAACAGCGCCAGATAGTGGATCGGCTCAAAGAACGTCTGTTCACGCTGCCAGCACCTGCGATGCCGAGCCACCAGGCGGTCCTCGTAGACCAACCTGACCTCTTCGACCGTGGCCACCACCATCAGCTTGCGGTGGGCGTACTTCACAGGAACCGAGTAATCGTTGGTATCGAACCGAACCAGCGACTGCGAGTCAGCCGCTACGTCGTCAACACGCCGCGCCTCGAAAGATTGCCTGGGCAGCGGCAGCAAGGCGGCCTGGTCTTCCACGAGCAGTTCGCCCTTGGAGGCCGGCTTGCCGCGCGTCCGCTGCTGGAGATCCGACTGGCAGCCTTCGCGCAGTTGCCTATTGAGCGTTTCGAGCGAATCTACTTGGGGTACTGGCACCAGAAAGCTGCGTCGAGCGAAACCCAAAAGTCGCTCGACGTGTCCCTTCTCATTGGGCCGCCGTACCAGGCAGAAATGCTCTCGGAACAAGTAATGGCTCTGCAGCCGCAAGAACTCCTTGGTCAGCTTCCGCTCGCGGCCCTTGAGCACTTCGATCACGGCGATGGCCGAGTTGTCGTAGCTAATCCGCCGCGGCACACCGCCAAAGTATTCAAAGGCCCGGCGATGTCCCTCCAGAAACGTCTCGGTGCATTCCCGAGGAAACGCCTGGATGAAAATGGCTCCCGAATAGGGGAGCGTCATCACGAACAGCGCGACCTTCGTCTCCTCGCCGGCCAGGCGGATCGTGGCTTCGCCGAAATCCACCTGGGCTTCACCCGGGGGATGCGACAGCGGCAGAAAGACCTCTTGGTGCGACTGCTTCCAGGCCCGCACGGCGTCTTTAACAATCGTGTACTTGCCGCTGAATTGATGCTCGTCCCGCAATCGCTCGAAGATTCGCCACGCCGTGTGGCGTTGCTTCTTCGGAGCCTGCCGGTCATCGACCAGGATCTGGTGAATGACCGGCAAGAACTCGTCGATCTTGGGCTTCGCTCGCGGCTTCGACTTGCGATAGCCCGGCGGCTCATCGTGCGCCAGGATCTTCGTCAGCGTGTGCCAGCCCAGGCTGTACTGCTCACATGCAGCCCGTTTGCTCAACTCGTTCGTCAGCACCTGCCGACGAACCTCTTTCCAAAACTCCATGTCGCATCGCACTCCTGGGCCTCCCCGCGAAGCTGGGAAAGATTAGGGCTAAAGCCCCCATCTTCCCGACTTCCAGGGACGCTCGCTGGTGCGCCGCCATTTTCGACCGCCGCGACATTTCCCCGGCGCCGCCACTTTGGAACGCCGTCAACAAACACGAGACGTGCCTGAAAGCGGCACAGCGCTACGCTGGCGACTTCGCTTGGTCGGTCATACCGTTGTGTCTCGACAAAAAGCCGGCCGTGCGATCGTGGCGAAAATACCAGTACAACGCGGCGTCAGCCCGTGTGATTGAACGCTGGTTTGCCGGCAGCGAGCAACCGCTTGGGATCGGAGTCCTCGGCGGATCGGTCTCGGGCGG
>DATAXP010000147.1:0-44187 GCA_036272935.1 Pirellulales bacterium | reverse complement strand
AATACAATGCCTCCAGCCACGGACAATCTTTCGCTGCTAGCCTTCACTCCGGCAAGGACACTGCGAACAATCCTCTTCCACGAACAACGTGCGTTTGCCCTGCGGTTCCTCCGGGTCGGTGTGGCCACGGGGCCGTGGTTGAATTCATGCGTCACTGGGGCGCGGTCTTGATCCAGCAGCGGAGCACCTCGGCAACGCTCCATGCCTGGGCCACACAGCCGCGAGGGTAATACGGTGCTTCGGCGTCGAACACCTCGCTGATCTGGCCGACGCACGCCTCGTTCAGGTGTGCGACAAAGCCGATCAAGAACTGCCGGGCCTCTTCTGAGCGTCCCGGGTTGACGCGCAGCCAAGCATCGATGAACGGTCCGATGAGCCACGCCCAGACCGTCCCCTGGTGATACGCCGCATCGCGCGAACGCAGATCACCGTCGTAGGTCGGCTTGTAATCGGGATCGCCCGGCGCCAGGCTGCGCAGCCCCACCGGCGTGAGCAATCGCTCGACCACCTTGTCGAGCACCGGTTTCCAACGAGCGCTTTCGAGCACCGGATGCGGCAGCGAGATGGCAAACACTTGGTTCGGTCGGAACTTGGGATCGTCGCCTTGCTCGCCGTCGACGACGTCGTAAAGGTAGTTCCCCTGCTCGTACCAAAAGCGTGCGTTGAACGACTTGGCAACCTGCTCGGCACGCCGCGCAAAAGCATCCGTCCCGGCGGCATCGCCTTGCTCGTGCGACCAGCGCTCCATGAGCCGCAGCGCGTTGAACCACAGCGCGTTGATCTCCACCGCTTTACCTCGCCGTGGCGTGACCACCCAGCCGTCGACCTTGGCGTCCATCCAAGTGAGCTGATACCCCTCGGCACCTTGCCGCAGCAGGCCATCGCGCGGATCGACGCCAATGCCGAACCGCGTACCACGCACGTGATGGTCAACAACGTCGGCGAGCGTGGGAAACAGCAGCCGCAGCGTCTCCTGGTCGTCGGTCGCCTGCAGGTAACGATCGAGCGCGTGGAAGAACCAGAGCGTTGCGTCGGCGGTGTGATACAGTCCTTCTCGCTGCCCTTCGGGAAACAAGTTGGGAATCAGGCCATCGCGCACGTAACGGGCGAATGTGCGTAGGATGAAGCCGGCCTCGCGATGTCGGCCGGTCGCCAGCGTCAGCCCTTCGAGGCTGATCATCGTGTCGCGCCCCCAATCAGTGAACCAGTGATAGCCGGCGATCACGGTGCGGACTTCGTCGCCGGCGGCGTGGGCTCGGGCGGTATCGACGTTGCGCGTGGTCGGGATGATGATGAACTGGTCGGCGGCCAAGGTCATCTCGGCCCCCAACTGCGCGCGGGCCCGTAGATCAGCCTGCAGCACCAGTCGATCGGATCGCTCGCGTTCGGCCTCGAGCGCTTCGTCGCTGGTGACGGCCAGCACCGTGTCCCACTCCTCGGTCGATGCGATGAGGTTAGCCTGCTCGCCGTTGCCGAGATTGGTGCGAAAGTATCCTGGGTTCCACAGACGTCCGCTCGATTCGTATCCTCGCGCCGCCTCGATGCGGTAGAACACCTCGCGGTAACGGCCACCGTCGAGCACGAACGCCGGCGAGGGGCCGGTCATGCGCAGCCGCAGCGTCGGCAGATTGTGCGAGGCGACCTCGATGCGATCGCCAATTGCCGTAACCTGGTATGGATGATCGGTCCCGGCGCAGACGGCCGCTTCATGCGAGCGAAAATCGAACGATGGACGCAGCCGCAACCGCACAGGCCCCGGCGCGCGTAGCATGCGATAGACCACGTGGACCGTGTTCTGCAGGTGGGGCAACACGACTCGCTTTTCGAGCAGGAAGTTTTCGACGGCGTAGGTCCACACCGGCATGCCGTCCTCGAGCCGAAACTCGGCCAAGGTCGCGGCGTCGTACTCGATCACGCGATCGGGACGTTCATCAGCACCGAGAGACACCTTGCGGCCGCCAGGCAGGCGCAGCTCCTCCGCGAGATGGTTGAACATCACCATGCGACCCAGCGGCGCCGGCAAGGCCGCGATCAGCAGGCCGTGATACCGCCGCGTGCAGGCTCCCGAGAGCGTGCCCGAGGCGTAGCCTCCCAGCCCGTTGGTGGCTAACCACTCGCGTTCGATGAGCACGCTGGGAGGACCGTGATCGACCGGCGACCAGGCAACGCGCGTCACAATCGGTTCTGTCGCAATGGCTACGCTCATGGCGATTCCACCGCTTCAAGGTCTCGTGGGATCAACATCAAAGCACATTCACTGGGAATGCGCCAATTCTCGTCGGTATCGACGGCCGGAGTGCCGTGACCGCCGTAACACACGTCCTCGCTGCTCCACTGTACTGCCCAGCGCCGCTCGGCCGGCGGAGCCAGCAACGGTTCCGGGGCAGGATCGAGATGCAGATCTGGGCCGAAGTTGACGATCAGCAGCCGTTGTTCATCTTCCAGGATCAGCCGCATCAGAAAGCAATCGTCGCTGAGCACAGCGCCATGCCAAGTGTGCTTGTCCTGGCTTCGTAGACAAGGATCGCTGCATCGCAGACGGATCAGGTCGGCATGCAGTCGGTAGACGGCGGCGTGCTTCTCGCGCTGCGAGAAATCGAGCCGGCAGCGCGTGAAGGTTGCCGAGTCGCTTGGATCGGGTACCGCGTGTTGCATCTCCGGAAGTGCCAACGAACGAAATTGGCTGAGAAACTTGCGGCGTCCCGCAGACACCTTCTCAGCCAGTTCAGCTTCCGGATCGGCAAAGTACAAGAACGGCGACGACGCGGCAAACTCCTGCCCCTGGAAGAGCAACGGCGTTCCGGGTCCCAGCAGCAGCACGGCCGTCAACGCACGCAGCCGACCGGG
This sequence comes from Pirellulales bacterium, assembly GCA_036272935.1. Taxonomy (GTDB): domain Bacteria; phylum Planctomycetota; class Planctomycetia; order Pirellulales; family PNKZ01; genus DATAXP01. The sequence continues at coordinate 41,340 of DATAXP010000147.1, read as the reverse complement.
GCTGGTGAGCTCTTGCAGCCTTTCGCCGCCCAGGGAGTTCGCCAGTTGATCGTGATTTTGCAGATAATTAACGAACGCCCAAGCGGGGGCATCGAGCGCGGGACTTCCACGGCGTTGCTTCTGCCACTGGTATCGCTGCCCCTGAAACAAAAAACCCCACTTCAACGCGGACGCGAACTCTTGCGCTCGCCCCCGATAGTCGGTGTAGTAGGCTTCGCTGCGTCCAGTGGCGCGCACCATCGCGGTGTGATGAAAATCGTCGTTCCAGGTCATGTCCATGCCGAATCCGCCACGCTCGCAAGGGCGGATCAACCGCACGTCCTGCGGCTCGCTCTCAGCGATAATGACGATCGATCGAGAGCCTGCCGTGTCGTGTGCTTCACGTACCAAGGCACAAAGGATGTGCTCTTTGGACTGGTCGAAAAAGGCCTGCGTTGCATCGATGCGCAGACCGTCGAGATGATATTCACTGATCCAGTGGCGTACATTGGCCACGAAGAACTCGCGCACCGGGGCCGATCGTTCGCCGTCAAAGTTAGGTGAAGCGCCCCATTCGTTCTCGTAACGATCGCTGATGTACTCGCGGGCGAAGTGCTGCACCGTGCAGCCAATATTGCCGAAATGGTTGTACACCACGTCCAACACCACGCCGATGCCGTAGCGATGCGCGGTGTCGACGAACCGCCGAAAGTCGTCGGGGGCGCCGTACAGATGGCTGGGGGCAAACAAATTCACGCCGTCATAGCTCCAGCCCCAACGGCCGACGAACTCGGCGATCGGCATCACTTCCAGCAGTGTGATCCCCAAGGCGGCAAGTGCGGGTAATTGCTCGGCGGCAGCGATCCAAGTTCCCTGACGGGTGAACGTGCCGATGTGCAGCTCGTAGATGATCTGCTCACGCGGCGTGACGCCGGGCCAATCGGCATCGGTCCAGGCAAAGGATCGATAATCGATCACCTCGGACGGACCCAACGGCCCGTCGGGCTGGAAGCGCGACGCTGGGTCGGGATACAAGTCGCCGTCATCGCCGAGTCGAAATCGGTAATGCATGCCGGCACTAGAATCGGTTTCGGTTGAAAAATATCCATCCCCCTCGTGCTCAAGGGTGACTTCAGTTGCATGGCCTCCCCGCGGTGGTTGTTGAACGACCGCCACCTGGTCGGTCGACGGAGCCCAAACACGAAATCGAACGCGATTGCTGGCGGTAAGTTCCGCGCCAATAGGCAACGCCGATAAGTTGTGTTGCTTCACAAGTTTCCGGACAAAGTGCATGAGTCGCGCGCAACGACACCCGGGATCGAGAAAGCAAATGCTATGCCGCGTTTGCCGACCGTGCAGGCGTCAGGCGACCGATCGAAGGTCGTTGGCGGCATGAATGGGACGCGCAGCGGATCCGCTGGCAGATTGAGCTATCTTATCGTCGAGCGTGATCGAACGACGGCCATCGCGCGAACGTTCGTGCCAATGCCGCAGGTACGACGGATATTCGCACAGTCCGGCCACACGCCCCAAAAACCGGGCGATGATTCTCGGGCGCCGCAGCGAAGCGACGCACTCGGTGAGCACGGTTCTGGCATGAGCGGCCAATGCCGCCAGGGCGCCGGTTTGTGGTAAGTTCCGCCAGAACAATCGTTCCAACTGCCGGCCTGCGGCGAAGGCGGAATCGTCGTCGTGCTGATGCTCGACGGGAGCCTGAATCGCCGTGCGCGGTTCACTGACGAGCCGGTGGCCGACGTTTTGCAGCCATCGCGCGAGATCAACACCCGCCAGCCGATCGCCGAGGTCAGCGCACAAAGGCTCGGCCGCCTGCGGCAACGCAGCCCGACGCACGAAAAGCGCGTCGAGCGACACCGCATCCGCCAGTGCGTACGGATTCTTGCGATTCTCGGCGACGTCGAATCGAAGCTGAGCGCCCTCGAGCGGCGAAGCGACGCAAGTCGCATTGATCGACGGAGCAACCAGCGCGATCGATCCGTCGCGAAACTGGCCGACAGCGGCGCCCGTCCAACCGTCATCGACCGTAGCGCCGACGGCCAATAGGTGAATGACTTCGCCGTGGGACGCCGCGATGCCGGCGTTCAGACATTCAACTCGCGAAGCGCCCGGTTCGAGCCGAACGAAGCTGATTTCGCCGTCGAGATGGTACGGATCGTCATACGCCGTCGTCAGCACGACAACCACTTCGCTGCCGGCCGGCGCGTGGGCGAGCGCCGAAGCCAATGTGGTTTCGAGCGACGCGATCTGGTCTTGCGCCGGAATGACGATCGATAGCGACGCCACGGCTGCGTCTCCCCGCAAGCCAACGCGCCAGCGGACGATCGAGCTCGGGCAACCGCCGCCCGAAGGCCGTTCGCTGATCACGCCTGCGAAGGTGATGCTGCGGTGTCACGACAGTCGGGCACGTCACGCAGTACACCCTATCGATAACCTCGGCCGGGCGAGCGGCGAATATTCAGCCAGGAAGATGTGGATTTAGCGCGCCATCACCTGCCAGCAGTAGCGGCCCCATGATCGAATCGGCTGCCGTGAACGAAGTTACCGCGAACCGCGTCCCCCTCGTAGCGCACGCGCACGGGCACCGCGACCAGCCATCGACTTGCGTCGGTTTGCAGCATTTGCGAATTGAAACCTTCGAGATATACAGCCGCCTCGGCACTGGAAAAGGTTCCTGATTCGGCCGCTGCGATCGCCACGGCCGTCGCCGGAACATCAGCCCACGAAACAGGTTTCCACGCCGAGCAACTGCTCAGCCAAAGCCGAAATCGGACATCATCGTTCGACTTTGTACCCATGGCGGGATAGTATACTAATGTACATTATTTAGTCAACACAAAAGTGTCGTTTTGCAATCGACATATCTTGCACTAACATGCTCTCTCGGCCGATGACCACATTTCATGACAACTTGCACCGCTTGCTCGCACGCCAAGCGCTCACCGCCACAGCGCTGGCCAAACGCTCGGGGATCGACCTGCGAACGATCAAGGGGATGCTGAACGGATCGCGGTCGCGTCCCCAGGCGCGAACGATTCACCGGCTCGCCGCGGCGCTCGAAGTCGAGGTCGACGAGTTCTATCAGAATTCCTCGACGCTCGATCATCGGCGCTTCGATCGCCAGACAAACCCGTTGGCCGCCGAGGTCGTCCGCTCGCGGCCCGAGTTGTTCGACGGCTGGACGCGCGGCGACTTCGACGAACTGTACAGCCGCTTTGGCATGGGCGGGGCATTGACGACCGACGGGACGGTGGAAGTCGTTCACTTGATGAACCGCAAGCGCGAGACGCTCAACAAGGTGGTGGTGCTGCTCGAGAGTGGCGAGGCCGACGTGCTACGTGGCATCGTCGAAGTGCTGTACGACAAGGTTGTCCTCGTCGCCAAGGAAGTCGATGGTCAACATTCGGCTGCGGTCTAGCCGGCAGCGATTACAACCCAGGCCGAGTTGACCCACGCCACGACAACTGGATCTCCCGCGCCGATTTCGTAGCCGGCTGTGAGCATCCAGTCGTAGGCAACGACGCGGAAGCCAAGGTCCGTATCCTGGTTGCAAATGTTTACAGTTACGCTGCCGCCCGCTTCGAGCGTAGCAGCCGTTTTGCCTTGAAGCACCGTCACCTCGTGTTGACGGACGAGCAGCTGCCCTGGCGTGGCTGCACCGAGGATGTGAAACCCTGGCGAGCCCGACCATAATCCCCAGTCGCCTGGCTTGGGACCGCATGTTGTACCGGCAGTCCAAGCGATCGAGTCGTTCCACCGGGCCAGCGCGTGATCGCCTACGTTGCACGTCCCAAAACCACCGGGGGATACTGGCACCGGGCTGTTCACATAATAGAGGCGATCGTAACTTTCCGACGGCTGCTGCATCACCAACACGAGCTGGTTGTCGACAAGGTGGGTGCCGCCGGCCGTCATGATGGCAAAGCCGGGGATGGGCTCGCCGGCACCATTCATGAAGGGAATCTCGCTGCTTCGCATTGTCGCTCGCTTCGGCGTTACCGTTCGATTGGTTGCAGGCCGTCGAGAAAACGAATTTCGTCATCGCTGATGCGATCGAGTGGACCACCGGGGCCGTAATACGTCTGCGTCGTTACACCTGCGAGCGAAATCGACCACGCGACGTGCCGAATCGCGCCGCAAAGTTCGATCGGTTGCAGCCCGGCGTACGCGATTGTGCGGCTACGATTTCGTAGTCCGCGCTCGATGCCGACGAACAGTTGTTCACAGATGCGCTCAAGCTGAGTCGCATTCTCATCGAACCGAAGCAGTTCGTAATTCGCGCCATACTGCGCCGTGGCCTGCAGCAACAGTTCCGGCCGGCGGATGTGCCACGCCGGGCACGGCGCACTGCCCGGCTCGCCGATGTCGCGGCGATATTCGAATCTGCGGACGAACCGTTTGATTCGAGCAGATGAGCTGCCGTACGCAGCATCAACGTCGCTGGGGCAAGTTGGTAACCGCTGCCGTCGTCGGCGAGAAGCTGATAGACCGGCCGAGCGAACTTGATCAGCCGTGCTTCCGAGTCGAACTCGAATGGCACCGAACAACAAGTATCGGTTGCGGAATCCGATGGTCCGAGCGGTAGTGGCATCAGTTCAGCCGCGGAATCGTCGAACGTGCCGTCGCGCTGTGGATCATGCCAAATACCGAAAACCTGTGGCTGCGAAATGTATTGCTGTGCGCCGTCTGAATGCGCTGCAGCCAGTCGATGTGGCAGCAGGGCGCACTGCTCGATTGCGTGGTCGATACCCTGGGCGGCTTTCACCCGGTACCAACGAAACAAAGACTCACGTGCAAGCTGCCGCTGCAGGCGATCGACCAACGAGTTGAAGAACGGCAAGTCGATTAACGACCAGGCGCTGGCTGCCCCGGCGATGTCGGGCCGGTAGCTGAGCTCGCCTATTGGCCGCACTGAGCCGTCGACGTCGACACCGACCGCCTCAAGCTCGAAATCGAGTTGATACTGACTCGGCGCGCCGACAAAGACGATGCCGCCGGGCTGCTCGACCGTTTCAACCGCCAAGCTGTCCCATTGAACATTGCCGTCAGCCGCCGTCGTTGGCTCATCATCCGTGATCGGCTGGATCGACACGGTGTCGTCAAGTTTTAGCACCACCTGGCAGCGGTGCGATTCGACGAGCACAGCCAATGCCTGCGCGGGGTTGGCGTGGCCCCATTCAACCGCCGGCCGCGGCAGCGAAGGTAACCGCGCCACGTTGAAGTCGCGTTCGCCCATCGCCCGGAGGCACAGGGTCGCCAACTCGGCAGGCGTTCTTGCGGTCGCGTCGATCAACGTTCCGTCGCGTCGCCGTTGGTTGTAGCGACCTGAGATCGCCCCGTAGCACCACTTCCACCGGCGATCCATCAGTACCAGGCGGCAGACGCGTCCGTTGGCATCGAGATCCATCCGATGTGAATCGACACGACAACCGGGCAATCGAATCGTCGATCCGTCGAAGGAAAGCTCGAGCGTTCCTTCGCCGAGGGGCATCGGCACCTGCGGCGCGATTTCGAGTACCGCGATGCCTGGAGAAAGTCCCGCAGAGCGCGTGTACCAGCAGCCACGAATCTGGCTAATGCCCGGAAATGCGACCGCTGGTGATTGAACATCGCTCATCGCTTGGACAGTCCTTGAGGATTGGCTCAACTGGGCGTGTAGGTCTTATCGAAGCCGACGGTCACCCGAACGTCGCTCAACGCGCAGTCGACTGTGCGGAACGCCGGCGATGCGACCCCCAGCGGATCGTAGAGCACCGCGCCCGCGGCGAGGTTGCACAATCCAACCGTTTTGGGCGACAGGTCCTGCGAAAAATCGAGTCGGCCACGCCCGCCGATCGTGGCGATGCCCAAGGCGCTGGAGCTGTTGTAGAACAACGTCCCGCCAAAGTTCTTCAGCGTGGTGATCGCTCCGGCCGACACGGTCAGCTCGCCGTTGGTCTTTTCAATGAGCTCAATGTCGGAATTGATCTCGACGCGGCCGCCGTTCTGTTTCAGTCCACCGAACGTGACGCCCGGACCGAAACGCACGTCGGCATCGCCATCCGAATTCATCGAGTGACTGCCGACCTGGGCGCTGACCTGAGCGGTTTCGCCGGGTGCGAGCGCAACACCTACTGACCCGCGCGAGACGTCGAGGACGTTTGCTGCGTTCGAACCGATCCACAGCAGCGCGGGCGAATCATTATCGAGCGGCGTGCCGGTATTTACCACGCTGACGGTCGTTGCCCCGTCGCCGGTATCGAGCCGCAATCGCTGCGAGCCACTGCCCGGCCCGGCGCCGATCACAACATTGGCCGCACCGATTCGCAGCGTCCGATCGCGGTATTCCACATACAGCTCGTTGGCATCTGGCAGGCCGACCTGGCCGCTGAAGTTCGCCGCGATTTGCAAGCTATTCAGCGACACCGAATGCTGATCGAGGCCGTAGAGCACGTCGATGTCCGATTGGTCGAGGTAAACATCGTCTCCGCTGACCGGCGTGCTGCCGTTGCTCCAATTCGCCGGTTGGCTCCAATCGTTGGGCCCGGCGCTGGGGACGGTCGTTGCTTGAGTGAACGTTTGGTCGTCGGCTGGCGTGCCGTCTGCCTCGACGGTGCCGACGGAAACGAGAAACGGGTTGCCCGCGGTCTTCGCCGTCAGCGCGATTGTGGCATCGGTGGCTACGGCTGCCGCCTCGCGAAACTCGGCGATCGTGCAGGCGCACCAAGCATTGGCGATCGCGGCCGCGGTGTCCGACGCGTCCGTGTCCGGAGCTACGACGACCAGCGACTTTCCGTTGATCGTCATGATGAACAAGTCGCCGGCTTCAATCGTGCCGCCCACCGTGAGCGTTTCGATCTGCGCAACTGCTTGGGCGTTGCCCGTGAATCGAACGGTTGCCATATCGGATTAACCTCGCTTAGGAGTCGGTCGGCCAAGGAGTGGATCGGCCGACTCGAAGGAATAAGTCCACGTCACTTCGTACTGAGCGTTGTTTGAGCCTACGCGGTGCGGCAGCACGCGCGTCACGCCACCTTGTTCTTGGTGCCAGGCCGTGGGCCAAATCGGTGCGGGCGGCGTCGGATAGCCGCGGAGCCCAACGGCTCGGCCAGATTGCGTGACCTTGAAGGTCGTCGCCGCCTGCAATTGCTGCCGCACCGGCCGGCCTTGAAGCGTCGGCAGGTAGACCCAACGAGGTCCTCCGCCGGAAAAGTTCAGCGTTTCATTCCAGGCAAGCAGGCCAGTTTCATCGCTCGAGTCGAGGAAATCGGCCTCAAGCTGAATCGAGTAGGTCCGAAAGGTCGAATACTCGGCGCCTCGACCACTGGGAAAGCTGGGCGGACGAATCACGCGAATGCCCCCTACGGTGTCGGCATTGCGCATCTGGTGTGCCGACGCCGTGGTGCCATCGGGTAAATACAGCACGACGTCTTGCCTCGTCCGGCGATAGGCTGCTTCGAGGTTTTGGATGGCTGCGGTCAGGTCGTCCGGCGTATCGGCATGCAGGCGGCCCACGATCGACCAGGTTTCGCGCCAACCGAAAAGGATCTCGTCGTCCGATACGGTCGCATCCCGCTGGATGGTCAGCGCCACCTCGCCCAACGCATGTCGATACGATCCGTAAGCCAGGATCACTTGTTTTTTCCTTATTGAAGTCGGCGCTCGGGGGCGCCTCGATCAATTGTTGTTCTCGAGCGTGATGACCAGTTCCGGTGATGTGTCGGTCCGGCGGGCGACCCCGTTCAGCCGCAGCGCCGACTGCTGTCTCGCCGGTACCTGCGGTCCTGCCAGCGGAACCTGCCACGTCGGCAACGAGAACGTCAGCAAACTATCGTCGCTCGAAAAGATCAGCGAAGTCGATCCGCCAACTAGCGGCACCGTGGCGGGCGATTGGTCGCCGGGAACGAACGGGCATGCGCACGCGAAGCGCACTGTCCGATCGACGGCGGTGAGCTGTCCTTGGGGCGATCCAAAAAATCCGGCTTCAAGGTGGTTGTCGATCGTCAGTGCAAATTCCAGCAGCCGGTAATCCGCGCCTAGCAAAGTGAACTCGCAATCGGCGAATCGGAACGGTGTCCCCGGAACATGGTCAACTGAAGGAAATGTCCCTGGCTCAGCATCAACACTGCCTGTGCCGACCACATCGATTGATAACTGCAAGTCGCTGCCCTGCCGGCCATAAAACACGGCACGGCCGACCAGGCAGCCGGTGTAAGTGCTCACCTGAGTTACCTTGTCGACGGTGACAGTACGGTTCGACAGGCATTCGGTGGGGCAGTACACGCAACTTTCCGCTTCGGCGCCAAGAATCCACGGCAGCAATCGCGCGAGTTCCTGGGCATTGGGCGACATTTCGATGGTTCCAGTGGCCAGCGCCGGTGCCCATGAGGCGCAGGCCGCACTGTGCGATCGTGTGCCACGTAGTGTGTCGATCTCGCAAATCTGCGGACGCCAAGCGAGGCTGGAACTAACAAACTCAAACCCCTGTGCGACTGGACTCGCGATGTCGATGCCCAGTTGCGGTCGGTTGGTTGGTGCCATGAATAACTTCTGGCAGTGTGCCTATTTCGTGACGGCGGCGGATTACGTCGATCGGCTTTCGAGACTCGTAAACTGCAGCACCAACGACGAGTGATAAACGCCGCGAAGCAACGCTTCAGGCACAACGATCGCGCCCGGCGCGACCACGCAATTCGTGATTTCGGGGATACCCGCGAGCGGCTGATTGCGGAACGATCGGGCGAGTTGCTCGCGCCACCAAAGAAAGATGTCGATGCCGCTGAAGTACGGTTCGTCGCCGGCAACGATGCTCACGCAAACCGGATATTCGACCTGGTCTGTCAGGTTCGTTCCTTGTTCGGAGTCCATCGACTCGCTGCCCCACGTGGAGATGATGACGCCCGGCAGCGCGTACACCGGCGGCTGGCGCGTGAAGTCGCGCGACCATTGCAGCCGTTGAATCACCACGCTTGCTGGGTTCAGCCCGGGCAACTCAAGCGAGCGAATTTGCCGTCGGACCGCCAACAAGCAGCGCTCATGAACACTGGGAAGCCAGGTTGTGGCGCGAAATGGCGGCCACGTGTTGGTGAGGTTGCACAAGCTCATGCCGCGGGTCCTTGAACCTGCGTGGTTCCATCGTCGGACAGCGATTGTGCTGTGACGACGGTGGCGCCGTCGTCGGCGTAGGTCGTCAAAGCGATGCTTGTCTTCGTAGCGCGAGCGAAGAATCGACGCCAGGTTTGGACAACCATCTCGCGGAACGTCGTCGCGACGCCCGGCGGCGCGGTGATCGCAATGGCATCAAGGCCATCGGCCGAGAGCTGGTATCCGGTTTTGTCGGCGACGACGGAGGCCGCGGCGGCAGTGAGCCAAATTCCGGTAACCGTCGCGGACCATGCGAAGCGAACCTGCCGCGTCGAGGTGTCAGCGGCCGATTGCGAAAAGGTCGCTTGGTAATGTCCCTGGGCAGTATGGGTCACCGCCGAAAGTGCAGAACCAAGATCGCCGTCGGCTTGGTCCTTGGCAATGAGCAGCGGCAGGGCGTCGGCATCGAACGGCGCGCCGGCCAGATTCGATAGATAGAGATCGACGGCGTATGTCGCCGCGCCAGTCGTTGGTCGCTCGACGAAGGACGGAGCAACTGCCGTCGCGCGAGGCACCGCCACGGTGCCGCCTGGCTGCGCGATCGACTGCGTGACGCCCACGACGGAAGTGGCTCCCGGCGTAAAGTCGCCCTGAACACTTGCGCCGGTGTCGTTGATGTCGTTGTCGAGCTGCACTTGCAAAGGACCATCGGGGCCGTCAATGCTGTCCTCATTGGACACGAGCTGCCAGCAGAACCACGCGTCGTCGGGCAAGCTGGACGAGGCGGTCCAACCGGTGATGGTGGGAACGTCGCCGTCCCCCCCCTGCCAGAGAATGTTGCCGTTCGAATCGCGGATCGACCATTCGATCGACGCAGGACCGTCGCCATCTCCCGTTTGGGCAATCACATTCAGCACCGCCTGGGCCGGTGTCACGCCTCCGTTGGCAAGCGTCGAGGTGTACGCGACCAGCGGAACGTTGCTGCCGGTGTAGTCGCCCTTCAGTTCTAATACGACGCCGTTCCCGTCACCGCCGGACCAGGTGCCTGATGCCGCTGCGTTGCCAGCGCCGAACAAGGCGTCGAGCGCCGCCTGGCTTGCGCTCGGGTCGCCGGCAGTGGGATCGAGCGATTGTTGTGCGCCGCCGACCTGCAGGGTCAGCAAGCCTCCGGTCACGTCCTGATCGAAAGCAAAAAGCTGCGTCGTGTTAGGCATCGATATTTCGTTGCGAGCAAGGGAAGTTTTAAGAAACTGGCCGGCGGCGGGCTGACGACGCGCCGAGACTAAACCTCGCGCGTGCATTGGAGTTGATAGCGAGTCGACATCGTTGCCAGTCGACTCGTTTGCACGCGCCAGCGATGGCCAAGAGAATCGACAATCGTGTCTCCCGAGGCCGGTTCGACATCACCCAAAACGCGTTTCATCATGTGGAAGTCGCGAGTGTTGATTTCGGAGGTCAACACGTTGGAGATCAACTGCACCGGCCCCGGTGACCGCTCTTGCGCAATGACGCCGGGAACGGTGATCGCCACCCCGGCGGCCGTCGTCAGCGTGACCGTTTCCGCACCGTCGAACGTCGTCAGGTCGTCAGCGATGGTGTTATCGAAGTCGGTCATGGCGACGTCGTACCCAGGGACGTGATTTCGAAAGGATCGGCCGCCGCGATCTGCGCGTTCAAAGCGACAAGCTGCCGTGAATAACTGTCGCATAGCGCTTGCCAAGAAACCCGTTGACCGTCGATCGAATAGGACGGCTTGGGATTCGCCGTGATCGCAGCCAAGTTGGCGGCAATGTTGTCGCGAGCTGTGATCAAATTCTGTAACAAGTTCGACATGGCACTATCGCTCCGAATTAGTGCGCGGTTCCCGAGGGCCGTCGGACCGGCCCTCGGGATTCGTTCGCACATATTGGCTCACACAATCTGATCACCCGGTGCACTTGACGACGAACCGCGGGTTGATGACCGCTGCGGCGCCGCGCTCACTGGCTTTGAAGCGAACGACGATGTCGTTGTTGAATTCGGCCTCGCTGTTCAGCGGCGACTGAGCGACCGTAATCGGCCAGTTCTCCATGTAGGCGAATGCCTTGCTGAAATCGCCGAGGAACCACCACTTCTTTGCGTCGGCCTCGGAGATGCCGGCGTTGAGAATCCGGCGGTACATCAGCCGGCTGTCGCTGACCGTGTACTTGCTCAGCGGGTTCGCCGCGACGGTCGTGGTCGCACCGCCGTTGCTGTCCGACCAGACTTCCGACGAATAGAAGATGCGCTGCGCCGCCAGACGGTAGGCGGGCGCCACCAGCACCGTGCTGGCCGAGACCAGCACCGGCTCACCGGTGTTGGGATCGAGAATGTCGGCGAACAACTGGTCGGCGGCGTCGACGTTCGTCCAGTCGGCCAGTGCGTTGCCGGTGAGCACGTTAACCCACGGCGACGCGGTCTGGTACGTGTCGTAGTTGGTCCCGAGCCACTTGTAGTTATTCGTCTGGCCGATCACCAGGTCCAGCAGGCGCTTTTCCTTGTTGAGCCCCAGCACTTCGCCGACTTCCGCCGCGCGACTCAACACCAGGTTGGTGCGATCGAAGAAGATCGCTTCTTTGGTCACCGGAACGATCAAACCGCGCTTGGTGGTCGACGGCGTCTCGATGTAGTCCTCGCCGAATCCGACATTCGGATACGGCATCCCGGGCGCAACTTCTTCGGACTGGTCGCCGATATTGCCAATCCCCGGAATATTCTCGCCGTCCAATCGCGTCGGGACCGTCGAGACCAGCTTGGAGACGATGAACGCCTCTTGGGTATAGGCGTCCATGATCGCCGAGTAGATCACCTGCCCGGTGATGTTGAGGAACGCGGTGACGTCGACGCCGTCACCGGCTTCCAGAATGCTTACGCCCGATGCGGAACGCGGATCGAGCATCCGCACCCAATGATGACCATCGGGGATCAGCGCCTCGGCAAGGTCGCGGATGCTGAAATCATGCGGCCGCAGTTGGCGTTGCCGCAACGCTTCGGACAAATGGGCTGTCGTCTTCTGGGGGCCATCGAGTTCGTAACGTCGTTTCAACTCGCGATACTTAATGCAACTCACGGAGCATCTCCGATCAAAGGATGGATTGAGCGAATACTTGACTGGCGACAGACTACGCCTTGGCTTGCGGACCGCCGTAGAGCACGGTGCTCACGATGTCGACCAGCAACTGCACGTCGGCGGGGTTCACGCGCTTCGCGCAGCGCCCCACCGCGAGGTTCTCAGTCGCCACGGCGACCACCTGCTGCGACGTGAGCGCCGACGTACCGGCGAGTTGGTCGGGTCCGACCAGTGCACCGACTTCAAACGTGGCGCTGGCGCAATCGAACTCGAACACGCCTGTTGTCGCCACGCGCATCGGGTTCGTGTCACCGGCGCGCGAACGCTGCATCGCCACGCCGGCAAATGCGTCGTGAAAAGCTTCCTGGTTTCCCGCTTCGGTCCCGGTGTTGGCCAGTGCGGCTGCCGGTTTCGCGTTGTCCGTGTCGAGGTAGACCAGGTCGCCAATCTCGATGACCGTATCCGAGTCGACCGGTAACAACACCGGGTTCGTCTCGCCGTAGCGCCAACGCATCGTGTCTGCCATCTGCAAATCTCCTTATGGGAACACCTGAGGAAGTCGAAAAACGTTACGCGGCGCGATGCACGGGTCAGGTAATTGCCCGCACGAACGAGCCTGCATCAGGCACTTCGGCGGCGACCGCTTCGGCAAGCTGCTGATCGCGAGACTGCGGCTTGGTAGCGGAAGTCTTGGACGAAACTGCCCAGTGGCGCGCCTCCTGAATCAATCGAGCGCGATCCGCGATGAGTTGGCGCACGTCGTTCTCGTCGTGGGCGGTCAACAACGATTCGACGAACGCCTGACTCACAAGCGCGCGTCCGGTTGAATCGGCGCTTTCGATTGTCGGCAGGTTGTATTCGGCAAGGAGGCGGCTGGCCAAGTCCCGTCGTTTCCGAAGCGAGTCGGTTGCCTCGAACTGGTCGACTTGGCGACGGAGTTGGGCCAGCTCAGCCGCATTCTCAGCCGCGATCGCCTCCACCAGGTCGGGCCGATCCGATTTCAGCCGATCGAGTGTCAAGCTCGCGATCGTGTCGGCGACCGCCGACTGGGCCGATTCGAACAATCCTCGAGTCGTGGCGGGATCAGCCACCAGATCGACGCTTTGCACACGCGTGATCGCTTCGACGACCACTTGCTCGCCGCGTCGCGCCAATCGCGCCTGCACGTTATGAGAAAACCCGACGTTCTCCGGTGCATGCTCGGCGTCCCAGGCCAGTTGTCCGGCCAGCGGATGCTTGGGGTTAAAGAAGAAATCGCCGAACATGCCTTCCCTTTCGCGAAGCACGACGTGCCGCACAACGCCGATGCGATCCTGATAGTCGCGGGGTGCGGAAGGGCTCCCTTTGGGATGGTTGACGTTCACCTTCGCCCCTTCGTACAGCGGCATCGCGCCGGCGAGCGCCTCCGGCAGATACGTGCGACCGTTGCGCGATTCAAATCCCAGGATCTTCACGCCGCGCAACACACCTAGTTCACGGTCGACTCGCATCGTGACGCCACGCGAATCGATGTACTCCTGCAAGCTTTCGTCCATCGTGTTTACCTCGTTTGCCCTCGAAGAGGATTGTGTCGTGGCCATAAAAAAAGCCCACGGAACGTGCCTCAAGGGCTCGTTCGTGGGCTCGTTGTGATGCCCGCGGCGGCGGGCTCTTCGCGATACCGTGTGTTGTTGTTCTGCCGGCGGCCGAGCAAGTCGGCCGAGGCCGCTACCGTTCCATCTGCTCCAATCGACGACGAATGTTCTGAATCGTTCCGTCTTGCACCGCAATCTCCACGCTCGCCGTGCCGTAGAAGCCGCGGCGCAGCGCCTCGGAAAGCAGCTCGTGCCAAGCGCGGTCCGCTTGTGCTGCCTTCGCCTGGTTCGCTGATGTTTCTGCGACGTTCATCATCGTGGGCGAAAGATTAGCAGGTTTCGGCAATCTCTCCAGAGAAGTTGTAGGCCAACACATTATTTATTCTCAGCCGCACGCGCTTCGGCGAAGTTCAATTGCTCCTGGTCGTAGTCCAGGCCTGCCAGCGCGCTCCACGTCTGCGGCGAAAGGATGCCGCTCTGGTATTGGATGCGGAATACCTCGGCCTCCTCAAGACGATTGCGCATCGCCAGAGTCGGCGGCTCGGCCTGGATCGTGACGTTCGTCGCTGCTTCATTCCGCAGCCGACCGGCGAGGCAAGCATTGCTCACGACGCGATACATCACGGCGAGGTCCTCGGCGACCGTCTGCGCCTGCAGGCGCTCAAACATGCGCACGGCCGGAGTTTCGGCGATCATCGTCGAGGCGTAGTTGCCGTTCGACGCGTCGGACGAGAGCATGAATTCCGGCATGACGAGTCGGCTGGCGATGGCCCGCAGTTCGGCTTGCAGCACGCGCACGAAGTTGCCGGCGTCGAGCCCCGCGGCGGGAAACTCGTAATCGACGTCGGCATGAGCATCGAGGATGGTGCCTGGCGCATAGCGCTTCACGGGGGTCGAACGACCGCTGGTCGCCGATGAGACCGTCGTATCGGCCTGCTGTGAGATGAACTGTTGCAACGCGGTCCGCGCGCCGTTGCGATGATGCCGAATCAGCGCGATGGCCGACTGGATTTCCGAGACCACGCTCATGTTGCGCAGCAGCTTCTCGGCACGCCGCAAGTTCTTGCGAACCGGATAGAACAGCGGCAGGCCGCGCTTCACGTTCAGGTCAACGTTTGCCTTGCGATGTTGAATCTCGGCAGCGTCAATGAGTTGGCCATCGATGAAATAGCCCTGCACCGATTCCACATCGTCGGGATCGACGCGAATGCCAAACGAATCGGCCGGATTGGCTGAGAACTCCGGCGGAGTCGACACTTGCACCGGCTCGACGAACCGCACGCTTGTCGAGCCATCGGCATCGACGAAGAATCGTAGAAACGCTTCACCGTCGCGATCGCAGCGCAATACCAGCTCTTGCTGCCGCCGTTTCCACTCGTTCGCCACGATGAACTCGTCGATCACTCCCTGCACGAGCCCGGCGAGCACTGGATCGACCACCGAGCCCTTTTTGGGCGAGGCACGGTAGACGTGTCCGCGACCGACGATGTAGCTGATTCGGTTTTCGTGGCCGTTGATGGCGTATTCGTTCGACACGGCCAAGGCGCGGCATTGGGCGCGAATCTCGCGATGTTCGGCCTCGGTCGTAAACGCCGGTCCGGTGGAATTGCGCTGGTCGAGATAGGAGCTGATCGGCAGCCACGAACTGCCATCGCTATCGAACAGCGCTTCGCGCGGATCGACAAACGAATTCCAAAGGTCGTCGTAGGCTTCGGCCAGTCGCCGCTCGAGCTGTTCAAGTCGTGAACCAGATGCTGTCGTCATCGCGTCCTCTCGCAAGGAAGAAAAGTCGTGTCAGTCGCCAATCATCAAGCGATCACCGAGACCGTCGCCATGCGCCGTCGGCGCGAGCATTTCCGCCGCCAGGCGAACCGCCATTTCCAAGGCGTCGGGCCCGTCATCGTGATGGCCGGCCGGGAAATCTTTGAGTTGCTCGACCAGCAGCCGGGCTCCGGCCGAGCGCGTCTTGAAGCACAGCCGTCGTACGGCCAGGTATGGTCCCAGCCGCCGAATGCGCACTTGCTTGCTCACGTGGTTGTTGAGTGTCCACGGTTGGGCGTCGAGCAACCTTTGTCGTCGAAACTCTTCGGCGAACAATGGCGCGAGCAAATCCTGGAATTGATTCGCCTCGATCGCGAACGCATCTGGTCGAAAGCTCCGACACAGCGCCACGCCATCGGCAACCATCTGCGGCGTTGGACGGCGTGCCAGATCGGCATCGACATAAATCAAACCGCGAGCATCGATGCCGAGCATGACATAGGCTGAGTAATCGCCGCGTCCCGAGTCGTTCCCCTTGCTGGGATCGAGCGCCATCGTGCGGATGCGCAACTTTGCGGGCCAGTCGTCGAACCAAATACCGTGATCAAAATACGATTCGGGCCATTCGCACGATGCCGGATCGACCGGCGAGCTTTGCTTCTCGCGTTCGAATGCCGTCCGGCCTCCTTCGACCCGCATGCACATTAGCGTGTACAAGTCTTCCTCGTCCGGCCACAACACCGCAGCCCCGTGGTCCATCTCGGCATGTCGAGACTCGTAGAACTCGCGAGCCCGTGTGCGGCTTGTGGGATCGTCGACGTCGGTGTAGATCGCTTCCCACTGTTCCCAAAGATCGCCTGCATCGGGCCAGCGTTCGATCGCCCGAAAGAGTTGAGAGTTCCAGCCTGGCGTACGGTGCATTTCCAACGCGAGCGCATCGCGATGCAGCGCGGTGGCAAGGTTAAGCACATTCGTGTGCTTGGTCCCAGCCTTCAACAGCGTGCCGTGAAACCAACGCTGCGAATGCTCGCGCTGCACTGCCGACTCGATATGTTGATCGTTCTGCAGGTCGTCGCAGATGATGACCGTAGGACGATGCGCCAGGCGTCGGCGACCCCGGATGCGCTGGCCGGTGCCAAACGCCTCGATCACTACGCGATTGTTGAGCGTGATAGCACTGGCGCGCCAAACCGGACCGCGTCCCGTCGATCCTGGGTAGTCGCGCGCCAGCCGCGGATTCTCGAGCAATTCTGCCTTGATGTTGTCGAGATGCGCGCACGCCTGGTGCCGCGTGTCGGAAACGATCCATAGATACGGTTCGCGACCCTCGATCGCCAATCGCAGCGGCCAGGCCAGTGTGCCGATCGTCGACTTGGCTCCGCCGCGGGGACCGACGACGTTCAATTTGACGCCGCGATGGAACGTCATCTGATCGAGCTGCGATTCGAGGAACTGGTGCATAGCCGACGGCGGCAGACGGAAATGGGCCGGCAGATAACGGCGTGCCCAAGTGAGCAGTGACTCTCGCGGCATCGAATCGCTGCCGTCGTCCAATCGCAATCGCACCTGTCGGAAACCATGTTCAATCATTTCCAAGGCGCGGCGCAGCAGGTTGCCTCGGCCAAGGTCGCCGAAGCGCTCTCGCCGTTCAATCGCGCTGCGACGTATAAGTTGGCCGAGATGAGTGGAATGCGCGCTCATTGCTTCCTCTTTTGTCGAGCGCGCAGCGAAGGAGCCATCAGCAGCCTGAGCCGCTTCAGAACACGTTGCCGATCCGTGTCGTCGCGAACTACCTTGGCCACGATCTCGCCGAGTTGCGTGAGAAGAAAGGCGAATTGCTCGGTGGTGATTACGTCCGGACGCCGACGTCCGTAGCGCTGCGGATACTTACGTTCCAACGCCCAGACGCTCGCACGCCAGTTCTGTTCTTTCTTCGCGGCAACCTGGATATTTTGCAGGTGGCTGATTTCATGCTGCGACTCGGACCGATGAAGCTGTTCACGAAAGTCGTCGTGTTTCAGCGCGGTAGCAAGAATTGCAGCCTCGGAACAGCCAACATAGTGAGCGGCAACCTCGCGCGTTCCGCCGACGGCAAGGATCGCGCAGACCTCGCGCCGCCGTCCTTCGCCGAGCACTCGTTCGCGTTGTTCCACCATGATCGATCAGTCGGCTCCGGGTGCGCCGAGATACTCGAACGAAACGACCGCTCGGCCCGCTGAACCACGATACTTGCTGCGTGATCGTGCGCGGGAGCCGGTTTTCATCAGTCGCACCGCGCGCCATTGCGGTGAGCGGTTGCAATGTGCCACCAAAGCGGGATGACTCGCCGTGACGCTCACGCGCAATCCTTGCTCGCGATGCACCTCGGCGACCGCCTCGGCAACGCGCATGCCGATCCCGATTCCCTGGTAATCGGGGAGCGTGACGATCCGGCTGATGCGCCAATGGCGACGTTTTCCCATGAGGGGCAACATGGCGCAGAAGCTTACCGGCTCGCCGTCCCAAAGCGCGATGAAGCAGCGGGCTGATGGGTTCAGCGCGCCGCTCAGATAGTGGTGGCGTGCAAACAGGCTCCATGCACGGCTGCGGCAACGAAAGACTTGTAGCTCGATCGATGGACGCCGAAGACACCTCCGCAAGCTGGTGCGCGTGGCCATGTCGATCGTCCAATCGGGCTCGAGCCATTCGGCAACGTCGTAATGGCACGTGACGGCGATGAATCGGCACGCGATGTGTCCGCTGCGGATGGCCTTGGCAACGGCGGCTGACCCGATCTTTGCGACATTGCGATCGACGACGCTCGTGAATTCGTCGAAGGCGACGATCGGCATTTCGCCGTCGACCAGCGAATTGTCGGCGTCGCGCCGCAAGCCACGCGCGAGCGCTCTGGCCAGATCGCAGCGGAATTGCTCTCCGCCGCTGAGCACGTGATAAGGCTTCACCCAAGACGGCGGCGAGCTAAACCCCACGGCAGTAAACAACCCCGTGACTTCGCGGATCGGAAGCTCCCCCAACCCGTCGATCACTGCCGCGTGATCCGACCACGCGCGATTGGTGTACAGTTGCGGCTCGAACAAGCGGCGTGCGAGCGTGCTCTTGCCACTTCCCGAAGGGCCGACGATCAAACCGATGCGCCAATCGGCCGCGAAGTCGGGCAGGTCGACATGGAAGCGTTCGGTGGCCTTCGCAGCCAGCGGCACGTCGAACATGCCGGCGACTTGCTGCACGCGGAACGAATCGTACACCGGGCAACTGACTTCAAGATCGATCGTGTTCATCGGCAGCCCATTTCGCTCACAGCGTCAGGAGTCGGCACTTGTAGCCCTCGTTCGTCAGACGTTCAAACAACGAGCGCTGGGCAGCCTCGTCGCTGCACTCGGCGACGACCTGATAAAGGTCGCTTAGCTCGATGCCGTCGCCGCCGGGGCCGACCTGGTCGAGGTCGACGATCCCCGCCCGGTGTGCCAGGCCTTCGAGTGTCTTGCGCACTGAATCGTTGTCGGTATCAACGTCGTGCAAAAGTTCGCCAAGTAGCCGTTCGTCGGTCCCCGCCATGTCGGCCAAGGGGTCGAGCAGCACGAGCAGCTTGTTCGCTTCGTCGGCGTTGACGTCGAGAATCAGCACCGGTACATCCATGTCAGGCGTGGTTTCGGCGCGTAGATGGCCGTCAATCAGTTCCAAAGTGCCGTCGGGCAGTTCGCGTGCCAGGAGCGCGTCGGCATAGCCCACCTCGGCCAAGACGCCCCGCAAGGTGTCGCGTTGCCGACGAGGATGAGTTCGCCAGTTGCGCGGGTTGGGACGCAGCGCGATTGCCGGCACTCGCCGTAGCTCGCGAATCCGATCTCTTATTTGCATGAGTCCCCACCAGACGAGATGGCCCGAGTTCGGCGGTACCGCAACGCGGCCTGACGACTGGCATCGAGCCCCAACAGCACGCGGGCCAGGTACGATTGCGTCGATTCGAGCAGTCGAGCTTCCATCGCCACGAGCGCCTCGTTGAATCGCGCCTCGGCCGCCGCTAGGGCGGCCGAGGTCACGAATTCGTTTGCACTGGTTGCCGGCGGACCACTCGCAGGGTTTGAATGTCCCGCGCTGGCCTGAACGGCACCGGTGGCGGCGTCGACTGACGGAAACAGCGCCGCGAATCGCTCGACCCACGGCACGCTCGACGGCTCGTCGATCAATCGTCGTTCGTTGCGGATCGAGTCCACGGTGTCTTCCTCCGACCGCTCGAGTTACGTCAATGTGGCTCGTTTCGGCAGTTGCGGTTCAAAAGAAACCGAGACCGCCGACGCGCGATACCGATCGGCTGCGAGTCACCTGCCGCGGCTGCACGACGCGTTGCCGCACCACTTGCTGATGTACGACGACCGGAGTCGCAACCACTTGAATCACCGGCGAAACGATCGTCGCGGTGGGTTGCACTAGCGTCATTACCACCGGCTGGGCGACGGCGGTCTGAACGGTCGCCACGCCGCATGCGGGAATCACCGTCACCGGAACCGACAGCGATTGCACAGCCACAGGCGGACATGCAGCCAACGGTCGACACACACCGCATGAAAACACGCCATACAGAACCATTAAGGCCATCGCGATCTTGGTCATTGTTGATCCTCCTTCGGTACTTGGGACAATTCTTGCAACAACTTTCCTAGCTCCTCAGCCGACAACTTGATGCCGCTCGAACTTGGCGGCATGCGGAGCTGTGGGTCATCAGCCAACACGCGCGAGATGCTTTTCAGCCGCTCGTCGGCAGTGAGCGCCGTCGTGGCAGCGAGCGACAGGCCCGCCTTCGGATTCGTCGCGCCATGACAAGTTGCGCACGCACGCCCGACCAGCGATGGCGCCGCCGCGGCCTTGATCGTTCCCGACGCTTGCAAACCCTTCAGCACCTTGGCGACGATGCGATCTTCCAGCGCTTCGGTCGTTATGCCGCTGGAAGCCGAGAGCTGGCCGCCGTATTGAACAAAGCTCGTCGGCGCCACGGGGACCGTGTACTGCGGCACCGCGACTGGAACGGCAAATTGCGTGACGACCAATCCCGTCGCGGCCACGGTGTTCGTGGTCACGGCGATAGAACGTCCGCCGGCAAGCGACGCTGGCGTTCCGCTCAGCAACGAAATGCAGAACCAACAACACCATTGCTTCATGGCTTTCCTCGCAAGCGAAACTGCTCGGCTCGAAGCGCTGCGTCCCCGAAGGCCGAGGCCCAAGCCGCCCGATTGACGATCATGCCGGCGCCAACGGCCAGGGTGATCGCGTCTCGGCTGCCGGCCAGGGCTTCGGCCAATTGCTTGTGCTCGATTCCCAATTCGTACGCCGCCTGCTCGGGGGTCACGGGATGGTCGAGGTAACTGGCGTACATCTCCACCAGCAGATCGGTTGTCTCGGCGGGGGATAGGCCGCCGGTCGCCATGGCGACGGCTTCGGCGTAGTCCTCGCGCGCCCGCGTCATCGCCTTGTCCATGCGCATCGGGTCGTACAGTTGACCGATCCGTTGGGCCACTTCGGGAACGTACGTGCTCAGTCCCACCGCGTTGATCAGTTCGGTTTGGCTGTCGTGAAATGGTTGCAATCCAGCTCGTCCGCCATTGCGTTCGTGACAGCGCAGGCAGCTCACCAACGGCGCAATGATGCCATCGCCGGCGAAGTCCTTTGCCACTCGGTCAGGTACGGTCGCCTGCCGGTTCCCTTGAGCGTCGTACAAAGCGACGCGCCAGAGCTTGTTGGCGCCGAGTGCGAACAGCTCCGACGCCTGAAAGTCGAACCGCTGCGTTTGAAAGTCGATTGGATTGCGCAGCGGATCGCGATCGGGGGATTCGCGATCGACATCTTTGGTTTGCAGCACGGTGCCAAACACGCCGGGTCGTTCGATGATGCGACGTGGCTTGTTGGTGACGTGCGAGCGGAACAAATTGGCGGCGGAGTCGGCGGCCAGCCGATTCACCGTCGCTGTGTCGACGCCGAACAGCTTATAGAAATCGGCTTCGTGCTCGGGGATGCCCGCCCACTCGTAGTACGCTGCCCCACCGACCGTGGCGACAAAATAATCGGCCCGCAACACGGCCCCGAAGCTTCCCGTTAGCTCGCGCAACTTCTTGGCCGCGGCCAAGTCGATCCAGCCGACGTCGGTGGTCACCTCGTCAATTTTGCTTCCGGCAGCAACTTGCGTGCGGATGTGAAAATACGGATCGTCCTTCGCAAGCCGTTCCCAGGCTGTAAAGAGCTGCGTATACGTTTCGGGCTGGCGAAAGTCGGCGTATGCCGCCAGGTCGAAACGCAGCAATGCGCTCTCGGCGCCAACCACGATTGGCTGCACGATGACGCGGGAGCGGCTCACCGAATTCAGCAGAAAGCTGACCGCTTGGGCCTGCTGTCGCCGCTCGTCGTGGGTC
Organism: Pirellulales bacterium; assembly: GCA_036272935.1. Taxonomy (GTDB): domain Bacteria; phylum Planctomycetota; class Planctomycetia; order Pirellulales; family PNKZ01; genus DATAXP01. The sequence goes on along the minus strand of DATAXP010000147.1, from coordinate 19,462 downwards.
GACGACGTGAGCACCAGGTAGCGCGTTTGCCCCTGTGTGCCGGCGGGCAACGACGGCACGTCGACCAACGCCGCGGCGACCGCCTCGGCCGGCGTCAGGCCAACAATCGATGCCAGAAGGCAAGTAAGCATGATTTGAGGTTTCATTCGTACTTGATTGAGTTTTGCGGATGCGCTGGCCCGATCAGCCCGCTGCAATTTGATGGAGCAGTGCATGAGCCGATGAGTTTGTCGCGGCGTCGGGCGTGAACACCCAAGCGCCGGTGATCGGCTGTCCGTCGATAACCAGCGTGAGCGGCATACGCAGGGCAGGAATAGCGTCGGTCGCGGGTGTTGTCGGCGGAATGTCGTCAACGGCCAACAGGCGCGTTGGGTCGATGAGGCCCCATCCGTACGCTGGATCGTTCGGCCCGCTGCCAGCCGCGTCGGCGGATTTCTGAAGATGCTCGCGCAGATCGTCGACATCCGAAAGTGGCGTTGCGCCGCCAAGCGCCCGATGTTTCGACAGTGCCAGCGCGACCACACCGCTCACAAAAGGCGTGGCCATCGAAGTGCCCGAAAGTCGCGCATAGCCGCCGTTTAGGAAGGTGCTGAGAATGTTGACGCCGGGGGCTGCGATATCGACCTCCGGCCCGCGACTCGAAAAATCGGCAACCTGCCCGGTGTCGTCGACCGCAGCGACAGCGATCGTTTCCTTCCAACGCCCCGGGTAGTCGACGGTATCTTGCCCGGCTTGCTCGCCGTCGTTGCCGGCGGCACAGATGATGAATTTTCCGGCCGCACAGGCGGCCTGGATGGCGGCATAGATCACCGGGCTCGGCTGCGAGCTGCCGAGGCTCATCGAAATGATGTCGGCACCGGCGGAAATGGCCCAAGTGATGCCGTCGGCGACCGATTGCTCGCTTCCTGAACCATCATCGCCAAGCACGCACGCGTCTTGCCGATTGCTCGGGACATGACGGCGAAGCTCCGTGGCGGGCGTTGATCTGCGGCCGGCAACCGAACTGGCGTGCGGCGGCGAACCTTTGAATCAACGCAAAAGCGGGCAGGTTCGTAGCAGGGCGGGCGTGAGGGCAGAACCTATCGCATGAAAACCGACTGATAGGCTAGCGGTCGCCGTTGGCTCGGTCAAGCGCTGGGAGAAAGGAGCATGGTCGTGCGCGGCCGCTATTCGCACTGCCGCTATTCGCACTGCCGCTATTCGCACTGCCGGCAATGCCCTTTCAGCAGCACGTCGCTGATTGTGCCGGTGGCGGCGCGTTTGATCGACGGCGCCAGGGCCGCCTGGGCGCTTGTGCCTTCCAGGCACTCGATCCGTCCGCAGTCGACGCATACGAAGTGTAGATGGTCGTCCTGCCGCTTGTCGCCGGAATCGCGCAGTTCGTACCGCCACACGTGATCGCCAAGCTCCATGCGCGACAGAATTCTCGCCTCGGCCAACTCGACGAGACTGCGATAGATCGTGGTTTTGTCGAAGCCACGGTTCTCCAGTTCCTCGGCGACCTGCGCGTGGGTCATGGGACCGCTCGCTTGGTGCAGGCGTTCTAAAATCGCCACGCGGGCTTGCGTGCTACGCAAACCCGCTTGGCGAATACGATCGCGATATGCCGCGAAGTCGGGCTGTTTGGCGCGCTTGGTCACCTTCATCCTGTTACTTCCAGTTTGCCGTGGTCGTCGCAATGGCTGCCGTGCGGATGGTGCAGGTGCCCCTCGACGAGGTAATCGACGTGGTCGCCATGAGGCACCGCAGGGTGACCACAGCCGGGGCCGTGTACGTGCTTCGCGTCGTGGCCTGAACAGTCGTGCTTCGGAGTGCATGTTGTCGGATTTGCCGCACTGACTTGGACTGCATGCTCGACCACCGTGCCGTCGGCTTGCTGATGGTGCAGATGGCCATCGTGCAGGTAATCGACATGTCCGTCGTGCTTGATCGACGGATGGCCGCAGCCGGGGCCGTGCTGATGGTCATGGTGCTTGTGGACTTCACCGGATTTGGTCATGGCAGTAATCCTTCCTTCCTAAAGGGCGTGACAATCAACGAGACGTTTTTCGCGAACGTACGCCATTGGCGGGCGCCGGCCGTGCGCGGGGCACGCTGTCCGGTTTCCCCCGATTCAAACGCTCGTTCGCATGTTCCAACGCATTGGCGACCAGCTCGGCGACATGCCGATCGGCGAGCGCGTAAAAAATGTGCTTGCCTTCGCGGCGGCTGCGTGCCAAGCGCTCGCTGCGCAGCAGCTTGAGACGCTGCGAAACCGTCGACACATTCTCGTCCAACGACGCGGCCAGTTCCGTCACACACAACGGCCCTCGGGCCAACCAGGCGAGGATTCGCAGCCGGCCTGGGTCGCCGAGCGCCCGAAAGATCGCGGCCGTTCGCTCCAGTGTTTCATCGTCGAGCTCCGACAGGCTGGGATGCAGTGCATGCTCCGACGGCTGGCAGCGCGGCAGCGACATGGATTGCTCGGCGAAAAGTCAGTAACGATCCAACAATTCATAATTTAATGGAATGTGTGAATCTGTCAAGCGCGGTGCGGAAGGATTGTCGCGGGCAGTCGCGAATGTTATTGTGTGTCGATTACACCTGCAAGTAACATGCATTTACATCTCGTCCCCCTCCGGCATCGCCCATGACTCTCGCGGTCCACCTTGAAATCTATTGTGTTCTGGTGGTTGCCGCGTCGCTCGCGGGCGGCTGGCTACCGTCGCTCGTTGTGCTCAGCCATCGGCGGATGCAGATGATGATCAGCGTGGTCGCCGGGCTGATGCTCGGCGTTGCGTTGTTCTTTCTGCTGCCGCACGGAGCGGAGTACACGGGATCGCTCGATACTGCGATCCTGTGGATGATGCTCGGGCTACTGGTCATGTTCTTTTTGATTCGAGGTTTCCACGCCCACCATCATGAACCGATCGTGCTCGACGCTCCCCAAGAGCCGCATGCAACGCACGACCATCATCACGGCGCGCCTTGCGAGCACGATCACGGCCGACCCGCCGGCCGCCGCGTGGGTTGGATCGGCATCGCGGCGGGACTGTCGCTGCACACGCTGCTCGACGGCGTCGCTTTGGCAGCTGCGGTGACTGCCGACGCGGAGACGGATGAGTTGGGTACGTTTGCCGGTTTCAGCACGTTTTTGGCCGTCGCCCTGCATAAGCCGCTCGATGCCCTGTCAATCACGACCGTGATGGCCGCCCAGGGGTGGTCGAGCCGCGCGCAAATGGTCGTCAATCTGCTGTATTCGCTGATGTGCCCGGTCGGGGCGGCGATGTTCGTCTTTGGATCGCGGCACCTGGGCAACGATCCGGGCGCCGTCGTCGGCGCGGCATTGGCCTTCTCGGCCGGAGTGTTCTTGTGCATTTCGCTGGCCGACTTGTTGCCGGAGATCGAGTACCACTCGCACGATCGGCTCAAGCTGTCGGCGGCGCTGCTGGTGGGCGTAGCGATTGCCTACGGCATTGCCCACGTCGAGGCTCATGATCACGGCGCGCACCCCTCGTCCCACCACGAGATGCATGGCCACGACCATACTGGCCACAGCCAGCGCTAGCGCGCCGTGCTTTTTTTCTGATTCGTCCTTGACACGACGGACGAATCGTCTACGGTATGCAAATGCAATGTAGTTGCAATTTAATCACCGTTCGCAGGAGCTTGTCATGAAAAGCACTCATATTCGGCGGCGTCGCTGCAGGCGCTACGGGTTGACCCTCATGGAACTGGTAGTCGTGATGGTCATCCTGATTGCGTTGGCCGGCATGTTGCTGCCGCTGTTCCCCAACATGCTCAACCGCGCTCATACCTCGTCCTCGGCCACCAGCGGCGCGGAACTGAGCAAGGCGATTCAGACCTACCAGGCGTTGTACTACACCTATCCGAATCTGCTCGACAACCTGGTTATCGGCACTTCGACGTTTTCGTACCTGCTCGGCTTCGACAATTCGCCGAGCGGAAACTTGTATGTCGGAACGCTGACGGACGGAACCGATGCAGCGCTGTCGAACGTCGGCCTCAATTACGCGGCGCAGGTCGCGGCCGCGGCGACCGCGGCCAATGGCACCGGGTCGGTGCCCGTTTACAACCCCACGTTCTTTCCGTACAACGCCATCCCGGCATTGACCTATAGCGCCGCGACCTCGACCAGTGCGGCGATCACGACGCCGATTGGTGCCGGCACCACGCTGACCAGCGGGATGAGCGTGGCGATGCTCGGCACGCAGTCGATCGCTGACTTAGCTCTCACGCAGGGGGCGAGCTACGTCGTCTTTGGCGTGGGTAGCTATACCACGATGTCGGGCAAGACGATCGATGATGCGCCGGTCCACTTCGATGACGATCCGACGGCGAACCCCAACCTCGCGTATGCACGGTTTGGCGTCTTGTTTCAGGTGACCGACTACACGGGAGCCGCGCTGCCGCAAGCGCTCTACGCGGGGGCCGTTTCGTTCCATCCGCTCAGCGACGGCGGCGTGGTCGGCACCGACGCCCACATCGAGGAATACTTCAACAACATCAGCGTCAGCAATTAGCAGGCCAGTTGACCATTGCGACGTCGTCCCGGACTTGCCATCGTTGTCCCGAGTGCCTGTCCGGGCGACGTTTTTTTTCCGCGCGGCAGCGTCCGGCAAGCTTAACGGTCTTCGTGCCGTTCAAGCTCGGCCAGCAACTCTTTGAGCCTGGGAATCGCTTCTTCCGCCGCCGCCTCGCCGATGTCGGCCAACTCGTCGGCCCGCGAGAAGTCGGTGAAGTCGATCGCCGAGGCATCGGGCGCGATCGTCAGATCAACCGCGTTGCTGCGCAGCACCGACAGGTCGTGAGCCTGCACTTCGACGATCCGGAGCACCGAGGCGGGCAGCCCGGGTTGTTTCATCTGCGCGGTGGGCGTGTCGGGCGTGTTGCCGGCAAAAGTGGGGAGCACCCGCGCGACTACGTCGATGCCAACGATCAAATCCGCCCCGCGCTCGGCAAGCACGTCGCCGGGCACGTTGTTCAACACCCCGCCGTCGATCAGCGCCATGCCGTCGCGCAAGATCGGTCGCGCCACGAGCGGCAGGTTGATGCTTTCGAGCACGGCATGGATGGCGTCGCCGCGATCGCGCACCACCTGGATGCCGCGGACCAGGTCGACGGCAACCGTCGCGAATGGCACCGGCAACTGCTCGATCGTGGTGTGCTCCGCATATTTTCGCAGCATCGCCTCCCACGCCAGCCGGCGGAATTTCGCGAGCAGGAACCACTGGCTCGCCCCCGGCAGCATTCGCCACCAGAAGCCCGGCGTAAGCGCAGCCTTGAATTCGCCCAGCGCCCGGTCAGGCGACCAATCGGCGGCGTACGACAAGCCCATCAGCGCGCCGCTGCTGGTGCCGGCGAGCATGTCGAAGTCGATACCGGCGCGCTGAAACGCCCGGATCGCGCCCAAATGCGCCAGTCCCCGCGCACCGCCTCCTCCCAGAGCCAAGCCGAGCCGCGTGCCGCGAACGTGGCGTACCAGCCGACCCAGACCGCGCTCGAGCGCCAGCGACGAGCGCGTCGGCCCATCGCCCAAGCGAACCTTGAAGCTCGCGCGTCCCAGCGGCACGTCGGTGGGAAGCAGCGGAGCGAACTGCTGGTCCTCACCGAGTAGCCATACCACGGTCGATCGCGGCGCCAGCGATGGCGCGGCGGCCAGGATTCGACGCAACTCATGGAACGCCGCCGCAGATTCGCGACGGTCGACAAGCCACCAAATCTCCTCGCAAGCAGTCAGTTTCTCGACGAGCCGATCGCAAGATTCGCTCGGCGAAAGATCGAGCAGCACGCGCACGTGGCGTTCCGACAACTCGTGCAGCCGCGTGCGGAGCGAGGCGACCGCGTCAGCTGATTCCAGCTTAAGCCGTTCAACGACATAAGCCCCCTGTGTCGGCCACGTCTCATCGCGATCGGTGATCACCTCGACCGAATCGCCACGTGCGACCAACGCCGCAGCCAGTAGCGGCACAAGCCGCCTGGTCGCGGCGACGGTGTTCACCAGGCCGATCACGCTGCGATGTCGTCGGCGGCGAGCGCGGGTGTTTTCGTGGTGCAGCCGCCACACGAGCGTGCGGCTCAAGTTTGCCGCCAGCCCTGGCACCCGCACCAGCAACTCGTCGAATGTGTCGAGATCGATGCGAAGCAACAGCGAATCGATCACGGCCAGGGCGGTTATCGCGCGGGGCTGCCTGGTGAGCGCTCCCATATCGCCGAAATGATCGCCCCGCCGCAGCGAATCGAGCACCCGGGGCGGACCATCGGCCGGCTCGATTTGCAATTGAATTTGCCCGCTGGCGACGATGTAGACCGAGTCGCCTGGATCGCCTTGGCGAAATACCTCATGGTCCGCGGGGGCGGTAACTTCGTGCGTCGCCGCTGCGACATGCTCGATCGCCAGGTCGTCGAGGCCGCGGCATAGCGCGCAGCGCAACAGAACTTGCCGCGCTCGTTCGAGTGAAGTGCCGCTTGATGCCACGCCGATGCAGAACCAGCCATGAATGCGAAGGCCGCCGCGTCGAACGATGTACCGAATCGGCTGGTGTGTCAAGCGGCCGCGGGCATGCTAAACTGAAAATGGCGATAGCTAATCCCTGTCGCCGCGCATGATCCGGGACATTGCATGAGCACCCTCGACACCGAACCGTACGACGCGCTGCTGGTCGTTTCGTTCGGTGGTCCCGAAGGCCCGGCCGACGTGATGCCATTCCTGGAGAACGTGCTCCGTGGCCGCAATGTGCCGCGCGAGCGGATGCTCGAGGTGGCCGAGCATTACCAGCGATTTGGCGGCGTCAGCCCGATTAATGCCCAGGTGCGGGCGATGATTGCGGCGCTCGAGAAACTGCTGGCCGCCGAGGGGCCGCGATTGCCGATCTATTGGGGCAACCGCAACTGGCCCCCCCTGCTGCCAGACGCGATTGCGAAGATGGCCACCGACGGACGCCGCAGGGCGCTGGCGTTCGTCAATTCGGCCTACAGTTCGTATTCCAGTTGCCGACAATATCGTGAGAACATCCAAGCGGCGCAGGAAAGCTTCAGTAAGACGACGAGCATCGCAGCCCCGCGCGTCGACAAGCTGCGGGCATTCTACAATCATCCGTTGTTCATCAAGGCGACGGTCGACCGTATCCGTTCAGCGTTCGAGCAAATCCCGGCCGATCGCCGCGCGGCGCTACACCTCCTGTACACGGCGCACAGCATTCCGCTGTCGATGGCGGCGAACTGCCGCTATGCGGCGCAGTTGGATGAGACATGCCGGCTGGTGTCGGCGTCGCTGCCGCAGTGTCAGTGGCACTTGGTGTATCAAAGCCGCAGCGGGCCACCGAGCCAGCCGTGGCTGGGGCCCGACATCAACGACCACCTTGCCGAGTTGGCGGGTCGCGGAGTGCGCGACGTGGTGATCGCGCCGATCGGCTTCGTCTCGGATCACATGGAGGTGATCTACGATCTCGACACCGAGGCTCGCGCACGCTGCGAGGAACTGGGCATCAACATGGTCCGCGCCGGCACGGTCGGCACGCACCCAGCGTTCATCGCGATGATCCGCGAGCTGATTCTGGAGCGGATCGACGCGCGGCATCCGCGGCTTGCCTTAGGCGCGGCTGGAGCAAGCCACGACCTCTGCCCGCTGAACTGCTGCCTGCCGCCGGCGGCGCGGACCTGAACACGTTCGCGACATGCCATCGCTGAAGGGATAGTCGATGACGACGATGTCGCCTCGATGAAGCTTCATGACGGCCGACGCAGGTCGTCATAATCGGCCACGCTCGCGTCTTCCCATCCAGCGCGACGGCCAAATTCATGCAACTGGGCGGTCCGCTCGACCTCGTTGGGTGGATCATCCTCGAACAAAGGTTTCAGCCGTTCGTAGATTTCCGCGCGGACCAAGACGTACTCCGTGCTCGTTGCCGGGTCGACGGCGCGGGGTGACGGGCCGTTGTTTGCGGCTACATCGCGTTGTTGTTCGGCGGCAAGGCGGATCATAAGCCGATGCCTCGTCGTCAAATTATACCGCGCTCTCTGCGATCGATGCCTGGCGGGCGTCGCAAATCACACCAGCTCGCGGATCACGTCGCCGCGGGCGATGGCGGGCGTGGGCCGGTTCGAGCGATCGACCAGCAGCGTCTGCGGGTCGACCCCTAGCACGTGGAAGATCGTCGCGTGAAGGTCGCCGGGTGTGAGCGGACGGTCCTTCGGCTGCTCGCCGCGGGCGTCGCTGCTGCCGACCACCTGACCGCCGCGCACGCCGCCGCCTCCCAGCAGGCAGCACATTGCGTTGCCCCAGTGATCGCGTCCGGGCGTGCCCATGCTCATCGGCGCGCCGCCGTTGCCGCCGTCGTTCATTTTCGGCGTGCGGCCGAACTCGCCGCACATTACCACCAGCACCTTCTCGTTGAGGCCGCGCTGGTGCAGGTCCTCGAAAAGGGCCGACACCATCTGATCGATGCGCGGCAGGAAGCTATCGAGCGACGATTGCAGATTCCAGTGATGGTCCCAGCCGCCGGTATGCACCGTGACGAACGTGCTGCCGGCCTCGACAAGCCGGCGGGCCAGCAGCGTGCTCTGGCCCCAGGTGTTGCGGCCATAACGGTCGCGCAGCTTGGCGTCTTCCGTCGACAGATCGAATACCTTCGCCGCCTGCTGGCCGAGCACCAGGTCGTAGGCCCGCTGCTGGAATTTGTCCATCGCCTCGAGCGAGCCGCTGCGATCGATGACCCGGCGGAGCTGATCGAGATCGCCCAAGAGCGTGCGACGATCCGAAAGCCGCTCGATCGACAGCCCTTGCGTCGGCGCGAGATTCTGAACCTGGAAGCCGTTGGCATTCGGGTCGCCGCCGCTCTCGAACGGATCGAACTCGCTGCCGAGAAAGCTGCCCCCCATGTATCCGGGGCGCAGCCCGATGCTCATCGCCATCGGCAGCGCGACGTTGGCCGGGATGCCGGGTCGGCGCGAGCCGACCGAGCGCGTGGCGATCGCGCCGATGTACGGATTTCGGCCGCCGGTGTCGGACCCGTTGGGGCCGTCGTGGCCGGTGAGCATCCAATGGGCGGCGGTGTAATGATCGCCGTTGTCGTGGTGCAGCGAGCGGATGATCGAGAACTTATCGGCGAGCTTTGCCTGCAACGGCAACATCTCGCTGATCTCGATCCCCGCAACGTTCGTCGGAATCGGGCGCCACAGGCCGCGATACTCGGCTGGGGCGGCGGGCTTCATATCGTAGGTGTCCATATGGCTGGGGCCGCCGTCGAGCCAGATCAGGATCACCGAAGTGTCGCGGGACGCTGCATTGCCGGCCGGGTGGCCCGACTCGACCGCGCTCGCCTTGCTGCGCAACACGTCGGCCAGCCCCAGCGAGGCCATTCCCGCGACGCCGATTTCTAGAAAATTGCGACGCGACAGCCGGTCGCAGTAGCGCGACGTCGACTCGCCATAGATCCGCAACATGGCCGTGGCTCCCTTGGACGGAAGTTCGCGATCGAGAACCGCCCGCCAACTGCACGAAATGATAGCTAGTGCGTGAAACGAGCGTCAAATGAATTGCCGCCATATCGCGGGCGTGGTAAGGACCGAAGGGCAACAGGGATTATCAATCTTGCCCCAAACAGCGCAAATCCCTACGATCCGCCTCCCGTTTCCGCTGGAAGTACCGGGCGCGGCGGCGTTGTCACGTCGATCGTCGCGCCGCCGTCATGAGCTGGCACCATGCCGATCACCAATCCATTTGCCAACATCGGCTTCGAGGATTTTTGCCGTTGGGCCCGCGACCCGGCGTGCTCGAAATATCAGCGCATCGGCTTTCCCGACGAGTATCGCCAAGGGCGCGAGCCCGCCATCTTCGCCGACATTCGCGGTAAGCTCACCCTGCTCGACGCGCGAGGCAAACAGGTGCTCGACGTCGGCCCCGGAAGCAGCGATCTGCCGGTCTTGCTGATCGACCACTGCGCGGCCCACGAGCATCAGCTGCATCTGGTCGACGGTGCGGAAATGCTTGCGCACCTGCCCGATCGCGCCGCTGTGCACAAGTTGGCCGCCCAGTTTCCCAATTGCGCTTCGTTCATCCGCGACCATCAGCAGCAATTCGATGTCATTCTCTGTTACAGCGTCCTGCACTATGCGTTCGTTGAAGTGCCGTTCTTCCGCTTCATCGATTCGCTGCTGGCGCTATTGGCTGCGGGAGGGCAGTTACTGTTGGGCGATATCCCGAACAACTCGAAGCGGAAGCGATTCTTCGCCAGCGCCGCGGGGACGCGGTTTCATCAGCAATTCATGAACACCGACGCGAAGCCGACCGTCGATTTCAATTGCATTGAGCACGACCAGCTCGACGATGCGGTGGTTGTGTCGCTCGTCCAGCGCGCACGTGCTGCGGGATTCGACGCGTACGTTGTTCCACAACACCCGTCACTCCCGATGGCCAACCGCCGCGAAGACATTCTTATTGTTCGCCCTTGAGGCTACGCCATGGAGAAGACCAAGCAACTTGTCATCCTTGGCGACAGCGCGTTTGCCGAAGTGGCCTACGAGTATTTCACGCACGATTCTCCGTACGAAGTGGTGGGGTTTTCCGTCGAAACGCCGTTCCTGAAGCGCGAACGGCTGTTCGGCCTGCCGGTGGTGCCGTTCGAGACACTAGGCCAGTGGTTCACGCCGCGCGACGTCGAATTCTATGCGGCGATCGTCTACACGCAGCTAAACCGTCTGCGCACGCGTCTCTTCGAAGCGGCGAAGCAGCAAGGGTTTCGGCCGGCGGGCTACGTCAGCTCGCGCGCATCGGTTTGGCATAACGTCGAGCTCGGTGAGCACTGTTTTGTCTTCGAAGACAACACCATTCAGCCGTTCGTCAAGCTGGGAGAGAACGTCGTGCTGTGGAGCGGCAACCACGTTGGCCATCATTCCACCATCCGCGCCAACTGCTTCATCTCGTCGCACGTCGTCATCTCAGGTTTCTGCGAGATCGGTGAGAATAGCTTCCTCGGCGTGAACAGCACGGTGGCCAACAACGTCGCCATCGCCAAGGACAACTGGATCGCCCCGGCGGCGACGATCTCCAAGAACACGCAGCCCGGCGAACTGTACGGCGCGCCGAGCGCTGAAGCGTCGCGCGTCTCAGCACTACGCTTCTTCAAGGTAAAAGAATGACCATGCGCTGGAAGCGACTAGGGCTGGTCTATCGGCCTGACGGGACACGGGCCTGGGCGAAGTCGCACGCCATGATCCCCACGCCGGTGCGACTCAACGACCGCGTCGTCCGTGTGTACATCACCTGCTGCGATGCCGCAGGCATCGGACGTCCCGGCTATGTCGACCTCGCGGCCGATGCCCGGCTCACCGTTCTGGGCGTAGCGCCCGAGCCGCTGCTCGACGTGGGCGCGCCGGGCACGTTCGACGAAAACGGTGTGTTGCCATGTTCCGTCGTAGCGGTCGGCGGCAACCGCGTGCTCATGTACTACGTCGGGTTCGAGCTCGGCACGAAGATCCGTTACCGCCTGTTGACCGGGTTGGCGACCAGCGACGACGGTGGCAACAGCTTCCGCCGCTGGACACAAACGCCGCTGCTCGAGCGGTCGACGGCTGAGCTGTATTTCCGTGCCGGCCCGTACTGCGTTCGCGACGGCGACAAGTTCCGACTATGGTATGTCGGCGGCAGCGCCTGGACCACCGTCGCTGGCAAGAGCGTGCCGGTCTACGACATTCGCTATGCCGAATCGGCCGACGGCGTCGCCTGGCCCACGGAAGGCGCCCTACAAATCGCCGTCACGCAGCCCGATGAGCACGGCTTCGGCCGACCCGCGGTGCTGCGCAAAGCCGACGGAACGTATCGTATGTTCTATTCCGTGCGACGCATCTCCTCGGCTGGGTACCGTCTCGGCTACGCCGAATCGCCCGACGGCCACGGTTGGATCCGCAGAGACGACCACCTCCAATTGGACGTGTCGTCCGACGGTTTCGATTCACAAGCGATCATGTACGCGGCTCCGATCGAAATCGGCGGCCGGCTCTATGTGTTTTACAACGGCAACGAGTTTGGCAAATACGGATTCGCGGCCGCGGTGTTGGACGACGAGTAGCCGATGAAAGTGCGCCCTTACACTCCCGACGATGCCGCTGCCTGGGACGCCTTTTGCGGCCGGGCGGCCCAAGCGACCTTTCTGCATCGACGCCGATTCCTGGCGTATCACGGCGATCGGTTTCGCGACCGGTCGGTCGTCGTCGAGGATGGACGTGATTGGTTGGCTGCGCTGCCGGCCGCCGTCCAACCCGACGATCCAACGACCGTATGTAGCCATCCGGGGATCACCTACGGCGGCCTGCTCTGCGCGCCGAGCCTGTATGGCGGGCGGCTGATCGACGCCTTGGCGCAGATTGTCGACTATTACGGGACGCTGGGCTTTCGCCGCGTGGTGTACAAGGCCGTGCCCCATATTTACCACCGCGTCGCGATGCAGGATGACCTTTACGCTTTGCTGCGGCTGGGAGCCGCCCGCTTCCGCTGCGATCTGACGGCGACCATCGCGCTGGAGCAGCGTGGAGCGGTCAGCTCGCGGCGCAGGCGCGGCATAAAGAAGGCGGCCCGTGCCGGCGTGACCATTGACGAAGGGCCTCGCCACGCCGCCGCCATTTGGTGCGTGCTCGAAGAACGGCTGCGCCATCGCCATGGCGTCAAGCCGGTTCACACCCTCGACGAGATCGAGCAATTGCGGCAATGGTTCCCCGACGAGATCACATTCGTCTCGGCGCTGCTCAGTGGCGAAGTCGTGGGAGCGGTTGTGCTATTCGACTGCGGTCCGGTGATGCATGCCCAGTACATTACGTCGTCCGAGGCGGGCAACGCGGCGGGAGCGCTTGACCTGCTGTTTGAATACGTCATCGACCGCGCGGAAAGCGCCGGCAAGCGCTACTTCGATTTCGGCAACAGCAATGAAAACCAGGGCCGTGTGCTAAACCAATCGCTGTACCAATTCAAACGCGAGTTCGGCGCCGGCGGCGTCGTCCATGAGTTTTACGAGGTCGCCACCACGGCGCAGGGCGGCGCGGTGAAGTGTGCCTAAAAAAGCCTGCGCTTCAGGAGCCATGATGGGCGTTTCGAACTGCCGGCTGATTGAGCTGCCGCGGGTGCAGGACAGCCGCGGAAACCTGACGTTTATCGAGTCGGATCGACACATCCCTTTTTCGATCGAACGCGCCTACTATCTGTACGACGTGCCGGGGGGCGCCGTGCGCGGCGGTCATGCCCACAAGGCATTGCATCAGCTCATGGTGGCAATGGCCGGAAGCTTCGACGTTACGCTGGACGATGGCAGCGAGAAGCGCCGTTTCCATCTCAATCGCTCGTACATGGGACTCTACATTCCGCCGCTGATCTGGCGTGAGTTGGACAACTTCTCCTCCGGATCGGTGTGCATGGTGCTGGCGTCGGAGCGCTACGACGAAGCCGATTACCTGCGCGATTACGATGATTTCCTGCGTTTCAGAAAACTAGGCACGGCCGGCAGCCGCACGCGGTCGGCGAGCCGAGGCAAGCTCCGTCGCGCCGGTTGACGCTGCGGACGCTGCGATCGGCGCAGCGAACACGGAAGGCACCACGCATGAAGATCGCTTTTCTCGACTTGAAGGGTCTGCACGACTCGATTCATGCCGAGCTGCACGCGGCGATCGCCCGAGTGGTCGACTCCGGGTGGTACATCCAGGGCGCGGAACAATTGGCGTTTGAACAAGAGTTCGCGGCGTATTGTGGCGCGCGACACTGCATAGGCGTCGGCAATGGGCTCGATGCCATCCATCTGATATTGCGGGCCTACGGCTTCGGTCCCGGTGACGAAGTGCTCGTGCCGGCCAACACGTTCATTGCCACTTGGCTGGCCGTCACGTACACCGGGGCAACCCCCGTCCCCGTGGATCCCGACCCAGCCACATTCAATCTCGATCCGATGCTTCTCAAGCGTGCCATCACCCCGCGCACACGGGCGATCATCGCCGTGCATCTTTACGGCCAGACCGCCGCCATGGAACCGATCCGCGCGATCGCCGACCGCCACGGCCTCAAGCTGATCGAGGATGCCGCGCAAGCCCACGGGGCGACCTACCGCGGCGTCCGCGCGGGAACCCTGGGCGATGCCGCGGCATTCAGCTTCTATCCCGGCAAGAATCTCGGCGCTCTCGGCGATGGTGGTGCGATCACAACCAACGATCCATGTCTCGACACAACATTACGCCTGTTGAGAAACTACGGTTCCATGAAGAAGTACGAGCACGCTCTCGCCGGCTTCAACACGCGGCTGGACGAAATCCAGGCCGCGGTGCTCCGCGTAAAGCTGAGGTATCTCGACACCTGGAACGATCGCCGGCGTGTGATCGCCGAGCGCTACCGGGCGGGCTTGGCCGAAACCGAACTTGTTTTGCCTTCCGTGGCGTCCGAGTGCGTGCCGGTATGGCATGTGTTCGTCGTGCGTAGCGCGGCGCGCGATGCCCTGCGGCTGACCTTGGCGCAGCGCGGCGTCGAGACGCTCATTCATTACCCAACGCCTCCGCACCATCAGCCGGCCTATGCCCATCTCGGATTGGCGCACGGTGCGCTGCCAGTCGCCGAACAGTTGCCGCAGGAAGTGCTCAGCCTGCCGATGTACCCGAACCTTAGCGATTCGCAAATCGACAAGGTGATCGACGCGTGTCGCGCGATCGAGCGACCAGAATTCGGCCGTGGCTTGCGACGCGCGGCCCGCCGCGCCGCCTAAGCCGAGGCGTTGGATCCTCCAACCAACAACGTGATACCGTGAAGAAGCTCTCAATCATCGTGCCTGTGTATTACAATGAGCAATCGTTGCCGCCGCTGTTTGACGAGCTCGAGCGCGTCGAAGCGGGTCTGCGCGATCGTGGCATGGCGATGGAGCTGATCTTCGTCGACGACGGCTCGCGCGACGGCTCGTTTGTCGAGCTGCTGAACATCAGGCGTCGGCGCCCCGCGACGAAGCTGATCCGCTTGACGCGCAACTTCGGCGCGGTGTTGGCATCAGGGACCGGCATGCGATACGTCAGCGGGGATTGCTTCGTCGTGATTGCCGCCGACCTGCAGGATCCCCCGACACTGGTGCTGGAAATGGTGGACCATTGGCTGCGCGGGACGCGCTTCGTGATTTGCGTTCGTCGCAGCCGACAAGACCCTCCGTTGACCAAGACGCTGGCCTGGCTCTACTACCAATTGCTGAGGAAGCTGGTGGTTGCCGATTACCCATCAACCGGCTTCGACATGGCGTTGATGGACCGCAGTATGCTGCCGCACATGCTGGCCAGCGGCAAAAACGTCCATCCCACGATCTACGCCTACAGCCTCGGGTTCGAATGTCAGACGATTCTTTACGATCGTCGGCAACGCAAGCATGGGCGCTCGCGTTGGACGCTGCTCAAAAAACTGAAGTTGTTTAGTGATTCGTTTCTCGGCTTCTCGCCATTTCCGCTGCGACTGGTCGCCATGATTGGCTTGGGCATGGCGACGCTGAGCGGCTGCTACGGGCTGTCCGTTGGCGTGAATGCCCTGGCTGGCAATCGGCCCGTGCCAGGCTTCGCGACGCTCATCGTGCTGCTGAGTTGCCTGCTGAGTGTGATGATTGCCATGCTCGCCATTATCGGCGAATACTTGTGGCGCGTGTTCGAACAGGTCTCGCCGCGACCGCAGGTGGTGATCGACACGGAACTACTCAACGCTGCCGAGGAAGAGCCGTCATGCCAGCTTGCGCTGAGAAAATCGGCGTAGCATTATCGACCGGCGCGGGTCGCGTCGGAGAGGAAAGGTTGCACATGTCGAAGAGTGAGCGGTTGAAGCTGCTGACGCTGATCGTGCTCATCGGTTTCGGCTCGTCGGTGTGCATCCATTATTGCCGCGCCGGCTATGGCAACTTGCCTTATCCGGCGACGACATGGCTGTGCAAGCCACACGATCGGTTCGACGCTTTTGCCGGCGGCACCGAGAATCATTACTTCGGCGATTTCTATGTCACCTGGGCCCAGTCGCACGACCCCAACCCGTATCGCCCCAGCTCGGTCGTCGTGCCCAGCAACTATTTCCCATTCACGCACATCTTGTTCAAACCGCTCGCCGCAATTCCGTACAACGCGGCGCTCCCGCTGTTTCTCATCGGTACGCTCGTCGGCATTAGCGCTTATCTGGCGTGGACCTTGCGCGTCGACGATCGCCTGGACAACCTGAAGAACGTCTTCGTGCTGTGCGTGATGAGTTACCCGGTGCAGATGGTTGTTGACCGCGGCAACATCGAGGGGCTGCTGTTCTTGCTTATCGCGGCGTTCGTTGCCTGCATGCAACGCGGCAAGGTCGGCTGGTCGGTCGTTGCGTTGTCGTGCGCCGCGGCCATGAAGCTTTATCCGGGCCTGTTCGCCCTGATGTACCTGGCCCGACGCCAGTACCAGGCGTTTGCCGGCTGCTGCGTGCTGACGCTGCTGCTGAGCGTTTCGAGCCTCGCGGTGTTCGACGGCGGGATCGTGGCCAACGCGCGTGACATGCTGGGGGTACTGCGTACGTGCGACGCGAGTGCCGACACGGGCACGCACGTCGTTCAGCACGGATCGAGTTTCCACGGCATGCTGCGCTCCTGCGGCTTCTTGCTCGGTGCGCGCGAGGAACCGATTGCAGTGTTCAACCGACTCAACCTGCTCTTCAGCCTCGCGACCTTGGGGTTGCTGCTGGCCGCTCACCTGCGATGCCGACTGAAGTCGTGGGAGAGTTGCGCGTTGATCACTTTTGCCATCGTTCTTGTGCCGAAAGTCTCTTTCGATTACAAGCTCGTCCTTCTGTACCTGCCGCTGGCGCTTTTCATGAACTCGTATCTGCCGCGCCGCGCCGCGCTGCTTTACACGCTTGGCTTTGCGTTGATGCTCGTGCCAAAAGGCTTCATGTGCGTCCGCGACGACGTGAGCATCGGCTGCATCATCGGCCCCTTGGTGATGATCGCCATGGCGTGCGCAATCTTGGTGAGCGCCTACTGGCCGAGCCGCGCAGCGCAGGCAATCGATCGCGAAGCGCTGCCGAACGCGCTTGCAACGAGCGCGCGCTAGCGCGCAGTTGCCAACACCTCGAGCCTACAGAGCTTCACCGGTTCCATCGCTGACACTTAACCTTGCCAGCGGCCATGCTATCGGCGAGCTCGTTTCGCGGTCCCTGCTTTCGGACCTTTGGCGGATGGCACTGCTTGCTTTCGTGCGGCAACGGCTTGCGGCGAATCGGCGTTGCCGTGCAACTCGAATAGGAACCGGCTCGGCTGCGTCGGCCGCGGCTTGCCCCATTTGTGCCGGCTCAGGGCCAGCGACATCGTCAGCCGGTCGCGCGCCCGGGTGATGCCGACGTAGCACAGCCGCCGCTCCTCGTCGATGGCCGTGTCGTCTGCTGCGACCGATCGGTGATGCGGCAACAGCCCCTCTTCCATACCGATCATATAGACATGCGGGAACTCGAGCCCCTTCGCCGCGTGCAGCGTCATCAGCACGATGGCATTGCGGGCCAGCTTCGATTCCTTGTCGTTCTCCTCGTCGCGGTTGCCCAGGGCGATCTCGTCCAAAAAGCCCTTCAACGTCGGCTGCTTGGCGCGCTGCTGGTACTGGCCCAGGGCATTGATTACTTCCTCCACACTGTTCCACCGCGCGCTGCGTTCGTTCGGCTCTTTGTACAGCCGGTCGATCTCTTGCTGATAGCCGATTGAATGCACCAGGCTCGCGACCACGTCGACCAGCGGTTCGCGCTCGGCGCGGCGGCGATACTCCTCGACGAGCCTCTGGAGCTTTTGCAACCCCTCGCGCGCCGCCGGCGGAAGCCGTTCGATCGTGGAGACGCCCGGCAGCGTGTTCCAAACCCGCTCGCCCCGCTCGACGGCATGGGCCATCAGCAGCTCGACGGCCCGTGGGCCAATGCCTCTGGGCGGGGTGTTTACCACGCGCAGCAGCGCGACTTCATCGTCCGGCTGAGCCAGCAGCTTCACGTAGGCCAGCACGTCGCGCACTTCCTTGCGATCGTAAAAGCTCATCCCGCCAATGAGCGTGTACGGCAGTTTGAGCCGCCGCAGCTCGGCCTCGAACGCTCGCGGCTGCTCGTTGGTGCGGAACAGGATCGCCACGTCGCGCGGCTGCACGCGCCGGTTGAAAATCAAACCGTTGATCTCCCCCACCACCTGCTGCGCCTCGGTCGCTTCGTCGGGATACTGCACAATCCGCGGCTTCTCTCCGCCGATGCGCGACGCGCGCAGCACCTTCTCGTGCCGCTGGCGGTTGAAGCGGATCAGCCGGTTTGCTAGCGCCAGGATCGCATCGGTCGAACGATAGTTTTCCTCGAGACGCACGATCTTGGCTTCTGGCCAATCGTCCTTGAAGCGCAAGATGTGCCGCACCTCGGCGCCGCGCCAACCGTAGATCGACTGATCGTCGTCGCCGACCACGCACAGGTTGCGATGCTTCTCGGCCAGCGCCCGAATGATCCGGTACTGCGAGCCGTTCGTGTCCTGGTACTCGTCGACCAGGACGTGATCGAACCGTGCCGCCTCGGCCTCGCGTGCCTCGGCAAAGCGGTGCAGCAGCTCCTCGGTTTTCAGCAGCAGGTCGTCGAAGTCGAGCGCGGCGGCATTCTTGAGTGCCTGTTCGTACCGGCGATAGGCCATCGAGGCCAGGTGCTCCTTATCGGTGCGTGCCTCCTTCGTGGCCTGTTGCGGGCCGATCGACGCGCTCTTCCACCGGCTCACCAGTGCCAGCATATCGCCGGGCCGCAGCGCCTCGCCCGGCACCTTGAGCTCGCGCAGCACGCCACGGGCCGCCGCCTCTTGGTCCGAGCGATCGTAGATCGTGAACGTCTCGGGATACCCCAGCCGCCGAATGTTCCGCCGCAGAATACGCACGCACAGCGAATGGAACGTCGAAATCTCAGGCTTCGCGGGCAGCCGCTTGCCGAGCAGCTCGGCGGCTCGCGACTGCATCTCGGCCGCCGCCTTGTTAGTAAAAGTGACCCCCAGGATGCGATCCGGGCGCGTGCCGTGCCGGATCAACTCGGCGATGCGGAACGTGACCACTCGCGTCTTGCCAGTCCCCGCGCCGGCTAGCACCAGCAAGGGACCGCTGCGCGTGGTGACGGCGGCACGTTGGGCATCGTTGAGGTCGTGGGGCATACAATCGCCGTGGCTCTTCCGCGCTCGGTGCGAAAGGAGGATTGTACGACGCGCGGCCGCGGGAGCAATCAACGCCTGTTTCTCACTTAATCTCCTGAGCAAAAAACTCGCCGAGTTTATTTTTTGGTTCCTGGGGGGCCCCACAGGGCAAACGCACGTTGTTCGTAGAAGAGGATTGTTCGCAGTGTGCTTGCCGGAGTGAAGGCTAGCAGCGAAAGATTGTCCGTGGCTGGAGGCATTGTATTCTCTCACGGAGGTCGGTCGCATGGCGCAGCGCGTGCTGTCACTGGTCGAGTGTTTTTCGGAGG